>JADJXV010000002.1 GCA_016720145.1 Ignavibacteria bacterium | reverse complement strand
GACAGAGGGTATATATCAGCAATATCAATAAATTCACCCCGACGGTTTTATCGAGCTTATGCATGATGCAACTCACTTCTCAATATATTTAACTTATCTTTAAATTCCGGCCTGTAAAAGAGATTCATCGTTTCGAACGGTATGATTTTGCCGTCGGTATTCACGATATGAACGCATGATTTTTTGATTGCCCGCACGTCAAAGTCGTAGGCGTCCATGAAGTTCATGATAATAATACGGAAGAGATTTTGATAGGAAAGATTCGGCGCGATAATATTTGGCAGGCAGCAAAGGAGCGTGCTGATGGTTTTGCTGACCATATCAGTCGAAATCCCGGTACTAAACATCTTCATGACATGCTGTTGGAGGGCTTCGTCCTGTTCATAGACGATGGTATTTTTAGAGGAATTGAGGAGTATATCCGGGTCGATAAGGTGCGTCAGCGGCAGAACTTTATTCTGATACTTAAGCGCGTACGCCATCACCAGCGCGTCGGGATTACACGGCACGGGGATTAGGTCGTTGGGCTGGAAAATGGTCGTTTGGTCGAGGATTTTCTGCCGAACTTCCGTATTCGTCAACCGGTTAACAGCAGGGTCGAAATTCTCCAATCGCCCGCTGACTTGCGTGGGCTGAAAGGTAACGCCGCGAACGCATGGCTGGGTTAAGGCAAGTCGATAATCTCGCCGATTTCATCGTCGTTGAGTCCTTTTTCGAGCGTCACAACAAGCGTCGTCGAAATATTAAACTTATTAAGATTCTCCAATGCCTTTTTTCGGATATTGGTCAAATCGCCGCCACGAAGCTTGCGCAGCGCCGCCGGCTTGAAGGAGTCAAATTGCAGGTACACCTCAAAAGCCGGCATATAGGTCGCCAGGCGTTTCGTAAATTCCAGGTCATTGGCGATTTTAATTCCATTAGTATTCAGCATTAAGTGTTTAATTGGCTTTGACTTCGCAAGGTCGAGAATCTGAAAAAACTCCGGGTGAATCGTCGGCTCTCCGCCGCTGATTTGCACCACATCTGGTTCGCCCTCGCTGAGCACAATCGCGTCAAGCATCATATTAATCTGCTCGAGTGTGCGGTGATTGCCATGCGTCGGCGACGAACTCGCATAACAGGTAGGGCACGTGAGGTTGCAGCGGTCAGTCACCTCGATGAGCGTCAGGCAGGAATGCTGTTCGTGGTCAGGACATATTCCACAATCAAACGGACATCCATACACCGTGTCGGTATGCGGCGTGCGCGGATATTCGGACGCTTTATTGAAATTCCGCTGCTGCTTATAATACTCGATATCCGTCGCGATAAGCACTTTTTGAAACCCATGTTCTTTGCAGCGTTTGGTGAGATACACGTTCCCGCTTTCAAAGATAATTTTCGCGCTGATTTGCCGGTGGCATTCATTGCACAAGCTGATGGTGTGGTCGTAGTAGATATAGTCGCGTTTAGTGTCGTTCATAGAGTAACGATGGATGAATGAGTAATTTCCACAGAATGTGGCGGTAATAGAATAGTCCAAGTATGCAACATAACTGAATCGTGCCGATTTCCCAAAATACAGTATAGCCGGGCTTTATGAAATCGAGCAGCAGGCGGAAGAGAAGATACAGCGTCATGAATACTTGAAAACGATACCCGTCCCGAAGTGTATGTGCGCGCTCGAGATACTTCAAGAAGCCGCCTAGCAGGAGGAGAAATGCAATCTCATACAGTGTCACCGGATGGCGAAGAATTCCATCGCCTAAGTCCATGCCGAGAATGCTTGTGGTGGGCACGCCATAGGTCTCTTCATATACTCCTGTGGTGAAGCATCCGATGCGCCCGATGATCATCGCCACTATCAGTGGAAAGGTAAATAAATCACCCGATGAATGCGTAACCTGCAATCGTTTTTTGACGAGTTCAACCGTCAGCAGTCCGCCGAGGAGTCCGCCGATAATAGTTTTATTTGCATAGAAATACAGGAGTTTATTTGGTGAATTGACAAATAATTCAGGATGCTCAAGCGAGCCAAGCAGGCGGGAGAAAAAAAACGCACCAAAGGCAGCACCGATGAGGATCCATACTCGATTGGAATCGCTAATAGCATCCGGCTGTCGCTTCCGCAGGTAAAGAAAATACCGAAAACCCACGACCATCGCAAGCGTTTCACAAAGCAAATGAGCGCTGATTGAAAAATTACCGACGCCTATTTGAACGGGGAAGTGCATGGAATTTCAATAGGGTATGGAGTTGCAAATTTGCCGTTTCAGGTAATATAACAAACGAACACAACGCTCTGTGCGCTAGGAGTTTACTTCACCCGTAGCGCACGATGCGTACATCTATTCGGTTAAAAAAAACACAAGCCAAATCACTTCACCACAATAAGCTTTTTGAGCGTAATTACACCTCCGATATCAATTCGGAAGTAATACACACCGGCAGGAAGTGACTGCGTGTCAAATGAGGTTCGGTAGGTGCCGGGCGCCCTGCTTGCGTTTTCAAGTACAGCAACACGATTCGACAACATATCAAATACTTCTACCGTTACCATCGATGGTGAGTTTACGGCATATTCTACAGTCGTAACTCCTGTCGTAGGATTCGGATAGAGAGAATGAACATCCGCTTGAATGTCTTCATGTACGGCTGTGAAATCACCACCTTTTGCAAAATTCGAATACGCAGCTTTGGTATCACGGCAGAGCTGGACAAGTTTGGCTACATCTGCGTTCGAACCCGTTGCATCTCCACCTGATGCAGTAGCTGCAAACATGATTGCAAAACTAATGACAGCTGTCTCGCCCGGTTGCATAGTAAAGGGTCCGGTTGCCATTAAAAGTCTCTTGTCGCCCGGTTCAATTTCTTCATCGATTTGACCTGATGACATAAAATCATACCGATCACCATTATCTTTTGGATCATTATCAAGTACCCAGTTACGGTGAGTTTTTAGACCTAATTCTCTTCCTTGAGAAGATAGATTTCCTGAGGCGTCAACTTTTGGTGTTTCAAGTAAGGTGGCCCCAAAATAGCCCAACCCTTTGTTTTTATCTACGTTTGTGCCTAATGACCATCCAACGACAAGTCCTAAGGTACTATCTGATCCATAGTACTTGAGTTTATCATTGCCGGATGAATTCTGTCCACCAGGACCAATATCAAAGTCAAATTCTGGAGCAAACCAACAATGTGATAATGTGTCGCTACCAGTATGAGTAATTTCATATCGCAGAATCAATACATCTTGAAGTGGTGCTTTATCAAAAAAATACGTGCGTTGAACAATGCTAATTCCAAGTGGATAGCCCTGTGCTCGCCTTGTTGAGATACCACCCTCGTAACGAGTTAATTCGGCGTCATTATAAACACAAATAACGTCTTCTGCAGAAACGAAATGTGGTTTATCATTAGAAGAAATGCGCAGTGCAGGATCAGCGATAAATTCACCGAAATTACTCTGATTAGCTTTTTTTAAAATAGGCCACTTATACGAACCTATAGTGTCAGCAACATTATTTGCATCGCCATTTATATCAAAATCTGTTGAATAATAAAGATGTGCATATTTCAAAGAGTCACGTGGGTTATCTATACTTGGATGAACAGATGGTGCCATCCAAGAAGCACCGGAATTGGGGTTGTACGAAATTAATACTAATTTTTGTCCGGGTTTATTATTTACATTTTTCTGTGTGCCGAACCACATACCACCCCCATAAATGTATTGGTTGGCAGAGCCACGTTTCCAATATCCACCACCCATGGAATTTTTGGTATCAAGCCCAAAAATTCCATAATTGGTACCTTTAAAAGCAATATTTCCCCGAGAATTTTCTTGTAAATCGTAAAAGCCTGTCGTTTTCCTCTGTGCCGTAAGATTTCCTCCACACAAAATAAGGGACGTTATAATTAGTACAAGTTGTTTCATAAATACTTTCTACTACAATTAATAAAATATGATAGTTAGAACAAAATATTTGTTCAAATCGACAGCTAGTTTAAATTCTGCAGATATGGATTAGAGATAGATCGTTAAATTATATCAATAATCGACATCAAATATAGCATAATTAGTGAAAGAATATCCGCTCAAATACTAATCGATTAATATATTTAACGAGTGTATTTAGATAGCTACTTCCCTTTCAAAGAATAAAATCGATGAATTAGTACTGCACGAATTCATAATTTGTAGTTTAAATAGAATATATGCTTTCATAATTAGTAGTTTAATTTTGAAAATATGTATAGAATGAAGTTGAATGCATTTACTCAAAATTCGTTCAGAACGTTCCAAATATCACAGAAAACTTGAAAGTATCTCAACATATCAAAACAGATCAATTCATTGTGCCGATGCACATTACTAAAGTTCTCAAATCCCAACATCAGCTTCATGAAGTCCTCCGTTGAAATTCCACTTTGGAAAAAAAATCTGTATGTTCTTTGGATAGCACAATTTATAGCGATGCTCGCCATGAGCGCATGCTTGCCGTTTTTGCCGCTCTATGTGCGACATCTCGGTGTGACACAGCTCGAAGAAGCCCAGCAATGGAGCGGCTTGATAATAGCCGCTCCATTTTTATTTTCAGTAATTACATCTCCAATTTGGGGAGCGATGGGAGATAAATACGGACGTAAACTCATGGTAGTACGGGCAATTATTGGTCTTGCAGTCGCTATGGCGTTGATGGGATTCGCCCAGACAGTCTGGCAGCTTCTCGCTCTAAGGATGTTTCAGGGAGCAGTCAGCGGATTCATTGCCTCCACTCTAGCCTTTGTTTCGGCTTCGACACCACCGCGTCGCGCCGGGTACGCAATAGGTCTGCTCCAATCGACAATTTCAGCCGGGAATATAGTTGGACCGCTCGTCGGTGGGGTACTATCGGATGCCATCGGTATGAGAAATGTGTTTTTCTTTGTCGGAGCGATGTGTCTCATCAGCGCTGTGATTGTGATCTATTTTGTGGTCGAAAAAAGAGAAATTGAAGTGGAGAAACAGAAGAAAAACTCTGTTCTGGAAAATTTACGACATGCTTGGAGTACACCCGAACTCCGCAGTATTCTCTTGCTCATTATCGCAGCCCAATCGTCGATAGTATTCGTCTCGCCGGTAATGCCTTTTATTTGGAATATTTAGGTGCGCCTACGGAATATTTATCCACACTCACCGGTATAATGGTTGGTATTGTCGGCGTATTCAGTATAATTTTTGCGCCGTACTGGGGACGTCGAAATGACCGCAAGGGGTTTGTCAAAACACTTCAAGTCGCCGCACTTGCAGTGGGAGTATCAACTATCGTACAAAGCTTTGTACCGAGCTATGAGTATCTCTTTGGATTACGTGCAATTATCGGTGTTTTCACCGCTGCAATTATTCCCACACTCTACACAGCTTTCAGTAAAAACACACCGCACGAGAACCGCAGTGGACTCATGGGACTCGCCTCAAGTGCAAGCTTGCTCGGTAATTTAATAAGTCCATCGATGAGTGGATGGGTCGCCTCGCATGCAGGTATGCGATGGTGTTTTGCTATTGCAGGAGCGATAATGCTCGGAGTGGCGTTTTTTGCCGTCAAAAGTAAAAAAAAGGAGTTAGTATCTACTCCGTAATTTTATCTATTTCATTATTTTAAATTATGTTATGAAATTACTACTACAATTGGAAGAGCTTGCGTTATTCGCGCTTGGGGTAGTGTTTTTTAGTACATTGGGTTACTCCTGGTGGACGTTTTTGGGATTAATACTAGCACCGGATATAGGTATGCTCGGATATTTAGTTAATTCAAAAGTTGGGGCGGTTTCTTATAATCTGCTTCATCATCGTGGAATTGCTATTGTGGTCGGACTACTCGGATTTTCGCTCTCAATTCCCATACTAACACTCACCGGCACCATACTTTTTACCCATGCTGCTATGGACAGAATGCTCGGATATGGACTCAAATACTCGGATAATTTTGCGCATACGCATCTAGGAATGATTGGACAAAAGAATCCCGAACACGGGTAGGTTTTGATTAATAGGCACTTCAAAAAGAAATAGGTTTGTCCATCACGAAAAATTTCGGATTTTTGTTCGAATATAATTCTCATTCAATACATTTTACTCCATATTCTCAGATAAATGCCATGAAATTTACCGTAGAACAAGACGATGATATCGTCATTTTTACCCTTAAAGAGCCAAAGCTTGACTCGCTTAATGCGCCTGACGTAAAAGCCGAAATGCTGATTATCGGTCAGCCGAATGTGATAGGACTCATTATTGACTTATCAAAAGTGACCTTCTGCGACAGCGCCGGTCTCAGCGCTTTATTACTCGCTCATCGTCAGATGAAAGAGCATGACGCACCGGTGATTTTGGTCGGTGTGGGCGACCAAGTACGTAATTTATTAAAAATTTCGCAGCTCGAATGGCTGTTTGACTATTTCGATTCCGTCCAAGATGCACTCGGCGCATTCGAAAGCGTGGAGGATTATTCGGACGAGGAATAAGCAGAGGGATTGAATACATAAAGGAGGAAAACGAATGCTTACACTAAATTCGATACTGAAAGAGATAAAGGATGTACCGGTGAATCGACTTGAGGAAGTATATCAATTTGTTCATTCTCTCACACCAAAAAGACAAATATCAGAAGCAAGACGAAAGAAGATACTTTCCTTTGCCGGTTGCTTTGCAGATATAGATGATGCTGATTATGAAGAATTTGTAGCTCATACTAAACAAGTGCGTCAGCAATATTAATCGATGTAACAATGAGAGTAAAGACAAGCTGCAATTCTTCCATTCTCCATGAATAAACTCACGTTACGGCAATGGATTGTTCCAATTTGCTTGGTCACACTGCTTGCATGTGCAGGAGTCTCACCGCAGGAAGTGCCGGAATATCCTACGCCTACACTTCAAAAGTCCGGAACGATTATTCTCCTTGGTGACACACAGCGAACATTATGGGTGGAATTCTGGCGTGAACAGAATGACAGTATCCGCGAAGTAATTTTCCCTCAAATACTTACCCATCTGCCACTCGCAATTGTTCATTTAGGAGATATTGTGAATTGGGGAGCTAGTAATTCCGAATGGGAATATTTCGACCGAATCAGCAAGCCTGCTCGTGATGCCGGAGTGGGATTTGTCAATGTGTTGGGTAATCATGAGTATTATGGCAGAAATGCAATCGCTTTCAAAAAAATCAGCGCTCGGTTTCCGATTATGCGACGTTCGCTTGCTGAGAAGCGCTCGTGGAATTACACAGTCATTGATTCAATTGCCTTTCTCGTGCTCGACTCGAATATTGAGGAATTGACGACCGAACAAATAGATGAACAGTCAACGTGGCTCGACTCGACATTAAAAGCCTTAAATACAAATAGCTTGGTGAGGAATGTGGTGCTCTGCACACATCATCCTGCCTACACGAACAGCACAGTAGCCGAGGAAGTGGAAGAGGTGCAGGAGTTTATCCGAACAGCGAGCAGAGTCTCACGAAAATTCACCCTTGCCGCAAGTGGACACGCACATACATATGAACATTTCAAAGTCACAAATACTCTTGATGTAATCGTCACCGGCGGCGGCGGCGGTCCGAGACAAGAGTTGCAACCTGCTAAAGATTCATTGCATTACGACACGTATAATGGTGGAGTAATTCGAAATTTTAACTATTGTACTATCTTGCGCAATAATGATACTCTCCACGTGGCGATGATGCATTTCAACGAAAATACAAAAACATGGCAAGAAGGTGATCGATTCGATGCCGTACCAATTCAACCAAACAAATAACTTCTATGAAATCAATAATATATACTGCTTCTGCACCGGCACCGATCGGTCCATATTCCCAAGGTATCAAGGCAAGTGGCGATCTTCTCTTTCTATCCGGACAAATTGCACTCCTTCCCGACGGTACGCTTCTCGATGGTGATGTCCAAACCCAAACTCGCCAAGTAATTACCAACATTTCAGCTCTACTTACTTCAGCAGGATGTACAGCTAATAATGTAGTCAAAACCACTGTCTTCCTCAAAGATATGAACGACTTCGCTGCCATGAATGCAGTCTATGCAGAGTTTTTTGGTGAAAGCAAGCCAGCCCGCTCGACTGTCGAAGTGAGCCGCCTTCCGAAAGATGTAATTGTCGAAATTGAAGTCATTGCCGTATGCGCATAATACGACCTACATCTTTGCATACACTGCAGGTAGTATGCACTTCTTTGCTATTTATTCTTTGTTTTTTTGGAGTTATTACTCATTCAACAGCACAATCACCACCCGATAGCACCCTTCCAGTCATTGTAACTGATACTTCCCGAGAATTTGTGATGAAAAAATCTCCGACGAGCGCTGTTCTCTACTCGCTTGCCTTCCCGGGGCTCGGGCAATATTATGTGGAATCATATTGGAAAGTACCGATTTTCGCTGCGGGTGCCGGTGCGTGTCTGTATGGAATTATTTGGAATCACAATCAATACACAGCCAAAAGAGATGAAGTGAATGCTGCAATTGCCGACACTAACTTCTCCAAATCAGCCCTTGCCGTGCTGAAGAGTCAGCGAGAATTTTACCACAACAGCCGTGATTTATCAGGTCTGTATCTTATTGCTGTTTATGTAATTAGCACGGTTGATGCTTATACAGGTGCCCACCTCTACGACTTCGATGTGAGCGATAAACTAGTAATTCGTATATTACCTGATTTCCGGCAAACAGGGGCTTATGGTCCAAGCGAGGTGGTGATCTCCTCCTCCCGAGAGTATCGCGTCCTCGCGATGCCCTCGGTTTTTGGGAAAGCCCTTCCTTCCTAACCGTCCAACCGAGCAGCTCGTGAAAAAGCGAGGTGCTCGGAATGGACAACGAGAGTATCTCTTCCTAATGGTTGCCTCGGATCATAGGTCCTACTTCCAACTTAAGTCAAACCGATAAACCTTGAGCATTGCCTTTCAATTTGTAACGATAATGCCATTATAACTATGAAGTTGCAACAAGACTACCGTTCGACAAACGCTCGAATGGAGTCAATATAACGACCCTCTCCGAATGCCTGCGGAAGATTAGTATGGTCAGCTCCTTCTACCCTAATGAATTGTTTTCTGACTTCAGCTGGAGCATTCGCAAAAACTACCGCTCCGTTTTGCTCCAAATCAATAAATTTGTCGTCAATTCCGTGAAATAGTAAAAATGGCAGATTTATTTCTTTGATATGTAAGGAATTATCATATTTCCCCTTGAGCAAATAATCACCCTGAATGTCAAGCAATGTACCGCTTTGCACGAGCGTTTCACCGGAAGCAAAGGGAGATTCACAAACGAGTGCCTTGAATAGAGGTTCGCGAAGGTGTCAAGCTTTTTCGCAGTATAAATTGCAGGAAAACATCCTGAGAATAGCCGTATAACACAAGCCCTTGCTGTGCCTGAGGATAGGACTGCACGAGTGTAACAGCCGAACGTGCATCCTCCATCATCGATTCTTCGCTTGAGGTGCCGTTGCTCATACCAAAACCCCGATAATCAAAAATAAAAACCGGAATTCCTGCCTGATAGAATATTTCCATTCTGTCCCAATATTGTTCAATACTTTCTTTATTTCCATGGAAATAGAGAATCATGTAGGATGTTTTTTGGACAGCCGGTGTGACCATAAATCCGTGTAATGTAAATCCACCAGAAGCAAAGCTAACAGCCCTGCGCGCTGAGTCAGGGATCACTTGATTGGAGAGAGAATAAGACGTAAGCTCCTTTGGTATTATAGAGAAAAGAGTCCAAAGTGCAGCTTGTAAGCGAGGTAAGATAAAAGAATACAATCAGGGTTAAAAGTTGTTTCATAGAATCACCATGGGAATGTTAAACCACCAAAAACGCCAATTGCGCCATGTCCGCCGAGCGCGCCTTCACCTTCAAACACTCCATGCGCGGTCGCCGAGGTCGCCGCCATCCACTTCGCTTCTACTGATACGCGCGCCGAAGCACTCACAGGAAATTGCCACCCGAGGAAGCGGCGTGAGAAAGTGCTTGTCTTTGCCGGTGAATTGATAGGTATATTCACCGCCAAAATACACGAGCCCCTTCTCGCTAACTCTATAACTCCCAACGCATCCGAGATGAGGAACGATACGGATACTGCTAAAATCATCAAACGGGAAAAATGAATAGAGTTGCGCCTTAGCCGTGAATTCGGGTAGTATGCCGGACTCGTGACATAGCCGGTAGGAGACTCCGGCGTCAAGCCCAGCGAGCTTAAAAACAGCAGCAAGAAGATGCACCGACCCGCCAATAGTCAACGAACTGTCGGCTCCGTACAGCAGTCCAAGCGTCGTATAAGGAATAATCACCGCCGGACTACTGCTCGGCACAACCGGTCCGCCGAGTGACGCCGTCACCAGCGTTTCTCCTTTGGGCAATACCCGTACCGGCTGCACAGCAGAGCAACCAAAGAGAGCGAGCGTGAGAAGAAGCAGCGACAAAGTTTGTAGATATTTCACATAATTCTCCTGATTGTGGAATGGATTTATCTTCCTTCTATACATACGCTTAGAGTGTTTTTCAAAAATATGGAAATTTTGCGACATCACCTACCGAGAGTATCGCGTCCTCGCGATGCCCTCGGTTTTTGGGTGAGAATTCACATCGACAACGCATGCTTAGAGACGCGATGCTTCGCGTCTCTAAGGGAATGCCATGATTCATATCTGGAATGGATACCGACAACGCATGTGTAGAGACGCGATGCATCGCGTCTCTACAGGAATGCCATGATTCATATCTGGAATGGATACCGACATCGCATGTGTAGAGACGCGATGCATCGCGTCTCTACGGGGATGCCATATTTCACGTCTGGAATGGATGCCTACGACGCGTGCGTAGAGACGCGATGCATCGCGTCTCTACGGGAATGCCATGATTCATATCTGGAATGGATACCAACAACATATGCGTAGAGACGCGATGCATCGCGTCTCTACGGGAATGCCATGATTCATATCTGGAGTGGATACCAACAACATATGCGTAGAGACGCGATGCATCGCGTCTCTACGGGGGAATGCCATGATTCATATCTGGAATGGATACCGACAACGCATGTGTAGAGACGCGATGCATCGCGTCTCTACGGGAATGCCACGATTCATATCTGGAATGGATACCAACAACATATGTGTAGAGACGCGATTCATCGCGTCTCTACGCGCCGGCGATACCAATTTCCCGTCCGGGCAGTTTTTAATCTGCCCGCCAATACTTACCTATACAACGTACTACTCAACCGTACTGCCGATAACTGATTTATTTTTAAAGTAACTACAGATGTGTAAAATCCACGCATGATACGATACTTTCGCCGCACAAAAACTGTGGCGTCTGTCATCTCTGTTTAATTTTCACAACTAACGCAGCAAAATTATTCAACTCAGCTGAGGGAGAATCTCTAATTATCATTGATGAATCACTTAGCATAAAATGGTAAGAAATTCCGCCGTGGGGAGGAACCTTTTCTCTGCTCATTTTACTTTTGCAAAGTTCATTAATGCTTTCAATAATTAAATTGCTTTCTTCTTCGTTGATTTTTATACGCTTAATTGATATGCTATCTTTTAATTCACTATAACTACCACAAATTTTAGTTTTTTCTGAATAATCAGCTAGGAGCGGACTATCAAATTCATCTCGGTAAATTATTAACTCCTGTACGTTTCCGCCCCACTCTCCACATTTGCCGTCCATATAGCGTAAATCAAGCTTATTACTGTGAGTTATATGCAACAATACATCGTGCTTGCTTTCTGTTTGGCATGAACTGATTACCACAATTATTCCGATTAAGCTAAATAGTTTTTTCATGAGCGGGGTTAATAATAGAATTGTTCTGCAACTTTGGATAGTTCTTGGGCGGACGGGAAATGATTATTTACATCCTGACAGGTAGGGTGTACAAACTAGGCAGCTTTCTTCATCCCATTTTTGTTGAATATTTTTTCGTTTTTTGGCTAAAGACGCATCGTTTTTATTCCATTTCGACAGGTCTTTACACGTAATTTTTTCCAACGCTTCTTTGATTTCTTGTTTATTAAACGCTCCGGCAAAGTTGGCGATTGTCAGCACAAACTCTGTCAATGAATGTGGAGAGTTTGGATTGATCTTTGTTTGAACTTCCCAAAATAGCTTTCAATGATATCCGAGCAACACACAAGCGTTTCGTCTGTAGCTGTCAATGACGAAAGCGTCGCTAGATAGGTCGCAATTTCTTGGCGTATGCGCTGACCTCGCGGAGTCGTAAGAGTATCGATTAGCACCGTTATTTGCTCCTTGGCTTGGGCTGTAAATCCTTTGACCTTTAATATCTTTAGGAGACTATTGACGACCGTTATTTGCTCAAACATTTCTACCAAAGTGCCTCATTTTTCTTGACAAACAAAAGCTCGGCGCGGACTTCAATCGGGATTCTTTCCCACTCTTGCACTATCGTAAGAGCCCATTCTATCGTCAGGGAATATGTTCTGAAAACGAGATTTACTGCGTTGTACAGGAGGCATATACACCACGTTCTTACTCAAATACCACTTCCTGCGTAACGCGCCGGCGAGATTTGCTGAGCGATATATACCCCTCATGCGGTGTATTGACGTGCTAACGCATTTGCGGCTACATGACTACAATCAGGTACATGAACCAGGGAACTTAGGCGCAAAGCACATTTTAAATTAATACCTCCATCGCTGATAACGTAGCGAATGTTGTGCGTTCTGCCTACGTCTGTTAAGCGTTGGCTTATCATTTCACTGCTCCAACCTTTACTTGTTTCCACCGCCAATACCCGAACATCTTCACGCTCAAACTCTTCGTAAATTGCCACGTACTCAGCTCTAAACCCAACACCAACAATATCTTCTCCGAACCGATGGTAATACTCTGTCTATAACAAGCGCCCATTGCTCAGCAGGGTTACGTACTGACTTCTGTTCTCGTTGAATGCGATAATACCCACTCTTGCACAGCCAATTGCGGATACTGCTATGGCTCGGAACTCTACAATGCAAGGCCAATACTATCTGCAATTGAGCAAAACAATGACGGACAGAACGAAGGCTCATCTGACCATACGCTTGCCATACGACCATCAGCAAAACCATCTGTATCGGATACTGATGACGAACAGCTTTCTCATCATCAAAGTGACCAAGAGAAGCGTTCTGCTCATTCTGCTTACATCTATTTTCCAGCCATCTCGTGAAGCCATCAACTCCTGAATTCTCTTATTCTGCTTCTTAATGGTTTTAGTCCTCGAAATTGCTTTTTTCTTCCAAGGATTATCCTTATTTTTAAATGTCTTTTTTGACACTTCCCCTTCATGTTTTAAGTATTTTGCAATACAAATATAGGGGGGATTTTTATTTGATGTTTGTACACCCTACCTGACAGGTTTTCCCAAACCTGTCAAGATGTTTGTATTCCTCCCGAGCCCCTCGTTTCTTAACGAGCGGCTCGGTTTGCAAGACGTGTACACCGAGCCGCTCGCGAAGAAGCGAGGGGCTCGGAAGAGTTTACTCTTCCTCCCCACCTTCAAAATGCTCCTTCACCGCTTTCGCTGCTTTCGCGCCGATTATTTTAGCAAGTTCGGCTTCGCCTAGGGCTCGTATATTCTCGACCGAACCGCATTCGATGAGGAGTTTTTGGGCGGTTTTTTCGCCAATTCCTGCAATTTCGGTGAGTTCGGTTTGGAAGGTGCGCTTGTCGCGCAGGAGTCGGTGGTAGGTGATTGCAAAGCGGTGCGCTTCATCGCGAACGGACTGCAAGAGCCGCAGACTCGTCGAGGTGCGCGGCAGGAGAATAGCATCCGATTGTCCCGGAACAAATATTTCCTCAAGGCGCTTGGCGAGACCGATGACGGGAATTTTGCCGTATAATCCCAAGTCATCAAGCACGGCGACGGCTGCCGAAAGCTGACCTTTTCCGCCGTCAATCATAATGAGATCAGGGAGTTCGGTCTTTTCTTCCAGCACGCGCACATACCGCCGGCGCACTACTTCCTGCATCGCGGCGAAGTCGTCATTGCCGTCCACATGAATTTTATACTTCCGGTAGTCTGACTTTTTCGGACGACCGTCGGAGAAGACCACCATCGACGAAACATATTCGGTGCCTTGAAAGTGGGAATTATCAAAACATTCAATTCTTCGCGGCGGCATTTCTAATCGTAAGTCCCTTTGTAATGATGCTACTCCGCGTGGCAGTGCATTCTCGCGGGCTGCCTGTTGCAGATGCAATTCCCGGATTAAAAAGTCGGCATTGGTAATTGCCATGGCGATGAGTTTTTTCTTGTCACCGATTTTGGGAACGGTGATTTCGATTGCCGAGCCGCGTTTATTTCTCAACCAGCGGTCGAGAAAGTCGAGCTGTTCGGGTTCGTGCGAGACGACAATTTCATCCGGCACAAAATCCGTCTCTAAATACCATTTTTCAACCACGGTTTGAATGATATTTTCATCGGTCTGAGCGATAGAATTACCAATATAAAAATGCCGCTTGCCGATCATTTTCCCGTCGCGGATCGAGAATATCACCGCGCAGGCAGTATCATCATCCCGGGAAAGCGCAAACACATCACGGTCGATGAGATCGGTGGTCATAATTTTCTGTTTCGATGCGTAATCTTTGATATAATGCAACCTGTTACGCACGGCAGCCGCTTCCTCGAATTCTAAATTTTCCGCTAATCTCTCCATCTCGGACTCGAGCATTTCGGCGAGTTCTCGTGAACGTCCATTGAGTATCTGTACAGTTTGCTTGATGTATTCACCATATTTTTCACGGGTGATATGCGCCTCGCACGGTCCTTCACAACGTTTAATTTGAAAATCCAGACACACCTTGTATTTTCCGGCGGCAATGGTCTCGTTCGTCAGCGGTAAGTCGCAGCTACGTAGAGGAAATATCGTCTTGAGAGTCTTCATGAGATAGAATAAATACCGCCCATCGGTGTATGGACCGAAGTATTTACTCCCATCTCGAATTACAGTACGCGTATAAAATACCCGAGGGAATTCTTCATTAGTAACCCTTATATACGGATAGCTCTTATCATCGCGCAAGAGTATATTATACTTGGGCTTGAGCTCTTAATAAGATTATTCTCAAGCAGCAGGGCTTCTGTCTCGGAGTCGGTCACAATCACTTCAACATCGGTAATTTTCGTTACCAACGCCTTCGTCTTGGCATCCATCGGTCGCACTTGAAAATAAGAACGTACACGATTCTTCAAGACCTTCGCCTTACCCACATAAATCACCGATCCCTGCTCATTCTTAAATTGGTAAATACCTGCTTTGGAAGGTAGATTCGCCAATTTCGAAGCAAGAATAGCATTCGGCACGGTATATTTTGGCTGTGTTTCGTCGTTCATGAAGGGTAATTTTAGTAGTAAGTAGTAAGTCTCTAAGTAGTAAGTCATTCCAATATATAAACATCGTAAGAGCGAATTGCATTCGCCCTGTTCATAATGTGCGGATATAGAGACAAGTCGTAGGGGCGAATTGCATTCGCCCAAGTCGTGCTGTGCTCAATGAGGCCTTAGAATTTGAATTAGGTTTTCACGAATATTAACCTGTTATAATCCTCAGTGCGCCACCAGCATATTCTATGTCCTCACTACAAATATTCACAAAAAAACTCAGACTACAACTTCTCACTCTTCAATCATCTTCAATCATAAAAATCAGCGAAATGAGCGTGCCATCGTAATCGCTACGATACTCGCACAAAAAAACCTATTTTTGCAACGAAATTATCGGCATCAATTATTGAAACTCCTCATGCACAATATCTCCCAAATTCAGCTTGCTTCATCGATTGACCATACCCTCCTCAAGCCGAATGCTACAGCTGTGATGATTGAAACACTCTGCGCGGAAGCGATGGTATATTCATTCGCTTCGGTGTGTGTAAATCCTTGCTATGTAGCTCTTTCGTCGCGTTTACTTCGCACATCGAACGTGAAAGTATGTACTGTCATTGGTTTCCCGCTTGGCGCATCGACCACCGAAAGCAAAGTATTTGAAGCAGAAAATGCACTTGCCCACGGCGCGAGCGAACTCGACATGGTGATTGCCATCGGGCATCTAATCAGCGGAGATGATGATGCCGTGCGAAAGGATATTGCGTCCGTTGTTCGCGTAGCTCATGCGCAGAATGCGATCGTCAAAGTAATTATTGAGACATGTCTTTTGACAGATGAACAAAAAATTCGGGCTTGCGCTCTTGTCACAGAGGCGGGAGCAGATTTTATTAAAACATCGACAGGATTCTCGACCGGCGGAGCAACGTTGGAAGATATAGAGTTACTGCGAAAACATGTTGGGAAAAATGTACGTGTCAAAGCATCGGGTGGCATTCGAGATATTGCTTTTGCCGAATCACTTCTACTAGCCGGCGCTGAGAGAATCGGTACAAGCAGCGGGGTGAGTATGATCAAGGAGCTGGAGAAGAGAGAGTTGTGAATATGAATTCTAACAACCGATACTGTCGAATTATCTTACTTTATAAATAGTTAGATAATTATATATTTTCATAATTCAATGTAAAAAACAACATGGAAAAAAGCGATATCGATGAACTAACACATGCTATAATCGGCTGTGCTGTCGAAGTGCACAAAACCCTTGGTAATGGATTTCCAATCGAAATTTATCGTTTATGTTTAGCTCTGGAGTTTACGACGGAAGGGATTGATTTCACACAGGATGAAGAACGTATCATCTATTATAAAGACCAAGAAGTTGGTAAATTATGTGTCGATTTTATTGTCGAAGGAGTAGTACTTGTAGAGATTAAAACCATTGAAAAAATCGAAGAACGGCATCGTATTCAGGCGATTCAAAACTGTAAAGCATACAATATATCCGATGGTTTGGTATTGAATTTTGGAGCGCAACCCTTGGATTGCAAACGAGTGTATAAAAAATTGTAAACTTGATTTTTTAGTTTTTCTGTATAATTTACTATTCATTAAAGAAGTATATATGATACAAGCAGTTATATTCGATCTTGACAATACTCTCGTCGATTTTATGGCCATGAAACGCCAGGCAATTGATGCGGCAATTGGTGCGATGATGGATGCAAGTATGAACCTCACTCACGAGCAAATCAAGTCGCACATCGATAAAATTTATAATGAACAAGGAATTGAATATCAAAAAGTATTTGATCAATTTCTCACCGAAACGCTCGGCTATCTTGATTTCCGTATTCTTTCAGCGGGAATTATCGCCTATCGCCGCGCAAGAGAAGCTGCATTAAAACCCTATCCACATGTTACGGCTACGCTTATGAAACTCGTCAAGTCAGGTGTCAAGCTAGCAGTCGTTTCCGATGCTCCCGCGCGCGAGGCGTGGCTACGTCTATGTTATATGAATTTCCATCATATCTTTGATGTGGTCGTGACATTCGACGACACGGGTGAACGTAAGCCAAGCCCCAAACCCTTCTTAATGGCACTTTCTAAGTTAAATGTTCCAGCACACGAAGCAATTATGATAGGCGATTGGGCAGAGCGCGATATGGTAGGCGCGAAAAATGTAGGAATGATTACCGCATTTGCGAGGTACGGCGATGTATTTGGTACACAGGAAGCTGATGCAGATTATGAACTCAAAGACATCAAACAACTCTTTGAAATCTTGGCTGAGGATAATGCTAAGCGTAAAGAATAATTGTTCGCTTCATAAGAAATATTCCAACAACCACTAAACACACAAGATGCTTATGGACGCCGAAGTATTCCGTCTGCCGATTGTTCATACCACAGCCGACGGTGAGGAAATCACCATTCGGCTGATTCTGCCGAGCGATTCATTCGCAGAAATGACCGCCCTTCTCCACCGTAGCTACAAGCCGCTCGCAGATATGGGATTGCGTTTTTGGCAACACATCAGAATGAAACCGTCACCGAAGAGCGTGCGATGACGCATGGTCAGTGTCTTGTGGCAGTGAGAGCTGAGCGGTTAATCGGTACGATTACGGTGAGTTATCCGGGGTGGACGAAGGGTTCGGTATTTTATGAACGTCCCGGAATTGCACATTTCGGACAATTTGCAGTGCTGCCTGAATATCAAAAATCAGGTCTCGGTACAGTATTACTAACAGCATCAGAAGCACTTGCGAAAATCATGGGTGCGACTGAAATTGCACTTGACACCTCAGAGAACGCCCATCATTTACTAAGCTATTATGAGAAGCGCGGGTACAGGTTCGTGGAATATGTGCAGTGGGATGAAGTGAATTACCGGAGTAAAACATTGAGTAAGCGCTTAGTGGAGTGACAATTACTGTAAAAAAATTAAAAATCCCCGCTCACAATCTATATGATTATGAACGGGGATTTGTTTTGTGTTTTTTTATGATAGAATTTTCTAAAGAAACTCACATGATTAATTCAGCACGATTTTCTCTGAAAACTCACGACCATTTTGACGGATGGTAATGACATACATACCTTTAGGGAAAGTAGTCAGATCTAATGACACATCGACCATGCCGGCTGATAAGTCTTGACTCAGTACTTCGCTGCCATTCAAATCTGCAACACTGACAGAGGCGACTTGCTTCGTATCACCTTCGAAGTGAACGTTAACAATGCCGGTTGTAGGATTCGGCGAGACGGTAAGCTGTGGCATCGGTAGTGGAATTTCACCTGTCTGAATCCCAGGTAAAGCTTTGCCCGGCTGAGCAGTAGGAGCAGGTGTATTGCATTCTGCTTCGAGCTTGGCGACTAATTCACGGCGTGTGTCTGCGAGGCTGCTGAGTGTGGCATTGACGATGAACTTTTCACCACCGCGAAGGTAGGTAACGGTGACTATTTCACCTGGTTTGTGAGCGGTGATTACTCTGCGGAGGTCGTTGTAAGAGCTTACATCTACACTGTTTACGGTTATAATTTTATCTCCGCCCTGCAAGCCGGCGGCTACTGCACCAGTATTTTCGATTGCACTTTCGACCAAGACACCGTTATTTCTTGATGTGTTAATATAGACTCCAAGGAGAGATGACCCGCGCATTTCACGAATTTTTTCACATGGGTTTGGGGTGTCTTCTTCGCTTGTCCATACGGTGACATTATTAAATTCTATCGGGAGGTTTCTGAGTTCGGCGAGCTTTTCGAGTGTGTTGCCCATTAAATTTAGCTCTACAGATTTATTTTCACCATTTGGTGTATAGAAGCTGCGGACGGTCATGCGGGTCTTTTGTGAACCGAGAGTAGCGGTAATTGTCTGCTCTTCTCCATCACGAATAATCGTCACTGAAATAGGATCGTTGATTTTTTTAGCGCCAATTATACCCGTGATATCTGAATGTGTACTAACTGACTTACCGTCAAGAGATGTGATAATATCTCCAGCCTGTAATCCGGCTTTTTCTGCGCCTGAATTCGGTACGATTTCGTTGATTTTCACTCCACCGGTCTTGGCTTGTTCTCCCGGCATGATACCGAGCATTGGTCTTGCATCGCACTGACTAACTTGATAGCCACGAGATTTGAGTGTTGAACGAAGCGTAGTTAACTCATCTTTTACCTGACGAATTTGTGTAGCAACACCAGCATCTTCATTCACATCTCTTGTAAGAGTAAATACATGCGGTAATTTTTTAGAGGTAGAAGTTGTGGCAGTTTGCGCAATTAGAGAGGAAGAAAGCAGTCCCGAAAAGGCAACAATGGCTACGAGAGCAGATCGAACAGAGATCATAAAACACCTTTTTATATAGTTGGAAGTAAACGAAAATAGAGGTTGATTGAAATTTTCAAACGCAATCTAACTTTTTATGTTGAATCTGAGGCGGTTAAAAAGTGTTACAAAGTTGTTAACACTACATTTTCAATTTTTGAATAGATTTACCTCCACCTATCAGTCGTTCGATATTGTATTTTGACAATATTGCTGATTGATAATTCAATGGAGGATCATCCGAAATATACACGTAACCGTTGTGTTGTATTTTTACGTTAAACAACGTGAAGTATAACAATTACAATAGGTTGAATATGAACCAATCTCCTCCCCTCTTTTGTATCCCTCTCCCGCATAATGCAGATTTTCTTTCCTTGCCTTTTCAGGCAGTGGAGGCAATTGTTGGCTTACCTGCTTTGCGTGGAATTTATGACCATGCTTCGGCTGTACGTTCGGGTGATCATTTTTTCCAGGATATTCTATCGAGCATGAATGTGCGGCTTAATGTGCAGCAGGAAGAGATAGCGCGGATACCTGCTACAGGAGCGGCAATCGTCGTAGCCAATCATCCTTTTGGTGGTATTGAAGGTATTGCTCTTGGCGCGCTCATTCACACTATCAGATCGGATGTGAAAATTATGGCGAATTATCTGTTGCACTCAATACCGGAGCTTGCCGGAAGTTTTATACCTGTCGATCCCTTCGGTGGCTCATCGTCGGTCAAAAACAATCGTAGAGGAATGAAGGAATCTCTTCGCCATTTAGCAGAAGGAGGGTTGTTGGTCATATTCCCAGCCGGCGAAGTATCGAGCTTTTCACCTGCAGAGCGAGCAATTACTGATCCGGAGTGGAATACAAATATTGCTCGATTGATTCGCCATGTGGAATGTCCGGTGGTGCCTGTCTATTTTGCCGGGCACAATAGACTTCGTTTTCAGGTTGCGGGGTTTCTACACCCACGTCTCCGAACAGCGATGTTGCCACGTGAGTTTATGCACAGTAAAGACACCACTATCAACCTTGCAATAGGCAACCTAATACATTTCAGCAAGATAAGTCATTGCAACGACATTGCAACGATGAATTTCCTACGGAATCGAGTTTATATTCTCCGTCATAAGGAGAATAATCATCGAAGTGCTACCGAACAGTTCCGACAAGTGCATGATACTATTTCAGCAGCTGAGTATCCCGAGCATTTAGCAGCAGAAATCGATCAAATTCCTAGGGAACAGATGCTATTTGCTTCAGGGGATTCTTTTGTGTTTTATTCCACAGCCGAGCAAACCCCTACAATTATCCGAGAAATAGGCAGATTAAGGGAGATCACTTTCCGCGCTGCAGGTGAAGGTACGGGCAAACACAGTGATCTTGATGAATATGATGCGTATTACACTCATCTTTTTCTATGGAATGCTGCCAAGCAGGAAATTATTGGGGCATATCGCTTAGGAAAAACAGATGAAATTTTAGGTAAATTCGGTCGTAAGGGATTGTATATTCATACACTATTCAAGATTCGCAAGAAGTTTTTGCGTAAAATATCACCCTCCCTTGAGCTCGGTCGATCTTTCATCCGACATGAATACCAGAAAAGTAGTGCGCTTTTATTACTGTGGCGAGGTATTGGTCAATTTATCGTGCGTCACCCGCAGTACACGACTCTATTTGGTGCAGTGAGTATAAGCAACGACTATCAGTCCGAGTCGCGGCAAATGCTAGTATCTTATTTAGAAACTAATGCCTTTTCATCAGAATATGCTCGATATGTGAAACCAAGAAATTTTAGTGACGCGCGGTTTGGTTCGCCTCTTTCTGCAAAAATTGGGAGTATGTGTACAAGCGTCGAACATCTTTCACAGTTGATTTCCGAGATCGAACCGGACGGGAAAGGAGTGCCTACATTAGTGAAACACTACTTGAAATTAGGTGGAAAACTGCTCGGGTTTTCGATTGATGAGATGTTCAGTAATGTTGTGGACGGACTGATATTTTTAGATCTCAAGCAATCCTCTCCTGCAATCCTCGAAAAAATAATGGGTAAAGAGGGGTTGGTAGGATACATGTCATCATAGAATTGTATAGGCACCAAGAGGAGTCATGAACGGTGTTCTCAAACTTATAGAATGGTATTGGCTACAATCCGTGTGATAAGTTTATATAAGTTGAATTCTAATAATACCATAGAGAAAGAAGTCTTTGCATAATGGTCAATAAAATTTACTTTGGAATAATCTGACGGCAAGTATATTTTTGCCATTCGATTAATGCGTTAATTCTGGAATAGAATGGTATATCTGATAACTTATGGTTAGACTGGAAATACAAGAAGAGCTTATTTGAGAATCTTCTATAAGTACAATTCTATTATTCTATACGTTGGAGGACTTTGTATGAAGCGTTTTTATCTTTCTTTTGCATCAGTTTTATATCTAATTATCTATCTAATGGCCTGTGAAAGTGCAACTAGTCCAAATGATATTGGTGGTGAGACGAAGCTTGAGTTGACGGAAGTCGGCGGTAAATTTCCAATTTTTGTAGAGACCACTCCTTATAATAAAGCATTAGAAAAAATCAATGATAGTACAGTGATTACTAAAAATGAAAACGGTATTGTCACATTCTATCATTATTCGACATTTGACTCAGCTTTTGTGCGCGCTTTGGATACAGCTCTTGGCATGGAAGCCCTACCTAGCTCTATAAAGCTTCCAATAATCTATAATTATCTCAAAAATTCGGAGGAACGCTTGATACGACCGATAAAGCAAAAATGTCACTTAAAGCTGAATATAAAGTAAAAATCACATCCGAAGGGATACAGGAATATTTCAGCAATGCATCCGAACCCCATACACTCGTAAAATATGACTGGTCAGTCGGGAATGTCTATGAATTTACAAATTCAGAAGGTGTAAAGGTAAAGAGAACAGTAATCTCGAAGTCAACAAAAGATGATTATCCGCTAGGATTCTTTAATGTAAAAGTAATACAAGTAGAAGAAACAAAAGTGGACCCGCTCCTAGATAAAATCACCTACATTGCCAATCATAAATTTGGCTTAATAGCAGTATTGGTGAAAAGCAAGAATGGAAAAGAATCTTTATTAAGTATATTTCCTCCTACGTTGTTCTAGCTTTAATAATGATATCTAGTGGTTTGTAAGATGTAGCCGAAATTTTTCGTTATTGTAACTGACAGTTAGTTCAACTGTTGAATATTGGAAATGGATGTAATCGACTAAAAGGTTGCATCCATTTTTATGTGTAACAGTACCCCGAAAACATGCGTTTAGTTCTGAAAATAATTCGTATTTAGACAAGTTTTCACCAGTTAAGTACAAGTGTATTCCTTCCTTCAGAGTAGTTTAACATCCAATTAACAGAAAAAACCCTTATTTTTGGGAAAATCAATCGGCTTTGATTGCACGATTTTCATAATTGTCCGTCTCTGCCCGCCAATTTTTTGTATTACCCACACTTAGAACGCGTATCAATGGAACATTCCAAAGGGAGAATTCTCTGGATTGACGACGAAATTGAACTTCTCAAGCCCCACATTATTCTTCTCGAGCAGAGGGGCTACACTGTAGAAACCGCATCCAACGGTGACGATGCACTTGCACTAGCACAACAATCAAATTACGATCTGTTTTTTTTAGATGAATCAATGCTCGGCATGAGTGGTCTTGAGACTCTATCCCGCCTGAAAGACATCGACTCATCTGTTCCTGTAGTAATGGTCACCAAAAACGAAGCTGAAAGTGTGATGGAAGATGCCATCGGTCGTAAAATTGACGATTATCTCACCAAGCCCGTAAATCCCGCCCAAATTTTAGCAGCCTGCAAGAAATTCCTCGAATCAAAAAAAATAGTACAGGGTAAATTTACCAAAGACTATACGCAAGGTTTTAACGATATTACACGTAGATTATTCGGCTATATGGATTGGAATGAGTGGCTCGAAGTCTATCAAAAATTAGTGGGGTGGAGCATGGAATTAGACCAGCATCCCGAGCTTGGATTCAGCGAAACACTCGCAAATCAATGGCGTGAATGTAATTCCGCATTCGGAAAATTTGTCGAGGATAACTACCTTGACTGGATTGACGAGCCGGGGGATGGCATGCCACTCACCTCGCCTCAGATTATAGACAAACATCTTTTACCGAAGTTATCGAGCGGCAAGCCGACTTTTTTCTTCGTCATCGACTGCATGCGTCTTGATCAATGGCTTGTGATGGAGGAGCTCATTAAGCCGTATTTCACAGTACAGAAAGACTACTATTCGTCTATTTTGCCCACAGCCACACCGTATGCTCGAAATGCAATTTTTGCAGGGTTGTATCCATCTGAAATTAAAAAGCATTATCCTCAATTCGCGCCAAATGACAATGAAAATGAACACAGTCAGAATGCGCATGAAAAAGAACTCCTCGCCGCACTCCTTAAACGAAAAAAAATAACCCTCAAGAACGATTTAGGGTATATTAAAATAATTGACACAGATTTTGGCAAGAAGATTGAGAATGATATTCTGCGTTATGCAAAAAATCATCTGACCGCTATCGTTGTCAATGCAGTCGATATGATTGCTCACTCACGGTCGGATTATCCAATTCTCAAGGAAATAGCACCTGATGAGAGCGCGTACAGAAGCTTGACAAAGAGCTGGTTTTTACATTCAAGCTTCTTTGGAATGCTCAAAACACTCTCGACAATTAAGGATGTAAATATCGTAATTACGACCGATCACGGTTCTGTGCGTTGCCTGCATGCTGTTCGTGCACTTGGAGATAAAAAGACTTCCTCCTGTTTGCGATTTAAATATGGCAAGAATGTAAAGACAGAAGCGAAGAACGCCATGTTTATCAAGAATCCTGAGGAATATAAGCTGCCGCTTTCCGGGGTTTCTACGAATTATATTATAGCCAAAGAAGACTTTTACTTTGTGTATCCGACCGATTATCATCATTATGTGCAGCGCTATCGCGATAGCTTTCAGCATGGTGGCATTTCGATGGAAGAGATGATCTTGCCGGTAATTACACTCGAAGCTAAATAGTAGAATAGTTAGTAATTACCTCTACGAATAAGGGTATTGTACCCAAAAAAATTGTTCCACATACAGGATTATTGAATGGAATCTGATTGTTACCATTCTCGGAATGAAATTGAAACTCATAGTGCAGGCAAGCAATTCGCTGAATTGCTTGATAAGGGTGATGTCGTTGCATTATTTGGTGATTTAGGAGCCGGTAAAACTGAATTTGTCAAGGGCGTTTGCGATTATTTTGGCGTCGAGGATATCGTTTCAAGTCCTACCTTCACTATCATGAATCAATATTTTGGCACAGACTCCGATGGCGTCGAAATCACGATATATCATGTTGATTTATATAGAATTAATTCGATAAAAGAATTAGAAGAAATTGGTTTTGACGAATGTATGTTTTCGCATAATGCCATTAAGTTAGTCGAATGGCCTGAAAAAGCCGGCGATATGCTCCCGAAAGTCTATTGGACGGTGACTATTTCGTTCGAAGGTGAAGGTGAAAATGAACGGAAAATCGACTTCAACCACCCTGAGAAAACGGTAAAACTTGTTGAAATTCATGATTGATACGCACGCTCATATAGACTCCGAACAATTCGACACAGACCGACAGGAGATGATAAACCGAGCATTTGATGCCGGTGTAGAGGCGATTATAATTCCATCTATTGGTCCGGAAGGATTCGACAAGATTCAAGCAATTGTCGAATCAGATCCTCGAATTTATCGTGGTATGGGTATTCATCCGCATAATGCAAACGATGCCTCGGACGTAAATTTAGAACGGGTCGAGCGAGAATCTCAAAACACACGAGTAGTCGCTATTGGTGAAATTGGTCTCGATTATTATTATGATTTTGCACCGAAAGATATGCAGAGAGCTGTCTTTAGAGAACAATTACTGATTGCTAAACGTCAAAATCTACCCGTTATAATACATAATCGAGAGTCGGATGAGGATGTACTTTCAATTATTGAAGAAGAGCAGGACGGCAAGCTAAATTTTGTACTTCACTGTTTTTCAAGCTCTGTAGAAGTACTCCATCGTGCTATTAGTCTTGGTGGTCATATATCGTTTACCGGTAATATTACTTATAAAAAATCTACACTTTCAGATGTTATTTTGCAAACTCCTATCGATAAAATAATGATTGAAACAGATTCGCCGTATATGGCACCGGTACCATATCGCGGAAAACGCAATGAACCATCATTTGTAGGGATGGTGTCAAGTAAAATAGCAGAAATTCACAATCTAACTCTTGATAAGGTAAATTCTATGACATCACAAACTTCGCGAGCATTCTTTCGAATTGGATTACTACTCCTTATATTTACATCAACTTTGGTGTTGAGTTTACAATCATCTAACGCACAGACTCGAGAAAGTGATCGGGCAGCCGATGATGGCACAGATTCTGAAGAAATCGAGGAAATACCTGAGAATCCATTTCCCAAAAAATTTGGTTTTGGATTAATGATGGGACCAAATACTGTTGTTGAATCTATTCAATGTTCCGGCGGAGGAAAACGAGAAAGCCGTAGTTATGAGGGATTCCTTGCTTTTGGTGCGGCGGCAAACTATACTGTATTTGACTACCTGCAACTTGAAGCAAATTATCTATACTCAAAGAACAACAAAGAGGTAGCCAAAGGTGCTCTTGAACCCAATATTTATCATTTTATAAATGTTTCAGCACGATTTATTGCTAATCCGCGTAAGCCAATTTGCTTCTTTGCAACCGCGGGAACATCAATTGTTTTAAGCTCAATTTGGGTTGGCGAAACAGTAAAGGAAAATAAAAGTACAATTAGCGGTGGTATCGGATTATATGGTAATATCAACACTTCTTTTGGGATTATTTCTCCGATGGCAGAGCTCAAATTAGACTTTTATTTAACATCTGCCGACCGCTCAAACGACTTTAAATGCGGGACGTTAACCGCGCCTGTACCTGCTAATGTTTCTACGTTTTATTCGATTGCTCGCCTTGGAGTATATTGGTATCCGAACTTCTAATATCGTTGCAAATAAATTTATCTCTTAACTATTACACATACTATGAAACATAAATCGCTTGTGATTTTTGCCGCAATATTAGGCGGCGTCCTCATCGGTATTTTTGCAGCACCGGTAATTTCCGGTGACAACGTCTATGAGCAAGTCAGGAAATTTACCGATGTGCTCAATACAGCTTCGAAAAATTATGTAGAAAATGTGGATACTCAAAAGCTCACCGAAGCAGCAATTAAGGGCATGCTTAATGAGCTCGATCCGCACTCTGTGTATATTCCTGCTGAACAAATGAAGAAAGTAACTGAAGATTTTCAGGGGAGTTTTGAAGGAATAGGTGTTGAATTCGATATTGTAAAAGACACAATTACCATCGTGACCCCTATTATAGGTGGTCCAAGTGAAGCTCTTGGAATTCAATCCGGAGACAAAATTGTCAAAATTGATGATGTAAATGCCGTCGGACTCACCCGTGAAGATGTACCAAAGAAGCTCAAGGGACCCAAAGGAACTCATGTAAAAATATCTATTCGCCGTTCAGGCGAACCGAAGCCATTGGAATTCGACATCACCCGTGATAAAATTCCGATCTATACTGTCGATGCATCATATATAATTGATGGCACAGACATTGGAGTCATTTCATCCAACCGCTTTGCAGCAACGACTCACTCCGAATTCGTAGAAGCTGCCCGTAAACTCAAATCACAAGGCATGAAAAAGCTAGTCCTAGACCTCCGAGGTAATCCGGGTGGCTATCTAGATCAAGCATTTAAGCTCGCCGATGAATTTCTACCTGCCGGATCTAAAATTGTCTATACTAAAGCTCGCCGACCCGAACTTGATGAAACATTTTTTGCATCCGATGGTGGTGAGTTCGAGAAAATCCCCTTAATAGTGTTAGTAAATGGTGGCTCAGCTTCGGCAAGTGAAATTGTATCCGGTGCTGTTCAGGACCTCGACCGAGGACTTATCGTCGGCGAAACATCCTTCGGCAAGGGGCTGGTACAACAGCAATATCCTCTTGGTGATGGATCGTCGTATCGCCTTACCATTGCTCGATATTATACACCATCCGGACGACTCATACAACGACCGTACAAAGACAAAGATAAATATTACCGTGGTGAAGGACGCGAAGATGGCGAAGAAGGTGACAACATCAATCATACATCAGACAAAGGTGACTCGACTCATCCGGTGTTCAAGACTGTAAGCGGACGAACAATATACGGTGGTGGTGGAATTACACCTGACTATATTGTCAAGCCGGATACCATTACCCAGCTTTACCGTGATCTCTTCCGCAAGAATATTTTCTTTGAATTTACCGACAATTTCCTTAAAGGTGAAGGAGTTGCTGTACGAAATAGCTATAAAGATAATTTCAATGCATTCTACAAAAACTTCAAAATTACCGATGAGCTAATGAAATCGTTTAAGCAAATAGCCGAGCAAAAAGGTGTCGTCTGGAATGATGCAAATTACAAAACAGATGAGGCATTTTTACGTAATAGAATCAAAGCCCTCATAGCTCGGTCAATGTTTGGTAGTCCATACTTTTTTCCTATTTCATTTGAAGATGACAAGCAACTCAAAAAAGCAATTACCCTCTTCCCCGAAGCAACTAAAATTGCAAAGTTGAAATAAAAGTAGTACTCAAACTTCGTTCGGCTTCGTTTTTCTATTCAAGAAAAACGAAGCCTTTTTTTTCGGTGATTACTTATTCCTCAAGTAACCCGTATTCTGAAGTATCCTAACACTTCTGTTCCTCAACCTAAATAATTATTTGTTTCATTGTAAGGTCAATTGTATGATGTACCGCATAAAAGTGGTCAGTATGTTTTTTAGCTTCATGTTAATTGCTCTGACAGCCGGACAGCCAGTGCTCGCGCAAATGGCATACCCCGGAGAAGAATTAGAATATGACGTTTCCTACTTTGGAATCAAGCTCGGTACTATTAAGATGGTTACTGAAGCGACGACGCAAACTTTGAACGGAAAAACAGTCTATAAAATGAAAGCATATATAGACTCACGTCCCGGTATCCCGTTTGTAGATTTACACTCGATTTATGAATCCTGGATGGATAATTCAGCTACGTATTCCCATCAATTTGCCGCTAATACTAAGCAAAGTGAAAATAGCTGGATGTTCGATAAGTATATGTTTGATTACGACCATACCGTAATACAGATGGAAAAATATGAGGACAAAAAGCTCAAATCCAAAAAAAGCATAACAACTCCTAAAAAATGGAATGACGGATGCTCACTTTTCTTCACAGCACGACAATTGCTCTTTGCAAAGAAAAGTATCAAAATCCCAACGGTAGTTCAAGAAGATACTGTATTTACAACCATTGCTTTCAGTGGTCGCAACGAAAATATCTCAATTGATGCAGTCGATTATCCGATCAAAACCACCTATTTCAACGGTGAAGCAAATTGGACAGGCATTTATGGAATTACCGGTAAATTCGAGGGTTGGTTCAGTACGGATGACGCACGCGTACCAATCAGAGCCAAAATGAAGCTTTATGTAGGAAACGCAACAATCGAACTCGTCAAATGGAAACGTGGCTCGTGGCAGCCGCCAAAAGCTGACTAAACATAAAAGAATCTATAGTAAAAAGGCATTGTTCACCATGAACAATGCCTTTTTTATTTGCCAATACCATTCGTATTCTCAATTACTTACCGAATAATTTGCAATAGGGTCGAAAGAGTAAACTCCGAACTTTTCAAGAGTAGATAATAGCTGCCGACAGGAAGTGTCGCACCATATTCTCTACCGATACTACTATCAATCGGAATCTCATTCTCACCCTGCTGAACTTCAATTTCTCTACTGAATATCTGCTGACCGAGTAGTGAACTCATCGAGAGTGTGACTTTTTGGGAATGTGCCGAATGATATTTTAAGATGCTACTTCCACTTGTTGGATTTGGAGTAATTGAAATACTATTTCCGTTATACAGATCCGGATTTTCATCAACGGATATACTTTCACTATCAACTGTAATGTAGTCTTTCTTAGTTACTTTGAAATCTTTGCTATCTTTTGTAACAGTGAGAGTTACGGAATAAATGCCCGGAACGGTATATGTATGCTCGGGATTGTTTATTGTAGCTAATGCACTACCATCGCCAAAATCCCATGACCATGCAGCAGGACCGCCGGTGGACATATCAGAGAATTTTACCATTAGCGGTGCACGCCCTTTGGTGGAATTTCCTTGGAAATCTGCCGTTACAACTACTACATCTTGTACAGTGATGTATGCGTTTTTAGTGACCGTATCGCTTTTAGATCCATTGGAGATAATTAATCGCACCGTATAGCTGCCGACCTGCGTATAAGTATGACTTGGGCTCTGCTCTGTGCTCGATTGATTATCCCCAAAATTCCAATTCCAGTTCGACGGGCTTCCTGCTGAGGCATCGGTAAATTTCACTGTAAGTGGCCTATCTCCCGATGTCTTATCACTTGTAAAGCCCGCTATCAAAGTGCCCGCCTCTACCGTCACATCCGCTGCTATAGATACCGGAGATGGACAGCTTTTGAGGGTGACAATGACTGTATAAGAGCCACTTTGTGTCGGAGTATATGTTTTGGATGTAGCTCCAAGTATTTGTTGAGTATTGAGATACCACTGGTTGCCTGCATCAGCACTAGAGGTGAGGATATTACCAACTTTGGTAATTGTCGGCTTGGGTGGAAGTGGTGTGCGTATCACATTTTTCGAACCAGTCATCGTTGATTTGCAGCCTGTAATGATGTGCGTGGCATCGACGGTATAATTACCCGGCTGTGTCTGTAACCCAAACTCAATCGCTACACCGGTGCCACTCCTTGGTGCACCAATTGGAGCACCATCTACTTTTAATTGATAGGATATATTAGTATCGGATGTATAGAGAATGACCGGAACACCCTTGTCGCCTTCACAAAAATTACCTCCGCCAAGTACATCATATTTTGTTGGTAACGGGTTAATTGTCACCTTCACTTCACCAGTCATAAGTTGAGTGCACCCTGTCGCAATATTCCTTGCAGACACCGTATAACCGGCTACAGATGTTTGATTCCCAAATGATATTGCACTACCTGTTCCGTTAATTGGAGAACCATTCGTCACGCCGTCTATCCTCAGTTGATAGCTGACACCATCTTGAGAATTGCTTAGTCCAACAGACACACCTGTTCCGTTATTGCAATATGACCCACCACCTGTCACTGTAAATTTAGTAGGTAAAGGATTGATAACTAATTGAATGCTATCGGTCATTTGGCGTGAACATCCCGTAGCAGTGTATGTGGAGGTCACCGTATAAGTACCTGCAAGTGTATGAAAACCAAATAACATTGGGAAAAAATTACCTGCTTGCGGAGCGCCGACATTTGTTCCATCACGTTTGAGCTGATAGCTTGCGCCGACTTCGGTATTGTTCAAGCCCATAATCACGCCCTCTCCACCCTCACAATACGAACGTTCACCGGTCATTGTGTACAGTACGGGGAGAGGATTCACAGCGAGATTAGCACCGTTATCTGTACCGGTTGTCGAAGGATTATTACCAACTACTCGAATCCTATATAAACTTCCCTGTAGTGCTTGAGCGGGCATAGTCGCTTGAATTGTACCATCTGTAGTACCGGTCAGCGTACCAATTTCGGTCGGTGATGCGAAACTTCCAGAAGCATCCGAAAGCTCAGCTTTGAAGATATTGCCGCTGTTGAACGTACCCGTCACCGTAAATGGCACAGAGACAGAACTGCTTTGACAATAGAAAAAAGGAATCACAGCAGAGGTTGATATAGTACTTAGGGGAGTTGTCGCATTCAGTTTTTTCGACTGAGTAGCCGTAAGCGCCTGATAAGTAGTCTGTTGCGCGTTGGAATGGATCGGCATCGACAGACTGAATAGTGTGAATAACAGTAGAAATGTTTTCATGTGTATCTCCTGGTTTAGGGTAAAATTGAGGTAAAAGTAGAGTACGTTTTATTGTATACTGTAGAAATTTTGAATAATATCTGCTGCACCCGAACAATTACAACTATTGTAACTAGCATTGTAATTGACTCGAAAATCAAGCGAGTATGTTGCTTGCAAAATTACGATATTTCACTAGACGGGCATTACGATAGACAAAGTATGAACGATAATACGACAAGTTTTTTTCTTTAACTGTTTTAGTATCTTAACCCTTACAAAGACGTTATAAAATTGTCCGTACTCTGTCATGTCCGAATATTATGCTAGATGAGTAATACTGCAAAGAATCAATATTTCACTCTTTTACTGAATATATGACTACAAACTACGCCTCCTTTAAATCCTCCTTATCCATTTGATTTACTTATTTTTGCGCCACAATCAACACAAAATCTATCTAACCTTTCCTCCATGAAATACTTTACTCCGCTTGAAGCCACACTCACGTTGCCGCTAGTCCGGCGCATCGTCGAGGATATCCTATCGACCGGAAATCAGCTCCGCGAATTCGTGCGTTCCGCCGGAGGACATGTCTCGGGTCATCCCGAATTCGAACAAAAGGTGCGGGAAATTAACGGGTATTTTGCCGAACTCGAAGAACTCGGATGTTCGTACAAAGATTGGAATTTTACCATCGGACTCGTCGATTTCCCATCCATCATTGACGGCGAGACCGTGATGCTCTGCTGGCGGAGTGATGAGTCAAACTTGCAGTATTATCATGGAGTTGAAGACGGTTTTGCAGGACGAAAGCCGATACCAAATGCATTATTACACGAACACATTACTAACTAAAGGAACATCATGGAATTACGATTAGACGGAAAGACCGCGCTCGTCTGCGGCAGTACACAAGGAATAGGTCGGGCAATTGCCGAAGAATTTGCCATGGCAGGCGCGCGCGTCGTGCTCATCGCCCGCAATGAAGACGCACTCCGCGAGACACTCGCAACACTCGCTGCACCGACAGCCGGCGAACATGCCTACCTCGTCGCCGACTTTACCGAGCCGGAGTCTGTACGCCGGGCGGTCGCAGGATATTTGAACGAAGGACATCAGATTAATATCGTCGTTAATAATTCCGGCGGACCTGCCCCAGGTGCAGTGGCAGCGGCAAGAACAGAGGAATTCGTGCATGCGCTAACTGTGCATCTATTGTGTAGTCAGACGATTATGCAGCTTGTGGTAGGTGGAATGAAATCAAACGGTTATGGTAGATTTATTAATATCATTTCGACGTCTGTCCGTCAGCCGCTTGACGGGCTTGGCGTCTCGAATACCATTCGCGGAGCGATGGGGAGTTGGTCAAAAACACTCGCGACCGAACTCGCCCCGCACGGCATTACGGTGAATAATGTCCTGCCCGGCGCGACGAAAACCGGACGACTGAAAGCAATTATCGCGCGGAAAGCGGCGGAGTCCGGCAAGTCCACCGCCGATATCGAACATGAAATGACTGCCGAAATCCCAGCCAAGCGTTTTGCCGAGCCGAGAGAAATCGCCCATGCCGCACTCTTTCTCGCCTCATCGAAGGCAGCGTATGTGACCGGGATTAATTTGACGGTCGATGGCGGGAGGACGAAGGCGTTGTGAAGTAGGGAGGCTTTTTCAAAACGCTCGAATAAGAAACACTTTTTCACTTAAATGAAAAACATGACTGAAAATCAGATTTTGGATATATTGGCCGATGCAATTTCAGATGCCGGATATTGGAGTTGGTGGATTGCTGCCTTTCCTCATAGCATACAGCTTGAGTTTGGAGGTACTTATCTCAACTTCCCTCCAAGCGATACATCAGAAGTTCTCAATTCACGGATAGCTCTTAAATTCAAGAATCCAAAATCAGTTAGTTTTATTTCCAAGCAAGAACATCAAACTGAGAATAATAAACAGTGGTTTGACCAATTCCACAATGATGAATTAGGAAATCAAACTTGTAGTTATGGTGAATTCAGTTTTACAAACCATGATATCATATCAAGTATTGTAAGCCAAGCAATTGTGATAGACACCATACACGGTTATTCGCCAAATGACAAACAATTTATGGCAGAGAAATATCAGCTTGCATTTTGGGCAGGAGAATTTGGAATTGTCATTGCGGCAGATGAGATTAAATTTTTGGGAGATGATGGGATAATTGAACTTGAACAAATTCCTAAACTTAACGAACAATGGTGGACATATTGGAAAAAGTATCATGAACTGAGAAATAGCGAAAATGCCTTGCCAATAGATTACAGGTGTGAACTAACTATACCTTTTAGTGAATGACAGCTTCTCAAAGTATCCAATGTCATTTCTTACGAATAAGTTCTACAATTTCCAATCACAACCTTCCATGCCCCAACGCCCAAACATCCTCGTCGTCTGCGGACGTAACAAAAAACGCAGCCGCACGGCTGAGCATATCTTCAAGCATGATGTACGCTTTGCGATACGTTCCGTCGGGCTGAGCCCACAAAGTAACCGTACAATCTCCGAAAATGACCTGCTTTGGGCTGATGTGGTACTCGTCATGGAATCCGATCACCGCGCGAAAATCAAGGATACCTTTAGTCGGAACGACTTGCCGCCAATCGACGTTCTCTCGATTCCCGATGACTATGAATTTATGGAAGAAGAGCTTATCGAGTTGCTCACCGATGGGATAAATGATGCGTTTGAGCGGTATTATCCGGAGGAGAATGAGGATGGTGAGTAAAGATTAGTAATGGCGAATTTTATGTGCCTTATTCAGCGCGCGCTGGGCGAATGCAATTCGCCCCTAAGGCGGTTATCCTGGTCCTATTATATGTTAGATTATTGTTAATTCGTTCATTGTATGGTATCTTTGGAAAACTCTACACGCTCATTCTCATAAAATTCCTCTTTCAAAAGCATGAAAAAAACTGTTCCCTCGCATGATAATTCCGTCGCAATTGTTACCCTTGGATGTTCGAAAAACACGGTCGATTCCGAAATCCTTGCAGGACATCTCAAAGCCGCCAATCTCACCTTTGCAGAATCTGCGGGTCAAGCTAATTCCTTAATTATCAACACCTGCGGCTTTATCGACATGGCAAAAGAAGAAAGTATTAATACTATTCTCGAAGCCGCGGCGCTCAAAAAAGCCGGAAAATTACAAACCCTTATCGTTGCCGGCTGCCTCTCCGAACGCTACGCCGATGACCTCCGCGCCGAGATGCCGGAAGTCGATCATTTCTTCGGCACCGAGGCGTACTCGAATATCCTCAAAGTGCTCTCGCCTGACCTGAAATATAATCTTCTCGGCGAACGTGTGCTCTCGACGCCAAGCCATTTTGCGTATCTCAAAATTTCCGAGGGTTGCGATAATCCGTGTTCGTTCTGCGCGATACCAATCATGCGCGGCAAGCACCGTTCGAAGCCAAAAGAACAAATCATTGCCGAGATGAATTCGCTAGTTCGGCAGGGAGTGAAGGAATTTGTGGTCGTCGCGCAAGACTTAACCTATTATGGATTAGACATGTATGGTAATCGTACACTTGCGGATTTGCTGAAAGAAATGAGTGACGTTCAGGGAGCAGAATGGATACGTTTGATGTATGCCTATCCTGCCAAATTTCCACGCGACATTCTCCCCGTCATCGCCGAACGTGATAATATTTGCAAATACTTAGACATGCCGCTCCAGCATATTTCGACGAATGTGCTCAAGTCGATGCGCCGAGGAATTACCCGCCGTGCTACCGAAGAGCTCATCGGCGAGATACGGTCTGTCGTGCCGAATATCACGTTACGTTCAACCTTCATCGTTGGCTATCCGAGCGAAACGCAGGCGGATTTTGATGAATTATGCGACTTCGTCAGCGAGGTAAAGCTCGACCGTGTCGGGGCGTTTCTCTACTCGCAGGAGGATGACACTTATGCCTACATTTTGGGCGATTCAATCCCTACTGAGGTGAAAGAAGAACGTAAAAAATCACTCATGGAGATTCAAAAAGGGATATCGTTGGAGAAAAATCAGGCGAAAATCGGCACGACGATCAAAGTGCTCATCGAGGAAAATGTAAACGGCGAATATCAAGCCCGCAGCGAAGCCGACGCCCCGGAAGTGGATAATGAAGTATTTGTACGTTCGCCTGATAAAGAGCTAAAGCCCGGAGATTTCGTGATGGTAGAGATTGAGGATGCGAGTGAGTTTGATCTGTATGGTTCTTTAAGTCGTAAATAGTAAGTAGTAAGTAGTAAGTCGTAAGTGTTAAGTCATTAAGAAGTAAGCTGGTTCCGTCACACTGAGCTTGTCGAAGTGTTCAATTACTTGCCGAATTTTAGTCGTAAGTAATAAGTCGTAAGTAGTAAGTCAGCAAGCGAGTTCCGTCACACTGAGCTCGAAGTGTTCAATTACTTGCCAAAATTTAGTCGTAAGTAATAAGTCGTAAGTAGTAAGTCAGCAAGCCAGTTCCGTCACACTGAGTTCCAAAGTAGCGGAAGCCCGCTCCTAACAAAAACAATGACACACGGAATAAAACATAGCCCATGATTTTAATCATGGGATCAAGACGCGACAAAAATTCATAAACCGTTTTAACGGTTTTGAAATCTGATAATGGTTTTAACCATTTTCAATAAGCGCGATACAACCGATGCAACGGTTTCAACCGTATAGATAAGGCACGCAGGATTAAAAATGATAACTCTACTATTATCATTAGGTTAGCCATAAAGTTTATAGATGAATATCAAATGTGTCATTAACAGCTTGTCGAAGTGTTCAATTACTTGCCAAATTTTAGTCGTGAGTAGTAAGTTGTAAGTAATAAGTCGTAAGTGGTAAGTCTGTAAGTAGGTTCCGTCACACTGAGCTTGTCGAAGCATTCAATTACTTGCCAAAATTTAGTCGTAAGTAATAAGTCGTAAGTAGTAAGTCAGCAAGCCAGTTCCGTCACACTGAGCTTGTCGAAGTGTTCAGTTACTTGCCAAATTTTAGTCGTGAGTAGTAAGTTGTAAGTAATAAGTCGTAAGTGGTAAGTCTGTAAGTAGGTTCCGTCACACTGAGCTTGCCTATAAGTGTTCAATTACTTGCCGAATTCTTATCGCCGTACACCGGAGAAGAATTTTAACGCAAAGGCGCAAAGGTCGCAAAGAAATATTCGGCGCAAGTCAATTAAAATTAATTAGTTGCAATAAGTTGTATTTTTCAGGTATGTAGTGTTTCATACCGTACAATACTTTAATTTTACGAGAGAGGAGATGGTCTTATGGATTGGTTGTCTATAGCAGGAGCCGCCATTATGGGCGGTATCGGTGGTGCGGTCGGCGGGTATGCCGGTCGTAAAGTAATACGACCTGAACGTAACAATGCTAAAGGCATCCGGCAGTTTATCTCAGGTGGAGTGACTCTCCTCTTTATCTGTTTATGGATATTTGTCGTAAAGCCGATAGTGATTACGCATGTTGATGAGAGAAGTGAAGTAGAAAATGCCATTATAGATACAGAAGCAAGACCAATTTTTTTGGCAATTAAAAAATATGATGGCGTCACGTTCAATAGATTAATTGATGAACTGATAATAATTACTAAAGAAAAAAATAGTACTTCTCAAGAAATTTATGCTAAGTCTCAAAAACTTGGGCAAGCAGCAACACTTAAGTATTACTCGAATGCAAGCCCTAAAGATATTTTAAGCTATGTGAAAAAATATATCGTGTTTCTTGAAGCAAAGTATGAAACAATGCCTTTGATAATATGCAAGTTAGAGAATCCGGAAGTCTATGGTATGCCTGATAGATCAATGTCTCAGGAAATGGAAAAATTTGGACTTTTTAATTACTTTGAAACTATTATTAAAAATTCTGTGGAACATCCTACCGGCTACAATAAGGACTCTGCAGAGATTGCATTTAATACCTACATTGAGGAGTACAGCATCACCTATCCGGAGCATGTCCAAACATTATCAATGACAACCGGACTAACCAAGCCGGAAAATGTAAAGAAATTTGCATTGGTCTATCTGGATCTCTATCGTGAATTGGTGAAGCTCAGTCCCGAAAAATGCTCGATTGTCTATAAACACATGAGAAATATGCTGTAATGAGAATTGTTGGAGCAAATCTATTATATTAGAAGTACTCCTATGATTGAAACCACGGGATATGTTTCTCTATTCAACAATTCATTCTGCCCCATGCTCATCGCTTTTCATAAACCGTTCGGTGTGTTATCTCAATTTACCGAAGAAATTGGTTCGCAATATCGCACACTGGCAGCGTTCAATTTCCCTAAAAATGTCTATCCTATCGGACGACTCGATGCCGATTCCGAAGGGTTGCTTTTGCTCTCGGATCAAGGTGAATTTAATCATCAATTGTTGAATCCCAAATTTGAACATAGACGTACTTACTGGGCGCAAGTAGAGAATATTCCAAGTCTTACGACACTCAAACAATTGGAAAACGGTGTGGAAATTCAAGGGTATCGCACTCTTCCATGTTCTGCTACTCGCATCGAAACGCCAGATCTCCCTGAAAGAACACCTCCAATTCGCACCCGCGCTTCTATTCCCACATCATGGATTTCTCTCGAACTCATCGAAGGGAAAAATCGTCAAGTGCGGCGGATGACAGCTGCTGTTGGTCACCCTACACTTCGCCTCATCCGAACGAAAATTGGAGACTTTACACTCGGAAATTTACCCGAAGGAGAGTGGCGAGAGTTGACCGGGCAGGAACGAGAGCGCATAATTTCTCACTCATAAATAATAAAAAAATCCTCCTTAATGTTGGGAGGATTTCTTGTGTAAGTATACTACTAAGGTGTAAAATTTCCGCCATACACTTAACGTGCCTACATAGAACTAAGTAAATCGTAAAACTTATAATCCCCCAAATCTCTCAAAACTCAACCGTTCGAGATTTTCACGGTCGTCCGGATGTGAAATTGCAGTGAGTGCCTTCGCCCGCTGACGTAAATTTTTCCCAAATAAATATGCAACTCCATATTCCGTAACCACATAATGCACCTGCGCCCGTGTCGTGACTACTCCAGCGCCTTGATTGAGATAAGGCACAATCCGTGGAATTCCTTTGTTTGTCCGCGACGGGAGAGCAAGAATCGGTTTCCCACCTATTGAAAGCGATGCCCCTCGCATGAAGTCCATTTGCCCGCCGACGCCGGAGAATTGTCGCATACCGATGGAGTCGCTGCACACTTGTCCCGTGAAGTCAATTTCTATTGCACTGTTGATCGCCACGACTTTTGGATTTTGTTTAATTACTGCTACTTCATTGACATAGTCGATATCGAGGAAGGCAAAAAGTGGATTGTCATCGACATAATCGTAGAGAGCTCTCGAACCAAGACAGAATCCAGCCACTACTTTGCCCGGATGTTTTGTTTTGAATTTGTTAGTTATTACGCCGCTTTCGATGAGAGGAATTATCCCATCGGAAAACATCTCCGTATGTACTCCGAGGTCGCGATGATTGCCAAGAGATGTGAGTACAGAGTCGGGAATACAACCAATTCCCATCTGCAAAGTGCTCCCATCTTCAATCATTTCAGCTATATATTGTCCGATCTTTATGTCTTCGGGCTTGACTTTCGAACTGTAATTCACCTCCGGCAAGGCATCATGAATATGAACCATTGCATCGAAGACACTGACATGCATCATCCCATCGCCATGAGTACGCGGCATGAGCGGATTGACTTGCGCAATGACGATTTTGGCTGAGTCCACGGCTGCGCGGGCTACATCAACTGCAACGCCAAGCGAACAAAACCCATGTTTATCAGGCACTGAGACATGAACAATTGCCACATCGAGAGGCATGATTTGGCGTTTGAATAATTCGGGAATTTCACTTAAAAATATGGGAACATAATCGGCGCGGTTGTCATTGACTGCCTTACGGATAGCATCAGAGACAAACAAGGAATTAATACGGAAACTCTTAGAATACTCCGGCTTAGCGAGTTCGACTTCTCCAAATACACCAAGCATGACGAGTTCGACATCGTGGAGCTGCGCGGCACGTTCGGCGAGTTTATTGAGCAGATACGTAGGTGTTGCAGCATTGCCTTGGATAAATACTCGATCACCGGAACGTATAACATTGAGGGCTTCTTCGGCAGTAGAGTAGTGGAGGGAATTGTTCATGGAATAATTACTCGGAACGGAATTGGTTAACAGAAAATAACATTGATTTCTTACAAAAATAGAGCGCTTCAACTTCTCAGCATAATCTATTGAGTAGTAGTTTTTACATAATTCTCCATATTCACCTTTAATAAATTCGATGGTAAGTATAGCATCTGTTGACTTATGAAATTACGCCTCAATCGAATCTGCAAAAAATGTGTAACTCTCGTTTGTCATGTGAGTTCCTTCGTGTAATTTTGGGAAAAATTTTAGTCACATTTGTTCAATGAATCTATGAAAATTCTCTACTCCCTCCTAACTTTCGTCCTCATTTCTTACACAGGTTTATCACAACCAAGTGTATGGAATTCCACAGGCATCGGCGCCGGCGGTGCCTTGTATAGTCCTTCTGTCAATCCATCAAGTCCAAATGAAATCTACGTTGCCTCAGCATCCGGCTCGATGTATCGGACAATAGATATGGCTACAAACTGGCAAACGGTGAATTTCCGTACTATGCAAACGAGTGATTATATTGTGTCGAAAGTGCAATTCACCATCAATACAAATATTCTTTATGTCCTTGCCACCGACCCCGAGACAGGATTTTCCCTTCCCATGAAATCCAATGATGCCGGTGCCTCATGGCTACCACTTGCATTCGACCCGACAGACGGCGGCGGGATCACCATGATCGTCGATTATACCAATCCGGACAGAATTGTAATTTCTGACTATTCAACAATTTACCTCTCCACCGATGGCGGACAGAATTTCACCAATAAATATGATGATGCGACCGGCGCAGGATGTCATCTTGCCGGAGCTTTTTTTGACGGGAATTCTATCTACATTGGGACGAATGCAGGTGTGCTGTCATCGACAAATAATGGTGCATCTTTTTCCCTTATGAGTCTTGGCAATATGCCCATCGAAGAAGCTATTGTCTCTTTTTCCGGAGCAAAACAAGGCACGACGACACGCTTCTATGTCATTACTCTTGATGAATTTGACGTGTATCCGGGAGTGACAGGTGCACAGTTCGGCGGATTTCTTGGATTATATACTCTCGATGTCGGTTCATCGAATTGGTCGTATAAAGTAACCGGTATTTCCGGAAGCGATTTCCCATTTTATGTGGCCACTTCTGCAGGAAATATCAATGTGGCGTATGCTGCAGGGAGCGGCGACAAAGGTACCCCGATGGTCTATAAAACGACGAATGGAGGGCAATCATGGACCAAAACATTTAACACAACACTCAACGCAGGAATTGCGACCGCATGGCAAGGGCATTTAGGTGATCGGGACTGGACGTATGGACAGTATGTGACGGGAATTGATGTGAGTAGGACAGATCCTAACCAACTTGTTCTCACTGACTTAGGAGGCATCTACATCTCGTCTAACGGATCAACCTCGTGGCGACAAGCATACGTTAATATCCTTGGACAAAACGCAGCATCACAAGCAACTCCGACGAGAAAATACTATAAAGGTGTCGGTCTTGAAAATTCTCGAATATGGAATGTTGCTTGGGCAGACAGTGTGAATATTCTCGCCGGCTGCTCAGACTTAAAAACAATTGCAAGCAATGATGCCGGATTATCTTGGTCTTTTAATTATACAGGAATCGCGCAAAATAATGTCTATTATACCCTCAAGCATCCCACGAGCGGCACACTCTATTCGGCTACTTCTAATGTAACGGATCTTTACCAAGGCACTTGCCTGACCGATGACATTATCGACGCTCCCACTGCTACCGGTCAAGTGATGTATTCCAATGACAAAGGGAGGACATGGCTACTTGCCCATAATTTCGGGCATCCTGTCGTGTGGCTCGCAGCAGACCCTTTGAATCCTAACCGACTCTATGCTAGTGTCGCAAGCTCAGCATTTGGAGGTGTTTACGTTACTAATAATATTAATGCAGGGGCAGCATCTATCTGGACTCGCCTCGCAGCGCCACCACGAACACAAGGTCATGCGTTCAATATTAATGTTCTCAAAGACGGCTCACTCGTCTGTTCATACTCCGCACGCCGCGCCGGGTCTCCACTTGCATTTACCCAAAGCTCAGGAGTATTTATTTCGACCGACGGAGGTTCCTCGTGGATAGACCGCAGTGATGCGAATCTTCACTATTGGACAAAAGACATTGTAATCGATCCGCATGATGCGACGCAAAATACTTGGTATGCAACTTCTTATAGCGGCTATGGTGCTGATGGCTCTTCAAGTAAAAAAGGCGGACTCTACCGCACGAATGATCGCGGTCTAACCTGGACAAAAATTGCTGCTATTGACCGAGTAAGTTCCTGCACCGTCAATCCTCTCGCTCCTAATGAAATGTACGTAACGACTGAGTCCGAAGGGCTATGGTACACGTCCAATCTGACGACCCCAACACCCGTTTTTTCGGAAGTGACCGGCTATCCATTCCGTCAACCGGAACGTGTATTCTTTAACCCTTACAAGCTCAATGAAATATGGGTGACAAGTGTCGGAAATGGCATCCGAATAGGTACAGGAATACTCCCCACCGCGCCGGCTGCACCCACACTTGCATCACCGGCCAATGACTCAACAGGAGTACCCACAACGCGGTTTTTATTCTGGAATATAACGCCTTCAGCAGCGAATTACCACGTGCAACTCTCGACAGTGGCCGACTTTACAACAACAATCAAAGATACGACACTCTCTGCACCTAATTATAAATTCAACGGGTTAACAGAAAATACAAAATACTACTGGCGGGTGGCGGGTTCAAATTTGGTAGGAACAGGCGCATGGAGCGCGGTGTGGAATTTCACGACAGTCAATAATGTACAGATGCCTCTTGCGCCCGGTTTATTATCTCCGGCTAATGACACAATTGGAGCATTCACAAGCAGATCATTGTATTGGCTCGCCGTAGCTGGTGCCGAGACGTATCACGTACAGCTCTCACAGGATGTAAATTTCGCGACGACTATTATCGACCAAACGGGTATATTGAATCCGGCATTCAGTTATACAGGTCTCGCTCAAGGTGCTAAATATTACTGGAGAGTACGTGCGGTCAATACAGCAGGAACAGGGGCGTGGAGTGCAGTATGGAACTTTACAACAAAGACCGCAATAGGAGTGGACGAGCTCCAAGCAATCACCGGAATGTGGCTCGAATGTACACCTAATCCAATACTCTCCGGCGCAGTAATCAGCTTTACACTTCCACTCGCGTCGGATGTTCGAATGGTGATCGCAGATATCCTCGGCAATGAAGTAATGACAGTACTCAATTCTACAAATATTGCTGGCACACACACGATACCAATTGAATTACCTGTTACAAACGGTACCTATTGGATACGCCTACACACAGCATTCGGAATAATGACCCGACAAATTCAGATTATGCGTTAAAAACAGCGCGGCGGGTAGAGACGCGATGCATCGCGTCTCTACCGGGGATGGTATAATTTAATGTGCGGAAAATGATTTCACACGTTCAAAATCCGATCTGTCGGAGGTATTTTTCATCACCATTCTGATTGAGCTTCCAATACGGTAACCTAACAGATTTAATGAGCTTACCACTTTCGATGACCTGGCTGTCATTTCGAAATTCATAGGTGAGAATTTTTCGAGAGGATTCTTTTTCGACGTCGAATGTCCATATTTGCGAACCGGCAGTAATTGTCCAATGAGTGACATTGACCGATGAATTCCCGACGGTAATTTTACTGTCAGCTTTTTGAATGGTTGCATTCACCGATGTGAGCGGTTTGTGGAAGAGTCGGCAGTATTCGAGGGTTGGATAATAGGTATAATTTCCTGCGGGAAGCGCAGCAAGTACTTCACGAACTGCGATGAAAAGATTGTCTGCAAAAATGGTTTGGTTGTCCGATTTAAGATTCTCAAATTTATCACCTTCACTCTCAAAATAGCTTAATTGACGCGAATTCATGCCTTGTTCGGTGCGGTTGAGCTGATGCGTCGAAATTCCACACCATTCATGTGCCGAAAAATTCACCTTCAGAGGTGCTCCGCCATCAAAATGATTCTTCCCGATCGAATACGTATTCACCGGTGTAAATACTGATGTCATAAGGGTATAGTCGTAGATTCCAGTTTGAAACTTTTTCATTTTATTGAGCTTGAGCACCGAAATAATATTCGGGTCTTTGTCATTAGAATTGTCCGACTTCACTTGTTTTGAGAGATTGAAAGGTTCGGTCACATAAATCATCACCAGCGTCGCTTTTCGCGGCTGATTATACCTACTTTGTACAACAGTATAACTATTGATTTCAGCTTTTCCGTCACCCCAGTACGACCAGAAAGGGGGTGTCGGTATTTGAAATAAGAACAACATCAATAACAGCATAATTATACCTTAACCTATTGTATTATATTTACTTCCATTTCAAGTTTTATCGAGAATTTCTCTAGTACCGATGCTTGTATTTCATACGCAAGATCGATGATTTCACTCCCTTTCGCCCCACCGTAATTCACCAGCACCAATGCTTGATTGGGATGCACACCCACCTCACCTAGGCGTTTGCCTTTCCATCCACACTGTTCAATAAGCCAAGCAGCCGGAATTTTTTCGTCAGAATTTGATTGAGAATAATGAGGTATTTCAGGATGGAGCAACAGTAAATCAAGAAATTGAGCATGTGAAATGGTTGGATTTTTGAAAAAACTTCCGGCATTTCCTATTTCTATCGGGTCGGGGAGTTTACGCTTACGAATTGCACAAACTGCATCAAATACATCACGGATAGTTGGTGTTGTCACGTTTTGAATTGCAAGCTCAGATTGAACATCTTTATACGATGTATGCTCTGGGATTTTGCTTTTTTTCAATCGAATCGACACCGAAGTGATGATTGCATTTCCACGTAATTGATGTTTAAATATACTGTCACGATACCCAAATTGACAATCATCTTTAGTGAGAGTTTTCAAATCGTGAGTACGAGAATCGACATACTCAAGAGATTCGAAGACATCTTTGAGTTCTACACCATACGCTCCAATATTCTGAATCGGCGCAGCGCCTACGGTCCCGGGGATTAAACCGAGATTTTCAATTCCTGCGTAATCATTTTCCACACAATAGGTTACGAGTGAATGCCACGATTCACCCGCTCCAATTTTGAGAATAATATCCGTGTCGGTTTCTTGGATAATATCCTTGCCAAGGATACCAATTTTGACAACAAATCCCGGATAATCTCCGGTAAAAAGCATATTACTTCCACCACCGAGAATGAGCATTTTGGGATGATTTTCACGTAAAACAGCGGATAAATCATCCAAACTGAACACTTCAACGAATCGTTCGGCACATGCATCGATTGCAAATGAATTGTAATTTTTTAATGAATACGTTGTGTGGATGGTCATCGCAAATAGCGTAGGAGAGAATGAACGAATGGACGTCGATTGTTTAGGGCAAAGTTATGGTATTCACGGCAGATGCCCAAATCGACTTTGAATGGTCGGCGTTGTAGAACGCAGAAAGCGCAGATTTTTATGATTTTCGCTGATAGAGGATGATTTTCAATTAATCCTCTAACTGCTTGATTCACAAAGATCTGCGCTTGTCAAATAACCTGATTTTCTTTATTCGGTCATTGCTTCAATGAACGCTTTAAAACGCAAAGTTAAACCCAACTTTAAACGCCGAATAGCTCATCGCCGGCGCTGTATTAAACGGCCAATTCATGTTCTTTTTCCGGAGCTCATACATACCGTATGCGAGTCCATTTTTGAGAATAAAACTGACAATCGGCGCTGCATTCGGTGAAGATTTAGCTATCGCTCGTACAAATTTATCGACCGAACCTTGTCCAATTGATTCTATGATTTCGCTACCTGCCCAATACCAGAATAAATGGCGTGGATAGACTATTGAAAATTCGTAACCTAGGGTGATACCCGAATTCTTGGTAAACTGTACAAGGACACCTGCTTCCTGCTGCTTACCAAAACGAAATGCATCATTAAACGGAGCAAGAACAGCACCGCCGAGCGTATCAACAGGTAATGGGTCAGCAGAGAATTGTGTCCATAATGCAGCACCACCATGATACGGTACTATCGCAACATCAGTATCGACTTCATAGCCGATACCGTTCTTATCGCCAAAGCCAAAACGGAGAATATTCGATTCTACAGCTCCTGCATCGGACGATGCGACTGCAAGATTTGCAGTGTTATATCCCGCGAATGCATAATTCAACTCATAATTTACCAGTGACTTACTGTATTTGTATTCTGACTTTTTAGCAAAGCCGAGCCGTAGGTCGAATCCACCACTATTTGCGAGCAAAGGATTCTGCATATTGCGATGTTTGAGCGAGACCATCGAAAATGTCGGCTCGATGACTGGACGTTCATGGCGAAATTTGAAGCTCACATCGGGAAGGAAATCTTCCGAAAAATCAGACCATTCATCGTCGTCCGTTGTCTGCGCTATAGAACCTACCGGCGCACTTGCAAGTACTATCCACACTGCAAAAAGCCACATTATCGATTTTTTCATAACTACTCCGTAAATATATAAATAATGAATAATTTTCATAATTGGAACAAGCGAACAATACCCGATGTAATCGTGATTGTTTCACTGCTGCTGCCGATTGCACCGCGGAAAATTGTCGCTCCGTTTTTACCATCAAGTTGCAGATTAGTTTCGATACGACCATGTGTTGCCTCGAGATTGAGCATTCCCGAAAATCCTGTCGCGATTTTCATACTGGTCGTACCATCATCGTTAAGTATTACTGTATTCTTTGGCAGGCGATTGCATGCAATTTCTATCGAATTACTTTTCCCGTTTATCCAGGCAGACGTCACATCGAGCGAACGTGCAATAATGGTCGTATGATCAGCTTTTACATTTAATTTACCGGTCAATTCACTGGCACTGATTTTCCCGCTTTGGGTGATAATACCGACGTCACCGCTGATTTTACGGATGCCGATTTTAGAATGTGGTGCATCAATTTCAACCTTGCCATACGCCTCATCGATGCGAATTGTGCCGGATTTGTCATTGATAATAATAGCGGTCGAATCGGACGCTCGGATTTGTTTGCAGTCAATCGTCGAGTAATCTGCATTCACCGTCACTCGGTCAGAATTTTTAATTGAAATCGATGCACTCTTGGAAGAAATTGCCACTTGACCCTTGATATCAGAGAGATTCATAGTAGCATATTGTGCTTCTATCAGTATATCTCCTGTGGAATTGCTGATGTCAATTGTTCCGCTTTTTGACTTGATACCTACGCCAGCGCCGAGAGCTGAGAGGCGCACCGAACTATATGGAGCTTCGATATTTAGATAGTCGTCATAGTTCTGAATTTTAATAGAACTACTTTTTCCGGCAAGCTGAAGTTTCCCTTTAGAATTCTGAATCGTCGTCGAACCGTAATCATTGGAAATGTCCTTGAGGGATGTACAATCGCTGAGATTGAGGGTGTTGGACTTACCCAAAAGGTGGAGTTCGCTGCGGATACCATCAGCAGACAGCGTACAATACTTTGCTGAAAGTGTGACTGAATTAGCATTTGGAAGATAGACTTCAGCTGTAATTTCTTTCTTGAAGTATGAGCCGAATTTCAGTCCAAACAGGTTGAACTGATCATCACTTTCTTGTGGAATTTTATCCTGAATGCTGATTGCTACATTGGTTGAATGAGGGGTTTGGACGATTTTCATGGAATCAATATAGAGCTCTTCGTCGTCCTCATCGGAGGCGGATACTTTTGCCGTAACTTTTATATATACTTCCGGCTTGTCCCAAGATTTGACACTAACGCTTGCGCTAGATAAACCCATAATTTCAATTTTTTGTCCGGCGGCGGCGGGGATTTTACGTTCAAATTGCTTTGTTTTGTCTGCTCGTACGATTGAGCCCGAGTAGAGAAAAAATAGAAGTGAGATTAGGATAGTTTTCATACAGGTATTTCTCCATTTTCGATCATTTCCTGAAGAATTTGCAATTTTTGACGGTAGAGTTGGCGGAGTTTTGTTTGTTTCATAGCTGATAAATCGCCTGACTTTGCATCGCGTTGAAGTACATATATTTCTGCATCGAGTATAGCGATTTGTTCTTTGCGATTGGCGAGAATATCGGCGTCGGGAGAATTACGAATAATAGTCTTTTCGGCGGTAGGCACTACTTTTTCGAGTGCTTTAATTGCCGAACGATACGCTGCGTCATATTGAACTTCGTCCGGACGACTGCTCGCGATAGTTTTATCCACGGCGGAATATGCGCCGAATCCTGCAAACATCAGCACAAGCGAAGCAGCAATTCCATAAATAAAGCTCCGCTTATCGAGGAAAAATACTGTTTTACGGCGACCGGATGTGGCATTCATTTCTTGTTCGATCCCGCTCCACATACGAGCTTGTGCATTCGCAGACGGATTATCGGAATCATTATAAAATTCATTGGGTTGCATAGTAAATCCTTTCGAATATTAGAATTCGTTCGCTTTTTTCCATTGGGTTTGTAAAAACTGTTTTGTTCGGGTGAGAATAGTTCGGCTCGTGCTTTCTCCCACACCAAGCATACGTGCGATTTCCGCATGGGAATATCCCTCAACTTCATACAATATAAATACCATACGTTTAGTATCGGACAGAGACGAGAGCCATGATTTCATGAGGTCATGCCATTCAAAATGGTCATATTCATTGGTATCATATTCGGGAGAATAATCTTCGTCGAATACGGTCTCGAGGGGAATAATCGCTGCACTTCGGCGGTCCATTTTCATTTCATTGAGAGCGAGGCGGAAGAGCCAGCTGGAGAATTTGCCGGTGCCTTCGAACTGACGGATATTCGTATATGCTTTGATGAAAGCGCGTTGCACCCATTCTTCGATTTGGTCACTGTCGCGGTCGAACTGACGCATGAACCGAAAGAGGGGCGTAACATGCAGTTCATACAACCGCTTAAAAGCAGCATGACTGCCTTGTTGAGTGCGTTGAATTAGTATCTGTTCGTCGTTCATACAAGCTGCGTTTGGATGTATTAGAATGCTCATTATCGGTTTGCAAAGGATTAGATGCAAAAATACTTCAAAACGCTACAGATTTTTTTTTTGGGATGAATTTTTTGTGCAGGTTGGTAGAGACGCGATGCATCGCGTCTATCTTCACGCATCAGACAAACGTAGAGACGCGATGCATCGCGTCTCTACACGTCTGGCTGAACCACCAAGGTCGTGTTCACCGAGCCGCTCGCGAGGAAGCGAGGGGCTCGGGGGGAGGAGAAGATCTCTATATTCTTAGAAACCTGTAGTTTTGCACAAGTCTATTCTTCCAAACGAATGGTATGGTATGTTCCGCTACGCACGACTCTGGATATCCTTCTTCAAAAACTGCCTCGCCCGCGAGATTGAATTCCGCGCGCATTTTATCCTCTATTTTTTAGTGGATGTGGCATGGTACGGCGTGCAGATTGCACTTTTTGAAGTGCTTTTTCTCTACACACCCTCCATCGGCGGACTCAGTAAAAACGATATGACCATCTTCCTCGGCACACTCTTTATTGTCGATGGAATTAATATGATGATGATCTCGACAAACTTCTGGCGGTTTCCGCATTATGTGACGTCTGGCGAACTCGACTTCTATGTCATCAAACCGGTTTCACCGTTTTTTATGGTGTTTTTTAGGTATGCCAATATTGGGTCATGTTTGAATTTACTAACCGCAGTTGCTTTTTTAATTTATGGGTTACAAGGAAGTGACATTACGCTCTCGGTGGGAATGATAGCGCTCTATCTGTTGATGATTGTCAGCGGAACGGTGATCCTGCTATCGATGCAGGCAGCTATGGCGGCGATTTCTATTTTTCTCGTGAATGCCGAAGGTGTGCAGCATATTTTTCACGCACTCTATCAATTTGCGATGAAGCCGGATAGTATTTACGGTAAAACCGCTCGGCGGATGTTTCTCACTGCATTCCCCATGGCGCTCATCGCATCGGTGCCGGCGAGAGTGCTCTATGATGATACTCTGTCGCCATTGTTAATACTCTGGCAGCTCGGTGCATCTCTAATTTTTATAATAATTTCAGCTCGGTTTTTCAATTGGTCGTTGAAGTATTATACCGGTGCAAGTAGTTGATTATTATAAGTATAATATAATTTTGAATTTTTGTTGATTGGTTATCTATTCTATCGTAATGGCGAATTGCATTCGCTCAAAGACCTGCACGACCCGGGCGAATACAATTCGCCCCTACCTTCATCAGATTGCTCCCATAAAACCTACTTCCTCAGCTCTACTATCCTCTGTAATGCCGTCGGATGCGAATAATTCAAAAACACGGTGAGCGCATGTGGCGTTAGATTCGACAAATTATCCGCTGAAAGTTTCTTGAGCGTCGCAATCATCGCATTCGGATTTCCGGTGGTCGTCGCTGCAAAATTATCCGCTTCGTATTCATTCTTCCGCGACATGATATTCATACCAATACCGATCAGTGTGCTTATTGGTGAATATAACATCATGAAAAATATCAAACTTGTGTGTACAGATGGAGTGGTGACGTAGAATGCAGCACTGAGCTCTGAGTTGTGTAAAAACAACGACAGCACATAAAACATCACCCCCGTTTGCAGGAATCCAAGCACCATACCCTGAAAAATATGCTTGCGTTTGTAATGTCCCACTTCGTGCGCAAGGACTGCTATAAGTTCTTCAATTGTATGATTTTGTATGAGTGTGTCGTAGAGAGCGATACGCTTATTTTTCCCAAAACCTGTGAAAAATGCATTCGAACGTGATGACCGCTTCGATCCGTCAATGACGTAAATTCCGGTGAGCGGGAAGTCCACCTTCGCCGCATATCCAAGCAATGCACTGCGCAATTCTCCATCCTCAAGTGGTGTGAATTTATTAAATATCGGCATAATCCACGTCGGCGCAATCCATTGAAGTATAAGGGTAAAGAGCGTAACCGCTCCCCAACAGTAGAGCCATGCTGCGTCTCCTGTTGTCTCAAAGAACCAGAGGATTCCACTCATCACCGGTACCCCGATTACGACTCCGAGCGCTAAACCTTTGATCTTGTCGATGATAAAGGTGGAAACAGTAGTTTTATTAAACCCAAAACGTTCCTCAATGACAAATGTCGAATATATCCCAAATGTCATGGATATAAGTGAACTAAGCGAAATGAGAATCCCCATGTACGCTAATCCCGATGCCACGGCGCCCAGCGACCACGAGCGCACGAGTGTATCAAGGAACCCAAATCCACCCAAGAACCAAAAAGCGAGCATAACCACAAGATCAAAGGTGCCGGTTACGATTCCGAATCGGGAACGAACACGCGTATATTCTTGAGATTTAGAATACTTATCGGCATCGTACACTCCGGCGAACTCTTTGGGGAGTTCGGGCCGGAGCGCGCGAAGATTGAGAATTGTCGTCACAATATCCAGCAGATACGCCAGAAGCATAGTTGAGAGAATAAATACTGCGTAATTGTTCATGGTTGACCTTTCATAGTTTACCTGGTACTTGTACTAACCGAAGATAGAATGAAGTTTATGCTTTTTCAATAGAATACGCATCTTTCGTGTCCAGAATCACAAACCCGCGTTCACTAATCCTCGCACGCAGTGCATCGGCAGCCGCAAAATCACGGTTCTTCTTGGCCTGCCAGCGCTGCTCGGCAAGTTCGCGCACGTCATCGGGAATTTCAATCGTGACCACCGGACGTTCGCCGATTTCCCACACATCAAAAATGCCGTTTAATTCTGTAAAAAAAGCGATTAATTGCGTGCGTGTCTGCTGGTCGAGTCCACTTGCCGGATGCGCATTAATATACGCGAACACCCTTTCTAGAGCTTTGGGAGTATGGAGGTCGTTGAGTAATTCCGCGAATACTTCCGTGCGTAATTCCACCACATACGAACTCTTCAATTCAGCCGTTTCGGACGGCGTTTCATGGAGATCATAGATATAATCCTGTATCCTGAAGCGCGCCTTCCGCGCCGATTCGAGTCCGAAAAAAGTGAAATTGAAGACATAATTATACTGCACCGACATCATGGCGAACCTGAAATCGAGCGGGTCAATTCCTTTATCAAGCAAGTCGCGAAGGATAAAGAAATTCCCTTTGGACTTGCTCATTTTCGTACCCTCGACCTCCAGAAATTCATTATGGCACCAGAATGCAGATGTTTCAACTCCATATCCTGCCTTACTTTGTGCGATTTCATCCTCATGATGCGGGAACCGAAGATCGACACCGCCGGTATGAATATCAAACGGCAGTCCGAGCGACGCATGTCCCATTGCCGAGCACTCAATATGCCAGCCCGGGCGACCGCGGAGATTCTTACCACTCAATTCAAAATCCCAGGACGGCTCGCCTTCTTTATGCGCCTTCCACAGCACGAAGTCGCTCACTTGGTCTCGTTCATACTCATCGGCATCTATGCGCACGCCGGCGCGGAAATTCTCGGTATCGATCGTAAACAGTTGTCCATACTTGGCGGCTTTGCGCCATTCGTTCAGATTAAAATATACGCTGCCTTCGGACACATACCCATAACCATTCTCAACTATTTTGCGCACAAGATCGGTGATGGCGTCGATAAAGTCAGTCGCACGTGGAATTGCGTAGAAGTCTGAGGTTTTAATACCAATTGTAGTAATATCATTCAAAAATTCCCTCTCGTAGTGGAGCGCTAATTTCGCCGCATTGGAGTTCGGATTGTCGGCTTGCTCGCCCATAGCGGGTAACCATTCAGAACTCCCAATCGCGCTGTCGCGAATGATTTTATCCTCGATATCTGTAATATTCATCACCCATTTCACCGGGTAGCCGCACACAACGCGGAGCACGCGCTGCAATAAATCGGGAAAAAGAAAGGCGCGCATATTGCCGATATGCGCGTAGTTATAGACTGTAGGACCGCACGAGTAGATACGAACCGGCTCGCCGTTAAGAGGCGCAAAGGGTTCGTTTTTACGGGTAAGTGTGTTATATAAATGTAGTTGCATGGTTGTTATTCTTGATTAATTATAATTCTAATTTTATTGGGGAATCGCACGCTGATTGGCAGAACACCAAAAATCAGCGTGCATCATATCCATCAGCGCAATCAGCGCCTTATGAATTCACCTGCGCGCGCATCAGGCGCATATTCTCGGTCAAATCACCGGCAAAAAGTCCGGAACCGCTCACGAGGATACTGGCTCCTGCCTGATAAATCTCGGCTGCATTGTCGATTTTTACACCTCCGTCCACCTCAATTTCCACATGCGCAAGTCCATGTGAATCAAGGTATTGACGGAGGGACCTACATCGTGAAATAAATGATGGGATAAACGATTGTCCGCCAAATCCTGGATTGACACTCATCAGCAGGATAAAATCACAATGTTCTGCCGCGGAATAAGCAAATTCAAGCGGCGTTGCGGGATTGAGCACGATGCCGGCACGCTTCCCAAGCGAACGTATAAGTCCAAGCGTACGATGGAGATGCCGACAAGTTTCGACATGCACCGATATCCAATCAGCGCCTGCCTCAGCGAATGCGGGGATGTAGGCATCGGGATTTTCGATCATCAAGTGGCAATCGATGATCATGGATGTTTTCGGGCGCAGCGCCTGCACGACGAGCGGACCGATGGTGATATTTGGCACGAAATGTCCGTCCATCACATCCACATGGAGCACATCGGCACCGGCCGACTCGCAGAGGCGAACATCACGTTCGAGATTAGCAAAGTCTGCCGATAGGAGCGATGGAGCGAGCTTGAGAGAGTGTGTCATAATGTGTTAGATTTATTGTTAGGTAGATTTATTTGCAGTGTTGTTGGAGCATTGCATCCGCTTCTTTCGAGCCGAGTTCTTTTGCTTTTGTCCAGTCGGCGCAGGCGTCGCTTACTAAGCCAAGTTTTTGTTTCACAAGCCCACTATTGAAATATCCCCAAGATTCTTTAGGATTAATCTCGATTGCTCGGCTGAAATCTTCAAGTGCTCCTTGATAATCATTACGATATAATTTCGATTCTCCTCGATAACAATAGATAGTTGCGTTGTTAGAGTCGAGCTGTATTGCCGTATTGAAGTCTCGAATAGCTCTATAATAATCTCCCATTTTATTTCTCATAAAACCACGGTATGTATATACGTTAGAATTGTACGGATCAATAAGAATAGCTTTTGAGAAATCATCGATAGCCCCCTTAAGATCGTTATTTTTTTCTTTTATGCCGGCTCGAACGATATACGATAAACCTTCAGTTGAGTCATGGGCAAGCACTGTATCTAAATCATGAATAGCATCGTTGTATCTTTTGAGATTTAATAGTAATGAAGCCCTTGATCTAAATGCATCTACGTACCCCGGTTGAATTTCAATAGCTTTGCTTAAATCTTCGATTCCTGCTTGATAATCCTTGAGCATGGCTTTTGAATTTCCTCTTTTTGCATAAGCAATTTCATCATTTGGGAGAAGTTCCAATATTACATCATAATCCCCGATAGCGTTTTGAAAGTTCCCGAGGTTGTAGTGAACAGCAGCCCTATTGTAATATGCTGTTGTATTTTTTGAATTGATAAGTATCGCTTTATCTAAATCTATAAGTGCTTCCTGATAGTCTTTACGCTTGAATTTTACATAACCTCTGTTATTATAGCCCCATTCGTTATTAGAATCAAGTTCTATTACTTTGCTATAGTCCCTAATTGCACCTTCTTCATCTTTGAGCTCATCTTTTACTAATCCTCTGTTAAGGAGTGCGGTAGTGTAGAGCGAATCCAATTCTATTGCTTTTGTAAAATCATTCTGTGCGTCCGTATATTTTTTCAAACTATTAAAATAGACATAACCTCTACTATTATATGCCCATGCAAATTTTGGATCGAGTTCGATTGCTTTTGAATAATCATAGATTGCCCCTTGATAATCAGCAAGTTTAGCTTTTGCATCCGCTCTTTCTTTGAATGCCCATGTATCATTGGAATCTAATTGTATCGCTTTATTGAAATCAGCTAATGCTCCTTGATAATCATTGAGATTTAACTTAACACTCCCTCTGTTTCTGTGCGCATATTCATCATTACTATCTAATTGAACGGCCATATTACAATCATCAAGTGCATTAAAAATAAATTTACCTTCAAATTTAGCACGACATCTGATGTTGTAAGCATTTTGATTTTTAGGGTTCAATAGTATAGCTTTGGTTGCATCATTAATGGCGCCTATATAATCTTTCAGCTCAAGTTTCTGATGTCCTCTACTACTGTAAGCATCTGAAAAATTAGAATCAATTTCAATCGCTTTGGTATAATCTTGTTGGGCACCGATATAATCTTCAATTTTACTTTTAAGTCTCCCTCTCTTATAGTATGTAATGGCGTTCGTTGAATGAAGCTCTATTGCTTTAGAATAATCTTTCATGGCGCCTGTATAGTTTTTGAGCTCAAATTTTACATCACCCATAACAGAGTAAGCGGACGAATATGTAGGAAATATAGAAATGGCATGATTGAAATCCTCAATAGCACTCAGATATTCTTTTCTCTCATATTTTGTATATCCACGGCAATTATATGCCCATGCATAATTGGAATCGATTTTTATAGCAGCAGTAAAATCCTCAATTGCTCCGAGATAATCATTACTTTTAGATTTTATTAACCCCCTTTTAAGGTAAAACTCTGCATCCTCATGTTGAACTCCAGTTACTTTAAATCCAGTGCTTATTCCCAGAAAATCTTTTAACTTATATTTTTGCTTTCCAATCGAAAACAACGAACTCGAATCTACTTTGCGATCTATAAATTCTAACGCTTTGGTGTAGTCTGCAATCGCTCCGGAAAAGTCTTTGAGATACTCCTTTGCAATTGCGCGATGCGAATATGCTTCGGCATAGTCGGAACTAATTTCGATTGCTTTATTGAAATCGCGGATAGCTCCAAGATAATCAAGATGTTGAACTTTTGTAATTCCCCTGAACAGATAGATTTCTTTATTGTTAGGATTAATTCTGATTGCTTTACTGCAATCCTGAATTGCCTCACTAAAGTCATGAAGTAAATATTTAGCAATTGCTCTGTTGTAGTAAGCCTCGGCATACTTTGGATTACTTTTTATTGCTCGATCAAAGGCTTCTATTGATCCTTCGAAATCTATATTTTTTCTTCTTTCCAGCCCTACCTGAAAATGCTTCTTTGCAGTCTGTGCAGCACTCGTATACCATGTGGCGATGGTTAACACAAATAAAAAGAGTATTTTTTTCATTTCACCACTCTAAGAATACGTACTTGGAAGACTCACTTTTTCACGAAACAATGCTTCATACATTTGCAAAATCAGCCGATAGGAGCGATGGAGCAAGCTGGAGAGAGTGTGTCATGATGTGTTTGTTTTGTTGATAGGTAGATTTATTTACAGTATTTTTCTAGAGTTGAATAAACATCGTCATTTCCTAATATTCCGGCTTTTGCCCAATCATCACAAGCACCGGCTGTATCTCCTCCATCAAACTTTACCCATCCCCTGTTATAGTATGCTTTCCCGTACTCAGGATTAAGAGAGATTGCTTTATTGTAATCTTCCAATCCCCCTTTATTATCAGCAAGTTTAATTTTTGTTAATGCTCTGTTGAAAAATAAATTAGGGTTGTCATTTTGAAGAGTCAGTGCTTTGTTATAATCTTCTAAAGCCCCATTATAATCTTCGATTAACAATTTTGAGTTACCTCTATTAATATATGCTATTGTTTCGTTGGAATCAATACGTATAGCTTTCGTTAAATCGGCAATAGCATTTTGATATTCTATTAATACATATTTAGTATAACCTCTATTATTGTAAGCCCAATAATTATTAGAGTCAAGTTTTAAGACTTCATTACAATCCTGAATAGTTCCCAAATAATCCTCAAGTTTTCCTTTTGCAAGACCTCTATTTATATAAATTTGTACATCAATCGGGTTAAATTCGAGTGCTTTTGTATAATCTTGTATAGCTCCCGAATAATCTTCAATTCTATACTTTGTGTCACCTCTGTAATTGTAAGCAATTCCATTGTTTGGCGTGATGGCTATTGCTTTCGAAAAATCTTCAATAGCTCCATGTTCATCATTGAGCATGTTTTTACGATTCCTCTTTTTACATAACCTTCTGAATCATTTGGACTAAGTTCTATAACTTTACTCAGATCGACAACAGCTCCCGCATAATCTTCGAGAATACCTTTAACATACGCTCTACTGTCATACGCCTCAGCATATGTAGATTTTTTTTGTATCGCTTTACTAAAGTGCTTAATTGCCCCTTTATAATCACCTAGTTCCAACTTTTTTGTCCCTCGTTTAAAATGCTCTTCAGCACTCTGCCCGAAGCAGTCTGCTTGAGAAGTAACTGTTATAAATAGTATAAGAAGAAGTATTTTTTTCATTTCACCACTCTAAGAATACGTACTTGGAAGACTCACTTTTTCACGAAATAATGCTTCATACATTTGCAAAATCAGCGGATAGGAGCGATGGAGCAAGTTGGAGAGTGTGTGTCATAATGTGTTTTGTTAAATTGGTATTAATCATCTGTTGCAATATTTTTCCATTGCCTTATATGCATCTTCATTTCCGAGCATACCTGCTTGGAGCCAATCATCACAGGCACCTGACTGGTCCCCTAGTGTAAATTTTATCCAAGCTCTACTACTATAAGTGAAAGAATTAGTCGAGTCAATTGTAATTGAAGCTGTATAATCCCTGATTGCACCTAAATAATCTTTCATATCCATTTTTGCATATCCTCTTGCATTAAATGCATAAGAATAGCGCGGAGAAATTTCTATTGCTTGATCGAAATCCTTCATAGCTTCCGCATTCTCGTTCAATTTACGTTTTGTATTTGCACGGTTTACATAAGCAGAAGCAGACTCTGGATTTAATTGTATGCAGTAACTATAATCTTCAAGTGCACCTTGATAATCTTCCAGCATAAACTTAACAGATCCTCTAGTAAGGTATGAAGAAAAATCTTTAGGGTATATTTCAATAACCTTGTTAAGATCTGACAATGCCTCTGTATACGATTCAGTGTTGTATCTTGCTATTGCTCTATTATATAACGACTTTGTGTACAATGGATTAAGTCTCAATGCTTTGTTGTAATCAACAATAGCTTCTTTGTAATTACTGAGCAAACTATTCATATAACCACGGTTATTATAGGCGTATATATAATTAGAATCAATCTCAATTGCTTGGTCATAATATTGAATTGCAGATTTATAGTCTTGAAGTTTTTCCTTTTCTAAACCTTTGGTTAAATATTTATAGGCAACTGACTCCTTAGTAGCAATTCGGCATGACAATAAAAGCAGAAGTAAGAATAGCATCAATTTCATATAATTATAACTCATAAATTACAGATGAATTAATGGATAAGTCTTGTTGTTTTTGTTAAAAATATACAGAATTGCTGTCTTATATTGCTACGTAAAAATTGGGTATTCATATCGTATTTCGATTGATGACCGATTCAAATTGAATTCCCATTACTTCATCAGCAACCGATTTGTTCCCCGCCATACCTGCAAAATACCACAACTTACCGAAAAATATCACTGCTTTTTCTTCCGTTGGACGGCAACGGGTGACCGCAGACGACGCCAGGAGTATGCACAAGCGAACCCAACTACTTACACTCAATCGTACACGACTTTTCCTTGCCCGGTGCCCAGGTTTGGCGCTGCACGGAGCCGCTGCCGATGACTTTGACTTTCGTGCCGGCAGCATGAAGCACGGCGAGTGCTCGACGAACTGCCATGCCGCGTACATCCGGACGGAGTGCGGCGATGCGAACTTTTTCGGTGGAATCGGTATTCACGACTTGCGGCGTAGGCACACGGGACTCAGCGAGAATTTCGCTGCCGCGCACCACGCGAATCGTCGGAAGAGGTGACTGCTGCGCGATGATTCCTTGTCCGCGGTTCTTGAGGCGCAGCCCGAGTTGGTGGAGAACGACTTCCGCATTTTCGACGCTGATACCGCGCACGTCGGGAACGGTGACGGAGTCGGATTGTTCGGTAAGTATTTCATCTTTAATGCCTTCGATGTGCGTGGCTGATATCCAGCGCTGCGCAATTCTCCGGAAAATCGGGGCTGCGGTCTTACCGCCGTAGATGTCGGTTTGGGGTTTGTCGAGCATGATCATCATCGCGATTTTGGGTTTGTCTGCCGGGAAGAACCCCACAAACGACGCCGTGTATGCTTTTTTGGAATAGGTACCATCGACGAGCTGCTGGGCGGTACCGGTTTTGCCGGCGATACGCATTCCTTGCACGCGGGCTTCGACGCCGGTGCCACGTTCGACCACGCCGCAGAAGAGTTCGGTGAGCTCTTTCGCGGTTTCAGGTGAGATCACCCGGCGGATTTTTTGCGGTGAATACGACTCGATTTCATTACCATTTTCATCGAGAATTTTCTTGATTAAATACGGCTTCATCATCACGCCGCCGTTGGCGACTGCCGAGTAGGCGTTGACGATTTGGAGGGCGGTGGCGGCGAGCTCGTAACCGTACGCCATGAAGTATTTAGTGGCGCCGTCGAACTCCCGGGGCTTTTTCATTCGGCCCGAGACTTCGCCCGGAACGTCGATGCCGAGGGTGATACCGAACCCAAAGTCACGAGCGTATTTATAGAATTTATCATCGGCAATTTTCTGTGATTGGAGCGCAAAAACCACATTGCTGGATTGTTCGATAGCTTCGGCGAAAGTAATGCGTCCGAGCGGGTGAGAGTCTTTAATTTCATACCCGTCGGAGAGCTTCCATACGCCATGGTGAGCGTTCACTGTATCGGTAGAGTGTGAGCTGTACAGAATGTCCATTGGATGCCGGATTCGTCGGTAAGTCAACTGAGGGACGTAAGTTACCTTTGCCGTCACGTTGCATGATCATAAATCCTGCTTCTCCTTTAAGGAGCGAATCCAGAGCTAGTTCGACACCGCTAAGTCCTTGATTGTCCACGCTTGTGCAACCGACAATTTGCGAAGCTGCATTGCCAAACAGGTAATTTCTACGAGGTTCTTTGACTTTGATGAGTCCGGCATCTTGAAGTGTATCGAGCAGGGAGAGGCGGTCGATATTGCCGCGTGCGAGCCAGAGAAAGGATTTTTTTGATGTGCGGATTTTATGTTCCCATACGGATGCCGAGTCACCGGTAAGTGATTCGAGGGCGAGAGCAATGGTGTGTGGATGCTCTACTAATCGAGGATCGACAGCGAAGGACACGCTCTTGATTGTGGAGGCGATGATGTGTCCATTGCGGTCGTAAATTCTTCCACGTTCTGGTTTTAGTTCGATACGGGATTCATATTGTTTACGTGCAAGCGCTCGATATTCGCCGGCTTTCACGATTTGAATAATGAAGAGCCGCACGAGGATTCCCGAAAAAGCGAGGAGGAAAATCACGAGCAGAACGCCGATTTTCCAGCTTTTATTGGTTTCTTCGGCGGGTTCGGGAGGAGCTTGTTTGGCCATGGAAGTGTTACGTCATCAATAGGAATATTTTTCTGCAAAAATACGGGTGTGAAATTGATTCTCTTTGAAAATTTTGGGTAAGTGTGGTAATTATTCGTACGTGTAGTTGATTCAACTTGGGTAATGATGGCTTGTGATGAAGTTGATTTATAGAAAGTGAGATAATTTATCAGCTAAGATTATAAAATTCATAAAAATCAGCCTTCTATTCTTCAACTATTTCCTTGCAGCTATTCTCGCCTTTTTGTAATTTGCATCGTAGGTATTTCAATTTCCTGCAATGAGTTAAATTGCTTCAATCTTCCACGCCGGAATTTTTCGCCGAGAGAGTATTTTTTCATGAGAATATTGATCCCTCTTGCTGTATTTTTCTATAGTTGCTTCCTTCCTGCTTTTGCTCAGCATGAGGCGGACAACTGGTATTTTGGAGACTACGCAGGTGTTAGTTTCTCTACCGGTTCACCAATCCCACTGTATGGTAGTACAATGAAAACTGTGGAGGGGTGTGCTATCGCATCCGATAAAATAACGGGAAAATTGCTATTTTATACTGATGGACTTACTATTTGGAATAATAAGCATCAGATTATAAAAAATGGTATCGGATTTAAGGGGGGCGCTTCTTCTACTCAAAGCGCGTTGATTGTTCCTAATTCCGGGAATTCTCTCCAATACTATGTGTTTACTGTATCTGAAGCTGAGAACAATGAGTTTTCGTTGTATTACTCATTGATAAGTATGGAATTTTCAACAGGCGATGTACTTATAAAAAATAAACGTCTCAACGGCGGTGTATCAGAAAAGCTTACCGGCACTCTTGATTGTGCGGGCACCGGATATTGGATCGTCGCACATACAAAAGTAGGGGGAGTATTGTATTCCTATCACATCAACTCAACCGGGGTAGAGAGTAATTATAGAGTTTCAAACTATGCAAGCACTGCTACAGAATATGAAAGTGGATATTTAAAAATTTCACCCGATCGGAGCAAATTGGCTCTAGTAGCATTTGGTGAATATAAAGTAGAACTGTTCGATTTTAATGCCAAAACGGGGGAAGTGACGAATTGTATTCCACTTACAATAAGCAAAGATGTCGCTCCTTACGGCATTTCCTTCTCGCCTGACAATCGTAAATTATATGTTACCTATCGTAATTTAACGTTTCCCAAAGGATATGGAGGTCTTTGTCAGTTTGATTTAAGTGTACCTAATGCCGCCTCCATTCAAAGCTCGCTTTATTTTGTATTGCAACCATCAATTGAGGGGCTTGCTTCTTTAGCGCTTCAATTAGCACCAAATGGGAAAATATATTGCGCTCAAAACAACCAACCGTATCTCAGTGTCATCGAAAATCCCAATGTAAAGGGTGTGGGATGTTCTTGTGTGAATAATGCAGTTGCCATCACCAATAACTGCCAATTAGGTCTCCCTAATTTCATGGATTATATTTTTAATCAAGATGGAGTGCATCCCTTAGCGCCATGCTCGCCACCACAGGCAGCCATACAAATCGATAGTGGTTGTGTCAATACCGCATTGAGATTTAGTGATAAAAGTAAGAATGTCTTGCGCCGCGTATGGACATTTGAAGCTGGCACTCCGGCCATCAGCACAGACAGCGCCATCACGGTGCGGTATTCTCAAGCCGGACAGCACAACGTGATATTGAAGGTAACGAATGATAATAGTTCGACTTCTGACACTGCGACTGCAATTGTGTATCCAATACCAAACGCTACAGCAGGCGCAGATATCACTCTCTGCGACCAAGAAACTACTCAGCTAGGCACCAATCCGGAAGCCGGTAATACGTATTCATGGTCCCCACCGAACAGTCTTGATAATCCAAGTATAGCGAATCCAATTGCTTCACCTAAGACCACAACTCGCTATATCCTCACTGTTACTAATGAGCATGGGTGCATTGCAGTGGATACCGTCCTTATTGCTGTTGGCGTTATTGTCGCAAAGGTATCCAACGATACCACGATTTGTGAAGGTTCGCATGTTCGGCTTCTTGCGAGCGGAGGCGCGCAATACAGGTGGTCACCTCAGACAGGTCTCAGCGATACAACTATCAGCAATCCAATTGCAACTCCAACTAAAACAACCACCTACAAAGTAATAGTGTCGAGCGGCACCTGCCAAGACTCTGCCTTTGTCACCATCACCGTGAATCCACAACCAACCGCCAAAGCCGGAGCAAGACAAAACTCTCTGCCTTGGCGCAAGCACAGAAATAGGCGAAGCAGCGCAAGCAGGATTTACGTACTCATGGCAACCAACGAACGGCTTAGATGATGCAACCAAAGCCAATCCCACGGCATCGCCCACAAGCACAACGCAATACATACTCACCGTTACTGGAATTGGCGGCTGCACTGCAAGCGATACTGTACTACTCACTATCGGCACTATTAAAGCAATTGTTTCGAATGATGCCAGCATCTGCGAAGGCACAAGCGCACAGTTATTCGCAAGCGGGGGAGCACAATATGAGTGGTCACCGAGCGAAGGATTGGATAATCCATTAGCTGCTAATCCTACGGCTAATCCAGCAATCACAACGAGATACAGAGTGCTTGTGTCGAGCGGTACGTGCATCGATTCCGCCTTCGTGACCGTAACGATAGCCCCACCACCGAACGCCAACGCCGGCGATGACACAACAATCTGCATTGGCGCAAGTACCCAAATAGGCACACCCGCAGACCCTGCTAACAAGTATTCTTGGAGTCCTTCGATAGGTCTATCAAGTCCTTTTACAAGTGAGACGATAGCAAGCCCTGCGACGACAACGATCTACACACTCTCCGTCACTAATCCTGTAGGATGCATCAAATCTGACGAAGTCACGGTAACGGTAAATCCAAGGAATGAACGTTCATTCACTTTGCAGCCCGATGCGATATATATCTTCCCGGGCAAGCAATTCACGACAAGTTTAGAAATTCCGAGTGGAGTCGACGATTGGAGAGTGAGATTGAAGTACGATCCATTACTAGTGAAGTACAATTCAATCGCAAATAGTCAAGCAATTCCAGATGATAACAACGGAGAATTGCTGGTAAATGGTAATGGCGGAAGTCATTCAATTCCTATAACCTTCGACGCATTCCTGCCGAATACATCTGACACAATTTATCCTATTCAATTATTTGTTGATACAGCAAAAGTTGCTGAATGCGATACATGGAACACCACAGGCACAATTCTCATGCTCGCCGACTACTGCGGGAAAAATATCCGTGTCGTGAGCAGTACAGGCAAGAAGTATTTCCTGTCTATCAAAGACAGAAGCATCGATTTCGGTGTAGGACTTTCGGGAAATGTTTACTTGGAAGTGTTTGATTATGTTGGCAATTCCGCGCTTGTTGTCTCCAATGGTGCGCTCGAAGCAGGCGAGTATTCCGCTGCGTTTGACTTGCCAGTTGGTGTATATTTCTGTCTTATGCGGGCGGGGATATTCGAGAGTGTCGTGAAGGTAATGGTAGTGCGATGAGGATTCTACCTCGCGCCTACTCTTATCTCGGATAAAGAGCATGTCATGGTTCAAGATAATAGTTAAAATGGTGCAGCTATTTGTCCGATGATTCATATAATAATCAAGGTGTATATTTACACATATTTGTATTAGATTGCATGTACTTGCATACGTATATACAATTCTAGATTCCTTTACATCACTGAAGACTTTCTTCAATATTCTCAATGCTCACATGAAAACCCGCACTCCTTACCTTCATAGAAGCGCCATTGCGCTCATCCTTTGTTGCCTCCATTTCACTTCTCTCGCAGGGAATCATTACCCTAAAAATAATAAAATAAAAAAAATAGTAACGCAGGTGTCAGGGATCGTCAATATCTATACACCTATAGTTACTATTGATAATAATCCTTGTACTCCAAGTGTAAATGTTGAAAATAGCTCCGGATTCTTCAGTGGAGATAAAGTTCTTATTATTCAAATGCAGGGCGCATCAATTGACCAAACGAATACTGCACAATATGGAACGATGTCGGCATACAATAATGCCGGTAATTATGAATTTTCAAGAATTAAAAGTATAAATGGACCAACAATTTACCTCCTAGATACATTAGTAAGATCTTATACTCTTTCAGGAAAAGTTCAGCTTGTAAAGGTACCGGAATATCAAGATGTTGATGTAACAGGGGCTCTCTCAGGCTCAGCATGGAATGGATCCTCTGGCGGTGTCATCGCTCTTGCCGCAACAGGCAGTATGACGCTCAATGCTCCGGTTGTAGCATCGCAGTTAGGTTTTCGTGGGGCAATCGCTCAAAATGCGGCTACGGTTCCCACCTTCCATGTTACGGACTATGTTGGTATCAATACCTCCCCCGGTTACTTCGCCCCAAAGGGTGAAGGAATTGCTGCCTATGGAGTCACACCCTTGACGAATGGTAAAGGCGCACCGGCAAATGGCGGTGGCGGTGGTAACAATCACAATGCCGGCGGCGGCGGCGGTGCAAATATTGGTGATGGCGGTAACGGAGGGTACGGGTGGCAGCCAATGTACACAGGTAATTATTTGCTATCTCAAGGATTAGGCGGTAAAAAACTAATTAACCCAAACAATCAGGTTTTCCTCGGTGGTGGCGGTGGCGCAGGTCATATCAATCAAAATGACAATAGTTCGGGTGGTAGAGGCGGGGGAATTATAATTTTAGTTGCCAATTTATTTGTTTCAGGAAACCAACCTATTATTTCTGATGGTGCTCAAGGAGGCGATGCACTACCTGATGGTGCCGGCGGTGGTGGCAGTGGTGGTACGGTTGTCATCGCAGCAACGACGTTCAGTGGGAATTGTACAATCAATTGCAGAGGCGGCAGAGGCGGAAATAATGTTTATACCGGTGGTGGAATTGCTCCCGGTGGCGGCGGTGGTGGTGGTGGTGTGTATTTATCATCCGCAACAGTTCCTGCAGGGTTTTCAACATCTACCATCGGGGGTCCATCAGGACTTGTGACCGTTAATGGCACCACCTTCGGAGCTGGACCCGGTACAGATGGATCAAATTTCTATAATGTGACTATCCCTGAAAATAAACCAATACTTGGCACAACGAAGGCAGATGCAGGAAGCGATAAATTTGTTTGTCCTGGCAAATCTGAACTAATAGGAGTGTCGCCTATCTCCGGAAATAGTTATCAATGGACACCTTCGACCGAACTCGACAATCCAACTATTTCTAATCCTATTTGTACCCCGAGTAACACCCGTCAATATATACTTAAAATGACCAATTCGTTCGGCTGTAATAGTTATGATACTACGGTTATATCTGTCGATAGATTAGTAGCTGAAATTTCACCTGTTATTCCGGTTTGTCTTGGAACTTCAGTGCAGCTTGCAGCTAGTACCGGTGCTAAATTATACAGATGGGAACCTCCTACTGAATTATCCGATCCAAACATCTCCAATCCAGTTTGCTACCCGTCACAGACAAGGTCGTACATACTTACAGTTGAAAGCATTGCAGGTTGCATTTCGTATGATACTGTTGTTATACCGGTGTCTTCAGTAGTCGCAAAAGTAACGTCTGCATCACCCATCTGCCTCGGCAGTAGCACCAAACTCTCAGCAAGTGGTGGTGACAAATATACTTGGTCTCCTGCCACAGGTCTCAATGACTCAACATCAGCAACACCTACCGCCTCACCTAAAATCACCACCAAATACAAAGTGCTCGTTACCAATGGCTACTGCTCCGACTCCGCCTACATCACCGTCGATGTCATCCAACCCATCGCTACCGCCGGACAAGACAAAACAATATGCCTCGGCGCAAGCGCGCAAATAGGCGCTGCGCCTGTGACAGGTGATACCTACTCCTGGGAACCCACCACCGGACTCAATGACCCGTTTATCGCCAATCCTATCGCATCACCCTCAGTTCTCACCCGATATATTCTCGCATCGACCCGTAATGGATGCACCGCCTACGATACTGTCACTGTAAACATCGGCACTATCAAAGCTTCCGTTCAAGCAAGCCCAGACACCATCTGCAAAGGCGAAAAAGCGCAGCTTTCTGCCTCCGGTGGAAGCGAATACCGATGGGAACCTACCACAGGACTCGATAATCCGACCATTGCCAATCCTGTAGCATCTCCAGCTGTCACAACAAATTACAAGGTAATTGTCTCGAGTGGAAAATGTATCGACACCGGTTATGTGACCCTGCAAGTGAACTCAGCCGCAAAAGCTAATGCCGGAAGTGACAAAACTATCTGTCCGGGATCGTCTGCTCAAATAGGTATGCTACCCGAAGCTGGAGTGACCTATTCTTGGCTACCGACTACCGACTTGGATAATCCATCTTCGTCCAATCCTATTGCCTCATCTAAAACTAACATCGACTATATCCTCACCACCACCGGCGAAGGCGGCTGTATCTCTCGAGATACCGTTCATATTTCTGTCGGGAATATCGTAGCAAAAGTATCCAATGATACCGCCATTTGCTCAGGCACACCCGTACAACTTCTGTCAAGTGGCGGTGCCCAATATAGATGGACACCTTCAATCGGGCTCAATGATTCTACTGTTGAGAATCCAATCGCAACTTTATCTACAACAACAACATACAAAGTATTTGTGTTGAGCGGTACGTGCAAAGACTCCGCAATCGTCACTATCACCGTTAGGCCATCACCCGCCGCACATGCAGGAGCCGACCAAACGCTTTGTAATGGTTCTTTTGCACAGATCGGCGAAGCAGCCCAAGCCGGAAATATCTACTCATGGCAGCCTGCTACCGGATTGAATGATACAGCAATCTCCAATCCTGTCGCTTCTCCTGCCATCACAACTCAATATATACTTACGGTCACCGGTCAGGGCGGCTGCGTAGCACACGATACCGTCGTCGTAACGGTCGGGAAAATCAAAGCACTAGTCTCCAATGATACCGCTATCTGCAATGGCGCAAGCGCACAACTATTTGCCGGCGGAGGCACACAGTATGATTGGTCACCACTACTTGGATTGAATGATCCTGCGAGTGCCAATCCTATCGCAAGTCCAAATATCACAACTAAATACAGAGTCATTGTCACCACAGGAACATGCATCGATACTGCCTTCGTAACTGTATCGATTATACCGGCACCAAATGCTGATGCAGGTGGCGATAAAATAATCTGCATCGGCGAAAGCACTCAAATAGGCGCTCCAGCCGATTCCGGAAATACATACTCATGGAGTCCCCTATCCGGTATCATTAGTCCCACGTCAAGTCAGACAATAGTAAGCCCTTCGACGACCACCACCTACACTCTCACTGTCACGAATCCTGCTGGATGTGTCAAAACAGACGAGGTACTTGTTACGGTAAATTTGAAGAATGAACGTTCATTCATCTTATGGCCGGACTCAGTAACCTTTACTCCTGGAGTACAATTTACTTCGTCGCTTACAATTCCAAGTGAGGTATCTGACTGGAGAGTACGATTGAAATATGACTCATTGGTAGTTAAATTCAGCTCCATCTCGGGTGGCTTGCACGCAATTCCGGATGACCAAAAAGGAGAGCTTACGGTAAGCGGAGCAGGTGGCGGTGGTGCAGTGACGATACGATTTGATGCGTATCTGCCACATAATGCCGATTCTGTGTTTGATGTTCGACTGACACTCGATACAGCACAATTTGCATTATGCGAAACAGTGAGCACGACCGGTAATAGCCTCAAACTTGCCGACTATTGCGCCCGTAGTATCCGCGCAGCAAGCGGCACAGGCCAGAGTTATTTCCTTGCTGTTAAAGGAAATACTATTGACTTTGGTGTAGGACTCTCGGGGAATGTCCGCCTCGAAGTATTTGATTATATAGGTAATTCCGTACTTGTTGTGTCAGAAGAGCTGCTTGAAGCGGGTCAATACTCAACGACTCTTGACTTGCCGGTAGGTGTGTATTATTGTCGGATGCGGGCGGGATTATACGAGCAGGTAGGAAAGGTGTTAATTGCGAGATAAAATTTTAATGCAGAATCGCTGACGTACATAGATGACTTTGCGGGCTCTGCGGGCTCTGCGTTGAATGTAATATGAGCAAGATTATACATGCAATCGTTTCATTGGTAAATAATTACAGTCAGTAGTTACAACTGACTGGACGTGGGGTAATAAAGGTGATAATAATTACTCTGTTTTCTCTGTTTATTTCCCATCTTTTGCTTGTTCATAGACGGTGGTATTGCTTGGGTCTAAGAACATCAAATTTCGAAAAACATCATCTCGATCGGATCCGCGGAATAGATCGGCGAGTTCTTGATACTTACTATCAAAAAATGCCTGCAAAATTATACTGCGACCTGCTACTTTTTTGCGCTTGAATTCAGCCATTTGTGCAATCACACTTTCGACTTGGCGTAGGCCGCTTGCGCGATCGACCGAAAGAGAGTCCATTCCATCAACATGATATGAAAACACTAACTTACGAAATTCTTCATATCGCAAATCTGTCAGTTCAGTAGCGATGGCAATTCGCGATGGGTCACCCGGCTCTGCTACATTTTGATATCCGGATGCTCCGGCGGCGGCTCCGAGGCGGACGAGGTCTTTTGCGAGGGAGAACATCGGACTGCCGTCTAATTCACCATACGTATCCATGTCCATGCCGATAGCAAGTACCATGTAAAAGTCAATTAAGGTAGAGAATTCATCAAAACGGAGAGTCTGAAAGGTGAGGGAGGCATTGGGAGCGTACGTAAATTGCCAATTCTTGTCAAGTGACCTCATAAGCAAGGACTTACCACGTTCTGGACCGTCAATCAACCGCCTAGACATTACGGTCAGAATCGCTGCGTATCGATTCCCTGTTCTGCCGGTAAGCGTAATTGACACATCAATCGGAATCTTTGGACCGACCCAGTCTTTTCCGGTGTATCGTTGACTATTGAGATAGCGCATCACATCATCGCGCATGGATTGCACATCAATACGAAGTTCGACAGGAAGCATATCAAAATTAACCAGAACATTTGCTTGGAGTTCCTGCGCTTTCGCCTGCAAAAAAGTCCCACAAAAAATAAGAATTGCCTGAAGGATGAAAAATTGTATTTTTGCCATTGGAATATCCTTTTTACATTAAAAAACACTTTTCACGAAACACTTTCACGCGTACCAAGCGCGTATATTTTTTACCACATCGGGAAAATTACGATGAAGAATTCACACACCCAAATAAAAACATGCGGTTGGCTGCTCGCCTGCATTTTTTTATACACATCGACCGCACGAGCGCAACAATTAACTACTTCGATTCCTTCTATACACACTGCTGCCGGACGCAGTGCAATCTCTGAGTTTTCATACTCTGCCAATCCATCTCTTTGCCTATCTTTAGATTCATCTTTTGTAGGTGCGATGATCGTGCCTTCACGCTTTGGTATGAGTGAATTACGATACGGTACGATCTTAGCCGGCAAGCGGCTTTCCCAAAATTTCTCCATAATCAGTGGCGCCGGAGGACTCGGCAATGCATTGTACAGTGAATTTTCCGGTATGGTAGGCGGCGCTCTCCAAATTGGTGAGAATTTGGTGGTCGGCACCACTGCAGAATATTCACGAATCAGCATACAGGAGTATGTCCCAGCTTCAATACTCGAAGTAAATGTAGGAGCTACACTTACACTCTCCCAAGGTCTTACCGCTGGTGTAGCAGTCTCTAATATTCTCCGAGGAAGCTATGCAGTGGACAGTCGCCGAATTCACCAAAAAATCCTCATCGGACTTGGAGTACAGATAGTACCAACGCTCTTCATCGATGCCGACGCGAGTATATCCCTTAATGAATATTCGGGAGTCACACTCGCTGCACGGTATGATGTGCTGCCGGAGGTGCATTGCCGCCTGGCAGTATCGACTTCACCTCGTACAGCGGAGCTTTCGGTAGCGCTTTGTCCACTTCCCTCGATAGCTATTCTAGCCACGGGACATTATCATGATGTACTTGGTATATCCGAACAGGTTGGGGTTGTGTGGTATTGGTAAAAGAAAAATTTCAGGTTCCCCTTCTGCAAATTCCACACGTTCGCCTGCGGTCACCCATTGCCGTCCAAGCGGAAAGAGGATGTCAGCCCCTTTAGCCGGAGAATTTATAATCCCATAGACCTGTCAGGTTGAAGAAAACCTGACAGGTCGGAGATGCATTAGCAGAAAAATTACAATCCCATAGACCTGTCAGGTTGAAGAAAACCTGACAGGTCGGAGAAGCGTTAACAGAAGTATTTACGACCCCAAAAGACCTGTCAGGTTGAAGAAAACCTGACAGGTCGGAGATACACTAGCAATAAAAATTACAACCCAAGAGACCTGTCAGGTAGGGTGTACAAACTAGGCAGCTTTCTTCATCCCATTTTTGTTGAATATTTTTTTTCGTTTTTTGGCTAAAGACGCATCGTTTTTATTCCATTTCGACAGGTCTTTACACGTAATTTTTCCAACGCTTCTTTGATTTCTTGTTTATTAAACGCTCCGGCAAAGTTGGCGATTGTCAGCACAAACTCTGTCAATGAATGTGGAGAGTTTGGATTGATCTTTTGTTTGAACTTCCCAAAATAGCTTTCAATGATATCCGAGCAACACACAAGCGTTTCGTCTGTAGCTGTCAATGACGAAAGCGTCGCTAGATAGGTCGCAATTTCTTGGCGTATGCGCTGACCTCGCGGAGTCGTAAGAGTATCGATTAGCACCGTTATTTGCTCCTTGGCTTGGGCTGTAAATCCTTTGACCTTTAATATCTTTAGGAGACTATTGACGACCGTTATTTGCTCAAACATTTCTACCACAAGTGCCTCATTTTTCTTGACAAACAAAAGCTCGGCGCGGACTTCAATCGGGATTCTTTCCCACTCTTGCACTATCGTAAGAGCCCATTCTATCGTCGGGAATATGTTCTGAAAACGAGATTTACTGCGTTGTACAGGAGGCATATACACCACGTTCTTACTCAAATACCACTTCCTGCGTAACGCGCCGGCGGATTTACTGAGCGATATATACCCCTCATGCTTGGTGTATTGACGTGCTAACGCATTTGCGGCTACATGACTACAATCAGGTACATGAACCAGGGAACTTAGGCGCAAAGCACATTTTAAATTAATACCTCCATCGCTGATAACGTAGCGAATGTTGTGCGTTCTGCCTACGTCTGTTAAGCGTTGGCTTATCATTTCACTGCTCCAACCTTTACTTGTTTCCACCGCCAATACCCGAACATCTTCTACGCTCAAACTCTTCGTAAATTGCCACGTACTCAGCTCTAAACCCAACACCAACAATATCTTCTCCGAACCGATGGTAATACTCTCGTCTATAACAAGCGCCCATTGCTCAGCAGGGTTACGTACTGACTTCTGTTCTCGTTGAATGCGATAATACCCACTCTTGCACAGCCAATTGCGGATACTGCTATGGCTCGGAACTCTACAATGCAAGGCCAATACTATCTGCAATTGAGCAAAACAATGACGGACAGAACGAAGGCTCATCTGACCATACGCTTGCCATACGACCATCAGCAAAACCATCTGTATCGGATACTGATGACGAACAGCTTTCTCATCATCAAAGTGACCAAGAGAAGCGTTCTGCTCATTCTGCTTACATCTATTTTTCCAGCCATCTCGTGAAGCCATCAACTCCTGAATTCTCTTATTCTGCTTCTTAATGGTTTTAGTCCTCGAAATTGCTTTTTCTTCCAAGGATTATCCTTATTTTTAAATGTCTTTTTTGACACTTCCCCCCCATGTTTTAAGTATTTTGCAATACAAATATAGGGGGGATTTTTATTTGATGTTTGTACACCCTACCTGTCAGGTTGAAAAAAACCTGACAGGTCGAGACTAAGTTATTCACCCAAAAAGACCTGACAGGTTTTCTTGAACCTGTCAGGTCTACACGTATAGCGGTTAAAATTACAAGCCCAATAGACCTGTCAGGTTGAAGAAAACCTGACAGGTCGGAGATGCAATAGTAGCAATAATTACAAACAAGATCGACCTGACAGGTTTTCTTGAACTTGTCAGGTCTCCTCGTATAGCAGAAAAATTACAACCCCATAGACCTGTCAGGTTGAAGAAAACCTGACAGGTCAGAGAAGCAATAGTAGCAATAATTACAAACAAGATCGACCTGACAGGTTTTCTTGAACATGTCAGGTCTCCCCGTATTGCAGTAAAAACTACAACCCCAAGAGACCGTTCAGGTTGAATAAAACCTGACAGGTCGGAGATGCATAGCAGTAATAATTACAAACAAATTCGACCTGTCAGGTTGAAGAAAACCTGACAGGTCTCACAGAATAGCAGATAAAATTAGTCACAAAATAATGTGCTTATCTTTATCATATTTCGCTCTTTCGGTGAAATCCCGTAATTTGCGCGTCAATACTCTTCTCCTTTGATTCTGTGAATACTTCTGATATGAGATTATCTTCTCTCGAACTCCGCAGACGGATTAATGAAGCTGCTTCTGTCATTCGACAAAAGACAGAATTACACCCGCATATCGGTATTATTCTCGGTACCGGACTCGGTCGGATGGCGCATGAAATTATCGCGGAAGTCATTATTCCCTATGATGATATCCCACATTTTCCGATATCGACCGTGGAGGCGCATCATGGAAAATTGATCATTGGGACACTTTCCGGTAAGCCGGTTGTAGCGATGCAAGGTAGATTTCATTATTACGAAGGCTACACAATGCAGGAAATTACTTTTCCTGTGCGGGTGATGAAAGAACTCGGTGTGGAAATTCTCCTCGTATCCAATGCTTGCGGCGGCCTCAATCCACTCTATCGCAAGGCCGATATTATGATCATTGATGATCATATTAACCTCCTAGGAGACAACCCACTTATAGGCGAAAATGATGATACGCTCGGTCCGCGTTTTCCTGATATGAGCGAGCCGTATTCTCAAAGGTTAATTGCTACTGCAGAGCGCGTCGCACTCGAAAATCAAATCAAAGTGCAAAAAGGTGTCTATGCTGCCGTATCGGGTCCGAATCTCGAAACGCGCGCCGAATATAGATTTATGCGGATAATCGGAGCGGATGTCGTGGGAATGAGTACAATCCCTGAGACGATTGTTGCCAGACATGCAGGGATGGAAGTACTTGGAATTTCAATCATTACCGATGAATGTTTTCCGGAAGCTCTTGTGCCGGTATCTGTCGCAGAAATTCTCGAAATCGCAGGCAGGGCAGAACCATTAATGACGAAATTGCTGGTGGAGGTTGTGGGGAGATTGTAAGAACTGACTGTCTATATAACATGTTTGTTAATTTTTTCAATTGAAAGGGAAATAACTATGCATAGCACCATATCAACGCATCAAGGGCATAAAAAATCAAGAAGTTCTGAAGATAATTCTGTAGATAATTCGAATAAATTGTCAAAACTAATTACACCATCGTTACCTGAAGACAAACTTGACGGGAATAAACGATGGGAGGATTTACTTAATAACCCACATTCAGTACTTGTCCTTTCCGAAATGGTAAAAGAAGCCAAAAAGGAAGTTGCAGATGGAGAATTCGACGAAAAGGGGTGGGATGAATGAAATCTCGAAGAACGTATAAGTTCATAAAAATGATGAGATTACTTCCCAAACCTATACAAAAAACAGCAAAAATTCAATTCAAGATGCGGAAAATAAACCCATCACACGTTTCATTGGACTTTAAAAGAACAAAAGTGAATCCTATACTTTGGTCAGTGTGAGTCAATGATAACTATCGAGCATTGTGTTTTGTTGAAGAAGATTGTGCAACATAGTTTTGGATTGGCAAGCATTCAGACTACGAAGCATTTTTAAAACGAATAAAGTAATTCGCTTCCTTGAAAAATTGTATAACTAAATAGATTATTTAAATCTAACACCGTTTGATACTTACTATGAAAACTCTCCTAACACTCGCCGCTCTTATTTTAATTATTGGTATTTCAGGTTGCACAAGCGACGAACCCAATTATGTGAATTTCAAAGATGAATGGAAAATATTGGCTGCTTCGACCGGTTCACCGGCATCACTTGCTCTTGTCAGTCAGCCGGATGGCGCGCTTACTTCCGCAGATATTTTCAGTTCTGCCAATGGCACCTCACTTCCCGGTATAGTCAATAAAATAGTCGAATTCCGCGAGAATATTTATTTGATGATCCCGAGCGCATTTCAAGTGGTAGTCATTGACAAACAAACCTTTAAGCAAAAAGCAGTGCTTGATTTTTCAGCATTTCAACGTGTGCCTACAGATGTCGCTTTCGGAAATGCAACGACCGGCTATGTAGCGCACGAAAATGATACTTCAGTCACCGTAATTGATATTACAAATTTCTCGATTGGACGTTCGATAAAAGTAGGAAATCATCCTGTTGCAATTGCAGCCGTGGGTAATCAGATCTTCGTCGCCAATCAACATGATAATTCAGTTTCACAAATTGATACTCGCACCAATACTGTCGTTGCAACCCATCAAGTAGCTCCAGCCCCGACGTTTATTCGCCCTAATGCAAATGGACATGAAGTAATGGTACTGTCACTCGGAGCAGGTAAGATCGACAGTGCAGCCGTCAAGACTCCTCCGGTTGTGACATATATTGATTCGGGGCGATTTGTGGTAGAAGTGACACCAATCGACGATCCACTACTTGATGGCACGAACGCGTTACCGACGAGTCTTTCGGTGTCGCCGAAAGAATGGGCTTATATTACTATGCAGAAGGGTGTAATACGTTTGGATACAAAGGGTAGGAAGGATTTTATTGTCGTGAGTGAGATCGAATACAAGCAATCATATTATAATTTTCGTCGTTATGAAGTTTTGCTGCTCAATGGCACAAATGGTATTATAATTGATGAAATTTCCGGAATACAAAAAACGACATTTACGATTCCAACAGAAGCTTTGACTCTTATTGGACTCTGAAATGTCTTTATTTATTAAACAATTACACACTCAAGCCGCCGAGCGATCAGCTACTATTGTCTTCCCTGACGCTACCGATATTCGTACACTTGAAGCTGCTCTATTTCTGCAAAGGCAGCATATTGTCCATCCACTTCTCGTTGGTAGTCGAGATGCAATTATTGCATTAGCTGAAAAATCACACCTTCCGATTGACTCTTTGACAATTATAGACCCTTCTGTATCTGAATTACTTGAAGACTTTAGCGTAGAATTCGCCAACACGCGCACCGGCAAAGGGTTGACTCTCGATACTGCTAGGGAAATTCTCCTGAACCCTCTCTATTTTGCCGGTATGCTCGTGAGGCATTCACATGCTCATGGGGCTGTCGCCGGATCGCTTTCCACTACGGGTGATGTCATCCGCGCCGGTATCCAAACTGTTGGTATTCAAGCAGATGTGTCTGTAGTCAGTAGCTATTTTTTGATGGTATTCCCCGATAAAACGCTCTGCTTTACCGATTGTGGAGTCGTGCCGGAGCCCACCTCCGTACAGCTCGCTGATATCGCATTCAGTGCGTCGATTAATTATCAAAAAGTCACCGGAGAAGTTCCACGAGTGGCTTTTTTGTCGTTCTCTACTCTGGGTAGTGCGCGTCATCCTTCTGTGGACAAAGTACGAGAAGCTGCCAAGCTCTTCCGCGAGAAAGTACCGGAGTGTATTTCAGATGGTGAATTACAAGCCGATGCTGCACTCGTGCCTGAGATTGCCTCACGTAAATCTCCCGATTCACCAATTGAAGGCAGAGCTAATGTGTTGGTATTCCCGGATTTAAATTCAGGTAATATCAGCTACAAGCTCACCGAACGTCTTGCAGGAGCTATGGCAATTGGTCCGATTGTACAAGGGCTTAAACATCCGTATTGTGATTTGTCGCGTGGGTGCAGCGTCGATGATATTGTGAATGTTTCAGCAATATGCGCGCTTATGTCTTAAACAATTTGATGGAATGAATGTAGATTGTATTTGCAGTTTGCTGCTTATCTAATTATCTATAATATCTGTTATTTAACAATGTTGAGTTTGTTAATTCTATGAAAAAATATTTTTATCATATCGTAGCTGTCTCTATCTTTTTCATTGGTTTCAGTGCAGTTACATTTGCTCAAATGACAGCTGAACAATATCTCCAATCAGCAATTCGCAAACAGACGACACGTGATTTTAAAGGTGCAATTGGTGATTATACGAAAGTCATTGAATTAAAAAGTTATGATAGTGAGGCATATCTCAATCGTGGGAATTGTCAGTTTCAGTTAGGAGAAGTAGATGCGGCAATACTTGACTTTACGAAAACTATCGAACTCAACCCGAAGAACGTAAAGGCATTTTACAGTAGGGCAGTAAGCTATTCACGGCAGAAAAAATATAGACAGGCATTGCGAGATGCGGATAGAGTAGTCGAGCTCGACCCATCGACGTCTGGATGCCTCACTCTTAGAGGTCAGCTGCGATCAATGACCGGGAATAAAAAAGGAGGGTGTGAGGATCTAAACTTAGCGAAAAACAATGGTGATAAAAATGCAGACAAGTTTTTGGCTCAGTTTTGCGCTCCTTTGAAGTCAACCGGAGAAAAATTACAATTGAATTGGCCGAAAGAAGAACAGTGGAGTTTTGGAGAGATTCAAGAAAACGGACAAATTCAAGTGCAGGATCTGGTTCGCTCACAGATCGGCGGTGTCGGCTGGCGAGAAGTAGCGAACATGACAACGATCATCGGAGCAAAGAATATCAAAGTAGATACTGCGATGAACATGATGTACTTACAAGCAAAATTAAAATCAAATGTCGCAAAGCTGACCTTCATCGAGAAAGATGAAAAAGCTGAATTCCCTTGGATATTGTTTACGATTGAAGTTTCAAAATTCACGAATAATATGCCACCGGAATCACAGCTTTGGTATATCGTACAAGGGAAGGAATCTTTATATACGAATTTCAGAGCGCTCAAGAAGCCGAAAATTCCGGCGGACTTGAAAGCGAAATGGGCTAAATTTTTTAAAACCGGTAAGATCGTTCGTAAATAATCAAAATTTACGTAGAGAAACTATGGGTATTACTAATCAAGATATACTATATGTTCGCAGGTAAGTGTATGAAATATATGTTGGTTGTCATGATGATGATTGGCGGGTTTTCTGCCGTTGCTCAGACAGCTCATGAGTACAAACAATCAGCCATTATCAAGCATGCAGCTCGAGACTTCAAGGGTGCAATAAGTGATTATTCCAAGGCAATTGAACTCAACAAGGACGACAGCGACGCATACCTCCATCGCGGAAATTGTGAATTTCAAATAGAGGAATTTGATGCTGCTTTAGCTGACTTTAATAAGACAATTGTGCTAAATCCAAAAAATGCAAAGGCATATTACAGTCGTGCGGTGAGCTATGCGACTAAGAAAAAGTATAATGAAGCTTTAGAAGATGTCAACAGAGTAATTGAACTCGACTCAACCTATTTGAATTGTTATAACTTACGTGGACAGCTCAGAACATCAACAGGTAATAAACAAGGCGCTTGTGATGATTTTACCCATTCCAAAGCAATCGGTGATGCCAATGCCGAAGAATTTCTCAAGCAGCATTGTGGGAGTCTGCCGGGTTATGGAGAGTCATTGTTATTGAATTTGCCGGTAGAAGAACATTGGAAAATTGGAGATAATCAGGATAATGGCCAGGTACAGGTGCTCGACTTTATTCATGAAAATGAAAAGCTTGACTCTTGGTCTGAGTTAATAAACATGACTGCAATCAAAGGAGTTACGGGAATTGCGATGGACACGGCGATGAGACTGATGTTTGCTCAGACCGAAAAAAATTCGCCGGCAGCAAAACTCACCTTTATCGAAAAAGATGAAAGCACTCTATTCCAATGGATTATCTTTACCATAGAATCGCCGAGTTTTGTCAATGATCCAAAACCTGAGTCGCAATTATGGTATATAATTCAAGGAAAGCAAGCGCTGTACACGAATTTCCGGGCAATCAAGAAGGCAGCTATTCCCGATGAATTGAAAGAAAAATGGACGAGATTTTTTAAAACTGGTAAGATAATCTATAAATAACCGGTAAGATATACCATAACGGTTGAAACCGTTGGATTGAAATTAATTCGCTTTTCGGAAATGGTTGAAACCATTCTCAGAACTCTAAACCGTTAAAAAGGTTGAGAAATTATCATCTCATCCTGACCCATGATTGAAATCATGGGCTATGTTTTAAAAATTTGTGTTTTTGCTTTGGAAGCAGTGCTATCCAAATCTTATATACCCAGCGTGACTGACACAGCAGATTCCTGTACGACTTATATATTAAAAACTTACGTCTTACAAGCATGCTCAATTAAGGCTAATATTCGGCATTTATTTGAATACTTCGACAAGCTCTGTGTGACGGAACAATCTGTTTTCTGAATCGAAGACTTACAACGGATAAATTGGTAAGTATTGAACACTTCGACAAGCTGTTAATGACACATTTGATATTCATCTATAAACTTTATGGCTAACCTAATGATAATAGTAGAGTTATCATTTTTAATCCTGCGTGCCGTATCTATACGGTTGAAACCGTTGCATCTGTTGTATCGAGCTTATTGAAAATGGTTAAAACCATTATCAGATTTCAAAACCGTTAAAACGGTTTATGAATATTTGTCTCGTCTTGATCCCATGATTAAAATCATGGGCTATGTTTTATTCCGTGTGTCATTGTTTTTGTTAGGAGCGGGCTTCCGCTACTTAGGAACTCAGGGTGACGGAACATGCTGATTATCTTACTACTTACTACTTACGACTTACTACTTACCGACTTACAGACTTACGACTAATCCCCGACTTACGACTATCCTCACTTACACCTCGCCTTGATATTCTGAAACGCCCCTGCGAAGCCGAGTTCACCGGCTTTTTTCCAGTCGGCGCATGCTCCTTTTTTATCTCCATTTTTGAATTTTGCTACACCGCGTCCGTTGTATGCCTCGGCGTAACTGGGCTCTAGTTGGATCACTTTTGTGTAGTCGGCTATTGCGCCTGGTGCGTCTTTGAGTTGGTCTTTGGCGTAGGCGCGGCTGTAATATGCTTCGATGCTTTTGGGATTGAGTGTGAGGGCTTTGTTGTAGTCGTCGATAGCGCTTTTGAAATTCCCTAATACAGCTTTGCTCACGCCACGGTTGTTGTACGAGGCGACATCTTTGGTGTCGAGTTTGAGCGCTTTTGTATAGTCTTCAATTGCTCCCTGATAGTCTTCGAGTCGCGCTTTCACGACTCCACGATTGTAAAAGACGACGGCAGATTTAGCGTCGAGCTTGATAGATTTATTGTAGTCTTCGAGGGCTCCGCGGTAGTCTTTGGCGTTGTATTTAGCAAAACCGATGGAGAACAAATCTTTGGCTGATTGTGCCAGTGTAATTGATTGATGTGCAAGGAGTACTGCCATCAGTAGTAGTAAATGTTTCATAGATTTTAGTAGAAATTATGTACAAAATGGAAAACAAACTTTCAGCGAATTTAAGGATATTTTATCGAATGGATAGCCGGAGTAATCTTTGGCTTCACGAGTGGAAAAACGGTAGAAGAGGCGAGCTCTTACTCACGGAGCTTTCTTTCGCTGTAGTTTTTGACTGCTTGTTTGATTGTATAGTCGAGCGACTCTTGGCTCGATAATCCTATCCTCAATCGTACGCGGTAGCGCTGTGTATGTGCAGATTGTACGGAAATTCCCATCATAGTGGCAATTTCTTTTGTTGTGTGTCCAAGTGCTATGTATGTACACAGCACGCGTTGTATTCGTGAGAGAGTCGGGAAATGTGCATCGAGCGTTTCATCGATGAGTTTGCTTGTTTTGGTGGCATTAGTCGTTACGGCAATTTCAGAAGAACGAATCACCGATTGTAACACCTGCACCACTTGCTCGGCATGCTCATTCGATGACTTCATTGTGCGGAGAGTGGTACGAATTTCTTTCAAAGCTTGCTCGCGGTGCACGAGTGCAGAGGAAAGCTGCGCGATTTCTTCTTCGAGTTCGTATAGACGGAGGCGCTCTGCTTGTGCTGTGCGAAGCGCTTCTTTTTCTTCGAGCAGGATGAGCATGTTTTTGCTCCGTTGGTCGGACTCATTATTAAATGCCTGCTCTTTAAGGCGATGAAATTCCTTGTAATGATAATAGGCAGTGCTTACATTCTGCTGTAATTCAGCAATAGTTGCAAGCTGCTTGTGAGCTATATATTGTTTTTCTAAGTCATTGTTTTTTAATGAAATTTCAAGTGTACGAGCTGCGAGTTCGGCAGCAGTATCGAATAGTGTAGCGCCGATATAGGCATCTGTGGCTATAATCAGTGTTTCAGCGATGAGATGCGGTAAATTATTCATATCCTCGACAATCTGTAATGGGTAACTCAGATATGCAAGCGCTTCATCCCACTTTTGTTTAATTACGGAAATTTGTGCTAACTGACGGAGAATCAGTGCCTTTTGCCAGTCAAGATTGATTGGCTGCTCAAGATTGATTGGCTGTTTGCACTCTTCTATTGTTTTCAGGTTGTTGTGAAATAATTCGAGCGCACGCTCCAATTCTCCCCCCGTCACCATTATACTGCCGACCCTCCCGCAGACTATTAAATATTCAGCAATTGGCTGATAGAGTTTGTATGTTTCCACTGCCTTGAGTCCATATTCGATTGCCCTCTCAAACTCTCCTATTTTACTGTAGGTTATAGCTGTGTACATTTTTACCTGACCAACCAAAAAAGGTGATTTCAGTGCTTTAGCAATTGATGAAGCCGGTATCAGGTGTTGTAATGCACTGTGATATACGCCAAGTGTATTATACGAACGTGCAAGAAGGAGATGAATATGAACGCAGATATCATCATGTTCAATACGTGCAGCATACTCAGCGGCCAAATTGCACATTCTTACCGTTTCTCGAATGTCACCGAGTATTCCCTTGCATTTACCGATTGCAAAGAATACGACTGCTTTTGGCATCAGATATTCCTCAGGAATGGTGTTCGGCGAGTCATCGATACCATTTTCGGTAATAATCGTATCGAGTACATCTTGCTCCTGCTGGTAAAATTCAAGCGCTTGCCGGAAATTATTATTGAGCTCACTCAAATGCCCTAAATTATTGAGCGCTTGGAGTTCGCCTTCTTTCTCTCCCGTTTCCTGTGCCAGCACAAGTGCTTTTTGAGCAATTTCGTATAAAAATTCATGCGACATATCGCGTCGGCGCAACGCATGCGGGAAGTCGATGTAGAGCCGAAGAAGTCCGGATTTATGGTTGATATGCTTCAGCAGTGCCTCAGCATAGTAGCAATTATTGACGGCAATTTCATCGCTTGGTGCGAAATAATTAAGTCTCGCTTCGTCGCATAATGCTCTCGACAAGCGGAGAATTACGTCTTTTTCTCTGGCTTGTACTTTGGGTAATTTCCCTTGTAAAGCCACCTCGTATAATTCAGCAGGAGTCGCATACTCAAGCATCGAACAGCATCTGGACTCCCAATATTCTCTTGCTTCGACTGCATACGCACCGAGTACCGTATGCTCGCCACCTAATACCATATAAAGGTTTTCGAATATATATTCCGGACGTTTATTGCGGTCAATCAACTCGATGGTCGCTATAAATACTTGGGAATCAATGGGAACCGTAAGCTTTGCCATAGCATTTGTGAGGTTGTGAGAGAATTGTCTCGTATCTTATGTAGGGGTTCCGCATCAAAATTTCCGTTGGTAAATAATTCATTCAGACAGCCCTGTAAGGGCGAAATATCAATAGTAACAATGTCAAAAAACTCATAGAAGCTCCATCAGAGAGATATAGCTGGTGGAATCGACGAATGTATGTCACTCCTACGGAGCTTTGTTTCAAAGAATCGTCCATTTTCTCGTAAGATTTCGCTCCGAGTGGAGCTATCAGAAGGTCCGTACATTTTGATGCGGAAAACCTATATCGTATGAATTAAAGTAGAAAATAGAACTCAATGTAAGTATTTCTCAATATAAGAGCTTCGGGCTTTTTTTTGCGTTGTAGATATTTGACAATTTGCTTGCCTAATGCTGTCAAGTTAAGAAGAAAAAGGTAAGTAATTGAACACTCCGACAGCTCAGTGTGACGGTAAGTCGTTCGTCATGCTGGGCTTGCCTCTAAGCATCAAACAAATGCCAATTTCTTAAGTTGACAGCATTGTTTGCTTGCCTGCCCAGTTACCTACCACTTCCCCGATAATTTTCCACCTGAATCTATCACTACCCAATGCCCTATCCCCTTTCTGCAATTTACGAATTGTCTTGTAGGTAGCCAAGACTTCTTTGCCTTTGGATAATTCGATAGCATTAGTTAAAACACTGAAGACGAGGTATGGCTGATTTTTACAGCACTCACTTGCCGAGTGGTATCGTAGTACGAGTATATTAATTTTGAAGTATCACCGATACGTTTCTCACAGAAATTTTCATTTTGTCTATGATTTTTCTAGGTGCACTGTACGATTTGAAAAATCATTGTCAGTAGTTTTGCAATATGGATAATTCTAATTTAAAAAATAAAAATCTATTTGTAATTATTATACATTGCTGCCTTATGAGACACTTACAATCTATACTTCGCTTTGCATTTGCTGCGGCACTTGCTTTTTGCGCTTGTTTACCAATGACCTTTGCACAGGCGCCCCGTACATTCTCGTATCAGGGAACGCTCACGGATCTGGTGCAGACTCCCTTTCCTGATAGCACCTACCTGCTGACCTTTGCTCTCTATGATAGTCCTTCCGGTGGCGCTTTCCTTTGGCAAGAATCACATAATGTGAGTACTGTCGGCGGTATATTTGATGTGAATCTTGGCACTGTCACTCCCCTTGCGATGCAGTTTGATAAGCAAATGTGGCTTGGGATTACCCATGTAGGCAATGCTGAAATGGCACCCAGAACGCCATTAGTATCAACACCTTACTCGCTTTTTTCCGAATCAGCGGGCACCGCATTGGCGCTTTCGCCGAATGCTACAGGTGCAGTATTATCACTCAATGGACTCAGTGGGAATCTCACGCTCCAGGGCGGCGGCAAAACGTCGGTATCCCAAAACGGCTCGACAATTCTCATCACAAGCTTAGGCGGTATCGACCGCATAGACCCTGCCGACGGTTCGCTGACTGTTGGTAATCCCACCGGACCGTCAGTAGCACTTAGTGTTACCGATGGCGGAATTACCACCGGCAAACTCACCGACGGAGCAATCACAACAGCAAAGCTTGCCGACTATGCAGTTACAACCCTCAAGCTGTCCGACGGTTCAGTCACTACGTCAAAAATTGCCGATGATGCTGTAACGACCGTAAAAGTTCTCAATGGTGCAATAAGCACTTCAAAATTAAGTTCGACCGGAGCTAATACCGGTCAAGCGCTCACCTTCGATGGTACGAATATCGTGTGGGGAAGTCCATCATTAAGCGGCGCGGCAGGTGGTGATTTAACAGGTAATTACCCGAATCCGAGTATCATGCCCGGTGTGATTACATCTATAAAATTAGCTGATGGTGCAATTACAACCGGAAAATTAGCCGATGGAGCGGTGATTTCATCTAAAGTAAATGATGGAGCTATTACGACTGCAAAGCTGAGCACAGCAGGAGCTGTTAATGGGCAAGTGCTAACATACAATGGTACTTCCGTTGTGTGGGGAACATCAGTTCCAAGCGGCGCAGCCGGCGGAGATCTCACAGGAAATTATCCAAATCCAAGCATTTCATTAAATGCAATTACCACCGCCAAAATCGCCGACGGAGCAGTAACAATGGCAAAGCTCTCTGACGCCGCCGTCACAATGGACAAAATTGCCGATGCGCAAGTGACGGCAGTCAAAATTAATCCTATTGGTGCAACATCCGGTCAAGCATTGACCTACAATGGGACAAATGTCGTGTGGGGAAGCCCATCACCTAGCGGTGCAGCAAGTGGAGACTTGACAGGTAGTTATCCGAATCCTACTATAGTTTCAAATGCGGTTACCACAGCTAAAATTGCAGATAGTGCAATCACCACTGCAAAAGTAAATGACGGTGCAATCACCACTGCAAAAGTAAATGACGGTGCAATTACAACAGCAAAGGTCAATACAACTGGCGCAACTTCAGGTCAAGCTCTTACATTCAATGGAACGAATGTAGTCTGGGGAAGCCCATCGCCAAGTGGTGCAGCAAGTGGAGACTTGACAGGCAATTATCCGAATCCGAGTATTGCAGTAAATGCAGTAACGACAGCAAAAATTGCTGATGGTTCTGTGACGACATCGAAAGTAAATGACGGAGCAATTACAACTGCGAAAGTAAATACCACCGGCGCAACATCCGGTCAAGCACTCACCTTCAATGGTACGACTGTTGTGTGGGGAAGCCCATCGCCGAGCGGTGCGGCAAGTGGAGATTTGACAGGTAGTTATCCGAATCCGAGTATTGCAGTAAATGCAGTAACGACTGCAAAAATTGCAGATGGATCAATTACGAATTCAAAAGTAAATACGACAGGCGCAACTTCCGGTCAAGCGCTCACCTTCAACGGTACGAATGTTGTGTGGGGAAGTCCATCACCAAGTGGTGCGGCAAGTGGAGACTTGACAGGTAATTATCCGAATCCAAGTATTGCAACAAATGCAGTAACAACTGCAAAAATTGCTGATAATTCTGTGACTACTGCAAAGGTAAATGATGGTGCAATTACGACTTCAAAGGTAAATACGGCAGGTGCAACAAGCGGTCAAGAGCTCACTTTCAACGGCACAAATGTCGTGTGGGGAAGTCCATCACCCAGCGGTGCAGCAAGTGGAGACTTGACAGGTAGTTATCCGAATCCGAGTATTGCAGTAAATGCAGTAACGACAGCAAAAATTGCTGATGGTTCAATTACGAATTCAAAAGTAAATACGACCGGGGCAACATCCGGTCAAGCGCTCACTTTCAATGGAACGAATGTCGTGTGGGGAAGTCCATCGCCTAGCGGCGCGGCAAGTGGTGATCTGACAGGTAGTTATCCGAATCCGAGTATTGCAACAAATGCAGTAACAACAGCAAAAATCGCTGATAATTCTGTGACGACGTCGAAAGTAAATGACGGTGCAATTACAACTGCAAAAGTAAATACGACCGGCGCAACCTCTGGTCAAGCGCTTACCTTCAACGGCACGAATGTCGTATGGGGAAGCCCATCGCCAAGCGGTGCAGCAAGTGGTGACTTGACAGGTAGTTATCCGAATCCAAGTATTGCAACAAATGCAGTAACAACTGCAAAAATTGCTGATAATTCTGTGACAACGGCGAAAGTAAATGATGGTGCAATTACAACAGCAAAAGTAAATACCACCGGCGCGACATCCGGTCAAGCGCTCACTTTCAACGGAACAAATGTCGTGTGGGGAAGTCCATCGCCAAGCGGTGCAGCAAGTGGAGACTTGACAGGTAGTTATCCGAATCCAAGTATTGCTTCAAATGCAATTACCACAGCAAAAATTGTTGATGGTGCTGTCACAACAGCGAAAGTAAATACAACCGGCGCGACCTCGGGGCAAGCGCTCACCTTCAACGGAACAAATGTCGTCTGGGGCAGCCCATCGCCAAGCGGTGCAGCAAGTGGAGACTTGACAGGTAGTTATCCTAATCCGAGTATTGCTTCAAATTCTATTACGACAGCTAAAATTGCTGATGGATCAATAACGAATACAAAAGTAAATACGACCGGTGCGACAAGCGGACAAGCACTCACCTTCAATGGTACAAATGTCGTGTGGGGCAGCCCATCACCAAGTGGTGCAGCAAGTGGTGATTTGACAGGTAATTATCCGAATCCGAGCGTGGCTGTGAATGCAATTACAACAGCAAAAATCGCAGATGCTGCGGTGACGACAGTGAAAGTAAATGACGGAGCAATTACGACGGCGAAGGTAAATACCACCGGCGCAACATCCGGTCAAGCGCTCACTTTCAATGGTACAAATGTAATCTGGGGAAGTCCATCACCAAGCGGAGCAGCAAGTGGAGACTTGACAGGTAGTTATCCGAATCCAAGTATTGCTTCAAATGCAGTAACGACAGCTAAAATCGCTGATAATTCTGTGACGACGGCTAAGGTAAATGACGGTTCAATTACGACTGCGAAAGTAAATACTACCGGCGCAACAAGCGGTCAAGCGCTCACCTTTAATGGTACTAATGTCGTGTGGGGAAGTCCATCGCCAAGCGGTGCGGCAAGTGGTGATCTGACAGGTAGTTATCCGAATCCGAGTATTGCAACAAATGCTGTGACGACCGCAAAAATCGCTGATGGTGCTGTCACGACGGTGAAAGTAAATGACGGCGCAATTACGACTGCGAAAGTAAATACGACGGGAGCGACATCCGGTCAAGCGCTCACCTTCAATGGTACAAATGTTGTATGGGGCAGTCCATCGCCAAGCGGTGCAGCAAGTGGTGATTTGACGGGTAATTATCCAAATCCGAGCGTGGCTGCGAATGCAATTACAACGGCAAAAATCGCAGATGCTTCGGTGACGACTGCGAAAGTAAATGACGGAGCAATTACAACATCAAAAAGTAAATACGAGCGGCGCTACATCGGGTCAAGCGCTCACCTTCAACGGAACGAATGTTGTGTGGGAAGCCCATCACCAAGTGGTGCGGCAAGTGGAGATTTAACAGGGAATTATCCTAATCCGAGCGTGGCTGCGAATGCAATTACCACCGCAAAAATTGCTGATGGATCTGTGACGACTGCAAAAGTAAATGACGGAGCAATTACGACGGCGAAGGTAAATACCACCGGCGCAACATCCGGTCAAGCGCTCACCTTCAACGGAACGAATGTCGTATGGGGAAGCCCATCGCCAAGCGGTGCGGCAAGTGGTGATCTGACAGGTAGTTATCCGAATCCGAGTATTGCAACAAATGCTGTGACGACCGCAAAAATCGCTGATGGTGCTGTCACGACGGTGAAAGTAAATGACGGCGCAATTACGACTGCGAAAGTAAATACGACGGGAGCGACATCCGGTCAAGCGCTCACCTTCAATGGTACGAATGTTGTTTGGGGAAGCCCATCACCAAGCGGCGCAGCAAGTGGAGATTTAACTGGGAATTATCCAAATCCGGGCGTGGCTGCAAATGCAATTACAACGGCAAAAATCGCAGATGCTTCGGTGACGACTGCGAAAGTAAATGACGGAGCAATTACAACATCAAAAGTAAATACGAGCGGCGCTACATCGGGTCAAGCGCTCACCTTCAACGGAACGAATGTTGTGTGGGGAAGCCCATCACCAAGTGGTGCGGCAAGTGGAGATTTAACAGGGAATTATCCTAATCCGAGCGTGGCTGCGAATGCAATTACCACCGCAAAAATTGCTGATGGATCTGTGACGACTGCAAAAGTAAATGACGGAGCAATTACGACGGCGAAGGTAAATACCACCGGCGCAACATCCGGTCAAGCGCTCACCTTCAACGGAACGAATGTCGTATGGGGAAGCCCATCGCCAAGCGGTGCGGCAAGTGGTGATTTGACAGGTAATTATCCAAATCCGAGCGTAGCTGCAAATGCAATTACCACAACGAAAATCGCTGATGCTTCGGTGACGACTGCAAAAGTAAATGACGGCGCAATTACAACATCGAAAGTGAATACCACCGGCGCGACTTCGGGTCAAGCACTCACCTTCAACGGCACAAATGTCGTGTGGGGCAGTCCATCGCCAAGCGGTGCAGCAAGTGGAGATTTAACAGGGAATTATCCGAATCCGAGCGTGGCTGCAAATGCAATTACAACGGCGAAAATCGCAGATGCTTCGGTTACAACGGCAAAAGTAAATGACGGTGCAATTACAACTGCAAAAGTAAATACTACCGGCGCAGCAAACGGTCAAGCCCTCACTTTCAACGGGACAAATGTTGTGTGGGGAAGCCCATCACCAAGCGGCGCTGCAAGTGGCGATTTAACAGGTAATTATCCGAATCCGAGCGTGGCTGCGAATGCAATTACAACTGCAAAAATTGCTGATGCTGCGGTGACAACTTCAAAAGTAAACACCACTGGCGCAACTTCCGGTCAAGCACTCACTTTCAATGGTACGAATGTTGTGTGGGGCAGTCCTTCGGTAAGCGGCGCGGCAAGTGGCGATTTAACAGGGAATTATCCGAATCCGAGTGTTGCGGCGAATGCAATTACAACTGCAAAAATTGCTGATGGGTCAGTCACAACTGCAAAGGTAAATGATGGCGCAATTACTACTGCGAAAGTAAATACCACGGGCGCGACATTGGGGCAGGCGCTCACGTTTGATGGTGCTAATGTAGTATGGGGGAGTCCAAATGTCAGTGGTACGGCAAGTGGTGATTTGACAGGTAATTACCCGAATCCGAGTGTTGCATCAAATACAATTACTACGTCGAAAATTGTAGATGCTAATGTTACTTCAGCTAAGCTTGCCGATGGTGCGGTCACGAATGCAAAAATTAATTCTTCGGGTGCGAGTGCGGGACAAGCGCTCACCTACAACGGAACAAGTGTTGCGTGGGGGAATCCATCGCCAAGTGGTGCTGCGGGAGGTGATTTATCGGGTACCTATCCGAATCCGACGGTAGCAAAAATGCAAGGTCGAATGATTGCTACAACTGCGCCGACTAGTGGACAGGCATTGGTGTGGAATCAGACATTAAGTCAGTGGGAACCTTCCACGCCATCCGGCGGAGATGTCACCGGACCCGCTTTGGCGGTCGATAATGCGATTGCAAGATATGATCTCACGACCGGTAAATCGATACAAAACAGTGCATTACTTATTGATGATTATACTGCTTCTCCTCAAGCCAATACTACTCTTCGCGCTGATGATGGAGCTACTGCCAATATTTCGCTCGTGCTTTCTGCGAAAGGAACTGGAGCATTGACATCGGGCAAACCGGATGGTACAGTTTCGGGCGGCAATTCCCGCGGACAAAATGCCGTTGACTGGCAAATGTCACGTTCAGCAAATACACAGATCGCAAGTGGTAATTATACTGTCATCAGCGGTGGTACTAATAATACGGCAAGTGGCATTCATTCAGCGGTTGGCGGTGGACAAGGAAATACGGTAAGTACCAACTATAGCACAATTAGCGGTGGAAATGGAAATACAATTACAACCGGACTCAACAGTACAATTGCCGGGGGGAATAATAATCTTGTTACGGGGGATCATGCCGTCGTGTCGGGTGGTAATTCCAATAAATCCACCTCTTTTGCTGCGTCCGTCGGTGGCGGATATCTCAACTCTGCGCAGTCTAATTATTCCTCTATTCCGGGTGGATATGGGTTGAGGTTTAGTTCGGGTGGGGCTGACTTCGGCTATAATGCCTGGGCAAACTCCTATCAGGACAGCGCGACCATCAGCGCTGCACAAACGGCATATTTCGGTAATGTCGATCTTTGGCTGGGGAATACACGGAATCAGGCGTCGAAGCTAAAATTCTTCACTGCGCAGGCAACGGGAGGTCAATTCCCGCTTGCTTCCACGTACTTTACGGCATTTCAGGCGGGAGTGCAAACGGCGGATATTACTTATACTCTTCCGACAGCCGCAGCTACCAGTAATGGTCAGGTGCTTTCATCGACGACGGGTGGCGTCTTAAGCTGGGTGACGGCGAGTGCGGGGAATGTGGTCGGGCCGGCGACGGCAACGGATAATGCTATTACGCGATATGATGCGACGACCGGTAAGCTCATACAAAACAGTGCGATTATAATAGATGACTTTACAACTACTACTCAAAATAATGTGACGCTCCGTGCCGATGACGGCGCGACAGGGAATATTGACCTTGTCCTATCACCAAAAGGAACTGGCGCTCTAGTGGCCAGTAAACCCGGTGGAGGAGCTGATGCTCGAGGAAATGTAGCAGTGGATTGGCAAATGTCACGCAGCGTTTCCACGCAAGTAGCAAGCGGTGATTATTCGACTATCAGCGGGGGGAGGCAGAATACGGCCGCATCCTATACTGCAACTGTTGCCGGGGGTATTCTAAATTCTGTTACCGCAGGGAATTACGGCGTCGTCAGTGGTGGAAATGGCAATACCGTGAGCGGTTCGGCATCGAATATCGGGGGTGGCTCAACGAACACAAATTCAGGTACAAACAGTGTAATTGCCGGTGGTGTCTCGAATGTGAATGCCGGGAATTATTCTACTATTGCCGGTGGATTTACGAATAATGTAAGTAATTCATATTCTACTGTTGGTGGTGGAAGTACGAATACTGCAAGTTCAAATCAAGCAACCGTTTCCGGTGGTTTAAATAATATTGCCAGTGGAAGTTCCTCAACCATTGGCGGTGGAAGCGCGAATACCGCTTCTCAGCAATATGCCACTATCGGCGGTGGAAATGCTAATCAGGCGACGTCCGGAAATGCTACTGTTTCAGGTGGGGTGACGAATATTGCCAGCGGTAATTCTTCGACGATCAGCGGAGGAAATTCTAATTCAACTGCAGGCGATTATTCCACAATACTTGGCGGTCGCGGACTGACGTTTGGCACAAATGCCGACAGGTCGGTAGGATTCCATGCAAATAATAGTGGCGGATCGCTTCCGATGACTATTGATGTAGCCGATGTGGCGGTATTTGGTAATACCAATCTTTGGCTGGCAAATAACGACAATTCAGCGAGCGAACTTCGCTTTTTTGAAGCATATAATACATCCGGTTCATTTCCCAATACAGCAAATTATACTGCCTTCAAGGCGGGAGTGCAAACGGCGGATATTACTTATACTCTTCCGACCGCCGCAGCTACCAGTAATGGTCAGGTGCTTTCATCGACGACGGGTGGCGTCTTAAGCTGGGTGACGGCGAGTGCGGGGAATGTGGTCGGACCGGCATCGGCAACGGATAATGCAATTACGCGATATGATGCTACGACCGGTAAGCTCATACAAAACAGTGCTCTGATAATTGATGATTTTGCATCCACAGTTCAGGGATATGTAACCCTTCGCGCTGATGACGGCTCGACAGGAAATATTGCATTAGTTCTTCAGCCGAAAGGAAATGGTGCACTCACAGCAGGAAAGCCGGACGGAACAAGTGGAGATGCTCGTGGGCAGAATGCAGTAGATTGGCAAATATCCAGAAGTACTTCAACACAAGTAGCTTCCGGTGATTTTTCAACTATTGGTGGAGGTAGGCAAAACACAGCAGCTGCCTATACTTCAACTGTATCAGGTGGAATTCTCAATAGTATTACAGCCGGTAATTATTGTGTTATCAGTGGAGGTAATTCAAATGCAATAAGTGGCTCTACTTCAACTATTGGAGGGGGATCCACAAATACCATCACCAGTACAAATGGTGTTATTGCGGGTGGTGTATCTAACAGTATTTCCGGGAGTTATGCAACGATCGGCGGTGGGTTCAATAACAATGCAAATTCTCAGTATTCAACTGTAAGCGGTGGTTCTACAAATACAGCAAGTGGCACCAATACAACTGTCGGTGGTGGATTCACTAATACTGCAAGCGGTAGCACTTCTACTATTAGTGGAGGTTCAGGAAATAGTGTCAGTGGAGTAAATTCAACAATAGGAGGTGGAGTTACGAATATAATCGAATGCAACTATTCGGTTATACCCGGTGGCTATGGAATGCGTTTTGGAACGAGCGCAACCAATAGTTTTGGATATAATGGTCGATCAGGTTCTACCGATAGTGCGTATGTGAACTCTTCTAATACTGCATACTTTGGTAATGTGGATTTATGGTTGGGGAATACCCGTAATCAGGCATCTGCGTTGCGATTCTATACAGCACAAGCAGCCGATGGTACATTCCCGGATGTGGGTACTTATTATTCTTCGTTCAAAGCAGGAGTTCAAACAGGGAATCTTACTTATACACTTCCAATTGTTGCCCCAACAAATGGTCAGGTACTTTCGAGTACCTCAGCAGGGGTTATGAGTTGGACTTCTGTAAGTGGTGGCGATGTGGTCGGTCCTGCCTCGGCAACGGATAATGCGATTTCCCGCTTTGATGCTGCTACCGGAAAATTGATTCAGAATAGTGCAATTACGATTGATGACTATACGACCACCACACAAAATAACGTAACACTCCGAGCTGATGATGGCTCGACTTCCAATATAGATTTAGTTCTTAAGCCAAAAGGTACCGGTTCTTTATCTTCATCCAAACCCGACGGCACGGCTACCGGAGGTGATGCAAGAGGAACAAATGCTGTTGACTGGCAAGGAACTAGATCTGTATCAACACAAGTGGCGAGTGGAGCTTCTTCGACAATTGGAGGTGGCAACCAAAACACTGCAAGCAATGGAAATACAACCGTAGGCGGGGGCTTTGGTAATACAGCGAGCGGAAATACCTCAACGGTAGCAGGCGGGAATACAAATACTGCAAGCGCAAGTTATTCAACAATAAGCGGAGGTATTGGTAATGCTGTGAGTGGTATGTACGGCACAGTTTCCGGTGGACGTGCAAATACTGCAAGCGGAGTTGGTGCATACATAGGCGGCGGCGGTGACAACGGTATATTTATAAGCGGTAATACCGCATCGGGTGTTGTATCGGCTGTCGTTGGCGGCTATACTAATTCTACGGCAGGCGATTATTCAACAATACTCGGCGGTCGCGGCTTGACTCTTGGAGCCAATGCCAACCGCTCAATAGGATTTCACTCCAACAACAGCGGCGGCACATTGCCCATGACCATTGATGTAGCAGATGTGGCTGTGTTTGGGAATTCAAATCTTTGGCTTGCTAATAATAATAATACCCCGAGCGAACTTCGATTCTTTGAGGCATATAATACCTCAGGAGCATTCCCCAATACTGCAAATTATACCGCATTCAAAGCAGGAACTCAAACCGTGGATATTACTTATACCCTCCCCACTGCCGCACCGACAACCGATGGTCAGGTACTCGCATCCACAACAGCCGGAGTGATGAGTTGGTCATCGGTAAGTGGTGGTGATGTAGTAGGACCGACTTCAGCAACGGACAATGCAATTTCAAGATATGATTCAACCACCGGAAAATTGATTCAAAATAGTGCAATTGTTGTAGATGATTATACTACTTCAACCCAAAATAACGTAACGTTAAAGGCAGATGACGGTGCTACATCTGATATTTCATTAGTACTTTCACCGAAAGGAACCGGTGCTCTTACGGCTAATAAACCTGATGGTACTGCATCCGGTGGAGACGTTCGGGGTGCAAGTGCTGTTGACTGGCAAATTTCCCGTAGTAATTCATCTCAAGTGGCGAGCGGAGATAACTCCACAATCGGCGGAGGATTAAATAATTCAGCAAGTGGCACTAATGCTACGGTAAGTGGTGGTAAAACAAATACAGCGAGCGGCAATAGTGCAACCATAAGTGGTGGAAATACCAATTCTGCAAGTAATTTTTATTCAACAGTAAGCGGTGGAAATTCAAATAGTGCAAGTGCTTATTCTGCCACAATCGGTGGCGGGCTTCGCAATAGTGCAGAATTTTCGTACGGAACTATACCCGGAGGATATGGAATGCGCCTCGGAGCAAGTGCAGAAGGGTCATTTGGATTCAATGGTTTTTCCACTTATAATGATAGTGCGTATGTCAATACCGCACGAACTGCCTACTTTGGAAATGTAGATTTATGGTTGGGGAATACTCGTAATCAAGCATCTGCATTGCGTTTCTATACTGCACAAGCAGCAGATGGTACATTCCCGGATGTTGGTACATATTACTCTTCCTTCAAAGCAGGTACACAGTCTGCAAACATTTCTTATACCTTACCTACAGATGCTCCAACCAGTAATGGTCAAGTGCTCGCATCCACAACAGCCGGAGTAATGAGCTGGACTTCTGTAGGTAGTGGCGATGTAACCGGACCTTCGTCAGCTACCGATAATGCAATTTCACGCTTTGATGCAACCACCGGAAAATTGATTCAGAATAGTGCGATAACTATTGATGATTATACAACTTCAACGCAAAATAATGTAACGCTAAGGGCTGATGACGGCTCGACAACAGATATTTCATTAGTCCTTATGCCAAAAGGTGCCGGCGCTCTTATGGCTGATAAATCTGATGGAGCAACATCCGGTGGCAATGCCCGTGGGCTGAATGCTGTAGATTTTCAAATGTCTCGCTCAACAAGTTCACAAGTAGCAAGCGGTAGTTACTCTACAATCCCTGGTGGACAAAATAATGTTGCAAGTGGTAATACAAGTTTTGCCGGAGGTTTCGGAAATTCTGCAACCGGTAATTATAGTGTGGCTGTCGGAGGGCAATCAAATAATGCAACCGGAGACCATGCGGTATTAGTCGGAGGGGTGATAAACTCAAGCGACGGCTATGTATCAAGCGTTGGAGGCGGTTATAGGAATTTTGCCAAAAGTAATTACTCAACAATACCCGGAGGTTATGGGTTGACTTTTGATGTAGGCACAAGCTGTTTTGGATATAACGGGTGGTCATCGTCGTACAACGATAGTGCTCGAATTAGTTCGGCGAATATCGCATATCTTGGTAATGTCGATCTATGGCTTGGAAATACACGCAATCAAGCGTCTAAGTTAAAGTTCTTTTCTGCTCAAGCAACAAGCGGTGCATTTCCGACGGCAAGTACACATTTTACATCGTTTCAAGCAGGAGTACAATCTGCTGATATTACCTATACACTTCCGACAGATGCTCCGGTAAGTGACGGACAAGTCCTAGCATCCACAACCGGCGGTACAATGAGCTGGACATCAGCAGGTTCCGGTGATGTAGTCGGTCCTGGTGCTGCAACGGATAATGCAATTTCAAGGTTTGATGCTACAACAGGAAAATTGATTCAAAATAGTGCAATAGTTGTAGATGATTATACTACTTCAACCCAAAACAACGTAACTCTACGTGCAGATGACGGTTCGACATCAAATATAGATCTTGTTGTATCTCCAAAAGGTACCGGTGCACTTTCTGCTAATAAACCTGATGGTGCAACTTCCGGTGGTGATGCAAGAGGTGCGAATGCAGTGGATTTCCAAATGACACGCAATGCTTCCACACAAGTTGCAAGTGGAGGTAACTCATTTATTGGTGGAGGAAGTAGAAATATGGTTGTTGGAGGAAATTCATCTGTAGTTGGTGGATATACTAATCAGATTATGGGTGGTGCTAACTCCTCTTTTACTTCCATTGGTGGTGGTGCCAATAATACAATTGGCGATGGTGCAGCGGCTGTGGATAATTCAGCTATTGGAGGCGGTTCAAACAACACGATTATCTCTTACCGATCTTATATTGGTGGTGGTTCGGCAAATTATATCAACGCAGCTTATTCTACGATTGGTGGTGGGGATCGAGACAGTACAACAGGTTACAGTTCATCAATCGGAGGTGGGACTCTTAACAAGACTACAGGTGGATGGTCAACAATTGGAGGTGGGTTTACAAACCTATCATCTTCTCAAGCAAGTACAGTAGCCGGTGGGAATCAGAATATTGCAAGCGGTACAGAATCAGCAATCGGTGGTGGGTTGTCAAATACTGCAAGCGGATCATATTCTACAGTTTCAGGTGGAGATCAAAATATAGCAAGCGGATTAAATTCTACAGTTTCAGGTGGGGATCAAAATATAGCAAGTGCTACATATTCTGCAGTGGGTGGTGGTAGTTCAAATAAAGCAAGTTATTACGCATCAACGATAGGAGGAGGGCTTCGGAATAGTACGGAATATTCATATACAACGATACCCGGAGGGTATGGAATGCGCCTTGGTAATGCAGCAGAAGGTTCATTTGGTTTTAATGGATTTACTACGTACGATGATAGCGCGTATGTCAACGCTGCACGTACTGCTTATTTCGGAAATGTTGACTTATGGCTCGGAAATACCAGAAATCAAGCATCACAATTACGCTTCTATACTGCACAATCTGCCGATGGTACATTCCCTGCAGCAAATACGTATTATTCTGCATTCCAAGCAGGTGTTCAAACAGGAAATCTAACCTATACACTTCCTATTGTCGCCCCAACAAATGGTCAGGTACTTTCGAGTACATCAGCAGGAGTGCTTTCATGGGCAAATGCAGGCGGTTTGACCAACTTTACCGAATCGGTAAATACAGTGGCACCAAATGCGACGGTACCTGTTGTTCGATTGTTAGCTACTTACGGTCCGGCTTCGAATGTGGATATCGCCCTTACACCAAAGGGTACGGGAGCACTTACAGCCCAAGTTGCTGACAATACGACAACAGGAGGTAATAAACGCGGAGAAAATGCAACCGATTGGCAATCAATTAGATTTAATGCTTCGGAAGTTGCAAGTGCTAATTATTCTACTATCAGCGGTGGTGTCGCAAACACGGCAAGTGGCTACATCTCGACGGTAAGCGGTGGATATCAGAATACCAACGTAGGTGATTACTCAGCCATTCTCGGTGGACGGGGTCTTACCTTCGGTGCAAATGCTGATCATTCCGTAGGTTACCTTGCAAATGTCTCAGGAAATGAGATGACAATAAATACAGCAAATACAGCAGTATTCGGAAATACGAATCTTTGGCTTGCAAATAATAGCGGCACTGCAAGTGAACTTCGATTCTACGAGCTTACCGGTCCTACTTCCGGTACATTCCCACCAACAGGTACAAATTATGTAGCTTTCAAATCAGGGGTTAATTTATCTACTGATTATACCTATACACTACCGACTGATTATCCCACGGGAGGTACAGGACGTCAGCTTACAAGTACTACATCCGGCACAATGAGCTGGGGAGCTCAAACGCTTCAAGTCAATAATTATAATATTGATTGCGGTAACTTAGCCGCAAATGGTGGTACCGCTTATGTAAATGTGGTTGTAACGGGTGTAGTAATTGGTGGAACTGTTACAGTATCACCACGCGGTGATATGGAAGCTGGAGTAATAATTGCATTTGCCCGGGTTGATGCAAATGATAATGTACGTGTCAAGTTTGTCAATGCGACCGGCGGAGCCATCGACCCTGCAGCGATAAATGTAGATGTGACGGTAGTACAGCCGTAAGTACGGGTACAAATACATGACTAAATTCATTGGACAAATAATTAGTAGTGATATGAAAAAATTGATAATTAGAGGAATACAGCTTGTTTGCGCGCTCGTTCTGCCACTGCATTCAGCGCTTCACGGGCAAACAATTCCCCACTCTGTAATAAGCGGCGGCGCAACCAATGCCAAGGCGGGTACTGCTGCTATCCGCGGCACGCTCAGCCAGACATCCATCGGACGCTTACAAGGAGGCACCAGCCACAATGTGGGCTTCTGGTACACAGCCCAAAATTCTCTCTCCAATGGAGGTACACTCGTCGTACTGCCATTTACTGAAGGCACAACCGGTATTCGGGTAAAAGTGCCACTCATGCTGCAACAATCCAAAAATCTCATCACAACTACTCACCGCAGTCGAAGTTTTGAGGCAATTATACGATTTAATGCGACGGTTTTAGAACCCATAGAGCTGCCTTACAAACGTGTGGGTGATGTAGGTACTATAACAGTCAGCGGTACTACAGGAGACAGCGCAGGAATACTTGGTGAATTGGATTTTATACCAAAGCTTGGTAATTCCGACATGACTTCCCTTGAAATTATATCATTTGTCTGGAAAGATTCACCGGCTATTCGAACAATTACCAAAAACGGTGAAGTTCGTATCTTGAATGTATGTCGTGAAGGTGACTCTGTACGGCTCGTACAGACTGTAGTTGCGACTATGCTTGCGGCTTTTCCTAATCCTGCATCCGATCATGTCACCGTCGATTATACCCTTGGTGAAAATGGGGCTACCTTGATCGAATTGATAGATATGCAGGGTAAAACAGTAACGACACTGCTTTCTGGAATTGCAAAGGCGGGAAATTTCACTAATCAACTGAATTTAATGTTCATACCAAATGGATCGTACTTCGTGCGCATGCGCACTCCAAATGAACTATTTACAACGCAGATTACTGTTCAGAAGTGACATGCTCTAACTCTAAAAACTTATGAAAATAGTATTTTATTTTGTGTTGTGTATGTGCTTTTGGACTGACTCGAATGCTCAATTTGTGCATTCTAATATCCCACCGACGGATATCGTTCACTTGAGAATCGGTGTGACCGGTGGGCTGAGTGTGAATCAAAATGTGGCTAACTTCAAAGGACTACCGAATGTCCCAAGTTGTTGTCCTTCCTACGGTTCGGGTAGCGGTGTCGGTTTGATGGCAGGCCTGATGGCCTCGCTACCAATTTCTGAAAAATTCGAACTTGGCTTGCGTTTCGGGTATCAGAATATTGGTGGTTCATTGCTCGCAACAGAAAAAGAGACTGTCGATAACGGGCAAATGGTGAGTGGGTTGTTTGAGCATTCAATTACAACGACAATTGGTGTATTGTCACTCGAGCCGGTGGTAGAATATCAATTAATGACAGGTCTAATGTTGCGTGGAGGGATACAGGCCGGTATTCCGATGGAGGGAACATTTACCCAACAAGAGAGAATCATCGAACCGCAAACAATTGTTTATAGAGAAAACGGACAAAAAAACAGGTTGAATTACAGCGGGGATTTGCCTGATGCATCGAAGCTTATGGCGGCGCTTACACTTGGAGTGTCGTACGCACTCCCGATGAACAGAAATGAATCTTTGCATCTTGTGCCTGAGGTGAGCTATGCTTTCGGACTTACTAATTTGATGACGAGTCGAGATTGGAAAGTAAACGGAATACGGCTTGGTGTGGGGCTGCGCTATTCGATGATTGATTTGGTTGCGCCGACGCTTCCGGAACCCGAAAAAATCGACCTACCTAGTCCAACGATGATTACGGATATTCCAAAGGCTAAAAAATTTAAGTTCGAAGGTGAAGTTCGGCGAGCATTGAGAGACAGTACCGGCGCATCCATATCCATTCCATTAGAAGTAAAAAACCTCGTATCAACGAACATGTATGCCTTGATGAATTACATATTCTTTGACTCATCTTCGAGTGAATTTGCAGCGCGGTATAAGCTTATATCACAAGCAGATGCGCAGAATTTTACGCCAAAAATTTTGGATGGAAATACTACGTTACAGATTTATTATAATATTCTGAATATACTTGGCTGGCGGATGAAAGTAGAATTGCCAACAAGTACAATTAAAGTGATAGGGTGCAATTCAAATCTCGGTGGTGAGCTGGCTAATCGTGTACTTTCCCGAGCTCGCGCGGAGAAAGTAATGCAGTATTTGATTGATGTGTGGGGAATTAACGAAAATAGAATTTCTATTCAAGCGAGGAATTTACCGGAAGTGCCCTCAAATTCATCGAAAGAGGACGGTGTAGCGGAGAATAGACGGGTGGAGATTATACCTGATCAGATCGAAATGCTTGAGCCTCTTGTGTTTAGCGATACGACGCAGTCTATGGCTGCAAAAAGCGTTGGTATATCGACTACCCTTATTTCGGACGAAGGTGTACATTCATGGAAGGCAGAAACGAGTCAGAGTGGAAAAATTCTAGGAACAATCAGCGGCAATGGCAATTTGCCACAGATAGTTGATTGTCCATTCGCTGAGTTTCCGGTGGGTATCCCCAAAACTACTGTTCCCCTTGATGTAAAATTAACGGTGACGGATAATGTGTTGGAGACGATTTCACAAACAGCGGAGCCAATTGCTGTATTGCAGACATTCCAACAAAAAATGAGGATTGAAAAGTTCAATCTCATTGTATTTGGGTTTAATGTAAGTGCAATATCACCAATGAACAACTTAATTCTCGGACTCATCAAGAAGCAAATAAAGCCAACTTCTCGAGTAAATATCACCGGTCATACTGATCGTATGGGAAATTCAGACTATAATCAACGATTGTCAAAGCGCCGTGCGACGGAAATAGCACGAGTATTGAAAGTAAATGAATCGAATGCCAGCGGAGCAGGCGGTGAGATGAGTTTGTTTGATAATGACTTGCCGGAGGGAAGGTTCTACAGTCGCACAGTGCGTATTGTGGTAGAAACGCCTCTTGAATAAGAAGAATGAATTTAATCCTGTGGACTGGATTGAAATCCAGCCCTACAATTTGCGACGAGCCTACGGCTCTCTTTTGTTTGAAAACATCAGAGATGTTTTTCAACTTTTGTAGTTCCGTTAGGAATAGAGCAAATTATAGCAACGGAATTCATACTCTTTAATAGGAGTCCACTTCATGTCGCAATTAATCCTTAACCTCTTTATAATCAAAGACATTTGACGTACACGTTTAAAATAAAAAAAGCCCCGATAACGGGGCTTTGTGGGCGATGAGGGACTTGAACGTACTTTATTTCCCGTTTGTTATCAATATGTTACTGCTGTTAAATTATACAGGGGACGGCAGAGGGGAACATTGTTCGTTGTTTTGATTGTGAGACCTCCTGAATTCAAACAATAAGTTCAACTTAATAATGGCATTTATTACTTGAATTCAGGATACAATTACTACCAGGGCTGCAACATACGATCAGACAATATGAAAAGAACAATTCCTGCTACTCCAACAACATACAAAAGGTAAAAATACTTTTTATCTGTTTTAGGCTTATAAAATAATGATATAACCATTGTGAAAAGGTATACATAAATCGAAATTCCACCGTAATCCAACAACCACAACCGAAATTCAATCATATCTACTCCATAATCTACAAGAAGCACTATGATTAACAAAAATATAAATTGACAAGAATTTATATAAAAGGCAATTTTAGGTATCATGATGTTAGTAAATAAATTAATTTGAGAAAATAAAAGTCTTAATGAGTTCCCATACTTTATAACTAGACTGTAATATAGCATTTTGAGCTGCCCTATAAAAAGCTTTATGCTATTTATTCCACATGAAAAAATTCCATTCTCTAACTTCAATATTTCGTAGAGCAGGAAAGTTGTGGTCAAAGTTACCGTTAGACAAATTGCTGTAATTTCCCATTCTATCCATAATTCCTTGCTCAACTCGCTTACCGGTATAAAACATAGACTTTGGGTTTCCAGCACCCAAAACAGCACTGGCACCTGGTATTCTATTTAAAAAATTTGATGTTCCTTGTATTATACCTACGCCTAGATCATTATTAAAGATCACCATTTGTATATGTTTAGCTACATTATTTTCACGACGCACCAAGATTAAATCTCCTGACTCAGCATCACTTAAATTAGTAGCCACAGTATTTTGTATCAATTGTAAGTCAGGCGCTCCTGTGGTAGTTAATACTTTATCAAGATACTCATTCACTGTATTAAAATCATCTGATGAAGCGTCAAAAGTTCCGACTCCGTTTGTAATCTGAAGGGGTAAATTGTTCGCAGATGCGAAGTCAACGAGTATGCGAATTGCAAAATCTTCACAAGTTGTCACGAGTCCTTGTTCTTCATATTCCCTAGCCTGATTTGATGAAAAGGATCTAAATTTCTGAATATAGTCATAACCCCATTTATTTTTTATAGTCCAAGCACCACCACCACCCCGTGTTCGCCCCTTTTTTTCGTTTTGATAATCATCATATCGTTCTGCATCCCATGTGGGGGGTCTTGGCTTTTCCGTGACTCCGGCTATACCTGTATTAGTTAACCCATTCGGGTCTTTCCAGCTAAGCGGAGAATTATACGCATATTGAAACGGACTTTGGTCGGGAAAGGATGCCCATAATGGGTCTGGACGTAAAAACTGTCCAGTCTGAGCATTATACTTCCGGTAGCCAAACTCATTTAAACCAACAGTTTCAATGTCTTTTTCTTGACCTATAAAAGACCACCTCTCTGTAGGACCGTCCGCTGTACCAAAAGGGCTGTAATTGAAATTTGTATTACCGCTTCCACGAACAATTGCACGAATAGAACCCCCATTATCTGTTATTCTAAATTCCTTCCGCCAAGTTCCATCCCAATCACGCGTGTAATAGCCGCCGCCCGCACCCATATATTCCACTGGATAATACACGACTCGTCTGTCACTGTTACCGCATGTATCGGGGTCGGCTGTTTGCCTGCCGCTCCATACTGTTCGCACTTCCTGATTTGCGCCTCGCAAATAATACGTCCACTCATGGTTACAGAAGCAACTGTCACCGAATGGAGAATAATACAAACGGCGCTGCTCACGAAGTCCTGCCGTCCCGTGACGATACCGCCAGTCTTTCACCGAATCCTGTGCTAACGTCATTGGCCTCGGTAAGCACGACCCTACCACAGCATTTTCTTTTACTACATATCGAGTGTTAAGCCCTGACGCATCATAGCCGAGAGTTTCTTTCTGGACAAAGACCTCACCTTGTGTATTGGTTGTCATGCCGGTAACGGCTCCCTCACTATCACGAGAGTACAGTGTAGTGTCACTGGCTCTACGATGCTCTGTAAGCTGATTACCGGTATAGAAAAGTGTATCTAATAAACCAATTGGAGTTACGCGGCAAGTACGATTACCTACCTGGTCTAAACGATAGTCAACTGTATCACTTCCTGTAACTTCTCTAACTAATCTATGGACCGGATCATGCCAATAGTAGGATTCGATACCATTATCATCACGTCTTCGTACATCTCCATCTGCAGTATATGTGAAATTTTGGGTAAATACATTTGTGGAATCAACTGTAGAAATTAACGTATCAAGTCGTCCCAGTATATCCAAATGTTTGACAATTTTGGCAACACCTCCAGTAGTTGCATAATGAATTGTATCAGCGTAGCCGCGTCGAGCGTATGAATACCATGCATCTGGATCACTTGGCTTTGTAGGGGTAAAGCTCGGACGTTTAGCATTAATCCATCCGACTCCCTTCCCCTCAGAGAGAGATGAATACACCGTATCCATTCGTCCATTCATATCATAAGAGTACCAAATTACATGTTGATTGAAAGGGTCAGCTGTGCGTATTCTAATAGGTAAATTGGCACTATTGTACGTGTAATAAACAGCTTCAAATCCAAGATTTTCTGTAAATCGCAAAACTGCCTCTACACGCCCCCTTTCATCATATGAATATACTAGATAGTGAAATGGTTGTCCGTTATTTTGACGATATGCAGATGCTGAAGTTCTTCCAAGTAAGTGGCGTACAACACCTGTGGGAGCGAGAGAATCCCATAAATTATTTGCAGGAAAGCCCGACCAAACTGCACCAAGGTGTTGTGGAAGCTTATCATACGCGGTTACTTGCAACACGTTCTCAGGATATATACTTACACTTTCAAATGTGCTCCAATTACAAGTTGGGGTAGTAACCGGCACCCAATATTGCGCACTGCGTTTTAAATAGGGTGATTGAATTGGTCCTATTTCATAAGATAAATGCGATCCAGGAGATGGTAAACATGGTGTGGTATCTGAGTTAATGGTCAACGTTGCAGGATAGTTGTCTGGTACTTTATAGAGTGAAGTATTAACGGTAACAGGAGGAGGTGTTCCAGTCGATATGTGAAGTACTCCAGCATCTAAACAATCAGTGAGTCGAACGGATGGAGCAGGGATTGGATATGAAGATGAGTAGCTCTGCAAAGGTGTAAGTGCATCAGATGAAAGTTTAGCTTCACCCTTGAGAGTTATTCTGTCAAGGTCATCATACTGAATAAATGAAATTTTGTTTTCTTCTGCCTGGCGTTCATTCTGAGAATATCGTATGTTACCTTTTTTATCATACGCATAAGATATAGTACCAATATCCGGTTGATAAACAGATCTGACATGTCCCCAATTGTCATACCAGTACGAAGTTGTATCTCCCTTTGGAGATATAACTGAGCTGATATTTCCCATTAGGTCATATTCATACTTTACAGTCAAGCTCAGTCCATTTTTATCTGCAACTGTTTTCCGTAATCTACCGAAAGCATCATTATACTTTGCTGTTGTTATTCCTAAAGTACTTTCTGTATATTGTGCACTACAAAAAGAATAAAACTCCTGACCATAAACACCTAAATCAGGGGGATAACCTGACTCGCGGGTTGTTATACTTCTAGAAAGGTCAGGAAAGAATAAAGTATCGATGTTGTGAGCAAAATTATAACCTATCTTAGTGGAACGACCCTCCGGGTCTGAATTTATCAAAGGAATCCCCGTGCCTGTCATTGTTGATTTCGTCGTATCAAGCCTGGTCGGTGAAAACGGATTGCCTACAATTCCGATAGTCTGCTGAGCATGATGTTCTTTGTCATATTCTGAAATCCCACCTACGTATCGACCAAATTTCGGAGCAATAGAAAGTTCAAAATCCGTATTCGATGTGCGATAAGTATCGTCTATCTTTGCTAACGTTGTTTTGGAAAGAGTTGAATCATTGTAAATCGTTTCAGATGAAAAGTCAGCTTCTTTAGGAGAACTTGTCGAACCGCTCACGACAAAAGCAGGAGCCAAATCATCGGAGAGTGCAAGAATTTCAAATTCTTTATTGCCATCTAATGCCTCAATTAAGATGGATATAGTATCTCCATTTACCATAGCTACGAGTGAATCCACAACATCAGATGGCAGGGTCACGTTAAATGCAGACAGACCGCTTAGTTGTGTTGCAAATAGACTGTCATAGCTGCCAAAGATATATGTTTCTGAAAAACCCAATCTTGGAATTGATAAACGGACCGACTGATTATCTTCTAACCAAGTTTGATGTTTTAACTTTAGCACGGAAATATACATTGAGAGAGTGACACCTGTGACCTCCTCTGCGCTGTGTAGACGATCGCCGGTATTGGCATGATAAATGATTTTTCCAACATCTAAATTAGATATACCTACTTCACTTACCATATTGGTATCCGGCCAATATAGGAATATATATTCGTGAAAATTACAATAAAGTCGCATTGCTTCATTTGAACTCTCAGTCCAAGAACTAAAACCATAAGAAGTATCTGCTAAGTAAAGTGTATCATGGCGAAAAAAGGAAAGTGTCCGCGTGTCATATAAACGTATCCGATCTGAATTTCTACTCCAAAAAGGCGGGAAATCAAACGCCTGCCACGACATTCTCGCTCTACCGCCATCATCATAATCACTTGCTGAATAATACCCGTTCGCATCTATTGAACTTATGGTATTACCATAGTACCCATACTCGGTATAGCCAAGCAATGTATCGGAAGTAATTGAACCTAAAGCATTTAAAGGTTTTCTAACTATATTTCGTCCCCCAAGCGGTGCTTCAAGTTCATTTCGAAGATTAAACAGTTTACTGGAAAGTCTTTGAGCGCTCGTTGTTACCAGAGTACCGAGTGGAGCAACTGTATAATCGAATAATGATTCTGTTTTACTGCCATTGATATTTATTGAAGCTACGGGAGTATTTCTATACCAACCACCTTTGTACGTTATCTCATCGCCTTTTTGTATCACTCCATTCCCGCCTCGAAGGGTATCCGAAAGTAAGGAACCTCTTGGTGCTGTTGTGGAAAGAGTTGTTTGATAGCCGTTCATAGCCCCTGAAAGGGTATCGCCGGATTTTATAACAAATGACTTTGCCATTAATTCCCAAATAGGAGGAGCAATGACTGAAGCACTTGAAATTGTATTTGTTTGAAATGCAAGAACAGTTGTATCAATTCCAATCGCACGTAAACTATCAGTCAAGAACCAGCTTCGTTTATAATCCCAAATAGAATCAGTTCGGCTTATTGTACTTGTTGCCAATGGCAAGTGAATATATTCTGTTGTGGTTGTATATAGGGTGTCGATTGGTAAACTGGCGGCATAGGGATAAAATATTATATCCTTCTGTTTCGCAACATTTCGCGCCATCAATGCACCAAATGTAGAATCGACACCAAAGTCATGAAGAGTTGTAAATTGATATTCAAATTTTTTATGCGATAATTTATGAATGATTGAACTACTCGAAGTTGCAGACTCAAATAAAGTTTTAGATTCAATGGGTACATATAAAAATCGAGTTCCTGTAACACTTGCACCTCCATATAGATTGAAGGTTGTCGTTACTCCGCTATGAGAGTAATGAATCTTTTTCTCCAATGGTGTCCATGAAAGAACCTCTTGCACTGAATCTTCTAAGATTATATATGGCGTTACTGCTTCATAGGAATAATAATACTCAGTTGTATCTTTTAATACTGCAATTGGATCCTCATTGATTACTTTAGATTTTCGATTATACCCTGAAGGATTATTATCAAATAAATAGGTGCTGCTTGATAGTAACGTGTTGTTATTATTGTATGTTTTGACTTTTCCGGCAATATTATTAAAATCATACTCTAATTTTGTTCTTACATATGTTTGCATACTGTCAATCTCTATAAGTCCCGGCCAAGTAAGATTTGGATTATGATAGTCTATAGTTGTATATCCAGATGCATCTTTAATTTTTGTTAATGTTCCCACTTTCACCGTGTATTTATCCTCATACCTTTTAGAGCGAATTTTATACTCAAATTTAGTACTGCGATCTAGAGGGTCTAATATCTCGGTAACAAAACCTGATGAGCTCTCTCGAATGTTTTTACTTATTGGTGATTTATCTCCAGATCCTCCTTTTTGTTTATCCCCATATTTACTGCCAATATCTCGTATAATACCTACAGAAAGCAAAGTAGAATCAATACGAATTGAACCAAATGGATCTCCAGAATTCGTGGATTTATATCTAACTTTATAAGTGTGTCCTAATGCTTCAATAGTCATGTATACATTATTTAATGATATTCGATGCCCTTGAAATTCAGATATCATTGCTCTGCCGACTGTTGTATCTATATTGGTTTCCGTTGGATAATGACGGTTATACTTGAATGTAGTAAGCGTTTGTTCGCCACTCCGAATTTCTTCTAAATAAAAAATAGTTGGAGCTGCACAACCGGGATAAAAACCACCTAATGCTGGATCCCAATTACCGTATGGAGCTGTATGTTCACGGAAAATATACTCAAGACCATCACCTTGATAATAATGTAATATACGGGGTATAAATTTATAGCGATCCGTCATTTGTTGAGGTGCATATATTTTAAGATAACTTGGCCAATTCGTGGAATCAAAATGAACGTAACCGTAACTTTTGTCATTCACAGAATTTGAATAATATCTTCCTGTACATTTTAGACTGTCGTTACCGTATGGTGCTGTATTGGGAAGATATGGATTCCGTAATTCCAAGAGTCCGCCATCACTTCGAAGGATTTTTATCACATCTTGTTTACCAGTGGTTAATAAATGCAGACGGTTACAATAATCATACCCTTCAATTAGCCACTTTGCATGACCTTGCATATCAGAGTAAGGTAATGGTATCACATTATTAAATTGGTTCGGGGCAGATAATGATTGAACTACAAAACCATTCACCGAGAGTAACCAAGCCGGTGCCACTTTGTTGAATGTCCACCACTGATAGGGATTACTATATGTTGAGCTATTTCTGAAATTAAAAAAATGATTATGACTTACTGAAGAAGAATAATCTAATGTAACTGAAAGTGGATAACCGCCTACGGTTTGTTGGGATATTGGATAGGTATATGCTACATTACCATTATAGTTAGAAACATTCAACCCACCGCCGCTACCACTGCCAGATACTTTTGAAACAAGTTCTAATTCATTTGCATTCGTTTCTTCATCTTGGGCTTGAGCGGAAGGGAATGAGAACATAAACACAAATAAAACGAGAAAGGATAATTTGCCTAATTGTCTGATATCAATATAGTTAGTATTAGTATAATTCATAATTTTATCTCCCTAATTAGTGGTTAATTATAAATTGTGATGATATTATATGCTTGCTATTATTGAAGAGACGTAAAACATATACTCCAGTTGGGAAGAGAGTAACATCCAGTTGTAACGAATACGTATTTGCTCCTTTGGCGGTAACTTCAAATGGATATTTATGAATATCGATACCTACAACATCCATTAAATCAAGTGAATACTCACCAACTGCTATTCCGGTAAACTGTGCTGTAATCGTAGCTTGACCTGGGTTTGGGTATATAGTAACTTTGGGTGTGGAAGCACTTAGAGTAGGCTGATCCATTATTCTATTATCAGTATTTTTTATTTCTAGTTTTGCTGTATTTATTTTGGCAATTTTATAGCTTTTGCCACCGGAAAAAGTTCGATTTGCTTCATCAATTAGCATTATCCCTTTCTTCATCTCTACATTTTGGGAAAGTGTCGCTTCACTGAATTGGAGTTTATCAATGCTAAGTACAGTATCCTTTACAATTGGTTCTCCACCAAGGATTGTAAGGAATAGTGATGTATCTTGAAGAGATTCATTAACTTGAAGTTTCCCTCTCAGAATAAAAACGATATCAGCTATTGTATCAATATTGATGTGATCGACAAAAAATGAACCTTGAAATTCTTTCCAATTCGATGGATATATATAAACTGTGGTACGTCTGCCTAAATTCTTAGATAGCTGACCCCATCTGATTAAATGCGGTAGATGTACATTGTTTCCTTCATGTTTCGCAATCAATGTATCTGGATAAGCATCAGTATTGAGATGTCCGATAAATGAAATTGAAGTCTGAGCAGAAGTGCTTGTTACCAATATCAGAAACAATATCGGTATCATTAGATGTTTCCAAATTTTTAGAAATTGCATCATAAATACTCCATGAAATTCTATTAACTTTATAAAATTAATTAAATTACAAAAACATAAGATTAAATCAACAGGTGTATGTTCCGAGAATTCTCATATCTTCACACATGTTAATTATAACCTTAAAATTCGAGTTTAAACTCATTTTAGAACTGTTTAAATCACAATGTTTATAATATGAGATTATTTCATGCTGGAATCAAGTAACAAATACAACTTATGTTCATATAAATCACATAATAACATTTTTACAAAGTTAGGAAATTAATTCGATTGACCGTTACGCAAATAATACCCTGATAATTAATGAATTATTAGAACTTTATTAGAACCGAAATTTAAAATAACAATAAGTTATTCCTATTTTAGAAAGTATCAAATTATCTACTTTTGAAAAATGTATTGTAATATTTTAAAGACTCTGTTAAATTAGAAATTGGAAATATTATCCTATGAATATTTGTCGAAAAAATTACAATTCCACCCCAACAAACCTTTCATACTCCTTAAACTTCTCAGGCAACTCAAATTCAGGAAATTCATAAAAACCTAAATTGGGATCAAGTTGAGAAGAGCAGCTCCGGATGGGTTCTTGCCTTGATACTTCTTCGGATTCATTTTCTACCCCCACCACCTCACCCACCGGAAACTGAATCAAATAATCCGCAATATCAAATCCTCCCTGCCGGTCTACCTCACTCGCATGTCTCTCTAAGTAATCTGATACTTTAACCGATGCACATATTTTCCGTAGGTCCTCCGCTTTGTCGCTCCAAAGCGACAATTTCCCTAAATCAGGGTATAGAACTACATTCCTTCCTCTCAAGATTCTACATTTGGCTTCGGTAAGACCCGATGCACCGCCACATGCCAACCAAATAACGTCCGGGAAATAAATACTCGCTATGATAGACGTTTTTTCAGATTCCACTAATACCACTGGCTTATCTGCATTCTCCGGCTTGCTCAGTAAGTGCTCACCGAAAAAGCATTGGGAAAGGTGGAAGTTGCTCAGCTTGGAAACTGCATGAACCCAATTGCAATGATCGTACGGCTTTTTAACTCGATGTCCATCTGTGCTGTATAGCATGATTTTACCTGAACGATACGCGCCCTTACTATCACAATACCAAAAGATTGTAGCGCCTCGCTTCTCCCAGTGATCCGAAGAGCCTATCTTGTATTTCTTGCATACTTCCTCTGCTGTATCCTCACCGAATAACTCAACCAGCCAATGATAGAAAATATTTCGAGTATAGTTTTGCATCGATTCCCTTACTATCTCCTCCGATATAAAAGACACTTCCCGTTCCTTTGTACCATATACCGGTAATATATCAGGCATTTTGATTTTACCCACAGGTAAAAATGTTTTCATACAACAGAAGCAATATCCTTTGTCTTCATAGCCTTCAAACGATGCAAACTTCCCATTCGAATTGCTACGGCCGCATGGACATTGTGGAATAGACTTTCGATTTCGATTAAATTCTAATGTTTTCATACATTCTCCATAATATTCAAGACCTTTTTTACTACTGAAGCTTCATTTTGTGGATTGATTCGTTGGATTTTATCCAAGAATTCCGGCAACTGCACTATATTTTATCAAATTTGTACACATACTAACATTTTTTATACGCAAGTGCAATCAATTGACTTTAAAGGATACTATATTGATACAGTTGCCGAAGTTTTACTTGTTAATTTATAGAAGGTTAGATGTTTATTCACCTTATTTGCTTGGTAATTGGGTCATTCCCAGTTTTTTCAGCCGTGCATCTTCCTTTTTCTCCTTCTTCAAGCGTTCAGCTTCCATCTGTAGTCCTCTGCTTTTTATCGCCTGCTCCAACCTTTTCGCTTTTTTCTCTCGGTGCTGTAATATGATCATCGTGTAAATATGACTACCAACGGCTTTTTCTAAAATCTGTGAATATCTGAGTTTGATTTTCTCGCCTTGGTTAATCATTCTGCACACAGTTACTCTTGACTTGCCAATTGCTTCCCCGAACTCCTTTTGAGTTAGTCCATAAGTCTTCAAGACTGCATCAAGTTCACTGCCAGTTATCTGGTAACGCTGAGCTTCGAATATATCTGTCAGATCAATCTGAGATTTTGTTGATTGTTGGTTTTCCATAGTTGTCCTAAAGTATAGTAATTATTATATTTTGTTGTTTGATTGAAGAATTCAAGATGATTCCTAGAATGGATCAACTACTTTTCATAACTGTTTAATTCATATAAACAACGAACCTATCGGATCCCTGTGAATCTCTATATATTGATATTTTCCTATAAAATGCTGAACAAATGAACAAAACCTTATAAAGCATTAAATAACAATTAGTTGCGGTGTTCAAGTGGGTTGAACGAGAATGAACAGTTTGAACAGATTCCTTCTATTTTAGTCACTTATATTACATTAAACTATTGATTGTGAAATAGTTATAAATACCATTCTATTCTATTCATCTATCCCGTTTACTTGAACAAGAGGGTTGATACTGTTCAAGTTGTTCAAGTTTGTTCAACCTACTTGAACACCGCAACTATATCTGTGTTATGACGTTAGAACATTTTGTTCAAATGTTCACGGTATTTGCTTAGAATAGTTTGAAACCGTACCGACCGATAGTTCCATGATCTTAGCTATTTCCCGAACAGTTCTACCATGTTCCGACAGTTTATGTACTCTCCGTATATTGAATGCCTTCTTCGCCCTGTCACTTAAATTAGCATGAACTTTCAATGCTGTATTGAGAAAGTACATAGCTAAGAGTACTGCTCCTCTCGCAGATTCAGCATCTACTTCCGAAAACTGATGACTCTCTCCACATCCATAGCTAAGTGCCTGTAAAATCAAAGCAAATCGATATAAATAAATTCGGAGTTTTGCAGCGATACCACCTGTTGGGTCTTCAAGATCATGGATTGTAGAATTAATCATTGCTCTTAGGATTTCGTTATATTCGCTAAGTATGACTTGTGCTTCTTTGCTTAGTCGAATGGGTAGTGGAGAGATTTCACCGGTAATCGCATCTTGGAATGGTGGTATTTCATAGATTTTAGAAATGCACTCGCACCAAGAGTAACTATTAACGACTTCACTCGTGTCCGGCTGAGCGATACAGGATTCTGGATAACAGAATAAAATCCTGTCCAAGAAGCCAGATGAAATTCGACTTTTTTCAGCCAATATCGGTAGAATTTCCGGCTGAACTCCGCCGATGATCGAAACGTGAGGACTATCAATCCGAGTCATTCCACTACCCTTCCTTGAGACGCTAATTGCTGATCCATTCCATAGTTGCAAGTATTTTTGACTTTCGGCGCCCTTGTTATATTGGTCAAAAGATTGAACCAAACCACTCAATTCGTCACGAAAAATAAGCAAGCTCTTGGGATTGGTCTCATGCAGTGAAACCAAAGCCTCAGGCGTACAATCGGACGTGATTGACATTTTGGGCTGCATTGGTTCGGGGTCTTTTGATTTTGGGTTATCAATCAGATGTTGTTTCCAATCATTCACCGTTTGCTTATATTCTCTCCATTTTTTTCGATCTAACTCTTGTAACGGCTTAAGAATAAAGTCAATTGGGTGTGTTTTACCCGTCCCACGACGACCTACTATGCACAAAAAAATCACACCGTTGGCTGAGTAATTTCCAAAAGAAAGTCGAGCAGAATTGCCCAAAGAGACACCGGCAATGGTTAGCATAGAGCCGCCAAGAAAACTCATAGGAGCGCCAGTCGCCCTCGAGTAATCGAGTGCGACTTTTTGTAATGTTTCAGGGAATACGCTGATTGGAAATTCATCCTCTACACTCGTAAGTTTATGTAAATCATTGCTTAAACCCGCTTGCGTTATTTTGGTTTTAGGGTGTTTATTCATTTTGGTTTCCTTTTTTTATGCCAATCCGACAGTGCTCCAAATAAACATAATGCTAGTTCACCAGAAACATGATCTGCTTTCATATTACCAATTATCTTAAATGAGAGTTGATTATCACTTGTATAAGAATAATGTGTAATACGTTTTAAATCAAAGTAATACACCGATTTTCTAACTTTGATTACTACACCACCGGGTTCGGATTGGCTTGCTTCGTAAAGAGGTTCACCATTTCTTCTATAGTCGTACATAATTTTTATCCTCTGTATTTATTTTGGGTAGATGTATTTTAAGTTTGTCCAATACTTCACATGCAGTTGTTATACGGCTAAATATCATTCTTTCGATCAGTAGCAAATCTTGCTTTTTAGGTTGCTTCATAGTGTGCTTCCTTTCTTCAACTTGAGAGCAATTTTGACATCACAAACACGATATCTAACGCTTCGATTGAGATGCACGCAAGGCAGAGTTTCATTCCTAGCCCAACGGATCAGAGTAGGCAGACTAACACCAAATAATTCACGGACTTTTGTCCGTGTCATTAATTCGGGTTCTGGTTCAGGAATTGGGGATTGGGATTGGAGGGATAAGCCGCTAATGACGGCACTGACTTCTCTGCGGATAATCCCGACAAGATCGGATTCCGTGAGATGGACGAGTAGGGTTGGTATCGCTTTTTTCTCAGCAACGGGTACTTCAATCTTCATAGGTACACCTTTCTATAGATGCCACCCCATGTGAGATTGTCTTTGATATTTACAGTCTGTTAAAATCCTATATATTAATTCAGCCTAATCAGCATCTTAACCAATCAGTTACAATGTTATACATCATAGATAAACATACATAGTTACATTCATAAAGTTTGCTGCTAACAAAAAAACTCTTTCAAATAGCACTTTTTATTTGTAATTTCGCAAAACTTCATGTAGTTTACTAACCGACTATAAATATTATTAGACTACTCTCACAAGGAGTGGATCTTATGTAAAGGCGTGTTTGTGCTAATCTTCCAGGATGACACAAGCCGCCTTTTGCGTTTATTAAATTATAAATTATTTTCATTACATTCTCCATTAAAATTGTTGAGATTGTTTTGATTTTGTCACCGTCAATCAGCATCTTAAATTGATGTGATTTAACAGTAATTTCTAGCAACTACCGCTACACTTAGAGATTGTTTTCTTGGGATTTCTCTAACTTACCCGATATAAATACCTCAATATTTTCCTGCCTTGATTATTATAATTTTAGCAGCCATAACTTAATGTTTTTTGCAACGTTTCAGCCAAAATATCCATTTAGCTTTATTTGCTCGGTCTCTCCTTTCTTTATACGCAGTTTTCAAATATTATTAAATTCTTTGTTTGGATAAATTCAGTTTTCTCATTCCGTCAATAAAGATTTGCATTTTGAAATGAAATCTAATTTCTGACGATATGGGTGAAACCTAAAATTTCTCTCGTCATTCCTCCTTCCCTTCACAATACGCGCTCCTGTTTCACACCTGAAGTAAACCATATCCTTGTGTAACATATTCTAATTTTTGCTGCTTAGCTATTTCTTGTTGGTTTGCTATTTCTTGTTGTTTTGCATTTTCTCGTTGCACTATTTCATTGATTGAGTTTACCATTGCTTGCTCTCCTTCCTTAATCATCTCAAGATTTACTCCAGTTACTGCTAATAGAAGGGCTTGCGCTTGTATCCCAGTGATAATTTGACCGAGTAAATATTTCTGAAGCTCGAAAGTCATTCCTTTATCGGAAAACTCTTTAAGTATCTTTCCAAAATTCATTGATGAATCGAATATACTTACTAAGTCTGCATTCGCAGGAACAACCATCGCGACTATCTCATTATTACGAATAATCTGCACGGGTTCTCCTGACTCATGTACTTCTCGTATAACACGAGAAAAGCCACCGCTTTTAGTTATACTTCCAACAGCTTCTTTTTTCATAGTTCAAAAATACTAAATTTAGTATCACATTAGCAACAAAAACTTTTGAGTAACGCTTTTTCTATTTTTTTTTCGAATTATGCTTCAATTTAAGAGTTAATAAATTCACTTTTACCTGTGCTATAGCACTTCAATATTTCGGTAAAGTGTAACTACATTTGCGGTGAAGTGTACCACCATAAATCTAAATCCAACTATGGCAATTTACATTCACTTAGTATTGACCAATCTCCTCACCCAGTCAAATAGAAGGTAATCCCAACTCTCTTAAAAATTCATTGTGCTTGTCCGTGTTCGTTTGAATGATCTCATTGATTGACTTCATCCGGTTATTTACCTCGCCTAAGTCAATTCGTATTTCGTCTTTTGTTGTACTTACATACCTTGAAATATTCAGGTTGTAGCCGTTCTTTTCAATTTCCTCCATCGAAACCCTCCGCGCATATCGTTCAATACTTGTTGGTCGATATTGGTAGGTCTCAACTATTTTCTGAATGTCATTGGGTTCGCCGTTTTCGCCTTCTCTGAGTGTATTTTGCCTTTTGCCTTTTTGATAATGCTCACTTGCATTGATGAAAAGTACATCATCTTGCTTTTTGCATTTTTTCAGAACCAAGATACAGACCGGAATACCTGTAGAATAGAATAAGTTAGAAGGCAATCCGATAACGGTATCAATATGATTGTCTTTTAACAATTTCTTGCGAATTTGTTCTTCCGCACCACCCCGGAATAAAACACCGTGTGGTAAAATGATAGCCATAGTACCTTCTTTACCCAAGAAGTGAAATCCGTGGAGCAAGAAAGCAAAGTCGGCTGCCGATTTAGGAGCCATGCCATAACTTTTAAAACGGAAATCTTCTGATAAGGTGTCGTTTGGTTCCCAACGTAAGCTAAACGGGGGATTGGCTACAACGGCATCAAACTCTATCTTTTTAGAAGGATTCATTTCGTTCAGCAAAGACCAATGATTTTCTAATGTGTCGCCGTGGAATATCTCAAACTCGGTGTCTTTCATACCGTGGAGCAGCATATTCATTCGGGCAAGGTTGTAGGTGGTAATGTTCTTTTCCTGTCCGTACAGTTTGCCTATGCTGCCGCCATTGTCTTTGATTCGTTTTCTTACGTTGAGCAGCAATGACCCGGACCCACATGTAAAATCCAACACTTTATTCAATTTTCCTTTTTTGCCGGTTGTGGGATCATGACTATCTAAGGTTACAATTTCAGATATGATGGTTGATATTTGTTGCGGTGTATAAAACTCACCTGCTTTTTTGCCTGACCCTGCCGCAAACTGCCCAATCAAATACTCATAGGCATCACCTAACGTGTCGGAGTCTGTTGAGAAATCGGCGATACCGTCGGCAATTTTCTGAATGATGGTGCAGAGCTTTTTATTTCTGTCAGTATTAGTTTTCCCAAGCTTTTCCGAATTCAAATTGATTTCCGAAAACAATCCCTGAAAAGCACTTTCAAACGATTCATTTTCAACATATCGAAAAGCTGCCTCCAGAGTAACGAGTAAATCATTGTCTTGTGTTCTTGCCAGTTCTGAAATATTGCTCCACAAATGTTGTGGTTCAATCACATAATGGATTTTTCTTCTCATTTGTTTTTCAAACTCGGGAACGTCTGATTGGTTGGTCTCATACCATACAGATAGGGGAGTACTGTTATCATTTTCCGATAAGGTTGGGTAGTCAGCGCCTAATTCCTTTTTTGCGGATTCTTCGTAATTGTATGATAAATATCGAAGGAAGAGGAAAGAAAGCATATAATCACGGAAATCATCCGCGTTCATAGCTCCTCTAAGATTATCAGCTATTGCCCAAAGGGTCTTACCTAATTGTTGTTGGTCTTTATATGTCATTATGTCGATTAATAGATAAAACGATATTTGTTTTGAATTTTATGAAAAACATCTTTGAATACTACCTCTTCAGCATCCGCCATTTTATTGAACTGTAACCTATAGATGTTTTTATGAGATAATGAATTTATTATTTCACTCACTTCTCTAACATTTTCAATTTGTATTTGTTCAAGCACATAGTTCATGCGACCTACACCAATAAATGATGAGATGTTTTCAAGTAATTGCCTCAATAGAACATAGTGATAAGCAAATAACTCCGTTTTAATAGCAGTGTCAAGTGTTTGCATTAGGTGAAGGTGAAATAAGAAAACTTCATTTTTTAGACTATTTAACCTCAAAGTGCCATCTTGCGCGGTAAGGGTAAACGGTTTTGTGAGCTTTTCATAGCGTCCACTTTTCTCACCTTTTTTCAATTTATCATATAGGATGGAAAACAAACCAATATGGTGAGTGGTAATGATTATTCTTTTCTTGAGATAATTTTCTTCAATTAATTTAAAGATTGTTTCAGCAGTGATGAAAATATTATGTTCATCTAAACTTGAAACAGGGTCATCAATAAAAAAGTGTGCATCTTGGGTGCTTGACCAAGCATTAACCTCAAACAAAGCCAGGAAGAAACACCAAATAAACATTCTCTCTTCACCTCTTGAAATTTTTATAGCAGTTTGATTTTCTTCGTCAATAAAAAAAGTAATTGAATCAATTCCTTTTTCAAGGTTTTCATGATAATTGAATCGAAACTTGTACTTGGGAGTGTATATAGCCAACTTTTCTTCAATATCTTGCTCGTTAATGAATGTGTGAAACTGACTTAAGCTGCTATTTAGAATATTTAACCGAATGTCGGTATTACTATTTTCCTCGTCATTTTCCCAAACAAACAAATCCTCACTAAAAGCATTATAATACAGCCCAGTGTGGTTTCCATCGTTTTCTTCTTTAGTAAAGTTCTTGTAGGCAACTGATAGGCGTGTTTTTCCGGTAGCATTGAAAGCATATATCAGGATGATGTTTTCCTGATTCTCAAATAGTTGTTTTGCTAAATCTAATTCATTCATAGTTTAATCAATCATTTTGGGGAACAAGCCCTGCATTAATCCTTTTTTGTGAAGTTTCAATTCCTCCACCTTATCAGTTTGTGCTGTTATTAAATCTTCCAAGGAAGTAAGGCAAGAAGCGATTTTTTTTTGTTCGTTTAGATCAGGTATTGATAACTTAATCTCTTTAATTTGTGAAACTTCTACCACATTCTTAATAGCCCCACCAGCCGATTGAGATAGAAGTTTGTTCTGATTGTTCTCAGCCTCCAATGTCATTTTAACAAATTGTTTATCATATCCCATTTTAATTGTTAATTTTAGCAGAGCTTGATTTATTACTCCAACTTTATAACTCTCTGGGATTACAGCAAACTTTCCCATTGTACCAGAACAACTCATTATTAAGTCGCCTACCTTAACAGAAAATCGTTTTAATTCCTTGAATTTCTCTTCGTCTATAAAATATCTAAAACTACTAAAATCGCTATAAATGGCGTGTGATTGCTCGTATACTGCATAACCATCTTTTACAAATATTTCCTTCTTCAATGCCCCCCCAAAAGGACCTCTAACTAATTTACAAATATCATCTAACGGCTTCACCACCCACTCCCCATCATTTATAAACTCCTTAAAACGATACTTTGGCACTTTTTCGCCTTCTTGTGGGAAAAGGTTTTGCATGAGTCCTTTTTTGTGGTCTTTGAGTAGCTCCAGCTTTTGGCTTTGGGCGGCGATTACTTCATCTAAGGAGGTAAAGCAGGAAGCGATTTTTTGCTGTTCTTTGGGGTTTGATGAGTATGAAACTTTCACACTTGCGATATCTGATTGACCTATTGTAGTCATTGTAGCAGTTTTGCCCCTTGAAATCATCTGACTTCTAACATGACTTGTTTTCAATAAATAGTGTAGGTAAACAGGATCTATTAATTCTTTTTTAGGACGCATTCTAATTAAATGCCCATCGTAGGTAATATCATCTGACATTCCTAGATATATATTGGACTTAGCAATACCTTCTGTTACAAGCGAAGACCTTGTAAAAAAAATATCTCCATGTTCAACTTTATTTTTTTCAAATTCTGAACTACTAAGTTCTAATAGAGATAAGTCGTTATCCTTAATTGTTGATTCAGTGTACATATTAATTACATTAATAAGTCTATAACCACTTCCAACTTTGTTAGGGTCGTTAAAAACACCATTTGAAAATCCATTAAAAGCCAGATTAAACAGGATATCATTGACCCACTCCCCTTCATTCACAAACTCAGGAAAACGTAATTGAGGTATTATTTTTTTATCCTTACTCATACGCTGCTAATCCTGAAATATCACGCCCTTGGGCTATTTTTTTTAATTGGGGTACAACGTCTTCCATCAATGCCAATTCTTTTACTCTTCGTTCTTTCCAGCTTAGCGCCAAAGGTTCTAAAAGGTCCGTGAGTTTTTCACCGTCGAAAATCATTCGGCTCATTATTGCTTCGACAAAGTTTTTCAGGTCTGCGGTTTGTAAGCCGTGTTTGTGGGCGATGGCAGCCATTTCTTTTTCGTTTTTCTCTTGCTTAAAGGTTTCGTATCCTTTGCGAAGGGTTTCCACATCTTGCCCGCTGTTCCAGTCAAGCCCATTGATGTATTCCGTCAAATCTTCCTGTTCATCCATCATATTAGAATTAGCACTCAGCAAACTAATGACCTGGGCTTGGTCATTTTTTGCTTGTCGGGTTTCTTTGGGTACTGTCAGCGATCAGATCCATGATGTAATCGTAATCAATGACGGCAGAAGCAAACAGGACAAATTCAAAATCTAACTGTTGAATTTCAGGTGGTGCTTTATCTCCTCCTTGCTCTTGCATCTTCCTTAATTGCTTGGCGGTTTCAATGTATGAACTTCTAAACTCTTGAAGTTTTTCTTTTGGCAGAATGGCTTCAATTTTGGTTAGATCCTCTGCTTCTAAGTCGGTGTATTGGTCTAATTGGGTTTTGAGTCGTTGAACTTCTTTAAAGTTCTTTACAAAAGAAATTCTTGCAGCATCTCCTTTTAGATTATATACTTCCTGCGGTGTGTTTTCCAAGTTATGCTTCTGCATAAATGCGCCTAACGCTTCGACTGCTTTCTTGTATTTTTCGATTACCGTCGTTGCAGGGTCAACTAACCAAATTTCTTTGGCTGTTTCGGTATTTTCACCTGAGAAAAGTGTAATGGCTAGGTTTACGGCATCCTGTTGTAAACGGAAATCTAAAATATTACCATAAGGTTTGGTATCGTTCAGCACACGGTTGGTGCGGGAGAATGCCTGAATTAATCCGTGATATTTCAGATTTTTATCGACATACAGCGTGTTCAGGTATTTAGAATCAAATCCTGTAAGCAACATATCGACCACGATAGTAATGTCAATTTTGTTTTTGTGTGGATAGTCTTTATTACTGTACTTCTGATCTTTTATTCGTACTTGTACATCTTGATAGTACAAGTCAAATTCGTTGATGCTGTGATTGGTGCTGTATTGTAAATTATAATCGGCAATAATTTGAGTGAGCGCTTTTTTCTTTTCTTCGGGTTCTGTTTGGTTGTCAATTCTTTCTTGGAGTAAGTCTTCTTGCAATTGCCTTATATCGGCAGCATTCTTCTGACTTTGTTGGTCACCGTTTTTAGCAATTAGTTGAGTCGGTGGAGAAAAGACACAAGCAATATTGAATGGTACATAGTCTGGATTATCGTCTTTTTTCTTTTTTTGCATTTCATTGAAAAGCCGGTAATATTCAATGGCGTTATTGATGGAAGCCGTAGCCAATAGAGCATTGAATCTTCTTTGACTTGTAGCTGCATTGTGTTTGTCCAAAATTGCTTCAACGACTGCACGTTGTGTAATGGGTTCGCCCGGATTAGCATTCTCTTTCTCTTTACCCTTCCCTTTAAAATAATCAATGTGAAACCGCAGTACATTTTTATCTTCAATAGCGTGGGTAATCGTGTAGTTATGGAGACTTTTTTCGAATATACTTTCCGTTGTTTTGTAAGAAGCTTCTTCGCCTTCCCTTGTTGTGTAAATTGCATTTTTATCAAAGATGGGTGTACCGGTAAAACCAAATAGTTGAGCATAGGGAAAAAACTCCTTTATTGCCTTATGGTTATCGCTAAATTGTGAACGGTGACACTCATCAAAAATAATAACGATGCGTTTTTTACTCAATGGTGCTAAGCGTTCTTTATAGTTTTTCTTATACGTGCCGTTTTTATTCGATCCTGATTTTTTCTGATCTGTGTCGTCGAGAGCGAGTCCCAATTTTTGAATAGTCGTAACAATCACCTTGTCTGCATAGTCATTAGAAAGTAAACGCCGTACCAATGTTTCGGTATTGGTGTTTTCTTCGACGCTACCCTCCTGAAATTTATTAAACTCCTCCCGTGTTTGCCGGTCCAGGTCTTTCCGATCAACGACAAACAGACATTTTTCAATGTCCGGGTTTTCTTTGAGCAATGTCGAAGCTTTGAAGGATGTCAAAGTTTTCCCGCTTCCGGTCGTGCCAGATATACCCGTTACCTCTGTTTTGGTGAATACAATCGACAATGGCTTTCACGGCATAAATTTGATACGGTCGCATGACAAGCAATCTCTGTTCGCTTTCAACGAGTACCATGTACTTGCTGATCATTTCGCCGAGAGTGCATTTCGTCAAGAATTTTTCCGCAAAAGAGTCAAGATGGGTGATCTTCTTGTTGTTCTCATCAGCTAATTGGTAAATGGGCAAAAACTGTTCATCAGCGTTAAAGGCAAAGTGCTGATTCTTGTTATTGGCAAAATAGTAGGTATTCGTTCGGTTGCTGACGATAAACAACTGCATAAAGCTCAGGAGAGAATTCCCGTATCCGTTACCGGGTTCATTTTTATAATCCACGATCTGTTGCATAGCTTTACGCGGAGAGATATCGAGATTTTTCAATTCGATTTGTACGACCGGCAATCCATTGATCAGGAGAATGACATCGTACCGGTGGTGGCTGTTTTCGGTATTGATGCGTAATTGACTGACAACTTCGAAGTCGTTTTTGCACCAAGCTTTGTTATTAACCAATGTATAATGCAGAGGTGTACCGTCTTCACGTTGGAAGTATTGCCTATCGCGTAACAATTTAGAAGCAGCGAAGACATCGGGATTGATTATATCTTCTTTAAGCCGTAAGAATTCGCTATCAGAGAGCCGGACCCGGTTGAGTGCCTCAAATTTGGTTCTGAAGTTTAGCTCCAGAGTTTTTCTATCGACGATATCAGGACGATAGATATACTTTAGCTCCGTGAGCTGCTTGATGAGATGTTCTTCTATTTGGTTTTCTGTATTCATGCAGATTGTAGTTACAAGATCGAACGAGTTTACGTTACGTGTGTTGTGTGCGAGCGAATCTTCTCAATAAAAATAACCCCTTCTTTCAACATAGCCAAATAAGTTATAGGAATGCTTGCTTGAGTATAGGATCTTGTGAGATTGTCAGGACAATCCGCGAAAGCGTTCGCGCCAAAGTGATGATATTAGTCAAGCGAACGCTCACGAAGTATGGTTATCCACTGGACAAGCAAGGCAAGGCAGTAGAAACGGTACTGAAGCAGGCGGAATTATTGATTGATAGCTTTGTGTGGTGAGTAAAAACTATAAAAGCGAGATTATAAAGTATCTTTTTGCGGCTTGTTGGGGTGATTTTGGGAGATAAGATTTCGCCTTCCATTGGTATACTTTCGCCGAAATATCCATTCTTTCGCCGAAATATCCAATCAAACTAAATAATTAAAATGGCAATCCATCAGATTCTTCGCTTTCGTTATTAAACAACCTATTAACTTCCAACGGTTCATTCTGAATTTTGGATTTCGATTTTACAGATATAATTTGAGATTCCTGATCAGCATTTGTTGACTTGATTTTTTTCAGGAGATTTTCGTAGTCATAAATGTGATCATTGATTATAGGGGAAACGTCAATATTGATCAAGGCGTTAATTTGTTGAGCTTGTACTCTACAGTTGCTAACTTCCGTTAATAAATCTTGTTCGCTTGTTATTCGAATTGATTTTATGTTTTGTTTAATGTAGAATTCAATGCATAGCTCCCAAGAATCATCTATATTATTCTGTATTGACTTATAATATTCGATATTGTGAATTTTTGAGTTCGTGATAATGTTCTTAAAAGCATCATTCTCAGAAATGAATTTTGAAAATGTTTGAATTTGAAAATGGTATTCCATCTTATAAGAAAGTTTGGTAAGTATATCCTCCTTTGAAAATGTGAATTGCTCAAAATAATCGTGATTTGTAATATACTCTATAATTTCGATTACATCATCGTAATCCTTCCAACCAATGTTATCAAGAGCTAAGGCATTCATTAAACTCACTACCTTCTCAGAAATATCTTCCCATTTAAATAAACGAATTAGAATTAACACAGTATTTATTTTTGAAGTCTTATCATTGCCGAGAAAAGGCAATCGCTCTATAAATACTGCATATAGTCTCAAAATTGTAGCGGAGTCACTAACATATATATTTTTAATATATTTATTATGTTTAGTAGTGATATGTCTTTTGAAAGGTTCAAATGAAGTTGCTGATTTTAAAATTGAGAAATATTCATCAATGTTGTTTGATAAATAGGAAAACAGGAAGTCTTCAAGAGAGGGGTTCAGAAAAGTAATGTCAACTGTAGAATAGTAGTTCTCATGTCTTGTATGGGTTCTGATAATGAAGCTTCCTAGTAATTCGCGTATTACTTTATTGAACGTATCTGATTGAACATGGTAATTATTAGTTTTGACTTCATACTCGAGTCTGGCATTAAATGCTTCTTTCAATTTCGCTTCACTAATAGCGTAAATACCTCCCCTTATTGAGTATAAAGTTAATAATAGTATTCTTGCACTTGGAGATATTTGAATATGAAATGCCTTTTCCCATATTTTTGATGGGTCATGTAAAAAATCAATGACTTGCTTGCTGAATTCGATATTTGGCTGAAGTCGTTCAGGATCGGTAAAAAATTCAATTATTCGAGGATTATAGAATTTGTGTTTGATAACCTTCCAATAGAACCTATTGTTAAAAAACACGGCTTTATGCTTTTTGTCGAGTTCGGAAAAATAGATGTGATTATATAAAATCCTTGCTTTGTCTAGGTCTGAATAATCTTCTATAGTAACTTCGTGCTTTGATAAGTCAATTTTAGAATTCAAAATACTCTCTGACTCCTCTTTTGCTTGATTCAATAATGTTGTACGACAGGTCAACAAAAGTCTTTTTTGTCTATCATCTTTAATTCTTTCAATAAATTGAACTATCGCTGTGTCAGCATTGCGTGAGCTTTTCAAATCGAGAGTAATCGTTCCCAAGAAATCGTCAAAATAAAACACTTGCTTTTTTCCATTAAGGAATAAATCTTCTGCCTCCCGAATTTCCCGTACATAAACGAGTTCAAAACCGTCAGCGAGGAGTTGATATGTTAAAATGCTTGCTAATGTTGTTTTACCAATTCCAGGAGCACCGGTAATCATTAAGAAATGATATTTATTCAACATCTCAACAGCTCTTTCATGCGTTTTACTTGGAACAAATAACTTAATCCGGCTTCTAATATTTTTCTCTATGAACTCAGATCTTCCCTTAACGCCATTATTCAATATACGCTTGAGAATATGCGTACTGGACAACCATAATTTAAAATGAGTTTCCACTATATCATTATTATTTCTTAGAAAGCTGATTAAGTCATCTTTTCCAAGAATATCATTTGTAGATATTACATAGGGTGATAGAATAGATTTTATGTCTTCCTTGTTTTGGGGATTCAATCCTACTGTGGTTACTAATATGTATCGTTTAGGATTAAGCTTAACAACCTTGTTCATTTCAGTAATTTTCAGGACGCTTTTAAATTTATTAAATCCTGAATGTTCAAGATGTTTAACTTGAACTATAATCTCATTTTCATTACTGTTAGTCGCGTAGCGTAAATCAATACCCTTGTCAATTCCCATTTTGAAAGATTGAAAATCGACCGAAAGTTTTCTTAGTAGAACATCATGAACTAACGCTTCTAAATCTTTGTCATTCAATGATGCAAAATCGTAACTCATTAAATTTCAGTTTAAGTAAGTGATTGCTCTAAGACGAGCTGTTGGACATTATGAATTTTTGTCTTCATTCCAAATTTATCAAACTTGTACTTCATGTACTTTGAAGTAAAATCATCGTGTGTAGAAAGGATGATTTGATAATCTGAAAATTCATTTCTGAGCAATTCAATAAATGTGTGGACATTCAAATCATCCATTGTTTGGATTGGGTCATCAATTGCTAAAAATTTAAAACCTTGACTTGTATTGTAAACTTTGTTTAACGACAAACAGAATGCAAGTGCTACAACTGCCATTTGACCGGAACTAAGGTGATATACAATATCATGATCTGAAGCTGCTCCTGTAAGAAATCTAACATTATTGTTTTGACCAGTTTGATGGATGTCAATAAAAATTCCTGAACCTTGTTGATAGCTTTGTAAAATCTTACCTGAATAAACGTAGAATGGAATTTTGATTTTCTTAATCATATCAGCCTTGAAATCTTTAATTGTTTTATAGATCTCGTTATAAATTTTATCAAAATTTTCTTTAATGCGATCTAATTTTGTCAGACGAGATTGTAAAAATTGAAGGCGGTTGTTCGCCATACTAACTTGTTCATATTTAAGATAATTCAATTTTTCTTTCAAATCATTTATGTTAATCTTTTCGAATAATGCTCTATTTGAATCAAAATACTCTGCGTATAAGTGTTTACTTACAATCGCCTGTTCATTGTATTGTAGCTTTACTAAAACTGACTTTGAGAGATGATCTTTCAATACAGAAACTTTGGCGTCGACTTCACTACGTGTAAGTGGAATTTCTTGGAATAAAAATGAAGCCATTTCTGGGCTATCCAGAACTGGATGTTTTTTTATTAGTATCTCGCTCGATTGAGTTAGATTAGGCAAGTCTCGGAGAAGATTCTCAATATCGCGCTCAATTGGTTTAGATGAATTGACGTATTCCAAAACAACGTTATCAACTTTCGCACAAACCTCTTCTAAACGTCCGAATATACTTTTCCGCTCATCAATTCTTTTGCTATTGTGAGATTCTAAATCCGCAGTTTTATTTTTAATCTGCTTTATTAGCTCATCGAACGATGAAAATTGAGAATCACAAAGAGGACAATTTGTTTCGGAAACATGTTTATGATTAACGAGTTTTTCATATTCATTACGACTCTTTTCTCTTGCTTGATTTAGATCACCTACTATTCGTTCTATCATCCCTAATTCAGAATTAAGCTTCTGAAATTCGGTTGTCAAAAACCTGTATGATTCTGCAATATTTGGTTCCGTAATAAATAGCTCAAATATTTTATCTTCAACGATTGTCTTATCTGATCTATTGATAAACAATTCTCCTTGAGTTCTCTTTTCGTTGCGATATAATGAATTAGATATTGCTTCTTTTGTCCCAACATTCCGCAATAAGATTGCCTCAAGAACTCTGGTGTTTGAAATGACTTCCTCATTTAAGCTTTTAAATAGTAAATATTTCTCGAATTCTTCCGGTGAAAAATTTGTTTTGAGTGTGATCAACTCGTTAATTTCATTCTGAAATTCGAGTAATCGATCTTTAGAACTTTGTGGATTTGTAAATGGTTTTTGGATATCAAAAGCAAACTGTTTATTATCGAATAATTTTTTGTAATCTATTGGAGTTAGTTCTGTGACCTGTTCGCTTAAAGCGTCTATTTCCTTTTCGAGCCGGATTCTATTATCTGCTAACACCTGAGAGATTTTCTTCAGCTTCTCCTGCTTAGCCTCCTCATCGACAATGTTGAAGAGAAACCCAAGTGACTTTCCCTTTGTATCTTCGCTTTGCTTTAGAAAATACAGGCTGTCTTCCTGTTGGATATAGTTAAAAAGATAATAAGTCGATTCGAGGGAAAAAATTGATGTTGTTCCATAGATAAGTTTGTCTATTTCCTCTTGAGTTGCTTCTGTTAATCCCGCAAAATCATTATTATTAAATCGATCCGGATCATTGATTATATATGTTAGAAAGAAGCCTGAGCTTTCGATTGGAAGATTATTCCGACCACCGCTAAGGGTAGTTATCGGATTTGTGTCATTGTAATGCTTGATAATAACAAACTGTTCTCCAGTGGAAGTGTTTTCTATCAGCAACTTTATAACTACATCTTGACCATCGGTATTTTGAAAGAACGGTCTTGACCTGTTAGCGTTTTTTTTTTGAACCTCATTGAATAATTTTATCCTATGGAACTTCCCTGTGAGAGATACTTCTATTGCATCAAAAATAGTAGTCTTGCCAAAACCATTAGCTCCGGCAAGTATGCTTACAGCGGTGTCTTGCGGGTTGTTAAAGTCGATCTCAGTTGGAGACCGCATTCCTTTAAAATTTTCAACAGATAATTTTTTAATTCTGATCATTTGGTAAACGGTTTAATAGTGCTTCAATTTCTCCTTCGGCATTTTCCTGTTTAAAATCCAACTTGGAAATTTGTTCTTCGTTTTCAAGAATCCAATTAATAAATCCCTCATCATTTTCATTAAGGGTTTCTGATATTTTTTCGTGTAATGCTTTGAAATTTTCTCCTCCAATTTGCACATTGAGTGGTGGCAGTTTAATAAACAACTGAATCACCATGAGATAATCTTCTATGTCTTGACAATATCCCTGTTTGGCGTACTTGGAAAAACTCACCTCATCCTTCAGCTTTTCATGCAGATAGTTTAACAAATTTAATTTCTGGCTCAAAACACTAACAGTAGCATCAGTATATAAGATCACATACTTTTTGAAGAAGTATTCGTCTTCTTTTAAAAGTAGTATCTGTTGATGATATTTCCCGATTGCCTCAAGTGTTTCGCTTTTTACGAGAACTAAAAGAGAGGAGTTTTTTTCAATCTTATTTGATTGACCTTCTTTGATTAGTGTATTAAAACTTTCGAGAAACCCTTTGTAATTATCTTTTTCAGTAAGTTGAGAGTACTTTCTTAATCCGGAAATATCGTCAATCGAATATTGAATTACGAAAAAGAAAGCATTATCTTCTTTCGAGTAATATCTCTCAATTCCCGCAAAACTCTCCTCAGAGTATCCCGAAGCAGCCATTATTTTATTAACTATTGTATTCATTGATCAAGTATATATTTTGCGTCCTCCACTGTTATAAGGCGAGTGTTTTTCGAATAGGACATGAATTTTCCATTTAGATCGTGGTCTGTTTCTACATTCATTATGCTTGGATTCAAAACTGTAAGACTCCCTTCTAAATATTGATTGATCAACGCGTGTCGATCCCATAAAATATTAAGTAATTCAGTATTATGAAGGATATTTTCGACAGCGACTTTCTCATCTTCTTGCATTCTCGTGATAGCTGTTAGAAGGAATTTTTCCGAATGACCCGCCTTTTCGTATTGAACATAATGATCATCGTAGATGGGAAGAGCTATTAGTATTTCAAGTAGAGATTTAAAAAACACATACCGGAATCCTTGTTGATTAAACAAGAATGGTGTGGTTTCTAAGTTTTCTGGATTTTCATCGAAGTGAAGACGCTTTAAAAATCCAGGAAATCATTATCATCTAATCTGTACACCCGATCAATTATAGTTTCGGTTACCACTTCTACGTGCTCTTCATCATAGTCTGAATATCTTAGCCTGTCGTAGAACTCTTTATAAAAAGCCTGTCTGAGATTATGTATATACAATGATTGAAATTCAGAGTCATCATTAATCACCTCATGAAGTTCCTGCAACGAAAAACTGATGTCATATAAAGCCTTTTTTCCTTTCTTATGCTCACTTCTTATTTTTTTTGGAGTATTCATACCTTTTAACATTATGAGTATTTCCAATTTGAGCAATTTTTTCATCCGTCCAATCGCATATCATTACAACAGTATGGAGAAAGTTGTCTGCGTTGCACCAATCTCCTGCAATGAAGTTCCCCGTTGGTAGTTTATCTCCGTCTTTTTGATATTCTACTCTACCCTTGAGCACAGACTTATAACTACTAATGAGATGACCACCATCTGAATAATAAGCTTTAACCTGATGGACAGATAAATATTGTTCATTTCCATTCTCACGTTTGCAAATTGCTACGTCCTCTTTTTTTTCGAGCTCCAAAAAGTGATTAGTCAAACTTATACCTTTCTCTTTCAACTTCCGAATGGCAATGAGTAATCCGACCTGTCCCTGATGAGAAAAGCCACTCCAACTTGCTGTTGCATTTCTTTTACACATATTGTTGGCTGGATTCGAGTAATAAATTAAGTTGTTATGTTGAATAAAAAGGAAGCAGTTAATTGTCTTTCTTAGATTTACAAAAATAAACAAATGTGGTTAGTCGGTATGTAATTTCATTTATGTTATTTGTATTGAGTATTCCCTTCGAATGTTACCACCTATCACCTTCAAAAAAATCAATTTATTCATTTCATTAAACTTCTATAAAGCATCAACGGCAGAGACCTAAAAGGGAGTTGATCAACATTGCCAAAGAAGTCCATGAAGCGAACAAGGAAGGCAAGTAACTTGGGCTAATGCGGGATGAAGTAGCGTTTTACAATACCTTAAAATTAGTTTGGAGCAAGATAAAGAGTTTTGGTGAGTGCAGTAGGTGTACAGGTGGGTATTTCTAATTGAGAGTATTGCTTACTAAGAGAGATTTATTTATCCTAATATAAAAATTGTCATTAGGCACCCAATTGATGGACTCTTAATCTGATAATGCGGAAAATTGGTAATGCTATAAATAGAAAATTATGAAATTGATAACGTATAGATGTTAGTAGAATAATTTTCCTGTATTTTAATTTGTAAATAATAGCATAATAAATCGGATTGTCCCCCCAAAAAAACATTTATTTAGCAATACATGGGTTGTACAGGCGTTTTGCCAAAAATTAGTACGCAAATTTTGAAAATTTAGGCACTTTTTACTTCTCAAAACGGCATGGTTTCAACGTTTGGTCGAAATTAGTCGAAAATGATATATCATCAACTAATCAATTTGCATTCGAAAAACTATCAATAACCAATCGGTTTTCAATTAAAACACTATTTTAGTAGCTGAAATCGAGTTATAAAAAGGCATTTTTATCAACTTTTTCGGAGAATTTCACAATGAAAGGACATAAATTACGATTCGTTTTGAAAAAAGCGGGCTTGAAGTACAAGCAATTTGCAGAAATTGCCGGTAAATCGGTCGTTACAGTGCAAAGATGGGTGTCGTACAATGAAGATGTTGGTGAGATTTATATTCTACCACTCCGAACCCTTCTGACTAATAAAGTTTTCAATCAAATTGAGAAGGATTGGGACGAAGAGCAGAAGGAAAAACTGCGAAAACAGAAGGAGTGGGAAGAAAAGAGGGATAAAGATATTGCTCGGCGCAAATCGTTATCACAATAATGTGCATTGTTGTTCAATTGCTTTGATAAATTTGTGAAAAATTGAAGGTGAACGAACAGTATGTGTGAAAAATCAATCCCAAGCTGAGTTCATCTGTGCATCTACCTGATTATCAGCGAACTTTACATACCGATTAAATGCCTTGGAGTCCTTCTTGTGTCCGCTGACCGACTGTACTGCCATCGGTTGTACGCCCTTCACCAATGATAGTGTAATAAATGTTCTCCGTGAACAGTGCCAAGCAATCAAATCACATTTGGGTTTTACCTCCACAACCTTTTGCCCAAATTTATAAGTTACCATTTCCATCATACCGATAATTTCTGCTTTACGAGCTATCAATTTCAAATGTTCGTTCGCTCGTTGTGATGATATTTTATTGAAAATGTATCCTGGTGCATATTTATCTAAAACTTTCCGTAGCCGAGGAGTAATTGGACATCGAACATTATCTCCGGTTTTCTTAGTTGATAGTCCGATTTCATTTGTTCCAATATGCTCAGCACCTAACCGAGAAACATCACTGTACCGCAATCCTGTGTAGCATGATATGAGAAACAAATCTCGTACTTTATCGAGCGCAGGTCTATCTGATAGATCCAGATTCTCTATTGAACGTAGCTCATCATCAGTTAAAGCAAATAAAGTGGATTCATGTTCTTCCGGTAAGGTTAGGATGTGAGGAAACTCTTCGAAATTATAGAGATGTGAGTCTTTGCACCATAATAAAAAACGTCGTATGAGAAGGATATACTTCAACGCACTGACATCAGACCATTGTTTAGTGCGGTGTTCATTCAATTTGGATGCAAATTCTTTTGTATTAAGATATGTGAAAGGTGCTTTGTCGGGGAGAATTGCAATGAGAGTATTTTCGACTGTTTGAAAAAGTTGTAGATAGCTGTAAGATACAGTCTTACCTATTCTACGTTTACTAGGTCGCGTTCCTTCTTTTAATTGTTTCTGAAATTCAACGATCGCAGACTGGATAGTAGTAGTTTCCATGCTGCGCCTGTCAAGAAGACCAGATTCGACAATACCATTCTTTATATACTTAAAGAGTTCCATCGTTTCAGTAATTTCGAGAACCCTTGCTCGATTATATATCTCTTTAGCTGCTGCTTCAATTTTATCTAATCGAAAATTCAACTCTTGTCCGGCATTATTAGGTTTTACACGAGCTTTGACAGTACTCCAAGATTTTGTGGTTATAGTAAATCCGGTCGAAATTTTTATACGTTCATTTCCTGATCTCGCTACGAGATAAAGTAATGTTGAATCTTTTTGTGAGTCCTTTAAGAAGAATGAAAATTTCATATCGCATCCGTAAGTACAAAGTAGCTAAATTGGTTTTTAGCGGGGGACGGTATAGGGGGACATTATATTGTTATTCAATGTAATCTTATGTTACCTCATTTTACCTTGCAAATTACTGCAACTCAAATATTATAGTGATTTATGGTATCATCGAGTAAAATAAAAAAAGCCCCGATAACGGGGCTTCGTGGGCGATGAGGGACTTGAACCCCCGACATCCTGCTTGTAAGGCAGGCGCTCTAAACCAACTGAGCTAATCGCCCCTTTCCTTAAAAGGGAGCGCAAAAATACACTTCTTTTGCCATTTGGCAAACTCTTTTTAGGCGAACATTAAATTAATTTTGATTTTCTTATTAATTCGTTATTACGCTACCGGTTCGACGCGCCTGATTTCTTTGACTGCTGCTATGAGAAAGCGTTCGATATCTCCGCGAAGTGTCATCATATACATCGGGCAGGTCTTACAGGCGCCAAGCATGCGGATCTCAGCTACCTGAGATTCGACTTCATAGCGTACAAATTCCACATCACCACCGTCCTCCTGTAAATATGGACGCACCTCCTGCAGGGCACCAATAATACGCTCTTCAATAGAATACGAATAATCCTTAGATGGTGTATGTTCCATAATTTCATTAAAGTAATGTCAATTTCTTATTGTAATCCCACTAAACTCATTTTCAAAATTAAATAGAAATCTGCACTAACGGCTGCGAAGATGCCTGTAGATTAGCTCTCCGTACTTGGCGAACGAGTTCAGCAGTAATATTCCGCAAAATCTCTCCTTGGGAAAATTCTTCAGGATTGAGCACTACTGGCAGACCTTCATCGCCTCCAATACGGGTGCCGAGAGTGATGGGGACTTCGCCCAGAAGTGGAACATTATTCTCATCAGCTACTATTTTGCCGCCGCCCTGACCGAATATATAATATTTATTGTCCGGTAATTCCGGTGGAGTGAAATAGCTCATATTTTCAATGATGCCGAGGATTTCTACATTTACTTTGCGGAACATCGAGATACTGCGGCGTACATCAGAGAGTGATATTTCTTGAGGAGTAGTCACAATTACCGCGCCGGTAAGTGGTACTTTTTGGGTTAAGGTGAGCTGAATATCTCCGGTGCCGGGAGGTAAGTCAAATACTAAAAAGTCTAATTCTCCCCAGTTGATTTGTTCGACTAAGGTGTTGAAATATCCGGCTAACATCGGTCCTCGGAGAATTGCTGCTTGATCGCGTTGCATGACAAAGCCGATGGATGCGACTTTCACGCCATAGCGTTCATTTGGCTGACCTATTATTCGTCCATCGGGTAATTTTTCTGCTTCGAGCTGATGACCCTGCATGTCAAACATAGTCGGCGCACTTGGACCGTAAATATCTGCATCTAAAAGACCTACGCTTGCACCTTTCATAGCGAGAGCGGCTGCAATATTGGCTGCAATCGTCGATTTGCCAACGCCACCCTTGCCGGATGCGATAGCTATTAGATTCCTCACATTCGGTAAAACGCTTTTTGAACCGGTGCGATGGACTTCTTTCTCGCGAACAAAAACGACCGGCTGTAGCTCCGGAACAGCATTGCGAGCTGCTTCGCGACAGGCGCGGTCAATTTCAGCGGCAATCCATTGTATTGGCGGAGTAAGTTGCAGGTATATTTCTGCTACGTTTTTTTTAATTTCTATCGAGTGAATTGCGCCGAGTTCGGTGAGGGTTTTTCCGAAATCCGGGTCGGAAACTTCACCGATGGCACTGTGCAAACGCTCGAGCTGTTCATCTTCTGTCATGAGAATGTGGGGTGTGAATTGTTAAAAAATATCTAATTCGAGCGCAAAATTACCAAAACTTGACTACTTTTCAGGTAATCGAACATAATGAAGCAAAAAACCTTTTGATAAAAGTAACTCTTATCGTAGTTTTGCCGTCCGTCAAATTATAGTGTATATATTTTACCAAATCTTTTGGAGTATTTTAATGAAAAAATTTACAATTCTACTTGTTCTATTCGTTGCAACGCTGTCGATTGGTTCGGCGCAGGTGCAGAAAAGAGTGACCATTTCGTCGATGCCGGACGTTAAACTCGATGCCAATAATATTGTTGGTATACCCGGACTAGTCAACTCAAATGAATCCGTACTATCACCTAACCTTCCTTTAATTAATAGACTAACTGCAGAAACTGATGCCCCTGTTTTACCGACCTACCTTTCTGTCGCTGCCATACAACGAGTAGTATTTAATGCTCCTCAAGATACGAGCGATTCAGGATGGCAGCTGTCAAATGCTGATACCAATATTAAGCAATTCCTATGGCCAATTATCAATGAATTACCTGCTAAAGTAAATACAGGAGCCGGTTCAGAAGATTTATTTGGTTTTGGACAATTTTTCCCATCTTTCGGCAAATCAGGTACTTTCACAATCGATACAATAGTGATGCTCCCATTTCAGTGGATACAAGGTGAGCCAGCGATACCAGTCACACAATCAGTATTGTTTTTTGGCTTTGCTGTCAAGACTAACCTTCAGACTGCTTCAGGAAATAGTTTTAGGTTTGACGATCCTGGGCTGAGACAATTAGGAGGTGGTGAGCTTGAGATTCCGGCAGATACTATTAATACACGGACAATTGCTACAGCAGCAAATAGATACGGAGGAATTAATGCCACAGTTATTCCAGTACCTAATTGGACTGTTAACGCAGACGAATCTTTCGGCTTCATTCTCTACATGCAGAATACGACCGACAAAATGAATCTTTACGGTACATATTTATGGAATGAAAGAGATAGTATTAAAACTCTCGGATATGTCTTACGAAGAAATGCAGCCGGCAATGAGTTCGTTGATAAACAAGGTACATATTCACGTGATTTTAGTACAATACCTGAATTACTCAATGGGTATCCTAGCTTGCATAGAAGAGGACTTCGAGCAAGCTTTTTCTGTAATGTATATGGCATGTTGGATACTCCTGATGGAGTAGAAACTCTCACCGATGATGCAAAAGAATTTGCTTTAGAGCCTGTCACTCCGAATCCTGTCGCGGGTGCTACGAAGATTCAATTTTCGTTGCAACAGCCATCACAGGTTTCATTGCGTGTGACTAATTCACTTGGTCAAGTCGTGAAAGAGCTTGCAAGTGGCGCGATGAATACCGGTACATATTCTGCTGATTTTGATGCTAATGACCTTCCGACAGGAATGTATTATTACACACTCGTTGCCGGCATGCAATCTCTTACTCGTTCGATGGTAGTCGTTAAGTAAGAATTGCCCTTACTGCATGGTGTTCTATTTTGGGGCGTTCCCGCTTGACAGCGAGAACGCCCTTTTTATTTCTCAACAGTATATAAATCAAAGGCTTTCTATGCGCATAGTTACAATTGTATTGATTTTTCTCATCGTTGGAATATCCTCAACTTTTGCTCAGACCTGGCGACGTATAATCGACGCACCCACTTACGGCCTTGCCGCTAATCCTAAGAATCCTAATGTAATTATCGTCGGAGGACAGGGGCGCACGATTTATCGAACGGAAGATGCCGGTAAGACATGGAAAACGCATTATCTGGGATTTCAAAGTACGGGAAATACCAAGCTCACCAATATCTATATTCATGCCCGTGATACCAATATTGTCCTTGCCGGTGGCGCGTTTCCGTACATTATGCGGAGTATGGATGGTGGAGTCAACTGGCAGGATTCTTTCGGAGATAATAATAAACCCATCTTTGCTACACCGGGCGAAACTATCATTAGCGATCCTCATAATCCTGATATTGTTTATACCGGTGATAATAATTCAAAAAGAATTTTCAGAACGCCGGATGCGGGTATTACGTGGGATACTATTGCAACACTTGATGTCCCTTCGCTTTGCACAATTGCCGTACGCCCCGATAGTGGGAACGTACTCCTAGCAGGAGCTTCCACAGGTCTTATTCTCAAGTCCATCGACTCCGGTAAAACATGGCGGAAAACAGCTCAGCTTCGTGCATTTCAGGATGTAGAAGTACCTCGTATAGTCTTCAGTCAGCATACCCCTCAAACCGCTTATCTTATTATTGCCTATTTCAATTATAAAAATAGACCAAGTGGTGGTGTGTATAAAACTACCGATGGCGGTGAAAATTGGCTGCCAACCGGACTCCAAGACACGAGTTTTTGGACAGTCGCTACACGCAAATTTGGCAGTCAAGATGAAGTGTTTGTTGGTGGATTCACCGATGAACTCTCCCAAGATCCTTTGTCGAAGATACCCGGACCCGGATACGTGCGACGTTCGCAAGATGGAGGTAATACGTGGGTTGCAATAGACAATTCCATAGACTGGCTCCCCATCGAAACCAACAAAAACATCTGGATGATGAAGTTTATTGGCGATACGCCCGAGACAGAAAAATTATATATGGCGACTGAAATGGGTTTTTTTGTACTTGACTCACCAAGTGATATTGATGAAAATCCAAGTGAAGTATGTTTTAGCGATTACTCTGCGACAATTTCCAAATCTACCCTTCACGTGAATATATCTTCGGAAATTATAACTACTCCTCAGTATACTATCGAATTGTATGATCTTAGTGGTAGGTTAGTATTTGAAGCGACGACATTGCACTTTGTTAGAGAGATTGCAATACCTTCCATTTCAAAAGGTGTGTATGTGTGTCAAATTACAAGTGGGAAGATAAAAAAGAGCGTTGTCGTGATGAAGTAATGAAATGAATTTCAGTTCTAAGTATTTGTGAATTTCATTTTCAATGTAACGGAACAATTGCGAGTACGATAGAGTTGTGGACGTTTAAAATATACTATTTACTATGCGTGTAATCTTACTGAGTATAATTCTATTTTTCATCATCTTCTGTACATCTACTGCACAGTGGAGACTGCTGAACGAACAGCCGACGTATGGATTTGCTGCGAATCCTAAGAATCCAAAAACATTATTTGTCGGAGGGATAGGTCGGCAGATATTCCGCAGCTATGACGCTGGTAATACATGGGATACGCTTGTAGTCGAATTCAAAACAGGCACGACGCGCTTTACCAATATTTTCATACATCCTGTCGATACAAATATTATAATTATAGGTGGGTTAGGATTTGGGACAATTATGCGAAGCAAGGATGCCGGTAATTCTTGGGATACGGTATCGATTGTCCCGGAAGTGCTTAGCCCGTTAACGTTACCCGGTGAGTCGATTATAGCAGATGTAAATAATTCGGACATCATTTATGCAGCCGATTTGTTTTCCAGCTCGATTTATCGAAGTTTGGATCGTGGCTTATCATGGGATTCTATTTCTTCTATCAGGGCGCCGGCATTGTGTACAATTACCATGCTTCCGAATGGTAGTATGTTTGCCGGATGTACGGGCGGTACGATTCATAAATCAATTGACGCTGGATTTACGTGGCGTCAGGTAGCGAAGGTAATCACCAATGAAGGTGATGATGCTGAAATCCCACGTATAGTGTTTAGTAAGCGTAACCCATTAGTTGGATATGCTGTTGCGTCATATTTTTATTATCTTCTCAGACCAAGTGGCGGACTTTTTACCACTGAAGACGGCGGCGAAACGTGGAGACTAATTTCGTTTGCTGATACGAGCTTATGGTCGCTTGCGGTGCGGACTATCGGAACAGAAGACGAGGTATTTGTAGGAGGATATACTGATGATTTCGGCGCGCCGCAGCGTGTGCCGGGACAGGGAATAGTCAGGCGTTCACAAAATAGCGGAAAAAATTGGCTGAGAATAGATCAAACCATTGCCTGGACTGATACCATTCATCGAAATGCCTGGATGATGAAATTTGTAGGGGATTTGCGTGAAACTGAACGACTGTACATGGCAACGGAGGCAGGATTTTTTGTAATGGATGAGCCAAGTGATATAAATAATAAGTTGTTGGAAAATGATACTGATATGTGGGATGCTCTTTTGCAAAATAATATATTATCAATTTCATACCCAAAAGAATTTTCTGACAAACTAAATCTCAGCGTAGAGCTTACATCATTAATTGGCGAAAGAATTTTCAAAACTATTGCCAATGGAGAGAGAGTATTCCAAGTACAAAATTGTCCAAAAGGTATAGTTGTGTGTGAAATATCGGATGGTTTTACGAGGAAGCATCAACTGTTGATAAGTGAATAATTCAATACTTGAGCTCTCAAAAGTAGTACATGATTTCTAAAATAATTATGATTAAAATTCATAAATATCCTTCCGTTGAAATAATGACAATATTTTTCTTTGTTCCGATTAATTAAATGTATAATATTGCAATAAGTAAACTACGTAATCTAATTTTTCTATTTATCTAATTTCTAAGGAGTAGAACATGAAAATGCTTTCTACACAGCTTCGCAGCAGGATTACAAATCTGCTACTATCTATTATGCTCGGCTTTTTTGCCGGAACTATTGGGATACACGCTCAAGATATTGACCAAGGTGAGATCACCGAAGGGTTAGAATATGACTTCGGTATTCCTCATTGTTGGAAAGAAACCGGTGAGGCAATGAGAGGAATTTCACCCGTGCAATTGTGGGTATCGTCCAAAGTAAATACATCGGTAACGATTACCAACAAGGCACTTGGAATAAATCAGACATATTCGATTACAGGCGGTAAAGTGCGAGTAATTCCTCTCACTGACGCTTTAATGAATGTACAAAGCGAAGTGGCAAAGCCATTTGGTATTCACCTCAAAGCCGGAGCACCTGTAGCTGTTACCGTGTTTATTAGTTACCGCTGGTCTGGTGAAGCATATCGTGTGATACCGGTTGACTGGCTTGGAAAAAGATACTATACTCTTAATCTGTATCAAGATAAAACAGATGTCATCCGCCCATCTCAAATTTTAATCGTCGCAACTAAAGACGAAACGAAAGTAAAATACACACCGACTGTACCTACTGAACGTGGCACCGTAGCCGGAAAAACTGCTGAAATTACTCTCCAAAAAGGTGAAACCTATCTGATTCAGGCATTGCAAAATAGCAATTGGACGTTTACCAGTGGTGATTTGACCGGTACGTATATCGAAGCTACTGAACCAATTGGCGTGATTTCAGGACATACAAAAGGTGCATTCCCGCGTTATAATGCGACTATGCTCGGTCGCCCGGCGAACTTCATGCGAAATATGATTATTGACATGATGTGGCCGATTGAGCTCTTGGGTACAGAATATATTTCTGCTCCTATTAAATATATCAACCGTTCACGTGGAGTAGATCCCGATGATTATGGCGATTTAATTCGATTTGTAGCTACCGAAAAAAACACGCAACTGTATCAAATGCGCCAGGATGGAACGGGTGCTATACCAATAGGTAAGGTATTGGACAAAGGAGAATATTATGAAATAGTTAATCAGGAAGTCGCAGCACATTATAGGAGCACTAAGCCGATACTTGTAGGGCAATACGGCAAAGCTTGGAGGAATCAACAAGTCGGCAGTCCGAAGCTCGAAAATCCTCTCAATCCTTCTCGCAACGGCTGTGGTATGATGCTGGTATTAGCGCCGATAGACCATTGGACAAGCTATACGACTTTTAAATCAGCAGACAATCTTGATAATTTTTGTTACGTGACATTTGCGAATGTCGATGAAGAGAATTTAATGTTCAACGGGAAAAGTTTCAGGTCATTTTTTGGTTCAGGAATTAGAAAAATTGCCGGAACAGACTATAGCTACGCAGTAAAGCAGATTCCTACCGGAGACAATACGGTCGAGGGATCAAAAGGTGCAAAATTTGCGTGTTATGCGTATGGCAATTTTGATTATACGAAAGATGGATTTGCCTATGGCTATCCAACCGGAATGAACTTTGCAACACGTTGCCCGGATTCGCTCATAGTAGTTGATAATATTGTCTGCGGTAATGTAAATGGGCTCGCGACTGCTCTTCCGGATACATCTGAATGTGCTCAGATATTCAGCGTACGATTGATAGATGACCTATCTAAAAATTATACATTCAGAGTAGATGATGCATTTATTTCAGGTGCAAAAACTGCTCCATTTACTTTGACTGTCACCGATCCACGACAACCTGCAATCGGTGTCGTGAAAATCCTTTCGAAATCTGGTCGCTCCATCACAAAAACGTATAATTATATACCGGAGGAGCTTACAGCAACTCCTACCCTTATAAATTTTGGAACGCTTGCGCCGGGTGACACACTCTGCAGATCAATTACACTGACTAATCCCGGTACAGTACCGGTGACTGTCAGATCGCTAAGGATAAAACTCGCACAAAAAGAATTTTTCTTCAAGCCGAATGGTTTCCCCTTAACGATTGACCCAAAATCGACAGCTTCAGTTGAGATATGTGCATCACCGCTTAGTCAAAATGAAACTACCATTATCGACTCTGTCTTAGCTGAATTATCCTGCTACGATCAGCCATTGGCAGAGCTTCGAGTGCGCAGTGAAAAGCCAAAAGTCTTTATTACAGACGTTAATTTTGGTGAAGTACCTGTCAATACAGAACGTAAAAAAGACGTTGGAATTAAAAATGTATCCGATAAAGTAGATGTGATAGTGACAGGAATTGATAATTGGTCTGATAAAGTGCATTTTCTCCGAACAGAGAATCTAAACTTTCCGATTACACTCAAAGCCGGTGAAACCTATACGTTCCAAGTGGTCTATAACCCACAATCTGAAATTAATATTCAGCATTCTACTCGAGCAACGTTTACAGTAAATACTGATATTATTAAAATTTACTCTGATTGGAAAGGAACAGGTATCGAAGCAGGACCGGTAATAACGGGATTTGATTGGAAGGAGCGTCGAGTGCTCGATAATTTTGTGGACAATACTACCAAAACAGATGGCTATGAAGCTACTATAGAATATGGAAATACAGGAAATACTCAGTTAACGAATGTATTACTGACAGTGACCAGTGCCGACGGACAATACTTTACAGTTCCGGTCAATGAAGTACCCGGCTCTCTCTTCGATGGTGATCCAATGCGTCAGCTCAAAGTATATTTCAAGCCGGAATGGGTAATTGGTAGTCGAGCCGGTGAGCGTCCATACGAAGTGACTCTTACATTATCGGGAAGTGGCAAGACTGCGACTGCAAAGCTAAACGGAATAGGAGTACAGCCACATGTCGAAGTACTTGATACTCTTAGGTTTGGAAGCTTAGCAGTAAATGCCTCGAAGTCAGACAACAGTTGGGTGAAAAGTACCGGTTCGATGAAATTATCCCTTACCGGCACCATTACAGGAATACGAGTAGCCGGAAATGATGCGGCTGCTTTTGTGATCGACCCTAGCTTCTTTGTACAAAATCCTTATCCTATAATCGTTCCGACGGGTAATTCAATTTATGTTCCTATTACTTTTACTCCGAATCTCCCGCGAACAGATTTTGCGGCTGAATTGATAGTTGAAAGTGATGCACCGGAGCAACCCAAGACAATTCTCCTTGGTGAAGGATTCCAGAATAGCTTCCCGGTGAGTGTCGAGGCCACCGATTGGGACTTTGGTAAGCAGTATGTAACTCTTACCAAAGCTGGTAAGGTCTATATTAAAAACACAAGTGCTACAATTACCGGAACAGTAGTCGATATGCAGCTTGCAGGAAATGATGTAAATAATTTCAATATTCTCTCACCACAAGTGCCTTTTGACTTGAAGCCTGGAGAAAGCTTGCCGGTAGAGGTGCTTTTTAGTCCTACACAAGAGAGGACCTTCGATGCTCGAATTGACTATACTGTTCAGTGGGCGGCTCCACAAACTCCTAATTCAATGGCTGTGTCGAAGCTTATAGGTGTGGGTGAAATAATTCATTCATTAGTAGAAATTGGAAAGTATCATGCTTTCCCGGCTGAGTTTTTGACCGTTAATTTTGAATTGAAAGATGCAAACATGGATCCGGCAGATGTTCGTGAATTCAAAGCTATTGTGCGGTATAATCCAATGATTGTAGCGCCAAAGCTTGGAGTTGAAAATATTATTACTAAAGGTACGCTCACCGATGGCTGGACTGTATTGATTGCAGAGTCAACGGGCAACAAGGGTGAATTTTATGTTGATATCATTCAGGAAGATGCCTCAAAGCCCGGACTACGAGGATCGGGTACATTATTCTCTTTTGAATTCTTTACATACCTAAGTGTAGATAAATCAATGCCTATTCCTTGTGAAATGATTCCAATCGGAAAACCGTATGTAAGTGTTGATAATCTCCCTGGGTTATTGACGATAGATCCAATTTGTGCTTCGGAAATTCGTGCTGTTGCAGGTACAGGCTCTACGTATTCGCTCAGTTCAATTACTCCGAATCCGACAACCGGTACAGCGAAGATTGAATATTCTATCGGACTCGCAGCGCGGACAAACTTGTCTATTTATAATGTAGCAGGAGAGCGTGTCGCTACACTTGTCAACCAAGTGCAGCAGCCGGGTGGGTATGAAGTAAGCTTTGATATTCATACACTTGGATTATCATCCGGGTCATATTCGTATCGAATTGAATCAGGGCAATTTACCGAAACTAAGTCGCTGATTATTCAAAAATAACAAGCGTAATTCAACAAAAAACCTCTTCCTGTTTCAATGGGAAGAGGTTTTTATTATTTAGAATAGACTACAATTATATTTCACCGACCAGGATAGATAGATGCTTTGGAGGTAGCGAAAGAAACTCCCGACGGTAGGATGCTTTGCAGAAAGTCCATGATTTGGTCAATTCGGATATATAACCGGATGACTTGAGTGATTTAAAAAGTATTTCGTAGCCATCGTCCTGGACTTTGTCGATTTCGAGGATTTTACGGGCATACAAGATTGATTGTGTTGTATTGTTTAGCTCCAAATAATATTTACCGACAAAAGTAAGTATATTCAAATATTGTTCTTTCAGTGATTCTCGTTCGAAACTAGACCAATCTTCGAACGTGTCTTCTTTAAGGAATTCACCTTTGTACATCTCAATAGCTTGTTCATACATTTCTATCTGAGTCTTAATTGTAGATTGTTTATGCGCTTTCGTAACAATTTCCCTAAAAGTCAGAAAATCTATCTTTGCATCAGCGCCTAAGTCGAGCATATAATTCTTGCCTACGATCTTGATATAAGCAGAGGGTTGTCGTGGCTTGATGGTAGGTTCGAGTGCTTTACGAATATAGGACACACAATTCCACAACGTAGGAATAAGGTTTTTACCGGCAGCATTGAGCCAAAGTATGTCGATTAATTCTTCGGCAGAGATTGATTTGCGATGATTCATGAGTAAAATTTTGAAGATGTCTCGTGCTTTTTTACGTTGCCAATCTTCACTTGTCAGTTCTCTATTTCCAATATTTACAGAAAAATGTCCAAAAGTTTGGACAGAAATTATAGGAGAAGATTTTGGTTTTTTAACAGTTTCAGGAGGTATGACTGTAGTTAATACGAATCCTTGATGCTTGAGAGTATGGGTAATAGCAAGAAATTCTCCTGTGAGAGTTGAGCTTGATAAACGTAATAGCTGCTCGGCTTTTTGTCGGGTTTTTTGAATTTGTACATCGAGAAGTAATTTCTCGGCGTTTTTGCGTTGTTCTTGTTTGGCTATAAGTTTGGATGTCTTATTTAACCTCTGAGCAAAATGTGATGCAGATGTACTGTCTCCGATCAGAGTACAGTATGATACTATCTGCTTCAAAGATGAAATGAGAAGTGAGTATGAATCTATAGCTTCCGCAATATCGAGTGCTTGTTTGGCATAATTGAATGCTTCTTGATGCAACCCCATTTTTTCATTGCAGGATGCAATTAACAGAAGTGTCTCTGATTCTCCATCTTTTACGGAAGATGCATGAAAGAGTTGGTAACTTTTTAAAGCATATTCGAGAGCTGTTTGGATATCTCCGTTTTGTTCGAAAATACTTGCGATATTGTGTAAAGAATATGCTTCACCTATTGGGTCTTCGAAGGAAGTATAAATTTCGAGAGCTCGCATTGCATAGCTGAGGGCAAGGGAGTCATTATTCAACTTACCATAAATACAACATGCATAATTACAGAGTGAGGGAAGTAGTCTTTTCCGACCAATTTGATCTGCTAATGCTATACTGCGCATCGTGAAATCGAGTGCGCCGGTGTAATTACCTAGATGAAAATACACTGAGCTAATGTTTGCTAATATACTACTTTCGGCTGCTTTATCTCCGCAATGCTCTGCAACGGAGAGCCCTTCAGTGGAATAATTGAGGGATGTAGTAAAATCAGACAAGCGAAAATAGAGTTCACCTAGATTACTTAACGCCTTGGCAGTATGGTCTTCAAAATTATATTTTTTTGCGAGTGATAACTGTTTTTCGGAGTATTGAATCGCTAGAGAATACTCACTAAGGGTATGGTATATAATAACAATATTACCTAAAATTCGGAGTGTTTCTTCCTCATGACCTGCAAGCTCAAGAATTGCATACGCATTGAGAAATTCTTCTAATGCTTCAAGCAGACGACCGTTAGCATAATACACCGAACCGATACCTTGCACTGCTATTGAAATTTTATGAGCATCTCCCACTTCTTGGAATATATCAAGCACCTGATGGAATACTTCAAAAGCATCGTCATATTTGACTAATCGATAAAGAATTTTACCCTTTAATATTAGAGCATCACCTTTTCCTACAAGATAGTTGTGTGTGACGGTGAGTTCTATTGCTTTTTCGCATAATTCTTGAGCTTTATCTAAGTTATTGCAGGAAAACTCATCTCCTGCTGTTCGGATAAGCAGGTCTATTTCTGAATGCCTTAGTATAGAGGATGATTTATTTACCGTCATTTTGAAGCCGATCGATAGATTATACGTTGTAAAAAGTCAATAATTATGGTAGAATATTCTTCAATAATTTGTGGATTATGCTTTTGATAATATAGGTTGTATTCAGTAAATTTCGCTTTTTGTGTTGTAATAATAAGTGGTTAATTTCAATGTGTTAGCACTATGTTTTTTTTATAAAAGAACTGTTATTACAATTAGTAAAAGTGAAATCAGAACCATCTAAATTTAATAGAATTGTCCAACACAATACCGTGACGTAAGATCATGAAATGTTAATTCAACTCAACCGATTACGAATATACAACAACGAACAACATAGTTTGTTTTACGATTTATACTCACTTTCAGGACATAAAAAGTTGAAGTGGTGTTCTATCGTTACAGTTCTATAGTGAAAGACATTTTATCAGTATCAATTGAACATACATAATAAGTATAAAACATTAGTTTTTTTTACTTGGAGAGAATACTATAGCTTATAGTGAAGGTGAATCCGTTTCGGGTTTGAAAGTAGTTAAATATTGTTAGTACTCTCCAATAACATCAAGAAGAAAATTAATATTCATTCAAACATTATTCAATATATAACTATCTAAAAATATTGAAGTTATGATGTATAGATTGCATTATTATGTATTTTATTTCATAATTTTAAACGATAGATTATTGGATCAAGATACCGACTTTTTAAGGTAAGAAACAAAAATTTAATTTCAAAACAACCAATCGTACAACTTTTTTTGTAAAAATATACATTTGGTAGAATTTTAATAATTTTTAAACTAAATTTTTATTCGTCATCAAAAACAAAAAATTTTCTTTGATTATTGAGTATATATTTAGTAGTATTGCACGTTAACTGATAGAAATAAGTGATAATAGAGATAATAATAAACAACTTCTCTGTGTTGTCTAATAGGATTTAATATCAGCAACAACCTTTAAAAACAAATAGTTATATAATTTTATTCCCCCCTTATTCATTTTTTTTGGAGACCTTACTTATGAGGCATTTCCTTACTATTGCTACCACTGCACTCGGGCGAATTGGTATGTTCGCTGCGGCTATGGTATTGTTGTCATTTAACTCGTCTTTTGCCGGAAATAGTTTTTCTGATGCATCTGGACAGGGCGAGGTAACAGACGGTCAAGAATTTTATATTGCGATCCCACATTGCTGGCGACATCTTGCAGATGATGTCAATCCGGGACGGAAACCATACGAAGCATGGGTTTCGTCAAAAGTATCCACAATGGTTACTATGGTTAATAAGTTTAACGGCATAAACATGTCATTTGCTGTAGAGCCTAATAAGACTACCATTATTACCCTTCCTGAAAATTTAATGACTGTTGAAAGTGAAGTTGCTCAGCCGTATGGTATTGTCCTTACTGCTAACGATCCAATTTCTGTGACAGTTGCAATGAATTGGAGATCATCCGGCGCAATCTATAAAGCACTACCTGCAGAAATGCTTGGAAAAAAATATGCTGCACTTAGCTTGTATCAAGACAAAACAGATGTTAATAAACCCGGACAAATAGTAGTAATTGCTACCAAAGATGAAACGACAGTCCGCTGGAAATTCCCTGCACACGTAAAAGCCAAACCTGAAAAAGAAACATATTCTGTTACCCTCCAACAAGGTGAAACCTACCTCATTAAATTACAACAAAAAGACATCTACCATCAAAACCTTCAGGCGGATTTGACCGGTACAATTATTACCGCCGACAAGCCGATTGCTGTAATTGCTGGTCATACTAAAGGTGCGTTCTCACGGTATGAAGATGTGTATTATGGTTTGAGAACAGACATGGCTCGTACAGCACAAGTTGAAATGATGTACCCAATCGAAATGGCAGGTACAGAATTTATGACACTACCGAAACTCATTGCTAATAGAACAGTTCACAAATGGGCAGACGACCATGGTGACATGATACGATTTGTAGCGATTGAGAACGGTACTATAATCTCTCAAATGCGTCAAGACGGTAGCGGACTTATGCAAAAAAGCCCACCGCTACAAGCAGGTCAGTTCTTTGAAATGACTAACATGGAAGACGCCGCATATTATTCATCAAACAAGCCAATTGTTGTTGGTCAATATCTAAAAGCATGGATGATGCATACCTATGGTCGTAAAGGCGAAAGTCCACTTGGTCACGTTTCCGGCGGGGCAGGCGAATTTTTCAATGTTACACCGGTCAATGCTTGGCCTTCATACGCACAATTTCACTCTCCGGAAAAAAATGCTAATTATGTAAATATTACTTTTAGAACCGAAGATATCGATAAGATTAAATTTGATGGCAGATCCATGCAAGCTTTTTTTGGATCCAGAATCAAAAAATATCAAGGAACTGAATTCAGCTATGCTTCCAAAGAAGTAGGAGATGGAGATCACGTCATTGAAGGCGGTAAATTTGCCGCTTATGCCTATGGTAATTGGGACGATCAATCCTATCAATATCGCAATTATGCCTACGGATATCCTGTAGGTATTAATTTCGCTATCAAATGCGATGATGAACTTAAAATGACCGGAGATCCAAAATGCGGTAATGTACAAGGTCTTGCGCAAGTAGGTCCAGACGGAAGCGATTGTGCCGGACTGCTTTATGTACGAATGATGGGTGCTGAGTCAAAGAACTATACGTTCTCCACACCTAAAACATTCATGCCCGGTGACAAAGAAACTACTTTTTCTCTCCAAGTTGTAGACCCTACAAAACCAGCAAAAGCAGTTGTAAAAGCAGTAAGCCGCTCAGGAAGGTACTTGACTAGAACGTATGAATATACGCCTGAAGAGCTTACATTCACTCCTACCTCTATAAACTTCGGTACACTTCCTCTCGGTGATAAACTATGTCGTATGATTACGCTTACTAACCCAAGCATGACATCGCCGACTACTGTAATGAGCTTGCGTATTAAACTTGCTCAAAAAGAATTCGCAATTACTCCCGCTGGATTTCCGATTATTCTTGCACCAAACAGTAGCAAGGATGTTGAAATTTGTGCAACTGCTCTTGAGCAAAAATCAGTTACTGTAATAGACACTGTTATTGCAGTTCTAAGCTGCTTTGAAATGCCAATTACCGAATTAAAAGTACGTACCGAAAAACCAAAAGTATTCATTCAAGATGCAGCTTTCCGTGAAGTGCCTGTTAATACAGAGCGTAAGAAAGATGTTGAGATTAGAAATGTTGGAACAGTTGACGTGACCCTCACAGCGGTTACATGGCCTGATCACGTACACTTCCTCCGCACTGAAAACCTCAGCTTCCCTATTACCCTCAAAGCTGATGGTGTCCATACCTTCCAAGTGGTGTATAATCCTGGATCTACAACAGGTGTAGAAGATAAAACCCGAGCTATATTTGTCGCTAATACAGACGAAATTAAAATTTACTCAGACTGGACTGGTACAGGTATAAATGCTGGTCCGTTCATTACCGGATACGACTGGAACGAACGCAGAGTACTTGACAATTTCGCTGGGGTGACTGATTATCCGTTTACTGTTACTTATGGTAATTCTGAGAAAAGTGCCTCACTTGAAAATGTAACAATAAAAGTCGTCGGTGCAGATGCTCCTTACTTTACTGCAGATGTGATTACAGTGCCTTCACGCCTTTCTGCAGGAGAAGACAACAGAACACTAGCAGTAAGCTTCAAGCCAACATATGTACCTGGTACTCGTGATGCTGAACGTACGTATACTCTTCAGCTTGAAATGAAAGGTACCTTCAATGGTGTAGAAAAAACAGCAACTTCAGAGCTAAAAGGTATCGGAGTACAACCTCACGTAGCACTTACTCCAAAAATCGACTTCGGTACATTCGAAGAAAAAGAAACGAAATCTGATATAGCAGTACTTACAAGTAATGGTACAATGAAATTATCCTTAATGAATAAAATCAAAGGATTCTCGATTGATGGTCCGGATGCTGCTAACTTCGTGATTGATCCTGCCTTCCTTGCACAAAATCCTTACGGAACCCCAGTATCGAATATTGTTGGAAACAACACGATTTCTATTCCGGTGATTTTTACTGCTCCTGCAGCACGTGCAAATCAATTTACAGCTACTCTTCATATCGAAACAGATGCCCCTGAAAACCCAACAACAGAATTAGTTGCTATGGTTATTAGTACTGGTGTTCCTGCTTTGAAAACGACAAATGTAGATTTAAAAGAGTTTATCACACTTACTGAAGATGGTAAAGTAGAAATCGAAAATACCGGTGATGTGCCTGTAACAATCACGGAAATTAAAGCTCCTCAAGGCAGCTTCTATTGGAAAATCCTCTCAAATATTACAATGCCGCAAACTCTTGTAAACAAGGGAGATAAAATTGTATTAGATGTCCAATATTTACCAGTAAATGTATCGTTAAATGCTCTTAATGAAGTTGAAAAAGATATCGCAACTATTGAATATGTGACAAGTATTGGTTCACAATTCTCTACTCTAACCGGTACTCCTGACCAAATCGTTTCTCTTGTAAAAGTTGGTCGTGCAGGTAATAATGGTGCATGGTTGAGCGAATATTCAATCGTTGCCGGTGAAATAACCGAATACATTGACGTAAATCTCACTAACAATGAAGTTGAGAGCTTAGACAGAGCAGATATTTCTAAATTCACAATGACTGTCAACTATCTTGCTTCATTGGTCGAGCCAATAGCTGGTATTGAAAATATCATGACAACAGCTTTGACCAATGGATGGACAGTAGAATCTGCTGAAAATTCACGAGTAGGAGACCGTGGTACTCTTACTGTTACGATGAGCGGACCTACTCCACTTCGCGGCGAAGGATCACTCTTCCGCTTCAAAATGAATGCATATCTCGGTACAGAATTAAACTCCATTATTGGTTGCAATATGGATATTCTTGACCAAGAGAAAAAAGGATACGTTCTTGTCAATAACCGTCCGGGTAAAGTAATCGTTGACTTGAATTGTAGCAAAGAAATTCGACGTGTTCATATTAGTGATAATACTTATACTCTTAAAGCAGGAACTCCTAATCCAGTTGTTTCTCATGGTACTATTGATTACTCTGTCGGATTAGATGGACACACAAGTGTTGAAATCTACAATGTGATGGGACAAAAAGTAGCAACACTTGTCGATCAATTCCAACGCTCAGGTCAATATCAAATAGCTTATGATACTGATGCATTGCAATTGACTTCTGGTGCTTACACATGTAAAATAGTATCTGGGTATTACACAGAAACTACACAATTGGTTATTGCAAAATAACCCGTGAAGACAAACATAAATCCCTCTTTTGGTTCGTCCAAAAGAGGGATTTTTTTTGATAAATTATCTTTCTCAATGATAAAACTGTTGACTTTCTGTATAATTACTAACCTTATTTCAATAAGGATAAGTGCTGCTGAAAAAGATAAACCTATCGAAGGTATTATTCTCGGCATATCGGGATTTGAGTATAACTATCTGGATATTGGCTATTGTTTTGGTCATAAAGTTAATTGGCCTTCTACAGAAAAGCTAAAAGGATACGGTGGACTTGTGATAGGTGCAGAATTTACTTCACAAGATAGAATTATTGTCGCTCCCAAACTTTCGTATTCAATAAATATGTTTGTGTCCTTTGGTGTAAATATAATATATTACACAGACTTCCAAACAGCAACATTGCAGTTTAGACCTGAATTTGGAGCAAGCCTTTTTGGAGTTCGAATGGTCTTTGGAAGGAATTTCTCGGTTGGAAACTACCCTTTCGGCGGTGTCAATAAAAATAACTATGCAATCACTGTTCTTATTCCAACCTAATTTCAGTTCTCGGGTTGTGTAACCCACGATTGTAACACAGATGTGTAAGTACTACTCCCTTTAAGCAATTTCTCGATATATTTACCAAGAATATCAAATTCAAGATTTACGATAGATCCCACCTTGATATTCCCTAAAATTGTAACTTTATAAGTATGTGGAATTACAGCTACCATCAATCTGTTTGATTCAGAACGAGCTACAGTCAAGCTTACGCCATCTATGCATATCGAACCAACAGGAACAACATATTTAGAAAAGTGAGACGGGAATTCTATCCATAGATTCCAACTTCCGTTCAACATCTCTATTGAAACGACATTTCCGACGCAATCGATATGACCCTGCACTATATGTCCTCCCATTCTACCACCGAACTTCATGGCACGTTCAAGATTAACCTTTGAGCCAGACTTTAAAGTATGAAAGGTAGTTTTCTGGAGCGTTTCCTCAATAGATATCACGTCAAATGTATTCACAGTTCGTCCGATAACGGTCTGACAAACGCCATTAACAGAAATTGAATCATCTATTTTGATATCATCCATCACTAGTTCGCCCTTGACTGTAATGCGGCGGTTGCTACCCTCAGAGTGAATAGATTGAATTATCCCGATTTCCTCAATAAGTCCTGTAAACATAATTAGGTAGATGTTAATTTTAGTCCAATAATTCCAACAACAATAAGTAGTATACACAGAATACGTGCTATATCGCGAGGTTCCTGAAAAAGTACAATTCCTAAAACTGCCGTGCCAATTGCACCAATTCCCGTCCAAATTGCATAAGCAGTACCTAAAGGTAGTGTTTTAAGTGAAATACTAAGGAAGAAAAAAGAAAGAATCATACCAATGACAGTAAGCAATGAGGGTATAAGTTTAGTAAACCCCTCACTGTACTTAATACCTACCGCCCAGCCTATTTCAAGTAAACCTGCAATAATGAGTGTGACCCATTCCATAGTTTTTAGCTGTAATAGAGATACAAATGCATAAACAATTTACAGATTTTTAGCGAATTGAAAAAATTCAGAGTATTGAAATAGTTCCAAACAGACATTGATGTAAATAGAATTTAGTACGAAAGGAAAAGGTCTGATGTTAATAAAGACTACCATCAAATAATACGTATCTGAAAAACATATTCGGTCTTGTGAGAAATGTAATAAATATCTATTTTTGCAATAAGTAATCCACGCCGGTATTTTCGTATGCAGCACGTAAATATCACAATATCCTCGATAATATCATAATTAATCCCATGAAGGATTTATCTACAGGTGCGAAGTCAATCGCGTCGCTTGTTGCCGTATGTATCATACTATGGTTCGGTGGGTCTATAGTACGCTTCGTTATAGCATTTGATGTGTTTTTACCTGGAACGCTCACCCTAAAACCATTCCTCTCACCTATTGAAGTGAATGCTACGATTCGTTTATTTGCAATTACAGGTTTCTACACCGCCGCATGTTATGCAATTACCTGGTTGTTTTCCATTCTACTGATAATACTTTTAAAAGGAAAATTAAAAGCCAATGGCTGGTTGTTTATGGCTTTTGTACTTTTTTTCCTCGCTTCACCCATTGAAATGTATCAGATGTGGTTTGATATTCGACTTTTGGAGCTTACTCAACGTATAGATTATCGCACTCTTATGGCTTCGAATGATATGCTTGAGATTTTTATGGAAAGATTCAGTCCTAAGCTCAATGGTATAGGATTTATCTCAATCCTTACACATTTCACGATGATACTCTATTTCATTTGGCAACCTTTGAAGAAGAAAACATCATGAAAATACATGCGATTTATGACGACTTAACAAATATTGCATCAAGATTTGGCTACATAATTCGTAAAGAAAAAGGGTATTTTCGTGGTGGTAATTGTGTGCTAAACACTCAGAAAATTATAGTAGTTAATACACTTGCACCTTACGAAAACCGCGTCGCAATAATCGCACGAGTACTCGCCGAGCTACATCTTGAAGAACTCTCCATCAAGCCAATTGTACGTTTACTCATCGAGCGTGAGCGTGAGCATGCTGCGAAGTCCGAACAGATTCCACAAGTATTCACGATTGAAATGCTTAAACCGGAGCCTGTTCTTCTACGAAAAAAACGTCCGATACAAGCATAAGGATAAATTATCCGTCATGCAGGCGACACAAATTTTACTTTATAGTTCTCAGAGTACATGGACAATTCCCAATATCTCCAACCTCATGTAGTTGCCCAGCTTGCAAGTATTGAGCTCAAGGCGCGATTAGTCGTCGAAGGGTTCATCAGCGGTCTCCATCGTTCGCCATTTCGTGGGTTTAGTGTAGAGTTTGCCGAGCACCGCGCCTATCGCCCCGGAGATGACATCCGCTTCATGGATTGGAAAATTCTAGGCCGTACGGACCGCTATTACGTCAAGCAATTCGAAGAAGAGACCAATCTTCGCTCGATGATTATCGTTGACTCTAGCGCTTCGATGTCATACTCGTCAAAAGGAAATATTTCAAAATTTGAATACGCATCATACCTCGCCGGTGCTCTCGCTTACTTGATGATGAAGCAACAAGATGCAGTAGGTCTCGCTCTCTATGACACCGAAATCCGAACATTCCTCCCGCCTCGCTCCAAGCCCTCGTATATCCAGGAAATATTAAAATCACTCGCTACTGCTACACCGGCTAATACTACCGGCACTGCATCCGCTCTCGATCGCCTTGCCGAACGTATCTCTCGCAGAGGATTAATAATTATACTCAGTGATTTTTTCGATGATATTGAGTCAATAGTCAGCGCGCTCAAGCACTTTCGTCATAAAAACCACGAAGTCGTCGTTATGCAGATTCTTGATCCGCGTGAACGTGATTTTAAATTTGGGCTCGATGCAAATTTTAAAGACTTGGAGTCCGGCGAAGAGCTCCTCACCCAACCTTATCAGATCCAAAAGACATACGCCAAAGCGATGAATGATTTCATCGATCGCCTCAAGCGTGAGTGCTTTCAGCGCCGTATCGACTATGTGCTCATGGACACCGCTGAACCCTTCGATAAAGCCCTCCGTGGGTATCTCGCCAAGCGTCAGAGAATGTGATATCTGGATTACCCCTTCATCATATCCCAACAGTCGTCTGTGGGCACCATTGCCGTCCAAGTAATAGAAATGAGTTTTAATTGGTTGCGTACGGTATTTTTTGTAGTTTTGCCTGCCGCTTTGAAGTATTCATTCGTTCATAATACCTAACCTGCTAGTATAGCTAAATAGAAATTGTACCATGAGGTTTGAATAGTATAATCTTCATGAACGCAAGCCATTACCTCAAGGTAAATTACACGGCAGTTTATATATTTTCCGATTGCTCTTTATGGAAATATTTGATACCCTCGACCCACTTCTCAAGACGTTCTGGTTCGTCGCAATTCCCACAAGTATCATATTTATTATACAGATATTGATAGTGGGTTCGATAATACCCATGCCACTCACCATCTTTTCTCACTGAGGAATCTCATTAATTTCATGCTTGGATTTAGTTGGGCAGGAATATCATTTTATACGACAATTTCGAGCAAACCTCTCCTTATACTCTTCTCGCTAGTAATTGGTGCTGTCTTTTTGTTCTTTTTCTTTGGGATAATTAATGTCGTACAGAAATTAGCAGAAGATAACTCCTTCAAAATCAACTCCACACTTTTTAAATCGGCAGATGTTTATTTGACGATTCCGGCCGGCAAATCCGGAAAAGGGAAAATAATGATCAGCATTAATGGTTCAGTTCATGAGCTCGACGCCATGACCGAATATGAAAGAATCCCCTCCGGTGCGATAGTCAAAGTCACAGAAATTGAAAATAATACTACAGTTTTAGTCGAACCTATTTAACATATCTTTATGACCCCTATAATACTTATTGTCGTAGCTGCGGTAGTGTTTTTTGTAACACTTACTGCTCTCGTCTCACGGTACAAACGCTGCCCTTCAGATAAAATATTAGTGATTTTCGGACGTACCGGCGGTACATCCGCTCGCTGTGTGCATGGTGGTGGCGCGTTTATTTGGCCTGTTATTCAAGACTTTGCATTTCTAGATTTGAAGCCGCTGTCAATCGAGGCGAATTTGACAAATGCTCTCAGCCGTCAAAATATTAGAGTGGATGTGCCTTGTCGATTTACGATTGCTATTTCGACAGAAGAAGACAGCATGAATACAGCCGCCGAGCGCTTGCTCGGGCTGACGGCAGAACAAGTTCAAGAATTAGCTAAAGATATATTATTCGGTCAGTTACGCTTGGTTATCGCGACGATGACTATTGAAGAAATTAACTCGGACCGCGATAAATTCCTTGATAATATTTCGAAGAATGTCGATAGTGAATTACGTAAAATCGGTCTCAAACTGATCAATGTGAACGTGACGGATATCAAAGATGAATCCGGCTATATCGAGGCATTAGGCAAAGAAGCAGCGGCTAAAGCTATTAACGAAGCTAAAATCAGTGTAGCCGAACAAGAAAAAATCGGTGAAACAGGTAAGGCATTGGCAGATAGAGAGAAAGATACACAAATTGCAGAAACACATAGAGATAGAGATGTCAAGATAGCAATTACCCAAAAAGACAGAGAGATCAGTATCGCCACTGCAGCCAAGGACGAAACGATTGGTAAAGCAGAAGCGCAGCGCGATACAAGGGTCAAAACATCCGAAGCAAATGCACTCGCAATCCGTGGAGAAAACGAAGCGAAAATTGCTATCGCCAATTCAGAAGCATTACGAAGAGAAAAAGAAGCTGAGTCATTACGGATTGCAATTACTGCCGAAAAAGTGCAGCAAGCACGAGCGCTTGAAGAGTCGTACGTAGCCGAACAAAAAGCAGAACTTGCACGTTCAGAACGTGAGCGTTCGACACAAATTGCCAATATTATCGTTCCGGCGGAAATCGCAAAACAACGTGCAATTATCGGCGCGCAGGCAGCGGCGGAGACAATGCGCGAAAATGCAAAAGGCGAGGCAGACGCGATATTCGCAAAGATGGAAGCAGAAGCTAAGGGTCTCTTCGAAATCTTGACCAAGCAGGCAGAAGGATACAAAGAAGTGGTGGCAGCAGCAGGCGGAGATCCGAATAAAGCGTTTCAATTATTACTCATTGAGAAATTACCCGAACTCGTCAGAACGCAGGTTGAAGCTGTCAAGAATATTAAAATTGATAAAATTACCGTTTGGGATTCGGGCAGTGGAAATAACGAAAACGGGAATTCTTCGACGGCAAATTTTGTAGCAGGAATGATGAAAACAGTGCCGCCGCTCAATGATTTATTTAATATGGCCGGGCTGAATTTACCGTCGTACCTCAAGGGGAATGATAATCCTCCTGAACCGACTAAAACAGAATCTGACTCATAAATTAACGTCAAATTATTCGAGCGAGATTATCTATTGAACAGATAATCTCGCTTTTTTATTGCACTCTAAACTCACCGAACAACAAACAAAGGCAGATGAATAGACCTACCAAATGATTGAAAACGAACAAAATACATGCCCTGCACCAAATCATCGACCACAAATTGTCGCTTGAATTGACCTGCTATATCTATTGAATTATGTACATCGCGGACAATCATCCCGAGAATATTGACTACATCAATTTTAGTATGAGCTTGATCCGGTAATGAATAATCGACCGTACAAATTCCGTTGCTGAGGACGTTCGGATAGACGGTAGCAAGGACAGAGTCTGAAGGTGGAGCGAATGTAAATCCTTTGGATATATTATGATCAGCTGCTTTTTCTTGAGCTTTTTTCATAATGTTCGGTAACATTTCTTTACGATCTGCAGCACCGATAGCAAACCCAACCCGTACTGTCTGATTGATAGGTAATGAGATAGGTCCGGCACTAATTACCATCGAAACATCCGTGACATTAGATGCTCTCCGACCAATGCCATTGGAGAGAGTCTGCCACTTGACATTGCGCGTAAATCCATTATATATACCGGGATTCGTTCCACCCGATCCATCATTGTCGATTGCAAAGAAATTGAGTTTGTGAGGTGAAAGGAGCATCGCCGCTACGACCGGCAGAGTATCCGGCTTGATGCAATAAGCATAACCAAAGCCAAGCTCCTCATCGAGCCGAGCTACATTATTCTGACCTGATGGGCCAATATCCCAATCGAAATAAAGTCCGGCATGAAGTGTTGTAAAATCTTCCTGTGAAATATTGGTAATATCATACGTAAGAAATACGACATCATCAGTGCTATCTCCTTTAAATTGATATGCTTTTTGTTTGACAAGCACACCTGCATCTGCCGATTGATCCCGGTCGGTAAATTCAGTAGCACCATCTTGAAGCGCTACGATTCCCGGCATTTTGATGTTGAACGGTAATACTCGTTCAAACGATTTGTCTTGTTGATTCCCACTGAAAGCTGATCGTGCACTATTTGACAATCTCACCGCCGAAGTGCCTACCATGAGAGCTCCTTCAAACAACAAGCTCCCCTTCCCTTTATAGAGAAACCCATCACCCTGAGAATTGGACGGAAAGTCGTTGTATCCAATATTCCCAACACTATTGAAGGTAACCGATATATTATTGGCGGACATTGTTCGATAGGTAGGATTGACCGTAACCGTGAAATAGTCGTCGGTAATAACTCCGGTAGAATCAATAAACTTGAGCGTAATGGTCATTACATAATTGTCCGGTGTATTTGACGGGATTGTAAATTGCAAAGATGTCGGAAGTGCTTTTTCTTCAAGTGTATTGAAGCTGCCTGCGCTGATGGTGCTATCCGTGAATTGAAGAATAATTTCCGGTGGAGATTGCGGCTTGATAGTAATATTATGTACCGGTGAAAGTATATTCTTTACGGTAAGTTTCACTTCCATTTTTTCACCAATTTCATAAATTCCATCACCATTTTCATCAATTATTTCATAGTTGGAAAGCTGTAAAGCGCGTGCATTGTTGTCCGTCACTGCACGATACGCATTGACACGGCCATGCCCTATGAAGCCGAGATATTCAGGATTAATTGAATCAATGTTGTCACACGTTGCTTTGAGCTGTTCGGCTACTTGTAATGGTGTAAATAGAGGGAATTTTTGACAAATCAGTGCCGCCACACCGGCAGCGCACGGTGAAGACATCGAAGTACCGGATTCATTCCCGTATCGATTGCCGGGAAGGGTTGAATAAACCGACGAACCCGGCGCGCATACGTCGACAGATTGATGAAAATTAGAATACCCGGCTTTCTGATCATCACCTATGGTAGCACCGACTGACACAACTCCTGTATATGCACCGGGATAAAACGGTCTGTTGTTTCCATCGTTACCTGCGCCTGCTACCACGAGCGAACCGAGTGCAAAGACACTTGCGATAGTTTCAGCTTCAGAATTTCCCGGTGAGTCCACACCCCAACTGCAATTAATGACTTTCGCGCCCATTGTGGCAGCGTAGAGAATAGCTTCGTATCCGTTATCGACGGTGATATTAGAGACATTATCCGAACTCACCTTTACCGGTAATATTCGAACATTTCGAGCAATTCCTGCAATCCCAAGAGCATTATTTACCACGGCTGCGGCAATACCTGCTACATGAGTACCGTGTACATTCCCGGGGCGTGGGTCATTGTCCTGCGCGCTGCCTGTATTGCCGACAAAATCCCAACCTCGCCAATCATCGACAAAACCATTACCATCATCATCGACTCCGTTTGAACGCTTATCTCGACCTTGAGTATCATTACCGCTTTCGCCGGGATGAGTGTATATATTAGCTGCAAGGTCTTCGTGATCATAATCGACACCTGTATCGACGATCGCCATAAGAATAGGATCTATACCCGAAGGCAATTCATCCCAAGCTGCAATTGCCTGTACTTTTCGAATATTATACTGACGTCCGAGTTCGGTGTCGTTGGGGTCGGAGATGATTGTTTGGCGGTGCATCACTTCGGCGTATTCGACTTCGGGATTAGAGCTAATTTTACGGGCAAGTAATTGACAATCAATAGTTTCCGCGCATTCTAATACGCAGATTCTCGATAGATTATCAGCAATTGATTCTGTAATTGAGCGACGAAAAGAGGGTCGTAATTCACGTTCACGCTTTGTCACTGCCTGAAGGGTAGCATCGGATATGTATCCACGTGAAGTATGAGTACCGATAAGTGAAGTAAATTGAGCGAAAGCACCGCTTCGATTCCGTTGATTCCAATCAACTACAAGCGAGGAATGCGCTTTGAATTTCACGACAATGCGTCCGGGGATAATGGTAGCGTGCGAGGTCATACACGCGGTGAGTATCAAGAGTAGTACTATAATGGTATAGGTGAATTTCATGGGTAATGTTCATTAAATAATGGTTTGATTGTATTTTCTTATTCGCTCACAATGATGATGTTTAGGTCACTGTCTGACCACTGAAAATGTCTGTTTTGTATCGAGGCCGATTTGTAATAAATAGACACCGGAGGCAAGGTCTGAAATATTGATAATGGTTTTAAGAGCCGATAGATTGCCTGTCAATACCGTTCTACCTAAATAGTCTGTTATAGAGAAACGGTCTGCTTTCAAATCATCAGATAATTGAACTGATATATTGTCTGTCGATGGGTTTGGATAGATGTTGATTGATTTGATTGGATTTACTTCATCCACGCCTACAACCGAATTGTTGTAAATATCCTTTACCTCCATTGTAGTCAATGCGCGATTCCAAAAACCAATATCGTCAATCTGACCATTGAAGAAATTTGAAAAACCCGTATCATTGAAAGAACCTCTCACAGCCCCAACCACAAAGTACCCTTTTACAGGAAAAGACACAAATGAACCACCACTCGATAAAATTCCATTGATATAAAGATTATAAATATCTTTTGATTTTGAGCAAACATAGTGATACCATTTATTGGAGTCAGGAACAAAACTTGAAAGTGTTGCATTGTCTTCGCTGCCATAAACTATAATTTCTACACAATTCTTACCTTGTGTATTTGTTCCATACTTTATTCCATATCCGTTGGCATTCCCATATCCATTAGATACAAATTCAGCATTAGCCCAAGCAATGTCAGGAAATGTATTCAGGTTTACCCAAACTGAAATTGTAAAATCAGTATTTTGGATTGCTTCTCTATGCAAGCAACTTTTCAACCCATCAAATGAATAAGCTGAATTACTTTTGCCAAATCTATCATTTGTAAGTGTGGCACTATCAATAGTCAAATGATTCCCCTCGCCGCTCTCATCGTTGGCGTTCCCATTGAAAGGAAACCAAGCTGTTAAACCATTTTTAGGAATATAGTTTGGTATTTGTGAAGAGCAGGTAGATGCAATTCCAAACATTAAAATTGCCGTGCAAAGTAAAATTGTCTTTCTCATAACTTTGAATGATAGTTACCTGAAAACAGAAGAGTAAATTAGTATGCTTACTGTTGTATGGCAAATATACTATTTTTATCTCTCAATTGGGGAAAAGACAGGTGAATCTTTCCAAGTAAATAATTGAGTTTTCAACATCTCTTACACCATAAAATAGACTTTAAAATATTCTCATGGTAAATTGAAATTGATTGTGTAATTTCCCTTATTGACAGTTGTGTAATCAATTACTTACCATGAAAAAACTCTCTCATGCGGAAATCCTTCCGCTCCGTCTGACACCTGAAGCAGCGCTTGAGAACAATAGACACCCAATTATTCTTTTGCTCGATAATATTCGCAGTTTGTATAATGTGGGTTCGATTTTCCGAACGGCAGACTCTGCCCTCGTGGCACAAATTATCCTCTGCGGCTATACGCCGCATCCGCCACGGATTGAAATCGAAAAAACCGCTCTTGGCGCCGTCGATACTGTTCCCTGGCGGTATGAAAAGGACGCAGCGTCGGTAATTCGTGAATTACAAGCTGATGGTTGGAAAGTATTTGCGGTAGAAATCACTGATTCGGGCAGACAATATGACTCTCTCGAATATTCAGATTTCCCTGCGGTATTTGTACTCGGCAATGAGCTTGTCGGTATAGATCAAACGATAGTAGCAGCCACCGATGGCGCAATCGAAATACCGATGTACGGCGTCAAACATTCGCTCAATGTGAGTGTAGCGGCAGGAATTGTGGCATTTGAAGCAGTGAAGGCGTGGAGGAGGAGTAGTCAGAAAGATTAGATGTAACAATAACATTAGTAATTATTAACTCTTTTATTATCAAGTCTAAAGGTGCATTTATGACAAACACGTATACACTTTGTCACATGAGACGAATTATGTTTGCAATGGTAGCTTTTTGTTGTTATTTATCAACCTACTATTCTGCTACTGCCAATCAAGATACTATCGTCAAAAAAATATGCGGGAATGTCAAAGAAAAGATAACTTTTAATGGCGATGGAAAAAAATATAGAATCGATATTACATCATCTAATCGTAGTATCGCCAGTCCAAATCTGCCCTACAACGCAACTACTAATACTTATTCAGGCGAGGTAATAAATGGGGAAATTCCAATTACTCGCACCTCGAATAGTAGGTATAGTGGCGAATCAATTTTCAAACTGACCTATACTTGTGTCGAACCAAATTGCACAGATTCCGGAGTGGTTTATATCAAAGTCATCGTCTGTAATGAAGGTCGTGATATTATTGGACTTCCGCCTGGTGAATCAATAATGCAGAACATAGAATTATTCATTAATTATGGACCATTTCAGAGTGCAGAGGATGAAATGAAAGCATTTTCAATTACTAATAAGTGTGTCTATTCTCAAGAAGAAGTAGGAATCGGATTTAGTGCGGATCCCATTCCTGTAGAGTTTTCTAGAAGACTTTGGTGCGCGCCGGACGGTAAATATATTGAAAGCTTTGAGTATAAACAAGGCACAAGAAGTACGTATCTTGTTTTGTTGAATGATGGTACCGTGTACGAACTCAAATTTATCAATCGATTACAAGATATTACAGCGCGTGAACTGTGGAAAACGAGTGATGTCGTCGAAAACGGCACACGTTTTATCGAAGTAGCCGGTGATGATATTTACGTAATGACTGATAAAGGAATACTTGTGACTCGTGACAATGGTGCATCATGGCAAGTCGATACCAATGGTCTGAATGGTGCATTGCCTACCGGAATTACTCTTGACGAAGATCAGAATGTGTACTGTGCTACCAATAAAGGTCTCTACAAACAAGCACTTATATCAAATATTTGGGAACCTGTCACCACTCACCCTACAGACAATATGGTATCTGTTTTTATTGACCGACGACAGCGAATATTTACTTCCTCGTATGGTATGGCAAGAAAAAGTGATGACCGTGGAGCGTCGTGGACTGACGATACTGTAGGATTAAACAGAAAAACAGTAGCAAAATTTGGCGATGATGCTTTCGGGAATATCTATGCAATTACCCAAGGTACAACGCCAACGGAAATATTCCGCTCAAAGGGAGGAATAGCACCTTGGGAAAGAATTGAGTCTGATGTCATCAACAAAACAGATCCCGCCTACTCGACCAATGTGTTTTTTGCTATCGGCGGAGATACGGTCATTACACTTTCATCGACGTATGGAATGCTCTTCAGCAAAGATCAGGGAACGACCTGGACGTACAACAAATCACAAGCACCACCTGAAAATATAGCATCTCTAATCAAAACTCCTGAAGGAAAGGCATTTCTAAGTACGAATACTGGCATATATTTCGGTCAGCTTGGCGATACGTCGTGGTCAAAGCGTAACCCAATCACTACCTTCAATTACGCACGACCATTATTTCGAGATAAATCCGGCATATTGTATTCTTTAGGCGAAAAACGCAGTGGCACTTTTGGCTTGTTTGCATTTGATAATATCATATCATCGGACAATGGTATTTCGTGGAAATCAGATACCGTCGGACTGTGGCAGATAAGTCAAGGTACCTATTTTGTAGATGAAAATGGCAAGCAATATATATTTCATATCGGGAGCGGGGCGAATCCGGCGAAAATATTTTCTAAAATTAACGGCAGTGGCTGGCAGGAAGATATGGCAGGGTTTACACCTGTTTTGGGTGGAGCTTTCGAACAGTCCAGTTGCTGGGCTTCGGACAGTAAAGGGAGCGTCTATGTGGCGGAAACAATCACAGGAAAAGGCTCTTTATGGAAACGTACAGGCAGTGGAAATTGGGTGACCGATACTGTAGGTCTCAACAATGCAATAATTTACAGCATAGTAGCTGATTCTTACGGGAATCTGTATGCGGGCGCATCATCCGCCGGTATTCTTCACAAACCTTTGAATGGGGCATGGCAGTCAATTCCATATCCAAAAGAAATTCCAATGTCTGCTTGGACATTCTTTGTGACGGTTGACGCGCGTGGAACGCTCTTTGCCACGTTTGCAACCTTTGATGCAAACTTTAATTTTCATGGAAATGGCGTCTATTTTACGAAAGATAAAGGTGTTACGTGGCGATATGCAGGGCTGAACGGAATAGCATCTAATGGGTTCGTCGCGTATGGAGATACCGTTTATGCCTTTAAAAATTCTCATGGACTCTACGCTATCACCTCGCGTGAGTATTCGACGGCGGAATGGAGTCCGAATGTAATAGACTTTGGCAAAGTGAAAGTAGGAACTTCTGTTGCAAAAGATGTGAATATTTCTAATTATGGAAATATAGAAGTGGTTAATATTTCAACAAGTTCCGACAATCCTGTTTTTTCGGTGGGCTTACCTCCTAATTCAACCATCAATCCAAATAATTATATGACAGTTTCAGTCAATTTTCAACCAACCGTTAAAGGGAAAGTCACCTGTATGATAATTCTTACGAGTACCGGAGTGAACAAATATGACACATTATTTGTCGAAGGAGAAGGCAGTGAAACTTCAGGAATTGATATTCTTTCAGAAAAAGACGAATGGATAATTCTACCAAATCCGTCGCGAGATATGGTGATAGTTTCTACTCAAAATATCTTACTTGGTGAAATTAAAATATACGATGCGAACGGTAGATTGGTATTAATCCAAAAGATCGAACCTGCCGAGCGAACTTCCATTGATGTGTCGTGTCTGTCGCATGGAAGCTATACAATTACAATAGGAACAAAATCTCAGCAACTTATTAAAGAATAATATAGTTGTGTTTTTAAATATAAGGTGTGCGACGGTGACAATATAATCGTGTTATTACCCTGCGTCAAAAAATTTCTTTCAACATTTTATGAGTTATTTATGAACAATTTTATCAAAAAAATAGGTCTATTATACCTATTGCCGGCACTACTGGTGACAATCGCCGCTTGCAAAGTCGCAGAATCGCCCACTGGTACTAATAATCCACCAGGTACTATCATTACATCGCTTGCAGGAGTCGTACTTGATGAAGCAGGTCAGCCGGTCGCAGGAGCTGAAGTCAGAGCTAACGGAAAAAAAGTGATGACTACCAAGTATGGTACTTTCTTTATGAAAGATGCATCGGTTCCTTCTGATCGATGTTTTATACTTTGCGAGAAAAATGGATATTTCACCGGTAGCCGCGCAGAAATCCCCAAGCAGGGTGGAGTGACTGAGTTACGACTCACCCTGCAAAGCAATGCAGCCAATTATTCAGTGAATTCATCCACTGGCGGCACGATTACAATTGGTGGAGCATCGGTTAAGTTCCCTTCTGCAGCTTTTGTCACTTCAAGCGGTACACCATTCACCGGTACAGCAAAGGTTGCTGCTAAATTTCTTGATCCTTCCCAAAATTCATTCTACAATTCATTCTCCGGCGATATGACTGCCAGACGAGCTGACGGTTCGCAAACCGAACTCCTCTCCTACGGCGTACTTCGAGTTCAAATTACAGATGCATCAGGAAACAAACTATCTCTCGCCTCCGGAAAATCCGCCACCCTTACTTACCCAATCGCACTTTCCTTACAAAAAAATGCTCCCGTCTCGATGCCACTGTGGTATTTCGATGAAACGCTCGGTATGTGGAAAGAAGAAGGTATTGTCGCCAAATCCGGTAACTCATACACCGGTGAAGTCACTCACTTTACGGACTGGAATTGCGATTTACCGGGCAGAACCGGTACGATAAAAGGTCGTGTGACCTGTAGCAATGAAGGAGTGTCAGGCGTTTATGTGACCGTTGGACAACGTAAAATTATGACAGATTCAGCAGGATATTTCTCCCGTCGTGTACCGATGAATACTGACTTTGTCATTTCAGTAGATCCTATTGAAAATGGAGGACTTACCGCTTCTGACGTAACAGTACCAGCTCTCAGTGACGGCGAAGAGAGAACAGTGAGCGTGCAGCTAACAGTATGCCCTGCAATGATTACCGGTGTTTTGGTCGATTGTAATGATGCTCCTATTGCAGGGACAATTGTCGTATCGTACTCCGGTAAATATGCATTTCATTTTACAACAACCGGGGAGTTTATGCAGCGTGTACCTGCCGGAGTGGCACTGTCAGTCGAAGCCACAACTTTTGACGGTAATATTGCTCTCATTAAATCAGTTGGCATATTGAATTTTGGTGATAAAAGAGATGTAGGCAGACTTTCGGCCTGTGAAAATGGAACTTCCGGTGAATATTATGATATCAATCTAGGTATCGGCTCGACCTATTCAACTGTTCTTTCGCCGGATGGTTCGTTGATTGCCATAAATGGTTATCGCAAATTGGGCGGTTTGTTTTGCGGAGTATATGATACGAAAACGGGAACAACGATGTTTGAATTACCGCAGGATAGCACCGCACAAGCTGTCAATTTCAGTGCAGATGGTACCAAACTGTTAATACTCTGGAGAGAAGATTCTGCAATTGTCGTCAATTCGCTCACAGGGTATGTGATCCAACGGTTCAGTGATGTCGACGATGCTCGAATGCTTTCTGACGGTACGGCTATTATAGGAAGTAAAAACTCAAGTAATGGAGGAGGAAGTCTATCCATGAAGTTACGGATGTATTCGATGACAGATGGATCAAAAATCAAAGACTTATCGTTTGATGAAGTAGGTGCATGGATCCTCGTTGGTATCCGAAGTAATAATCAAGTTGTCCTCGTTGACCCTTCCAAATCTCAAACCGGCGTTCGAATTATACATTGGGATATTGCGACCGATGCGAGCGCTAGTGATGTAGTAATTCCAAATGCATATTATTATGTCGGCGGAACATTTTCGCAGGATTTATCAATTATCTCTCTAAGTACTACAACATACAATCAGTTCAACTTCTACAATACGCAAACCGGTGCAAAGTTCAATGCCACTCCAATTAACTATCCGGGTGGCACGAGTCAACGAGAAACTGGAGCGCTTGGTATAGCTAATGATGCAACTTTTGCTGCTCAGGGCACAACAAATAACGGACAAACACCTGCAGCTCCATCGACATTTTCAATCACAGACGGGGCGTTAATCAAAATCCTTGCTACTCAATCACAATCAGCAAGTTACAGGGATTTTAAGTATAGTGCAAATAGTCAATACTTGTCAGCAATTCAACAGTACTACGCCGTTGATCCCGGTTCGATAGTTGTGAGAATTTGGAAAGTGAAGTAGAACGCGAAGATATCAAAAACAAAAGCCCTTTCAATCGAAAGGGCTTTTTTATTGAATCGATAAGCGAAAATTGTATCCAATTATAGCGGAATTCGCTTTGCATTATCAGCGAGCCATTGGCTGAAATTTTGCAATGAAGGATTAAGTTCTTTGGAAAGTATAGGATTACGCACACCAAGCAGGTAATCTGATTGTTCATCATAGAACTGAAACATATTCCCTAAGTCATCGGCACCCGGGAAACCAAAACTTCGGAAGACTGCCGGTGAGATTGCATTGTATGTCACTTCTTCACCTAATGCTTTCGACATGAGAGCACACATATTAGCGAGTGTAATATTCTCACCCGCTACACCCACCGATTTACCGATCAATGCCGAACCTTTTTTGAAAATTCCATACGCACATTTACCAATATCTTCGGCTCCAATACCGGAAAGCTGTTTATCGCCCATCGGCATAGTGAGGGTCAATTTCCCATCTTCACCACGTTTTGGACCGAGTCCAAAATAGATAAAGTTATCCCAATAAAATGAAGCAAGTAGGAAAGTAGTCGGCACGCCTGCATCAGTAAAATAATGATTTGATTGACCTTTACCGTCAAAATGAGGAACTTTGTATTTGCCGTGGAGAGTTGGCATTCTGTCGTCATCTAACGCATACCAGTCACGGGTATCTTCAAGAGTTGACCAGATAGCATGTTGAATTCCGGCATCCTTTGCCGCATCTGCGAATATTTTCACCTCGGCTGATTCTTTATCAGGAGAGAAATGTGCCCAGAAAAAAGTGACGAAAAATGCGCCGTATGCGCCTTCAAGCGCCTTGCGCACACTCGCGGCATCATCTATATCAGCGACGACTACTTCAGCTCCCATGGCAGCAAGTGCTTTAGATTTATCTGAAGTAAGGTCACGGGTTACAGCACGAACGCTGAATCCTCCCGCCGGATCAGCAAGAATTGCACGAACAAGTCCGCCGCCCTGCGCGCCGGTAGCTCCGAAAACAACGATAGTTTTTTGTTGAGACATAGAATTATATTATAAAATGAAACAAAATAAATTCGAACGAGGTAACGGAAATACAAAGAACATGTTGTAACACACAAATTAAGTTCTTCTAGTATCAAAATTCTAACTTCAATTCTACATAAACACGTGAATTTTATTAGTAAAGAAATGTCTATATTGTTTGAAATGATAAATTACGCAGTAACGTTACTTCTTTAATTGTATATTCTTATCATCATCTGCCCACGGCGCACGCTCGAGGCGGAGATTCGAATCCTTTTCGTTTGGCGACAATTCGGTAGGAAAATTCGGTGTTTGCCATTTCAGTTCCACGTACTCGCACTTCGAATCCACCGGCAGTACGCTTGGCTACAAAAAGTTCGGTATCTCCATAGGATTGAAGGAATACATGATATGGTTCATCCACATTGACTGTTTCCTGTGAATTTTGTTTCAAAGGGAATCATTGCCATGGTACCTTCAATTTTCCCAAAACCATACTCCGTGAACCAGACCTCTGTTGCCTCCTCGCAGTAGAGTGCTCGCGCTCCGTCTGAAGTATTGACGACTGCGCTTTTTGTTCCGCCTGCTACTTGTAACCCCGGATATGCTGCGGCTGCGCTTACAAAAAGGCCCATACTTTGCGCGCCTGTTCCTCGTAAAAAGGCAGCCCAGCCTGCTCCGTTGGTGCGTGCATCAAGCGCTGAACTATTGGTAGGAGAACTTGCGTTGCTCAATTCGAAATAACCTGCTCCTACTCCACCGGTTGAAACAGCTTTCACGCCGTAACCATTGACAGATTGAGCAGATAGCGCATCTCCCGAACCATTGGTAATAGCGCGTATTACTTCTGATGAATTACCGGTATTCGTAATTTGGAATAATCCCCCACGACCAATACCGGTCGAATACGCAAAAATTGCCTCGCCTGATCCTGTCGTACTTGTATAAAGCGAAGAGCCACTGCCATTGGTACGTACTTCTAATGCTACACTTGAATTATTAGTATTTACTACTTGAAATATTCCTGCTCGACCGCCTGCTGAATTAATACCACTGATAGCAGGAGCAGTATTAGCAGCACCGCTGACGATGAATTCACCGGCAGTACCTGAACCATTATTCTTCAGTGAAATAGTTGGAAGGGAGGAAGTGGTGCTATCAGAATAGGGAAGTAGAAGTTTGGATGCGGTAGGATTACCCCAGACAACGCTATTGCCATTATAAACAATGACTTGACCTGTACTTGCAGTAAGTGGGCTTATCTTTGAAAGAGTTAATGTGGAGTTGACAATATCTGCATTTTGAATAGTTAAGTCTTGGATTTTAGCAGAATTTATCGTTCCGTCAGGTATTTTGCTAGCTGTCACTGCGCCGTCGAGGATTTTCGCAGTTGAGATAGAATTATTCTGAATATTTGTGTCTTTGATAGAATTACCTGCAATGCGAGGATTGGGGTAACTCCCTGTTAACTCACCACCTGCGGCGCCTGTAGGATTAAATACCGTTCCTGCTGCAAATTTCGCCGGAGTAATTGCTCCATCCTGAATCTTGATAGTAGAAATCGCTCCATCGTCAATCAAATCATTCGTCACTCCTTTGGGTCGAATGAAGAGTGCGACATCACCTACCGAACCTCCTCCGCCCAGTCCCGCACCTGCCAAGACTGCGGTAATATCGCCATTGTTTCCACCTAAAGTCGGAGTTCGCCATTCGACGGTAGTACCATTGGATGTAAGGACTTGGCCGTTGGCCGAACCGTCCGGCTTGATCTTCGAAATGGTAATACTGCCATCTGCAATTGATTGAGTCTGAAATGAATATGGAGAAGTGGTAAGACGAATTCGTTGTGCCATCTCAATACCTGTACTTACTATTTTTACGCCAAGCCAGTATTGCTTATCAAATGGTAAGTTTAGGGGAACATTACTTCCAAGAGTCACATTAAATAATGATTTTGTCACAGCTATATTTTGTGATTCAGTCCAGATAGCTGTTCCGCCGGTCTCTTGTGTATAGAGAGCAAATCCAAGAGAATACGTACCGTCGGTAAGAGGTGTGCCATCCGGATTAGTCAGAATTCCCTGAAAACTCATCACCTTGGGTATTTGAGCAAGAGAATGAGTGGAAATACTTATCAATAGTAGGAATATGAGTAAGGAGTATAAACGTATCATAAAGAACTCTGGGATGATATTAAAAAATCATTGCGATTATCATACAAGTGACAAGTTACCTTAAAATTAATGTGAAATCGCATGCTGAATATCCACAAGTAATTCATCACAAAGCGATGAGAATGCAATGCTTACAGCAGGTGGAATAGTAGTCACAGCATTCGTTGAACGTGTTTTGGAGATTGAGTAAGACTTCTGAAAAACAAGTGCCTTATCAGCTTTCTGCAAGTTAAATCTCAGAAGTGACACCGTCATCGTCAGATGTACAGTATTCGAATCTCTGCTCAGCGATTCGCTGTTCCGCGCGACAAGTTCTGAGATTCTGCTCTCCAAAATATACGTCGGTGTACTCACTGATGCAGTACTCACTACTCCGCCCGTAAATGTATGATATTCCGAGAATCGATTGACGATAAAATTTGTGGCGAGTTCGGAAAGATCACTTGCCCAGCGGTGATAATTATATGGCTGTAATTCATTCTCTCCGTTCATTTGCATGAGCTTGTCGGTGTCAAACTCACCATCGACATTTACAGAACGTATCAGCAAAGTACCAGGGAGAGGTTCGATTTTCTTGATCACCGTCGGCTGCTGAGTGAGCCGATAATAACTCGTTTTTTGATATTCCGTTTTGAGTGAAATACAGGAAGCGAGTAAACAGCAGAAACAAAATAAGATGTATTTATTCATAGTGTTATAAGCATTGTAAAGATTATTTTTCTTTCGGAGGAGGTTCGCTCAGCAATGTTTGCGAAGCATTATCATTTACCGAACGTATAAATTTCTTGAGTTGTTTGTTTGTAGCACCGAGTTCTTCGATGGTCTGCTGCAGCGTAAACAGCGTTTTTTGCGAACTCGTCCCAATGCTCCCAATTGCAAATTCCGCTTGCTGCATCACGGTATCATACCGCGCATACGCTTTATCTGCACGGGTTTGAAGCTGGAGCTGTTGAATTTGAGTATTGAGACTTTCGGCTGCCGATTGAAATTTATCGGTAGTTTGTATAAGATTCTCACTGACCACGGTGAAATTTTCAATAATATTCGATTCATTAGCTTTTTGTGCAAGAGAACCAACAGAAATACTTGCTTCATCGATATCTTTGACCATCGTTTTCAGGCGCGGATCTCCAAGAATATCGGCAGCATTATGAAGGAAGCGCACCGATTCTAGAGAAATATTTTTGGTATCAATTTCGAGTAAATTGGCGATAAATTCATCGAGTGACAGCTTCATCGCATCTAGAGTTGACGGTGTGGAATGAATAATCGGATACGGAGGAGCAAAGCTCATTCTCATCACCGATGAATAACTGTTAGCATCATCAGGATAATAGAGTTGCAGGAATTTCCCGCCGGCAAGACTCGCCATTTCGATTCGCACACGGAGATCGTCGTCGATCTTCATATTCCGGTCAATTTGCATGGCAATTTCGATTAATTTACCGTCGGGAGCGAGCTTGACAGAATGGACATTGCCAATCGGAACACCTTGGTATTTCACCGGTTGGCCTTGCTCTACACCCGAAACCGAAGTGTCAAAGTACGTCACAAACATGCGGTATTCACCGAAAAATTTCGACGCGCCGAGCCACAGAATTCCACCGGCGACAATTGCAAATCCCACCAAAACAAACACGCCGATTAAAAACGGACTCGACCGGCGTCGTGAAGAGACAGACATACTTACCTCACAAAATACTGAAAGAGAGATTGTTTTTCTAAATTATTCTGCTGAAATTTACTTCTAAATTACTGTAATTTGATGCTATAAAGTACTTTCACATCTGCTACACCTGACAGGTTCAAGAAAACCTGTCAGGTGGTGTTGACATTTAAAACTAAAGCGCAGGCTCACTCAATATATTTCTAATACACCACCAATGACCGTACCCACGCCCCGCACCGCACCACATACATCCCGGTCGGCAAACCATCCGTCATCACACGCCACTCACTCACTCCGCTTGGAATACTACTCGTCGCCACAGTCTGCCCGAGTAGGTTGCTGATGTTGAGTTCGGTTGGAAGGATACTTGCCCGCTCGAAGCTCGCCGTGAAGCTATTATTTGCAGGATTCGGAGAAATTGAGAATGGTGTAAGTGGTTGGTTTGTTTGTTCTTGTACTGCGCTTGGATCGGCTGATAACCAAATTCTGGCGGTGCTGTCCTGACTTGCGGATAATACTTGCGTACCATCCCAGTTCCAGCGTACAGTATTCACTGCTTCGGTGTGTCCGGTAAATGTACCGAGCATTGTACCTGTGGATACCGACCATACTCTTGCTGTTTTGTCCAAGCTTGCTGTAGCAACTTTGCTGCCGTCCGGACTCCAACTAATATCGACTAATTCATCAGTATGACCAATAAGTGTCATGATCTTAGTGCCGGAAGCGGCTGTCCATATCATCGCCGTTTTGTCGAGACTCGCAGTGGCAATTTTCGAGCCGTCCGGACTCCACCGTGCGGCATTGACATAGTCAGTATGACCTTGTAAAGTAAATAATTTAGCGCCTGTCGTAGCTGACCAGATTATAGCTGTATTATCTAAACTTCCGGTTAGAATTTTCGTACCGTCCGGACTCCAACGTACCGACGGCACCTGATCGGTGTGTCCGCTGAGTGAAAAGAGTAGCATGCCGTTTGTTGCATCCCAAATTTTGGCAGTACCATCATAGCTCGCCGTGACTACTTTCAATCCGTCCGGGCTCCATCGTACTGCTGTTACTTCGTCGTTATGTCCCTTTAAAGACAGTAAATTAGTGCCGCTTGCCGACCATATAATTGCCGACTTGTCCTTACTTGAGGAGGCGAGCTTTGTTCCGTCCGGACTCCACTGCACATCGGTGACAATATCAATATGTCCGGCTAAGGTATGGAGCTTAACACCAGTAGCGGTGAACCACAATCGAACGGTATTATCTGCACTACAGGTTGCAATTTTTGACCCGTCGGGGCTCCACTGTGCAGAATAAACAATGTGTGTATGTCCTGATAATGTAAAGAGTTTCGCGCCTGTCCACGAAGACCAAACAATGGCAGACTCATCAGCGCTAGCAGTGAGAACTTTTGAGCCGTCAGGGCTCCATTGTGCAGTATATACATAGCCGGTGTGTCCTTTTATATCTCGGGCTGTACCGAGTGTGCCGCCGAGAAGGGTGGTAGCGGTAACAAAAGCGAAAAGGAAAAAAAGTGTAAATATGCTTTGCATGTGTTCTTTCTAATAATAGATAATACTTGTAAATTGTTGTAATTGTTGTTGATTCTTGTCATCCTGAACTTGTTTCAGGATCTCCGTGGCTTCACGGTCATGCTGTTACGTACAGTAGTTTATAGACTTGTCATCCTGAACTTGTTTCAGGATCTCCGTGGCTTCACAGTCATGCCGTTACTTACAGTAGTTTATAGACTTGTCATCCTGAACTTGTTTCAGGATCTCCGTGGCTGTACGGTCATGCTGAACTAAGTATTGAGGACGATATTTTTAACCTGTTCCAGATTCAGGATATGCGTAAGCAGTAAAAATAGACAAATCGGCAAAATGAGGATTTTTTGTCTTAATGAGATTTAATTTCCACTCCTTATGCCAATTTTTTAACTGCTTTTCCCGAGCTATAGCAGACGTTATATTTTCTGTTTGCTCCCAATATAACAGCTTGTTTAAATTATAGATAGCTGAGTATGATTCAACATGGATTTTATTTTTATGTTCCCAAATCCTTTTTTCTAAATTACTCGTAACACCAACATAAAGCGGGGATAAACTTCTGTTTGATATAATGTAAATATAATACATATAACAGGTTGTGAAAATTAATTGTATTTGTTACTTCTTGTTAACCTTAAAAACCTCGTCTTCGAAAACCTTATCATCGAAAAACCTTATCATCGAAAAACCTTGTCATCCTGAACTTGATTCAGGATCTCCGTGGCTGTACGGTCATGCTGGTTCGCATAGTTGTGTTTAGACTTGTCGTTCTGAATCAGGATGGCTTTTACGACATCACTCATCGTGCTTTTTTGTAGTTCTCACGGAGATCCTGAAACAAGTTCAGGATGACAATTACAATACGCTCATCGTGCTTTTTTGTAGTTCTCACGGAGATCCTGAAACAAGTTCAGGATGACATTTACAATTTGCTCATCGTGCTTTTTGTAGTTCTCACGGAGATCCTGAAACAAGTTCAGGATGACATTTACAATTTGCTCATCGTGCTTTTTTGTAGTTCTCACGGAGATCCTGAAACAAGTTCAGGATGACATTTACAATTCGCCCATCTTGCTTTTTTGTAGTTCTCACGGAGATCCTGAAACAAGTTCAGGATGACAAGGTGTAGCACGAGTTCATAGCCACTCACTCCTCCGCTATCCGCTGAAAAAAATGCTGTATCCTCGGATGCGCCGTGCTATTCCGTACTTCGTCAATCGTGCCGAATGCGATCTTGCCTTTTGCCTCGCGGTCGAGCATAAGTGCCTTTTGTGCAATAGCGTTAATGCTGTCTAATTCATGCGTCACGACGATCATCGTCGTTCCGAGAGCTGCATTGAGATTGAGAATCAAATTATCAAGCGATGCCGACGTAATTGGATCCAAGCCGGCGGAAGGTTCGTCAAAAAAGAGTATCTCCGGGTCAAGCGCCATCGCCCGCGCAAGCCCAGCGCGCTTCTTCATGCCGCCGCTGATTTCGGACGGGAGGAATTCCTGAAAACCGTCGAGTCCGACCGAACCAAGCTTGAGGGTAATCATCGTGTCAATTTCATCGGTCGAAAGCTGCGAATAGGTCTGCAACGGCAAAGCTACATTCTCGGCAAGCGTCATCGAGGCAAATAATCCGCCGGATTGAAATAATATCCCGAATTTCCGTAAAAGCGCAACTCGCGCCTCGCCATCCGCCGCCGTAAAATCTTCTCCGCCGATGAATACTTGCCCTTCCGTTGGTTCGTTGAGTCCGGTAAGTGTTCGTAATAACGTTGATTTACCACAGCCGCTCCCGCCGAGAATTACCAAAATATCTCCCCGCTCGACCGAGAAATTAAGATTCTCAAATATCGTTCGCTCGCCAAACCTCACGGTGAGATTGCGTGCTTCGATGATAGGAGTAGATGTGCTTGAATTCATACGATTGTTTGATTGTTCGCCAGATGATGAAGTTGTGTTACTGATTCAATCTATTCTATATATACGTTTATTTTCAATTTGCTACACAGTGTGTAGCAAATCTCAGGAGTATAGTAATATGCGCCGAAAAAATAACGGTAACCACTTGATTTCAATAGCCCTAGAAGGGCGAAATAGTAATAGAAACGTGTGCCTTACATCCACACGAAAGCTCCGTAGGAGCGATATCTATGTTTGATCGTAATCGGTATAATGTCACTCCTAATGGAGTTTATACCATATCAGAATCATTTTTCTATGAGGATTTCGCTCCGAAGGAGCTTTGACAGATTCTCGAATCTATAGGGAGAATTCCTCATTTCCTCCGCCTGCGCAGCATTACTGAAAAATCTCCACGATTCCCCAATGTATCCGGGTCATATCCTAGATGCTGCATTTTTGAAGTCACGACCGCTTGCTCTTCGAATGTCCAATTGCGGATGTTGATAAAATTAGAAGCAATGTTTCTTCGTGCTAAATGACTCGTAATTATAGTAAATGCAGGATTTTTGATCGTGTCGGACATCGAAGAAATTGACGTGACTACATGACGGCGTAAAGTCCATGTTTCCGGAAGCAATTTCACTGAATCGATAATCGTACCATCTAAAAATTTCTGCAAGTTACGAATGCTAATTACGTGTAAACTGTCCGGCGTTAACCTCAATATAGGTTTTCTTGCAAATTCACCATCAAAAAGGCAACCCGTTTCAGGAGGCGTATATGCGAAATAGAATACACTGTCATGACCATGCAAAATAAAATTATGATCCCCGTAAATTGTTGTATATGAAGGAGGTGGCAGATTCTCTAAATGAAGCTTCGTATTCCCCTTCACATCCATAGAATCATGATTAATCCTATCAACCTTCTCGCTCGTATCCTCATGCTTGATAACATAATACACCCCTATATCACGCACCTGCTTTTCCGCGCAGCTGAGGAGGGAAAGCAGGAGTATCAGTATGAGAGTGAGCTTTGGCAATTGTTTTGTAAATGATTGTTGTGAAAGTAGTTGCGTAATTACATTGACGTTAATGCTATTAAAGACAAGAATATAAAAGTAATGTATTTACTATAAACCAAAAGCAGTGTCAATTTAAACTCTTCCGAGTTTGAAGAATCGCAACTTGCTGTAGAATAATAATATTACGTCATCAGCAAGTGTCGATTCTTCAGTCGAGGACTCCATCAGAATGACATACTTTTTACTATCATTGTATAATCATCTCACACACCCAGCGCCTGATACAACAGCGTAAAGATCGCATCGACAATAATCGTGAGCAAAATACCCGTCACCACCGCGGCTGTCGTGTAGCGTCCTACGCTTTCGGCGCCTCCGCTGACCTGCATGCCGCGCAGGCAGCCGACGACGGCGATGATAAACCCGAGAAAAACACTCTTGAAAATTCCGCTGAAAACATGCGCAAAACTCAGCGCCTGTTGCGTTTCGTTGAGATAGCCTGTCATCGTAATGCCGAGGGTTGTCATGCCGGTAATCATCCCGCCTAAGATACCGGCGCAGTCAGAAAACAGCACTAAAAACGGTATCGCGAGCATCACCGCGAGGATGCGCGGCGTGATTAAAAAACGATAGACATTGATTCCCATCGAACTCATCGCGTCTAATTCTTCGGATACTTTCATCGTGCCGATTTCGGCGGCGAAGGCCGAACCCGACCTGCCGGCGACGAGTATCGCCGTCATGAGCGGCGCAAGCTCCCGCGTAATTGAAATTCCAACGAGATCAGCTAAGAAGATATCTGCCCCAAATTGATGGAGTTGCATCGCTCCCTGATAGCCGATAATGAGTCCCATCAGAAAGCCGACGAGTACCACAATCGGCACTGCATTGACGCCCGCGCGGAGAAAGTAAAACGGAAAATCTTTCCAGCGAATCGACCGCGGACTCCACAAAAGGCGCACGATATTCGAGACAATTATACCGAGAAATTCTACGAAAAAGTAGAAATCACGGAGCATTGTCATGGTAATCATACCTACATTGGCGATGTAGGCACTTAAAAATGAGGGAAGTTCGGGACGAAGTTTTGGCTTCAAGAGCGGCGCTTCGAGCACGCGTACATAGCGCTCCATCGAGGAATTCATACCGATTAGTTCAAGAGTCAGGGACTTGGTGTCGGCAATTTTACGAAGGGAAGAAATAAATATAACTACATAAGAATCATACTGTTGGATGTTCGAAAGGTCGAGATTGATTGTACGTATATCTGCAGAAAAGGTGAGTGATTTCAAAGAGCGGGAATATGATGCTGCCATGGGAAGTATCATTGCCTCGGTCGGCACAAGCTGCATAGAGCCATTTTCCTCTTGAGAGGTAAGCGGAGATTGTGCGGCTTTTGAAGGATAGAGTTGTGCTTGCTTCATGGTGCAAAATAGGGGAATTCTCTCAAACCTCAAATAGAAACTTGGTATAATAACCAAATTATGCTAACTTACGCGAAAATAAAAGTTTGGCGCTACTTTACTGTTCTCTATAATTGTCGTATTCTCAAGGAATAATCTTCATGTGCGGACGATTTACACAATTCAAAAAATTAGATGAGTTTGCAGAGCGTTTCGATGTAGAAGTGCCTGATGATATGCTTCACGAACGGTATAATGCTGCTCCTACGCAAGACTTACCGGTGATAATCATCGAACGTGAAAAGAAAAAAATTGAACTCATGAAATGGGGACTCATACCTGCATGGGCGGATAGCCCTGCAATTGGTACGCGTATGATCAACGCGCGCTGTGAAACACTGTCCGAGAAGCCGAGTTTTCGAACCGCGCTCAAGACTAGACGTTGTCTCATTCCTGCCGATGGATTTTATGAGTGGCGATTGACCGGTAAAGGGAAGCAACCGGTGAGAATATCACTCAAGTCGGAGGAAGTATTCACGTTCGCAGGTCTATGGGAAACTTGGAAGAGTCTTGAAGGCAAAGTGTTGCGTTCATTCACGATAATTACTACTCATGCCAATGAGTTACTAGCGCCGATACATGATAGGATGCCGGTAATACTCAGGCCCGAACAAGAAAAAGATTGGCTGTCGGATGACTTATTTTTGAAACAACATGTCTCGATGTTACGCCCGTATAATGCAGATGATATGATTGTGACCAATGCATCTCGCCGCGTCAATTCGGTAGCGAATGACGATAGTTCGTTGCTTGATGAATTTTCGACACCGCCTGAAATTGTTCTTCCTGCCGAACCCTCGATGAATTCGCTGTTTGATTAACGCCGAGATTTCCCAACCTTAAAATCAGGTTTCGGAGTTTTCATGGTCGTTCTTCATGCTTTCTTTTTTAATTTTGCACAATATTTGAAGTAACCACAAAAGTAATCGGAGAAATAAAACATGAGTTCAGAGCGAAATTATGCCCTTGTTTTGGGTGCATCGAGTGGATTTGGAAAAGCATGCACACTCGCGTTAGCTGCTGAGGGATATCATATTTTTGGGGTTCACCTCGATCGCGCCGCAGGTCTTGCGCAAGTAGAAGAGATGAAAGCTGAAATCCGTTCATTTGGCGTAGAAGCTCATTTTTTTAATGTAAATGCTGCCGACGCAGATCGACGAAAGGAAATTATTGCAGCCATTAAAGCAGAATGTTCCCAACATGAAAATGCTTCCATTAAAGTATTACTACACTCGCTTGCATTCGGTTCACTCCTTCCAATTATAGCCCACAAGCCCGCATCAATGCTCTCCCAAAAACAAATTGAAATGACAATGGATGTAATGGCAAATAGCCTTGTCTATTGGACACAAGATGTAGTTTCCGAGAATTTATTCGGTCGTGGTGGGCGAGTTTTTGGACTCACGAGTGCAGGTAGCCATAGAGTACTTCCAATGTATGGAGCGGTATCGGCTGCAAAAGCTGCAATGGAATCATATATCCGTCAAATGGCATTTGAGCTCGCGCCATGGGAAATTACCGGCAATGCAATTCGTGCGGGTGTGACCGATACACCGGCACTCAGGAAAATTCCGGGTAATGATGTGTTGATCGAAAACGCAATGAGCCGCAACCCATTTCACCGACTAACGACACCTGAAGATATAGCTAATGCGTTGAAATTACTTATAAAACCGGAAGCAGGTTGGATAAATGGTACCGTGATCGGCATCGATGGTGGTGAAGATGCGGTGGATGTGTCGTGGTAAAAGCTGAGAACAAAATTTCTTCATTGTATGAATGTAATCTTGTAATGTTATGAAAATACTTTCTACTCTCTTCCTTGCACTAACCTTACTAATCTTTTATTCAACAACAGCTTACGCTCAGCGTCCTGTGCGGAGTACGATATTTCCCCACAAAGAAACTACTGATGTCAGTACAGAGACCCCTACAAAGAAGGAAAGTACAAAACGTTTTACCGATACAATCGCCGTTGGAAAAGGGTCTAAAAGTGCAGTGACAGTTGATCCCGAAAATCTCCCGCAGGAAGTAGATAAAGCGATGAAACTCTTTAATAATCAACAATATGCAGATGCCTGTGATAGGTTCGTTCAGCTGGCAGGTACTATCAAGCAAGATGACCCGTTGCTTTATGAAGTGCAGTTTATGCAAAGTGAATGTGCTTCGGTCAATGCTCAATTAGAAAAAGCAGAGAAAATTTTGATAATGCTCACGACGAAGAAAAACGTACCGCCGCAGATTATGGAGAGATCGCTTGTTCGATTGGGACATGTGTTTTGCGAACTCGGCAAATCCGACCAAGCAAGCAAAGCATTCGGCAGATTACAGCAGGAATTTCCGCAGTCTCAATATTTACAACTTGCTAATTGTGAATCGGTTAAGTGATAATTAGAGCTATTCTTTTTTCTCGGAAGAAGCACTTCGATTACGCTACCACAGACCAATCAACACAAGCACTACCACAATGATTATCGGTGTAATCGCCTGAGAGTAGGTTGTCAAATAATAGTCAATTTGTCGCCAATTATTCCCAAGGGATAGACCTCCATAACACAATATACAATTCCACACCAGCGCGCTCACTGCCGACAAACCAAGAGTCTTAGGAAAATTTAACCGTGACATCCCCGCAAAGACCGATATCACCGCTCGCGTACCTGATAAAAACCGGTTAGCGATTATAAGCCAATACCCATATTTTTTGAACCATTCCTCCGACTTGCGAATTGCTGATACGGGCATGAATTTCCATTTGCCTGACTCGATAGTTACGCCAAATTTAATTCCTACCCAATACATTACCGCGAATCCTGCTGTACTGCCAATAGTTGCTGACACTGCGAGTGGTATAAAGCCAACAGTTCCTATCCCAACAAGTGTACCACAGAACACAAGCAATACATCGCTTGGAGCAGGGGGAAAGATATTCTCCGAAAATGTAATTATAAAGGCTGCAAGAAGAATTCCTTCAGGCGGGAGCGATTGGAGATAGAGGATGATAGATTCGATCATTGAATGGATAACTAAAGTAACCTGCGTCATGAACGCTCAAAAGTGTATTATTGGATTGCAAATTACACAGATTCGGTATTCGGACAAGCATGAAGGGTGTTAGGATTGGAAAATAGGCAGCTTCGTATGTTCATATCTTTTTGCGGTTATGCAGCGTGAATGCGTAAACAAGATTGAATTTATTTCATATTTTAATTCGAAAACCCATACTATTATTAAGAGATGATACTGTGCCCCAAACGAGCAGCGCTACAGCACCTAAAAGCAACATGGTGTACACCAATGATTTAACCTTATCAAATTTATCAACATATACAGTACGAATCTTGTCGAGTGGCAGTAGCTTGCTATCTCTACTTGTTCGTTCCTTGCCTGATAATCCGAGTTGGAAGTTTGAAATATGTCCAACCATTGGTGGTCCAAAGACTCTCATTTTTACAGTTGGAGTCTTGTTGGATTGTTGGATTGTTGTAATTGTATCCGCACTTAACTCGTTTATAATCTGAATATTATCATAAATTTGAAATGTAAATTTATGTTGAGTGCATAAATTCCCCACTTCCCATCCAATGCCATTATGAGAAATAAGTGTGTCATTTCGTTCTGCTATTTCCGTGACCGTATCTTTACTGCTTGATATACCGGTAATTGCTACTTGATGTACTATAAAATTTCCACCATTTTTATCAAATACAATTGTTTCACCTTCCGTTGTTTGTACTGCATTGACACGATCATTTAACCAAACAGTGTCTCTTTGAACTATATTCAGTTTCGTCTGCGTGTAATGAACGCAAGAACTAAGGGAAATGACTGTCACAGTTAATGCGAGCAGGAATTGAGTATTTTCCATCTTATTTGTAATTATAATGGTTAGTAAAAGACTTGTATCTTAAACACTACAGAGATAATGGCAAATGAACTCTCGTGAAGATAGCATTATAATCTAAATCCAATACCAAAACCACTGCCTATTTTGGTCACCCGATGTAGCTCCGGGTAAGGAGTTTGTTCATTTTCAGTGACTTTGATCCTATCTTCAAAAAACTTATATCCAAGGTCAACACTTATCACCAATCGTTTGAAAGTATATTCTAATGATAAGCCTATCCCAATATTAAATGAGTTGTTAACTTTAAGAAAGCTATTTGAGTTCTCGACATTATTATCATTGTCATAGTAATAATACGAGCCTGCGAGAATAAAAATCCTGAAATCCGGTATTCGATATATAGTACGCTGTATTTCAAGTCCAATATCATAGTTATAGATTTTGTGAATATCATTTTTATCTCTGTTGTAATAATAATACATAAGCCCCATAGCTTGAATACTGACATTTTGCGTGATTTTTTTAGTACAATAGAATCCGTACCCTGAGATATTCGAAACCTTTAACCCCACAGTAATGGTTGAACTGTCGCTAGGTTCAATTTGACTAAAGGCAGGAAGCGTGACATATTGCACTAATAGCATAATCAAAATTAAATATGTTCTCATTGCACATACCTTCTATTGTAAATAGTTAACGATAAAACGTAATGACAAATATTTAAAAATGATATAAAAACCCGACACCAAAACCTACCCCAGTTTTACGCACAATACTTGGTGACGTATTCTCAATTATATCTGAATTGTCAAACTTATACCCAATCTCAAAATTCCCAGAAAGGTATTTATTTACGTACCACTCGCCACCTAATCCTATCCCAAGCGAGAGGGTGCTTGTATTGGATTCGGAATTAAGATTTTTGTTGTTATCTGTACCATAATAGCTGCCTAATAATGCGTAAATAAAACTGTTTTCATTGCTATAAATCGAACGTTTTAGTTCTATTCCTACATTATAAAGAATGTCTGTTTGATTCTTTGTTTCTTTGCTTTTACTCATATCATTCCATTTGATATTTTCATTATAGTCTATCATTCCTGTGAATTGAAAAACATACTCATTGGATAGATTTTTAGAAATACAAACTCCATAACCACTGAAATTTGAAGACTTGAGACCTATTGAATAATCGTAAACATTGACAAATTTCTCAATGTGAGGTATTGCTCGATGACTAGAAATTGTATCCTGAGCAAGTAAAGGCAGGATTACTACGAATCCTATAACAATGATACTTAAAAGTGTTTTCATGGCATCACCCTACTATAAATTGAATAATTAAAAATATTGAGTACAGAATTATACTGTATGTCTATAAATTATGACGTTTAGATGTATTAGATGTATATAACTATTATTGATATCAGTAAATTAGATTTACTTAAACTGATAGGTCAGTGCAACAGAAACAACGGTAGGTGGTCCACCTACCCAATGGGAATCAGCAATTCGTAGTCCGTCAAGTACAAGCGCTGCGTTCATTTGGCAGGTGATTTTTTCGGAGATTGGTAGTGCGACGCCTGCACCTACTGTGTTCCAAATTCCACCTTCGAATCCCATCTCATCCTCTTCCTCCTCCATCTCTCCACTGCCAAACAAAGTATTCGATAGTGAATGAGCGCAAACAGCTGCAATTACACCCATATCCGCGCTGTACCTCAATCCGGAACTTGTTTTCCATTCGGCAGCTACGGCGGGATAGGTAAGCCACCACGGCTCACCGCCAAGATCTTTTGTCATTGGATAATAGAACACCGGAGCCCGAAGATGAACTCTGAAATTTGTTTCTTCATTTTCATAGAGTAGCCCCCGAAGTCTTAGTCCGTAGCCGGGTATAAGAGGAGTCACTCCAAAAATTGCACCTACTGTGAATCCTGATGTTACTCCGTAAGCGACCTCTCCTATACCAACGTATGGTATTCCGGTCGCAATCGTGGCTGATGTTTCCCCTTGAAGGAGAAATAGATGGTCGTTCTGTCGTAATTGAGCACCGGCTATCTGCGCTGTGCAGAGCGATATAAAGATTATCCAAAGATTTTTCATGGCGTTCTTTCAGTTGAGCGTATAAGAAGTAGTTAATTATTTCAAAAACATAGAATTACTGTATTTGAGTATTCAAGTTTTCTATCCTTTGAATTGAGTATTGTAGTATTCACTTTAGATTTACTCTCCATCTCAGAATCCGGATGTTCCGACACCTGTACACAGCGCAGTCACCGTTATTATTAATTTTATTATGAGTATAAATTGTTGTGAATTCCCCTCTCTCATTTCCGCTGCAAAATTACCGTCTCGTTCTATTTTTAAGATTACTTAGACTCTACGTGATTTTCGAATTGCACGATAGAGAATTCATAATCAGACACTTATTTACATCGAATTAACATATTCTAAATAAAAGACTTGTAAATGAAATATGATGTGATGAGGATAACGGTCGGGAAGGTTAGTTCTAGGAAAATATGCGATGGATACGTAGTGTATACTTGTTTTGCATATTTTCGAATAAATCGTTGGTTGAAGTAGTACAACCGATGATATCTCCTCTCAATTCAACCTCGAACGGTATGAAACAGCTCATTTCTCTCTTTGCGGAAATATGGCGTGCCGGCATGAAGATTTTTTCGGCTCAAGTGCCGGAAAATGAACAGGCAGAATTTAATTCAATCGTCTTACGGGACAATATGTTGCGTCTGCAGATTCTCATTATTCCGAATATAGTATTTCACCTCTATTTATTTTCTCAGGACTACATGTCCTTGAAAAATGGTGATTGGCTGCTCGCCGGCAATGAAGGAGTAGCCGCTCGCGCTTGGTTTTATTTGGATTTAACGATGAATATTGTTTCGGGTGCGGTGTTGGTGATTTCTCTCTTTCATAGAGCGAAATCGCATGCGATCGGTAAGTATAAAAGTGCAGCTATTGTCTATTTCTACGCGATATTTGTTCTTTTGTGGAGTGCCGTAGGTTCGTCGGTAAGTCAATTGGAATATGGCAGTATTAGCGCATATTTCCTCGGTGTGCTGAGTGTGTCAACAGCTCTGATATTTGAGCCCAAAAAGCGCTTGATAATAATTATGCTCGGACATTGTGCATTTTTTACCGGCATTTTTATGTTCCAATCCAATCATGTTTTAATTGAGTCCCATGTTCAAAATACTGCTTTACTGATTGTGATTTCTTGGATTCTATCGCAGATATTATATGTGCATACTGTACGGGGATTTTTGGATAATAAACTCATCCGCCGGCAAGCCGATGATATTTATAGAGCTACGGTTGCAGAAAAAGAACGTGAACTCGAAATTCAACACATCCGAGCAGAGTCTGAACGTATTGCTTATGAACAAACCATTAAATCACAACAGCGCGAACTCGAATTTTCATTGAGATCCTTGGTAAGTAAGAATGCTTTTTTATCTGAAATCAGAGCCGGCTTGGAAAGTGTCCATTCGTTTGTAAAGCCACTCGGAATTGAACGCTTTGAGCAAATCGCTACCCGAGTTCGCAGAAGTATCGCCTCTCTCGACGAAACCGAAGGATTGAATCAGCAATTCGAGGAAGTCCATAAGAATTTTATGGAAAGCCTGAAACATTATTACCCAACTCTTACCGCGATGGAACTAAAAGTAGCAGCACTATTGAGAATGAAATTATTCTCGGCAGGAATATCTGAAGCTCTCTTTATATCCAAGCGCACAGTCGAAGTGCATCGGTTAAGCATTAGAAAAAAGATGAACTTAGAGAGGAATGATGATTTATATACTATTCTTGTAGAATTTGATGGTAAGAATTGAAAGTAGGATTGTGTTTCAATTTGGTCGTAGGGGCGAATCGCATTTGCCTCGGAAGTGCTAATTATTCAAGAAGAGTTTGAAAATATACGTGATTTGCGTATTAAACATTTCTAATCGCTAAAAACAAATCAAGCCGGCTGTTTGCAGCCGGCTTGATAAAAAATATCTAATTACATTCTCATCCCCACTTCAATCCCGCGACCGCGCAAACAATCTCAATACCTCCACATACAACCACACAAGGGTGACCATCAGCCCGAATGCTGCGTACCATTCCATGAATTTTGGCGCTTCTGCCTCTACACCACGTTCGATAAAGTCGAAGTCGAGAACAAGATTCATCGAGGCAATGCCGATAACGAAGAGGGATATGATAATTCCAAACATACCACCACCTAAAGCTGGCAAGTAAATACCGAACATTTGCAGAAGCATTGTACCTAGATAGAAGATCGCGACTCCACCCGTAGCTGCAAAAACTCCCAAACGGAAGTTGTTGGTCACATTGATGATACGGAATTTATAAATCGCTAGCATCGCCGCGAAAATCCCCATCGTCAGGCCGATAGACTGGAAAATAATCCCGGGATATCGGAGCTCAAAATACGCAGAAATTCCACCCAGGAATAATCCTTCAAATGCAGCATACAGCGGCGCTGTAATTGGAGCGCGCTGAGGCGCAAATGCGGTGATAATCGCGAGAATAAAAGCTGCAATTGCACCGAAAATTGTTAACCCAAGTCCACCTTCTCCATCAATTGTCGTCGAATACGTGTAAAGCGATGTGGCTACTACTATAAATAATAGCATTCCAATCTTATTGACTGCGCCGTCGAGCGTCATTACTTCATGGCTGCCGCTACCTGCTGAGGCAAATGCTTTATCAAAAACCGATGCTCGCAGCACTGGATTACCGGAATGCTTGCGTTCTTCCGGAGAAGAAGATCCTTTAAAACTACCCATTACATATCCTCCTTATAAATATAAAAGTTAAAATAATGTTTGATTGAATAATAAGCTTTATTAAATTTCATAGCGGAAACGTACGCTACTCGTTATTTTCAACGCAACTTACAATACTGAAGTTTGACTGCCAAACTTTTCTTTTGGGAAAGCTTGATGTGATGTTCGTCCGATTATACATTCGCCCGAATATGCTCAATAAGCTCCCGATACAGCATCGATTCACGTAGTATTTCTTCACATCCGAGGAGGATAAACTGACGCCTCGCACGTGTGAGTGCGACATTTAATTTTCGGTCAATTAATACTCCATTTATCGTTACAAGTGACTGAATTGATTGAAGTTGCGCGATGTGATTGACCGCGCATGAGAGGATGATAATATCACGTTCGCTGCCTTGAAAGCGCTCTACTGTATCTATCGTGACTTTAGAACGAAGCTGCGAATCTGTATGGCGGACGATTTCAGCAATTTGTGCGCGAAATGGAGTAATGATTCCGACTGTTTGATTTGTAAATTTATCGCCGTATATCTCTGCAATTGTTGTAATTAGTTCTGCTGCTTGCTGTGCCTCGCCATAGTGTACCTTTGGGCGATGTTCACGCTCGGACGAAAGGTATATCAATTGTTTACGGAAGATTTCTTCTGAAAGCTTGGACGGCAAGGGTGACCGCAAACTGTGGTTTGGAATGTGAGCTGTGGGGAACATATTTCCGGTAGAAAAAACTTCTGATTGCCACGGATTCATCGGTTCTAACTTACTATCATAGAAGAATTTATTTGCAAAATTTTGAATAGAATTATGCATTCTCGCTTGCCGAACGAGCATCCCCACACCTTGGATCCACCCATTCTGAGTACAAATGCGAATCAACCGTTCAAAAAGAGAAATACGTAAATCGGTGAGGTGGATTTGCTCTAGATGTGGGCTATTGACGATAGCGCCACGTTCATTTTGCACGACGACTGCCGGGAGCTGCTTTTCATCACCGATGAGAATAAACCGATCGACGACGGCGAGAATACCAATAATCTGAGGTTCTAACAGCTGCGATGCTTCATCAATTATTGCTGTTGTAAACTGTTTAATATGAAGAATTTCAGGATTAGCATTGACAGACGAAACCGTCGAAACGATGATTCGTGTATGCTTGACAATTTGTGCAAGTTCTTCAATTGTCTTGTCTTGCGCAATACTCGACAGTAGACGATCAGGATGCTCGCTCGTCTCTTTGCTCCCAAGCCGGATGAACGGGAAATCGGGGCGAATTTTCTTGAGTGCGGTACAAATTTCGTCCACAGCGCGATTGGTAAAAGCAAGTACAAGTAAGGTTTCTTCCGTAGAGTCATGGAGAAATTCGACGAGTGAACGCAGCATGACGGAAGTCTTACCGGTGCCGGGTGGACCTTGCAAAAGAAAATAATCTTCAGATGAAATCGCACGAGCGAGAAGTAATTTTTGTTCGGGATGGAGACCGGGGAAGTTGACTTCCGGGAGAGTTCCAAAACTTGGCGCTTGTAACCCGAGAAGAATATTGCGCTTACGTTCCGGAGTTTTGAGAGCTGTCATGAGCGCACGATACAAAGCATTATATCCACTTTCGATCTGATCCGGCTCAAGTATCCACGACTTGTCAGTTGTGAAAAATTCTGCATTCAACTGCTTATTCCGTAAACTGATAGCGATACGATCAGTTGTGATATTTCTCACCGATGCTTTGATAATCTGTCCTTCGACCGGACGTGCCTCACCTTGCTCATTCAACGAATAAAGTATTGCAATGTCACCTATCCGAAAAGACGAAACTTGTGCTGTGAGTTCTGTCCGTCGGAACATCAAGTAAAAGTTTGTGAAGTCAGACTCATCAGGCAATAATTCCAAATGTGAGAGCACTGAAAAATTTGCTTCTTTTTCAGCTAAAGAATCCCGCCATAATGCCGCGAAGCCACTTTGTCCGCCACGCCCTTCGCTGCCTGTGCGTGATGCGTATTGTTCGCGGAGAAGAAATGAATAAAATGCTTGAAAATAAGTACGTTCGGTGGGTGTAAGGGATGAATAAAAATGTGAAAATTCAACAATTTCACTTTGTTTGAAGTCCGGCTTGGGTCCAAAAGATTCCGGTGTAATTTTGCGCAAAAGTGAGAATTGACGTTCGATAATCTGATGTTCCATGCTGATAATGGTATTTCTCAGCATCAGCGAGTCACGTTTATTCTGAGGAATATTCGGTGCGTTACGGAGTGGATAATCGATAGTACGTGAATAGAGTACCTGACTATCGCCGGTTCTCCCCGGAAAAGCAGAGTCAAGAAGTAAATTATAACATGTCGTTTGTATTAAATGATTGATCCACATACCGGTTTTGATGGTATGTTTATCGGCGAACCCAAAAGACGCGGTAGGTAAAGGTGCTCTGCCGGACTTTAATTCAATGACTGTTTTTCGGTGTACATCAGCATATTCAAGCAGTAAATCGAGCCGACCTTGGAGGCCGTACATTGGAGATAAAAACGTGGGCTCGACGCTGAATATGTCGTACTGAAGTGTAGGCAATAGTGCCCGTAGATTTTCAAATTGCTGACGCACCATACCGCGGAGCTCATTTACAGCGTCAGGGCTATTTCCAACTGCATGAATTACTTGCAAAGGTTTTACTCTTAGAGCAGCATCGAATATTTCATCAAAATTACATTCATAATTATGAAGCAATTCATCAAAACATGAATTGACGAGTGTACCGGCCAGAGCTGCAAGTGAGGTCGTACCAGGTGAGAATTTTTTGAGAAAATAGAGCATCGGGTTGATGCCATTTGACTGAAAACATTCTGCTACATCAGTCACATCAATGAGAATATCCGGCTCAAGGATAACTAGTGTAGAGCCGGTAGTATAAAAGGAATTTTGTGAAACTTTCGAGCCGACCATATCGGTACAATGAATGATTGCCCCTACCCAAAGGAGACTTTCTAGCTCAAGATACCTGTCGTAAAAGGCGATTTTAATTCTACCGAGTTCGTCAGATTCACACTGAATAATCAGCTGTTTACGGTCATTTTGCAACTCAGCATTGCCAATAGAAAGGACGACAGCCCGAACCGATGGTACTGTATCAGCAGGTCGCTTACGTGCAAATTGTACACTGAGATCAGGATTATTTATCCAAAGGTCAGAGAGATTTGAAGGAATAGGAATTGAAGAAAAAAACGAAACTGACGTGGTGATAGCTTTCGTACAAGCGAGGATATCGGTATTGCTGCAGGTTGCAGTGCTATTCTTGGCAATATGCGCGCTAAAACGTCGAAACCCGTTGATTTCAGATGAGATGTTCTGGGGAACGTTGAATTTATCGCATAGAAAGCTCCATTGTGCGAATTCACCGGTGAAGAATTGGAGTTCGGTCTCGGTTAGGTGTTTGAGCACTTCGCGGAAAATCTGACTCAAACCGAGGAGTTTATCTCGATTATCGAGTTCAGATTCGCAAATTGAAATAAGAGATTGATAGATGCTTGTGGTGGTGGCAGGCGTCATGGTGTTTCTTGGAAAATTATACTGCACAGTTCATTACGAAAATAAGCAAAAGTGCAGTAAATTCCACGGTAATAACCAGATTATCAAGTCGAAATGGAGATGCTTGAGATATTTGGCGCACTACTATGCTTTTCAGGTAGCTTACCAACAGATGCTGACAATCCCATTATAGTATAATTGTTACGTTCGAGCTTATCACGTAGATGGTGAAAATTATCCTGAAATTTGTTGACAATGTCTTGACTTTGAGTATGAAATGCAATCTGAAGGCGTTTGTCGAGTTCAGCGCCGGACACCGATACTTCACCCATGGTCTGCGTTTGAATTTTTAGGCGGAAATGATTCAGCCGTCGTGATGTATTTGTAGGTAATTCATAGGAATACTCTACAGTTTCATACGATCCATTCCTATACATCGGCACGAACATCCTCAAAGGGAGTCCGGCAGCAAGTGCATGAAGATTAATGACTAATTGACTTTCAATCAGTGTAAGCATCTCCTGTGCGGCTGCGTGTGAAGTCTGCGCATGTGGGATACCGGAAGTGCGGGTTACAAACTCTCGCAAGGCAAGATAAAACGAAGGACTTTCCGGTGAAGACTGCCGCAAGGCGAACATCAGACTGCGATCGAGAAAGGTAGCTGAATGGTCTTGAATTTTTTGGAGTATTACGAGAAGTGGAGTTGCAAATTGTGGTGTTTGGGGTAATTCTCCGCCGAGATGCTCGAGGGCCTGAGAGATCATTGTTGCGGTCACAATCGGCATTGCTGCAAGACGGTTAATTGCAGATTTAGCAACGAGTAATGATTGTGTAGTGTCAGGACCATGGGTCTGTGATTGATGAATAGCTGTAGTTGCCTGCACCGGTACAACAGGATGAATTTCGTCACGAATAATCGATACTTTTGAAATTTCTGACATTGAATTTTCCCTCTGTAACTAAGCTCTCCCAAAAAGTAGAGCGATTATCGGCTTTCGGTAAGACAAAGATAAGTCTATAAAGTAAGAATTGAATGAGGAGAAATTTGTAAGAAGTCAGAAGGGCATGAAAATATCAATCTTCTGAGAAGATATTCTCTTGTCGATGAACCTCAAACCATTTGATTCTGCATATAATTATGTATTTTCGTGTTGGATAGAATAGTACTCTATTTCGGGCTCAGATTATCTTTGAAAATGCTGCATACAGTGGATTTGTACTTATGTTCTCGAGGAGGATAACTATGATAAAAAAAATGTACTACAAAGGTGTATGTTTTACACTCAGTCTTGCTGTTTATAGTTGCTCGTTGGTAGATGTTTCCGAATTTCATGACGCTCAAACACTTGGAGAGGGGAAGAAATCTATAGCGATATCATTTATGCAGGGACCGGCACCCGATTTTCTGCACAAAAACAATACAATAGCTACTCAGGATATCAAGCCTGCTATCTTTCCATTTGCTTTACCTTTAGAATTCAGAGTGCAATACGGTGTAGCCAAAAATCATGATCTTGGATTTGCTATTTGGACATGTAATATTCCAGTTGATTGGGCTGAATATGATATCGGATTTAAAGGAAATTGGAAATGGATGTTAACCGATAGAAAATCGACATTCAAGATTGCTATCAACTCATCGGCAATGTATTATAGCACGAAAAGTAATGGTGATATAGATTATAATTACTCGATTGGTGGGTTCGGCTCAGCACTCATATTTTCGTATCATCCCCAAAACACGTGGAATATCCGGAGCATCTATGGCGGAATAAAGCCTCAGTTATATTTCTATAGTGCTACCACTGAAGCTGATAGTAAAGCTCCATCCGAATTTCGAGGGAAACCGCTCGATATCTCCGGAAAAACAATGGTGATTTCACCATTTATCGGTTTAAAATTATCATGGGAGAAAAGTACAACCGGATTCGAGTTTATGCCAAGTTTTGCCTATAGTGATTTCACACATCGGCTTGAAATTATTAGCTTTTCTATCGGAATTACTGCTGAAATTCCTTATAAATAAGTTCAGCTACATTTAAGCAAACTAAAAAAATCATTTTGCTCACACTTCAGCTCCCACAAGTCTCATATCCACCTCACGTTTATCCAAATTCACCCGCATAATAAGCACTCTGAGACGCGTCCCAATACGATATTGCTGTTTGCGCCGCCTGCCGACAAGCTGGAAGTTCTTTTCGTCGAACATATAATAATCATCCGTCAAGTCGCGGATATGGAGCAAACCTTCAATGCCGACATCGTCGAGCAGTACGAACACACCAAAACTCGTCACACCACTCACCGAAGCATTAAACTCTTTGCCTAAGTATTTTTGAGCGAGTATTGTCTGAGCGACTTTAGTGGAGGTACGCTCAGCAGTTACGGAGAGACGTTCTCGATCTGAGCAATGTTCAGAAGCAGCAGAAAGCTGTCGTAAGAGAATACTAATACGTGTAGCTGAAGGAATTTCAAGCGCATATTCCTTGAGTAATCGGTGGACTATCACGTCAGGATAGCGCCGAATCGGCGATGTAAAGTGAGCGTAATCGCTGAAACCAAGTCCATAATGTCCAATGTTTTTCTCAGAATAGAGGGCCTTTGCCATGGCGCGAAGCATGAATTGATGGATGACTTTTTTCTCGGGCAGATCTTCGACTTGTTTTAGTAAGTGGTTGATTTCTTTTGAAGATAGATCTTCTAATTTTGTTTTGATGCCGAGTGAACGTACGAAAGTCAGCACATCTTTGAGTTTGGTAGCGTCAGGATTATCATGAATGCGATAGAAAAACGGCAACGGCTGGCGGAGTTTGGCTTTTTTGGAAATAGCTTTGATATGCAAAGCCACGGTCTGATTCGCCGCAAGCATACATTCTTCGACAAGTTTAGTCGAGTCAGTCGCGGATTTCATAATTGCTCGTACAGGAGTACCGCTTTCATCGAGCTGGAATTTAGTTTCGGACGATTCAAAATCGAGCCCGCCTTTATCAAAGCGTTTAGCCCGTAAAATCTTTGACAATGTGAATAAATTTTGGACTAATTCCAGGTGCTTACCTTTGCCGGAATCGATAATTGTCTGTACATCATTGTACGTAAATCTTTTAGTGCTTTTGATTGCTGTTTCGGCAATTTCATAGTTTTTGAGAACGCCTTTTGGCGTAAATTCCATAAAAACTGAGAAGGTAAAGCGAATTTTATTTGGCACAAGCGAGCAAACATCATTGGATAATGATTCAGGGAGCATTGGTACGACTCTGTCAACAAGATAGGTACTATTGGCGCGGTTGTATGCTTCTTTGTCGAGAGCGGAATTTTCGGAAAGGTACGATGTAACATCTGCAATATGAACGCCTAATCGATAATTTTTGTTTTCAAGAATGGTCAGCGACAGCGCGTCATCGAAGTCACGTGCGTCATCGGGGTCGATAGTGATGATTTCTTCTTTACGCAGATCTATACGTGGTGACTGAATCATCTTTGGTGTCGGCTGAATTGCAAGCGCTTTTGCATCAGACTCGAGCATTTCACTGAATTTTGCCGGCAATCCGAATTCTTTAAGTACGCCGGCAAATTCGACGAGTGGATTACCGGATGCGCCGAGAACCTCTGTGATTTCTGCCTCTGGGCTTTTATGAGCGTCGTCCCACCGAACAAATTTCGCGAGTACTTTGTCGCCTTTTTTTGCACCTTTGAGTTTTTTGGGGTGAATCAAAAAATCGACATAATATTTCTCTTCATCGGGAATAAAAAAATGAAAATCACCGTCAAAGTCGAGCGTTCCTGCCATCGTACTATCTGCTCGGCTAATGACTTTATTCACTGTACCATAAGGCTTTTGATCTTTTTTCAGTGCTAATAATTTCACTTGTACCGTATCACCAGCGAGCGCGGTAGCCAAGTATTGTTGACGAATATAAATTATTGGAAATTCAAGAGAATCAGTGATAATTGAGCCGCGATTATGTTCAAATTTCAGTTCGCCGACAAACACGCTTGTATTTTGCGAAATAGGTGCAATACCGAATCTACGTCTGGCAGATTTATAGATTATTTTTTTCTGCCCAAGGTAATTAATTGCCTCTCGTAGCGCCTCATATTCTGACGAATCCGAACGGAAATTCAACAGTTTTCCGATATCAAGTAAACGGAGAGTTGAGGGTGCGTTTTGCGTGAGAATTCCTATGATTTTTTGATGTAATTCTTCTGCAGGAAGTGGGGCGGGTTGCGGTTCCGTAGTAAGTATTTTTTTCTTAGCCATTTGAATTTCCTAAAGTTAAGCTCTGAAGTATTTGTCGAAATATATAATTATGCATCGATTCTGATTAAATCTAAGGGCACTTATTGTATGTCAGAAAGATGAAACAACTACGCATTTAAACTGCAAATTCGGAAAGTTTTGCGGTTAATATGTTACATTATATTTAAAATTCTAAAAATGTAAATTTATGTTAATATTGGATCCAATAAAAAAAAAGTGAAACCTGATAGAAATACCGGCGTAACTGCCCCCACATTTCAAAACAGCGTAACAAATTCAAGCCATCAATTCATAGCAAGCCGAATTATTTCCTTTCTTAATTTTTTAATATTATTTATAAGAGTGTCGTATGAAAAAAGCCGTTCTCCTTTTCTCTCTCGTATTGGGACTATCCTCCATCGGGCTCCACGCTCAAACTGCCGAAGAAATTATCGCTAAAAGCATTGCTGCCACAGGTGGTATAGAAAAAATCAAAGCCTTAAATTCTATGAAAATATCCGGGCATGCAATGGTGATGGGGTCTGAAGTTCCGGTCAAAATTTTTGCAAAACGTCCATTGATGTCACGCATGGAAATTACAATATTTGGCAAAACGCAACTTGAAGTCTTTGACGGAACCACTGCATGGCAGCTCAATCCTTTTGCGATCAGTGGTGTAATTGAGCCGACTATTGTCCCGGAGGATCAAGCGAAAGCCATAATTGATCGTGCAGATTTTGATGGTGACTTTGTGGATTATCAAGCAAAAGGTCATGTTATCGAATTCATGGGAAAAGACGAGATGGAAGGTTCCTCTGTATTTAAACTTAAAGTTACAAAAAAGACAGGTGTAGAAGCGGTGTATTTTATTGACGCGGACAACTATTTACCAATTAAGATAGTTACAAAAACAAAAACTAAAGATGGCATAGAAGAAGGTGATGTAATTCTTGGAAATTACAAGCCGGTATCCGGTATACAGATGGCACATTCTATGGATATTCGTTCCGGAGGTATTACCAGATTTCAGGTCGTTATCGACAAAGTGGAGCCGAATACCCCTATAGAAAATTCAATTTTCGTCATGCCAAAGAAATAGTAGTCTTTTATGGTGCTTCCTCACTAAAAGCAACCCTCAAATTGTGTTAACTCTCTCATATTTATCATCTTACAGGAATTTTATGAAAACCAACGTTTTCTCTTCGCTCGCCGCTTTTGCGGTAATTATCGGTATCATTGCTACATCTCAGCCATCCAAAGCAGGCGATTGCCTCGATGGATCTGGTAATATAATAGGTGAAAATCATACGGTACTCTCCTTCAATAAAATCATCGTGGAAACAGAAGCCACGGTAATATTATCGCAAGACAACTTTCAAAGCTTGCATGTGCAGGCAGATGACAATCTTCAAAATCTCATCGAAACCAAAATCGAGAATGGGACGCTCAAGATTTCTGTACCGAAATGTGTGAATCCTACGAAAAATATCACGGTGTTTGTATCTATGAAAGACGTTGATGAGATCACACTTGCAGGAAATGGAAAAATTCTTGCTCCAAGCGATATTACAACCAATAGCATAAAATTAGTCGTAGCAGGTAGCGGTGAAATTAACTTTGATGAATTACACGCTGAGAATATTACATCGCAAATTCTTGGAAATGGAAACATTACTATCAAAGGAAATGCTATCGTACATACTATTGAATCAACTGGGGATGGTAAGTTGTATGCCTATGATTTAAAAGCAATTAACTCAAAGCTAAGTCTGTCGGGAAGCGGTAAATGTGAAATTAGCGCAGAGAATCAATTAGATGTGCGAATCACCGGAAGCGGCAGTGTGAGCTATCATGGCAAGCCGGAGATTCTCCACAAAGAAATAACCGGTAGCGGCACTTTGAAAAACAGAAATTAATCTCCAAATTCGCCACACAGAGTCCGGGCAGGTTTCGGCTCCTGCTCGGACTTTTTTGTATGATTATACCGAGTCAAACGCAAAATCGTATCGTAATTAATCCGACGAATATAAAATAGTCGTAACTAGTTGCCAATTCAAAGTGTTTCACCACATAAGCCCGTACAGGTTTCGGCTCCTGTTCGGGTTTTTATTTTATCGTCATAATTCAAAGACTCCCTTATTTTTGAACTTATAAGCACATAATTTATCATTGAATTTATTTTGGAGATGTTCGTATGCGGTATAATTATACAATTGTATTTGTCGTGTTTGTTTTACTTTCACAAGTCTCACACTCTCAAGTAAAAGTATCATCCTCAACGTTCGGTGCCATCGAAGCACGGCATATTGGTCCTGCAGTTATGGGAGGTCGCATAGCAGCACTCGATGTCGTAAATCAAGACCCACGATTTATTTATGTAGGTGCTGCCGGTGGCGGACTGTGGAAATCACGCGACGGTGGTACGACATTCAAGCCGATTTTTGATAAATATTGTCAGTCTATTGGGGCTGTGACAATTGATCAACATCACCCCGATACCCTGTGGGTAGGTACAGGTGAGTCGTGGACAAGAAATAGCACTTCCATTGGCGATGGTGTGTATAAATCAACCGACGGTGGGGACAACTGGCAGCGAGTCGGACTTGAAAATTCAGAACGAATAGCGCGTATTGTCATTCATCCTTCCAATCCTAATATCGTCTATGCGGCAGCTACCGGACATCTCTGGAATGACAACGAAGAACGTGGACTTTACCGTACAAGCGACGGCGGCAAAACTTGGGAACGTGTGCTCTATGTCGATGCCAAGACCGGCTGTGCGGATGTAGCAATTGACCCTAAAAATCCTGACGTTGTTTATTGTTCGATGTGGCAATACCGGCGCACCGGCTGGTCGTTTACCTCCGGTGGCAAGGGAAGTGGATTACACAAATCCACTGACGGTGGCAAAACCTGGAAAAAGCTCGCTAATGGGTTGCCAGAAGGCGACTTAGGTCGAATTGCAGTAGATATCTCACCTGTCAATTCTAGTATAATTTATGCAAATGTCGAAGCTGCAAAAACAGGATTTTACCGTTCGGTGAATGGCGGCGAATCCTGGGAACGCATGAACGGCGGCGCTGAATCCTCCCTCCGACCATTCTATTTTTCAAAAGTTGTCGCAGATCCTGTAGATACCAACCGTGTCTATAAGACTTCACTTTATCTTGGTGTAAGCACCGATGGTGGTAAGTCTTTTTCATCCCGTGGCGGCTTTCACTCGGATGTCCATGCCGTATGGGTGAATCCCGGAAATACGAATCATGTGATAATTGGTACAGACGGTGGTATGTATGTATCTTTTGACAGAGCATCGAGTTGGAGATTTTTTAATAATCTCCCGTTGTCACAATTTTACCATATAAGCCACGATATGGACAAGCCGTATAATGTGTATGGCGGCTTGCAGGACAACGGCTCGTGGTTCGGTCCGGCCGAGAGTCCGAACGGTATCGAAAATCGTGACTGGAATAATGCAGGCGGCGGCGATGGCTTCTGGGTATGGCGCGACCGCACCGACAAAACGATACTGTATAGTGAATCTCAAGGCGGAAATATAAGCCGAATTCACACCAAAACCAATGAAAGTAAAGACATTAAGCCCTATCCGAAATATGGTGAACCAAAGTATAGATTTAATTGGAATACTCCGATTCAACTGAGCCCGACGCGACCGGACGTGATCTATATGGGTTCGCAATTCCTTCATAAATCCACCGATAAAGGCGAGTCATGGACGAATATTTCACCCGATCTCACCACAGATGACAAGTCAAAACAACAGCAGGATGAGTCCGGCGGGCTGAGTGTGGATAATTCAAGTGCCGAAAATCATTGTACGATCTATACGATTGCAGAGTCGCCTCTCGACGCTGCAATTCTATGGGTCGGTACGGATGACGGCAATGTACAAATCTCACAAAATGGTGGAAAAACATGGACTAATGTTGTCAAGAGTATTCCCGGATTACCTGCTAATACATGGTGTTCGACGGTTGAACCCGGGCATTTTGCCAAGGGTACGTGTTATGTGAGTTTTGACGGACACACGACCGGTGATATGAAGTCCTATATCTATAAAACATCCGACTTCGGCAAAACCTGGTCGGAAATCTCAACCGGCGTCAAGGGCTATGCGCATGTCGTTCGCGAAGATCCGGTGAATCCTGCGCTTCTCTTTGCAGGCACCGAACTCGGCATGTTTGTCTCGATTGATGGTGGCAAAGAATGGTCTCAATTCACCGGAAATCTACCAAATGTGGCGGTGCGGGATATTGCGATCCACCCACGCGAACATGACGTAATCCTCGCAACTCACGGTCGTGGGGTGTTGATAATTGATGATATTACACCACTTCGAAAGCTAACGTCAGATGTATTAGACAAAGAACTCGTCATCCTCGAAGGTCGCCCAAATGAAATGAAAATTGGTGGAGGATTTCAGGAATTTTCCGGAGGAGGGAATTTTGTTGGTTATAATCCAAGTGATGTAGCGACGATTACTTACTATCAAAAAGACCGCCATGTTTTTGGTGATATGAAGATTGAAATTTCCGATAGATCGGGTAAGCTTATCTCGACAATTCCGGCAGGAAAACGCAAAGGAATCAACCGTATCGATTGGGCTATCCGCATGAAAGCCCCGAAAGTCGCACCCGGTGCGAATGTCGCAGGCGGTGCAATGGTCGGTCCTCTTGTAGCGGAAGGCACCTATACCATCAAGCTGATCAAGGGCGATAAATCCTACACCGGCACCATCAATCTCGTTGCCGACCCACTCTCGACACATTCCCCCGCAGACCGCGCATTGCAGTCGAAAGCAGTCCTCGAATTATACGACATGCAGGGCAATCTTGCTTATATCGCTGATGCCGTCACCGGCGTTCGAGATGCAGCTAATGCTCGTGCAGCGAAAATAGATTCGACCGATCTCCTTGCAAAGAATCTCAAAGCATTTGCCATTAAATTAGATTCGCTCCACAAAACGCTCGTTGCGACCAAAGAAGGTGGTATCCTCGTCGGTGAAGAACAGCTCCGTGAACGTGTTGTCGATCTCTATGGTGCGATTAATAGTTACGGCGGTAAGCCTACCAAATCACAGCTCGAAAGAATGGAAGTGGTGAACAAAGAACTCAGTAATTCAGAAAAAACATTTCAAAAGTTTATCAAGTCAGATCTTGAGTCGCTCAATGCTCAATTGACCGCCAAAAAGCTTCCGGTGATGACTGTCATTTCACGCGCTGAATTTGATAAGAAAGATTGATGAAAAATGGTATAGTACAACTTTTAGAGTGGGGCGACGGCCGCGCCGAGGGGCTTGGAAGTGTATTTAAGGAGTTGCTTGCAATCCTAAAATTCGGCATTGATTGATGCTTCGACAAGTTCAGCATGATTATTGAGTTAGGTCAAGTCAAGTTTGCCTGAATTCGTTCAAGTACTAACCTATTTCTTTCAAAAGAATTACTATTATCCCTGAGATTATCCTTTACCAACCTACCTGTATCAGCGAATAAACTCCGCAATACGCGTTTCATGCCAATATTCTCCCGACATCACCGATTGGACAAAACCTAAATGTCCGCCATAGTCAGGTGTTTCCATAAAAAAATACTCGCTTGACGCTGCCATGTCAATTGGCAAACAACTCGACGTGAGGAAGGAGTCATCTTTCGCGCTGATAAGGAGTGTTGGGATTTTAATCGAATTTATAAATCCTATCGCGCTGCATTTAGCCCAATAATCTTCGGCATCGCGGAAGCCATGAGCCGGCGCAGTATAACGGTCGTCAAGATCCTGAAATGTGCGGATGTTTTTGAAATGATCGAGCGTTACGCCTGGTGGAAAAACGGACTGTTTGAAGGCGATTTTCTGCTGAAATGATCGCACAAACCGTTTCATATAGAGAGAATTCCGCCATGAAGCCATCGCAAGTGCCGATGCTTTCAAGTCGCAGGGCGCGCTGAGAGCTGCAGCTTTTTGAATAATCGTATTACTGCCTTGTTCACCAAGATACTTTAGAATTGCATTACCACCTAAGCTACAACCAACTAAGGAGATATTGCTGTAACGTTTTGTAGCCGCAATACGAGTCACGAGCGTATGAATATCCTCTGTAGCTCCACTATGATACGACTTATAGAGACGATTCATCTCACCACTACAGCTCCTGAAATTCATCGCTGCTACGTCAAATCCTCTCCGCACTAATGCCCGCGAAAGACCACGGATATACTTGGCATCGGTGCTCGAATCTAACCCATGTACTATGATAACAACACGTTCGGCAGGTTCAGCAGCAAATGCCCAGTCAACATCAAAAAAATCACCATCCGGTGTTTCTATACGCTCACGTTGGTATTCTACCGGCGGAGTTTTCCGAAAAAACGTCGGATACATAGTCTGAACATGGCAATTACGAAGGTAAAAAGGTGGTGAGAAGGTAGAGGGTTGGATAAGAGGCATAAAAATCAATCGATGGAAAATTACAACGGTTTGAACTGCTCAAATGCCTGCGAACATGAATTGCAGTAATGTATCGAACGGCACAATGTAGGACCAAACGGCGTCTGAACTTTCGTATTGGTACTTCCGCAAAAAGGACATGCGATATTTTCCAATATATCCAATTCAAACTCCACTTCATATCTCGGGGGCGGAGCGAGCCCATGTTTTTTGAGTGCAAGGAGTCCACGTTCGGTAATACGATTCGAATCCCACGGAATATCAAAATTCACCACCACCGATACATCGCCAAATTCCGCAAGTCGTTTCTGTACATCTGATTTCATCACTTCAATCGCCGGACAGCCAACGAATGTCGGTGTCATTTGCACTCGTACTGCACCTGAGTCGGAGACGGAGACATCGGTAATGACTCCCAAGTCCACAACCGATATACCCGGAATTTCCGGGTCGCGCACGTCCTGCAGCGCGGTGAGTATTTCGCTAGGCGTTACCATTCTGCAACAGGATCGGAGGCAAATACTTCAGACATTTCGTCCAAAAGTGGCTGTAAGTGTTCGGTATGCGAACCGTAGCGTCCGCCGTAAGATGGGTTGCAATTAGTTGGTATTGTAAGAGTTGCTTTTGCAAGCGTCGTGGTAATCGACTCCATCCAAAGACGTTGAAGTTCATTTTCGCCAGTAAACACACCTTCATCGATCAATTCCTGTTCAAACTTTGACGGTTCAAACATACCAAGAGCGAGTGGAAACGCCATATCTAGCGCTGCTTGCATCTTGTTGTGGCTTTCGTCATTACCTTGCGCGCCGAGCTGAGTGACCCATGTATTAGCATGGAATACATGATACTTAATTTCACCCCGAACTTTTTTGGCAAGGAGAGCAAGGGGCAGGAAGGAGGATTGTTCAAGTAAATGATAGCGGAGCATTTCGGCGGTGTCGAATAAGAAATGGCGGATCAAGCTGAAGTCATACCCGCCGATTGGTAATTCCACCAAGTGGCAACAGTGCATTTGCTCAGCATTACGCATAAAGGCTGCGGTGTCCGGGTCAGACTCACCGAGTGTATGGAGAATTTGGAATAATGCAAGAGAATGTCCGATTTTATCCTGTGCAATTGATGAGAAGGCGATGTCTTCCTCAAGTATGGGGCCAAGCCCTGTCCATTCGGAATTACGATGACCGATCATGAGCGAATCGTCAGCCATACGATAGAGTAAGTCTTTGATATGATTGTTCATAGGGGTAGCTCTTGCAAAGTTTGTAGATCATGTCCGCCCGGTAAATTTATTCGCCATGCGAAACCGTAAGATTAAAGTTTAAGGTTGGAATTTCACCGATAAATCAGTGAAATTGGAGCACAAAAATACTGAAAAATCTAACATGGTGTGTTCTTCTCTTCCGAGCCCCTCGCTTCTTCGCGAGCGGCTCGGTGATGGCGCTAGAGCTTACCCAAAAACCGAGGGCATCGCGACGACGCGATACCCTCGGGAGGACACAAAAAAGTCCTAGCAGGTTGAGGAAAACCTGTCAGGACGTGGGATGGGTAATATAACAGATTGAAGGGGAACTAGGATGAATTATCATGCAGGCGTTTCAGCGGTATGTGTTGACGGGCAGTTGAAACCCTACCGGACAGGAGTACTATCGCTTTATAAGCTCTAATTCTAGTATAGTTTCATTCAGGTCACTAATAACTGCCGCATTTCTCAAACTCCATGAACGGATTCTATTTGACTCTACATAAACCGTGAATAAAGTATCTGGATTAATGCTTTCATAGAATTTCTTAACTGATTTTAAATTGCTTAGAAATTCTATTTTATTATTTTCTCGAATATATCGTATGGCAACATCTTTTGTTAAATGATCCGGGTTGTTAGGACTTAAAAAGCGTTCTATTAAGATATGTAATTCTCTTTCACCCATGACATTTTTTACAAACAATAGATTTTCATACGCATCATCTTTATCAGCTTCAAAAACAAATGTATAGCTACCTTTACTGTATAGCTTTACATAGTCAGCACTCCATAAATAAATTATCAGTAAGAATGCTAAAGTAAAAGTCCAGTATATATACTTCATTTGATTCATGAGGTTTTCCTTTCTCGCCCGGCCAGTTATTAGAACTACCCGTCACACGTACCTACAAAACGTATTCTTTGCTCTTGCTTTTTATCACTCTCCAGTGTAGCAAGAGTTTACGTCAATAAATACTTAGTCGGACGGGAAAATACAGCATGCTCTATGATTTTTTCTATGAGTTTCAACGAATTGAATTTATGAGAAGTTGGAAATTTCTTGCCACAATTTTTTCATCCGGTACATCACCATACACCAATGCCGAAAGCTCCGTATTATACTTATCTTTTAGTTGCTTCCATAGCATTTCAAAATCAGCAATAAGCGGAGATTCCGTTGTTTCCTTATTCTGCCATCCTGTAGGATTTCCAAAGAGCTTTTTATCGTGGAGCAGTATTTCATTGAATTTCATTTTGAACTGTTCGGACTGCACAAATACTTCACATTCTGGATCATTTACCAAGAAATACAAATCGTAAAAATGCCTGATTTTGGAAGCTATACTTTGTACCGGATTCTCATCAAAAGAACATCGAATCAACGAAACCAATTTTTCCAACAAGGTTTGTTCTTTGTTCAATATATTCACTACAAACGGCTGTAAGTTATATTTTTCACTGTATGTTTCATTGCCTGATTGCATCAGAAAATCATGCACAAAGCTATGTATCAGAATCTTTTGGAAAGGATACGGATTCGCAAATGAATTCACCTCTACAATCAGTTTATTTGCGGCGTTTCGTTTGTCAATACTGCTATATTCAAAGACAGATTTACGAAATCGTGAACCCTTGCTCGATACTCCATCAACATTCTTTTCCAGTAAACCGCTCGTCATTTCCTTTTCCACTGCTCGAATAATCGCCTTTACTTCATTGCCCGACTTGCTTCGCTCATCTATAATGGCAATATCCACATCTTCCGAAAAACGATTGATTAATCCATACCCTTTGGAAAGCGAAGTACCACCTTTAAAAACACATTGCTCCGCATACGTGCTTTTTGCTAATTGGCTCAAAACAAAAGTGATCCAATAGTCTTTCTCTACAAACACAAGATTGATTCCCGAATGCTGTGAAGCCGCTCGGAGTGTCTCTTCAAAGAACCGTTTGTCATGGTGCAAGATCATTTAATATTCCATGTTGCAGCAGTGGACAATACAGAACTTATACCGGGCAACTTATAGACCGTAATCAAGTTCAATGACTTTTTTAATGGCTCTGCTATCGGCGAGCTCCCTATTTCTTCGAGCATTGCTCCCAATAGTGCGCGGGTGGATGGTGGGTATTGCAGTGCTAAACGTACTAAGGTGGGTTTCGCCTGAATGTCTCGAATAATTGCCATCAATCGCCGACACGACTCACCCACAGGTGCATCGGGAATTGTTTTGATACTACGAATGGCATCAAGTACTTGAAGTAATGGAATGTTTTCCTTGGTAATGGTGTTTTTTTGTTTGATGAAGGAAATGGTAAATCCTTCTCGCACAAACGAAGGGCGGATTTCATTTTTACCGATTTGAATGATATTGCTTACTTGGGTGCTGAGTCCTAACTGATTGTAAATACTATATCCAGTCAAATATCCGATAGGTTTCCCGTCGCTTTCGAGTAAGTCTTTTACTATCTGGTTTTGGTTGGGTGGCAGAGCGCCAAAGACTGTGGTTTCGGGCTTGTAATACTTCCCCTTCGAGAGCTTGGCAATTTTTCCCATCACCACCATCCGATTCAGCGCTTTAATGATCGCTTCCCTTGAATTCACCTCCGACCTAAAATCATCACAGGTAAACACATACCCCTTGGGAAGGCGTTCTATTCTAACTGTAATGTATTCGGTAGTTTTCATTCTCTGTTTTTTATACAAAGATAATTATTTGTCCAGTTTATTTACTAAAAAACTGGACAAAAAAATAGATATTAGGAATTTTATCCGTCAGGACGGTTATTTCCAGCTGCCCGACAACACTTACCGATGGAACGTACTGCTCGTCCATAGTATGCGTAAAGCAACACCACGCCAAGCGACCTAATTGAGGTCGTAACATCATGTGTTTTCATCTTGCTACAAACATTCGACCTCTCTGAGGTCGTACAATCTTGTGTGTCCTTCTTGCTACAAATATTCGACCTCTCTGAGGTCGTAACTTTTTTTGTCTATTTTTACTACAAACATTCGACCTCTCTGAGGTCGTACAATCTTGTGTCTCCTTCTTGTTACAACCTATCGACCTCTCTAAGGTTATCATTTTTTCTGGGGCCATTTAGGTATTAACGACATCAGCGAGGTCGAATATTTGTAGAAAAGCGCCGCCCCAAGAACGCACGACCTCAGAGAGGTCGAATTCCCGTCCGGATAGTTATTTCCAACTACCCACCAACACGCCTCTATAAAAACATACCACTCATCCGTACTACGGATAAGTGATTACCTCCTATACCACCTACAATTTACAAAATCTCGGCAATATGCGCGAGCGATGCCGTTGCATGCGTTCACTATTGCTGGTATGTGGGCGTTTAGTGCGGTAGTGTTGACGTCGAGATGTGTCTGCCGGACGGAGTAAAACGGTAACAATACTGTTATTCATGCTCCCCATGAGCCCGTCGCTTCTTCGCTGAGGCGGCTCGGTTTGCTAATGGGCATATATTCCAATATCAAAAAACTGAGGGCATCGCTCCGAAGCGATACTCTCAGTAAGAAAAGGAATGCCTATTTTTGCACTTATACATTCGTCGCCGCCGTATCATTGCAGCATACTTCGGTCGGTTTCCGGGATTCAATACCTCAATTATGGCACTCTTTCGCTCGTTACTTTTTACGTGTGTTCTTTTTATTTCGTTGAATATGCAGGCGGTTGCGCAGGCGCGGATTCCTGTGTGGCTTGGCTTTGGTGCCGGCTATGGGCTTGGCTTGCACACCACCGACGGCACGCTTCAATGTTTGAATGACCCAGCGTGTCCTCAATATACATCAGGAAATGGCGGAGGAATGATGTTCGGCGCGTCGCTCGACTGGCGGATTTCGCAAAAATTCGGTATCCTCATCCGCTCGAATTATTTCCTGAATTCCGTACTCATGACCACGACCGACTCCCGCGCGCTCACCAAGGACGAAACCGGCGCGATCGTCCCCCTCGTTCGCTCGCATAAACTCGATGCTACACTCCCGATGCTCCACTCCGACCTTCTGCTCAATTTTCGCTTTGGCGACTTCCGCGTCTTCGGGGGAGGTTCGCTCGGACTGATGATGTCGCCCACATGGAACTCTTCCTCTGAAATTCTCGCTCCGTCGAATGTGACTTTTGGGAATAATCGCCGCGATACATCCTTCTTCTCCGAGCAAGACATTGCCGGTGCAGCATCGACGCAACTTGCTCTTACGGCTGGAATTGGCTACGATATTCAATTGTCAAAAAAAATAATTCTTGCGCCCGAAGTGTCGGGTTCGCTGCCACTTTCGTCAATAATTACTACTTCCGACTGGAAACAAACAATCCTTGCTTTTGGCGTGTCGCTGAGGTTCGGCATGGGCGTTGTCAAGCCCGAAGAACGCACTAAAGAAGAGAGAATTGATACCATTACCGTGAAAAATCCAACCATAGTCGGCAATCATTTCTCGATTGGTAAGACGACAGTTAATATTGAAACCCGCGAAACAGAGGACTTGAAAATTATCGCCGAGACTTCCCGCCGTACTGATACTTCGATTATTGGAGCAGAGCCACCACCACCTCCAAAGCCACCAATTGCAAAGCTTGCTCTTTACGGGGTGGCGACAAGTGGTGAGAAATCAGCACTTGAGAATATAACTGTGCGCGGAAAATTCGTGACAGAGGGTTTTCCGATGTTACCGTTTGTGTTTTTGACGGGAATACCGCCGAGCTCCCGGCGCGGTATCATCAGGTAACCTCTCCGGACGGGTTTTCGGGTGAGAAATTAACGCCGAGTCCACTGATTCAGCACAAGGATATTCTCAATATTATTGGTGAGCGGATGGGGCAATTTCCACGAACGAGAATCACGCTGCATGGAACGTCCGATCCGACGACCGAGAATTCCGACTGCGAGCTCGCAGAAAAGCGCGCAAATAGAGTAAAAGACTATCTAGTAACGATTTGGGGTGTGGAGGAAAAACGAATCAAAATCACTAAGTCATCGCGAAAATGCGCTCCTGAATCACCGACAACTTCCGCATCTGAAGAAGGATATGAGGAAAATCGTCGAGTGGAAATTGACTCCGACGACGATGAACTCCTCGCGCCAATGCTCCGTACTCGTTATATAGAAATTACCGATGTCATCCCGCAATCTATCGAGGCAGATGTTGCCGGAAGCACTCGTCAAAATATTACGTCATGGAAAATAAGTGGTGACTATAATCGCAAGAAATTTTTTGGTGAATCAGGCACAAGTTCACTCAGAAATGTAAAACATACCTTCACCGATGAACATTCCCGCATAATGCAAAACGGAGAAATATCTACACTAGAAGTTCAGTATTCACTCACCGACGGAAATGGGCTATCTGACGAACAGACGATCGATGTACCGATACAACGCGACACTATCCGCCAAGCTGTTGAACGTCTTTCACTTATGCACTTTGAAGTATTGAAAGACAAGCTCAACCGCAGTGCGCGTGCTGCCATCAAAAAATTCGTGCAGGACTTGGATGATGAAGCGACGATAAGCGTCGTCGGCTATACCGATAATCTCGGCGAACAAGACCTCAACAACCGTCTCGCAACCAACCGAGCAAGCGCAGTTGCCGAATATATCACATCTATCAAGCGCAATGCTACTATTACCCGCAATGAAGGTGTGGGTTCAACAAGATTCCCACCCGGAATCAGTGCGCATTCTCTCCCCGAAAGCAGATTCCTCAGCCGCACGGTCCAAATTGAAATTCTGCGAAATTGGCAGGAGGAGAAATAGTCGTAAGTCTTTAAGTAGTAAGTAGTAAGTAGTAAGTCGTAAGTCGTAAGGATGTCATTCCGTTCCGTCACACTGAGCTCCGTCGAAGTGTACAATTACTTGCCAAATTCTTTAAGCCGTATTGCAAAGACCCGACAGGTTCAAGTAAACCTGTTGGGTCTTTTTATTTTTCCGCTCCCCCCGAGAGTATCGCTTCTGAGCGATGCCCTCGGTTCACACGAATAGCTGGTTTGGACGGCAACGGGTGCCCGCAAGCGAACGTTTGGAATGTAAGCAACCGAACCATAAAAAATTACTTTAAATTCTCAAGTGCTTGACGTACAAAGCCATTTGCTTCAGTGAGTGCGGCGTGTGCTGCATCTGTTGTCGTATTTCCGAGAATCATCACGAGTGCGGTTTTGACGCTACCTCCGCTTTCTGTGAGATACATTTCTGCGGTGGAATAATCCACACCGGTGAGAGTCATGAGGATATTTTTGGCGCGTTCGTGGAGCTTTGCATTGGTGAGCTGTACATCTACCATCACGTTCCCGAGGGTCTTGCCGAGGCGGATCATCGAGGCGGTGGTGAGCATATTGAGGACTAATTTTTGGGCAGTGCCGGACTTCATCCGCGTAGAACCTGATATCACTTCCGCACCAACTTTAGGACAAATCATCACATCCGCTTCTATTCCAAGCTTGATGATATTCTCCGGCGTATTCGTGGAAACCATTATCGTATAAAGACCTGCGAGTTTTGCTTCACGGAGAGCGCCGAGCACAAATGGTGTTCTGCCCGATGCAGCGATTCCACAGACCGTATCATTAATCGTTAGATTTCTGGTGCGGATTTCTTCAGCACCGGCTGATTCGGAGTCTTCTGCGCCTTCCTGCGCTTTGAAGATTGCCGGCGTGCCGCCTGCAATGATTCCCTGTACCATTTCCGCCGATACACCAAACGTAGGCGGGCATTCTGAGGCATCGACAATACCGAGACGACCGCTTGTGCCGGCACCGACATAAAAGAGGCGTCCGCCGCGGCGAAAGCGTTCGACGAGCGCATCGACGGCTTGGGTAATTTGAGGGATTACTAATTGAACAGCGGGAGCGACAAGTGCGTCTTGATCATTGATACATTCAAGGATTTCGCGAGTTGAATATGTATCGATGAGCGCGCTTGCCGGGTTGTTTTGTTCGGTCGGCAGGGCTGTTATTTCGGTAAAGAGGGACATTGTGTTAATTGTTAGCTTGTTAATTTAAAATATGTTACGAAGCTTTGTCAGTTACATAATACATTTTCAATTGACCTTTATTTTTGGCGTCAATTTCACCACGATAGTCGAAGTGATAGAGGTTTTGTACTAATTGATAAGTTGTCTCTGAAATATTAATTTTACCGCCTTCGCTGTTTTGTTCCATCCGTGCAGCTACATTCACCGTATCTCCCCAAATATCATAGGCGAATTTTTTAACGCCGACAATACCGGCGACGACATTCCCGCTATTGATACCAATACGGACTTCGAAGGATTTTTCACCATATTTCTGCCTGCGTGCGAGCATAAAATCCCTGATTTCGAGTGCAGCGTTAATAATGTTTTCTGCGTGTTTTTCATTGGGAACGGGGAGTCCGCAGATTGCGAGGTATGCGTCACCAACGGTTTTGATTTTCTCGATATTGTGCTTGTGTATTATTGCATCAAAGGCGGAGAAACAGGCGTGTAGTTCGTTGACTAATTCTTGAGGGGTGAGGAGTTCGCTCACGGTGGTAAATGCTTTGAAATCAGTCAACATCACGGTAACATTATCATAATTTTTTGCTGAAGCTGAACCGGTTAGCTTGAGTTCTTCGGCAATTTCTTCCGGTAAAATATTGAGTAATAACTCATCGCTGCGTTTTTTCTCTTTTCCGATTCTGTTGCGCTGTTTGAAAAATATTCCTGCGAATAAGAGCACGATTGTGAATCCTCCAATTAATCCGTTACGAACGAATGCTTGCTGCGTGATGAGGTCTTGTTGATGATTAATTTCACTTTGTTTTTTATCAATTTCAAAGGTGAAGAGCTTGGTACCGAGCTTTTTGTCCACGTCTATATTATAAAGGGAATCCTTTATTGCAAGCAGTAACTGTTGATATTTAAAAGCATTTGGATAATCCGAAAGTGCGGAATAGGAGGCAGTCATACCATCGTAGGTATCTTTGAGGTCATACGATGCATCTGCGCCGAGCTCAAGGAGTAATTTTTGGGCTTTTTCGTAGAAAGTCAGCGCAAGTTGGTACTCGTGTGTCGCCTGGTAAGTCCTTGCTAATTCGACTACTGCTTGCGCCATATCGAGCTTGGAATCAAGCTTTTGCGCCGAGTCGAAAGCGAGCCGGTGATAGTGGATAGCCAGCGGATACTCTTTTTGTTTTTGATATACTTTACCAATACTATTGAGCGCATACGGAATATTCGTTGTTCCCTCCGAAGCTTTAAGCGCAAATTGCATATAGGCAAGCGCAGAATCACTTTTGTCCCATTTGAAAAATATCTCACCAATATTCATCATGCAAATACCAACAGACTCGAGGTTGCCGGTAGCTTTGCTGAATGGAAGCGCTTTTCGGTAGTAGTCTATCGCCGTTGGATAGGTGGCTTTTTTGTTGCCATAGATTGCGCCGATGTTGATAAGTGCGGTTGCAATTCTCAACGTATCTTTAATCTCTTCTGCAATTTTAAGTGAACGCAAGTCATAATCAAGTGCTTTTGTTTCATCGCTTTTATTGTAATATATCGCCCCAATATTACTGAGCATGTTTGATACGCCAACTTTTATAGAATTGGCTTCAAAAATACCCAACGCTTGTTGCCAAGTCTGAAGCGCATCCACATAATTCCCCTTGTTATGATAAATGAGCCCGATATTTTTGAGCGCATATCCAATTCCCCACGGATAGTGTAATTTTTCGGCAAGTACCTTTGCATCAACAGCATATTTCATTGCCAACGATGGCTCTGTCGTACAATAGTTTTTACTCAGTTCGATGAGCGCTTTTACTTTATTCGTATCGTCTTTTGCTGTGTTTATGGTGTTGCCCGGACTGTCAATATTTCCCAGTTGAGCTTCGCAGGGAAGCGATGCACAGAGGAAGAGCGATGCACAGAGGAAATGCTTCATGAAAAAACGATTGCAGAGGGTATTAATTTGCATGTAAGTCATTCGAAAAGATACAGTTATTCGAAATTTAGTTTTCTCTAATTGATAGTTTATTGTACTACAGAAATAGATAAGAATTTCAATTAAGTACATGCAAATTCATTATTTGGGCAAATTCTCATACACCTCGACTGCGCGGCGGGCGTTGTGTTTCCAGGAATACGTGTCTTCGGCATCACGCCGTGCAGCGGCACCGAGCGTGTGGCATTTCGGCAGGTCGAGGGCGAGAGCGCAGATTTTGTCGGCGAGGTCACGTTCGTCCCGCTGTCGAACGATGACGCCGTTCGTGCCATCGCGGATGATATCGCTGATTTGCCCAACTCCTGATGCAACAATTGCTTTGCCCATTCCCATGTATTCGAATAATTTCGTTGGCGAACCGAAAAAGACAGTGCCGTCGGTGTTTTCGGTGTGCGGACTCAGGAGAATTTCACAGAGAGCAAGGTACGACGGCACGAGGTCATGCTTCACCGTACCGAGGAGCGTAACGGAGTCCGAAACGCCATTTTCAGCAAGAATTTTCTCGACGCTTCCGCGTAATTTTCCATCACCGATGAGCATAAAATGCAGCGCAGGATTCTCACGAACAGCGTGGCTGACCGAGCGCGCAAGTACTTCTACGCCATGCCATTCGCCGAAAGTGCCGACGAAACCGCAGAGAATTTTGCCGCGCCAGCGTGATTGGAGTGCGGGCGGGAGCGTTTGGAAGAATTTGGGAGCATCAATCGTATTGGTAAAGCGGTGTATATCGACGCCGTTGGGATTGACGTGAATTTTGCCTGGGTCTAATTCAAACAAGCGCACGAGGTCGTGCTTGAGCACATCACTAACGACCATGATGGCGTCGGCTGCCTGAAACTGCACCTCTTCGCTCCGCCGTAAGAGCTTGTCAAAAAACAGTTTTGCCCAGTTACGCTTCCACCACCACTCGCTGTTGTTGGCTTCTAAGATTAGTCGTAAGCCCGCCTTTCGGGCGATTGTCGTCGTGGCGTGGATAAATTCACTATGTCGTTGATAAATAAAGGTTGGCTTCTCGGTGCGGATAATCTGAGGCAATGTGTTTTTGAGGGTACGATTGTAGGCAATCGAAGGGATTTCCGGGAAATTATTAAATAATTTCGGATAGGGAATATGGTGGAATGTATAGCGATTCGGCTCGAAGGTCTCGGCAGATGCAGTCAGCGCCACCTCGTGACCAAGCTCCTGCAACCCGTCTAAAAATCCACTGATATGGGAGAATGAACCGCCGGTCTTAAGGGGGCCAAAAAAATCCGTCCGAACAAAGAGTATCTTCATAATTTACTGCGTGAGTAGATAATTTGTTCAAAAATACGATTTTTTGGGTTCGGTGCGGCGGATACTAACCGTCCATTTGCCGTTCAAGCATTTGCATTAAAAAAGCCCATGGCGGTTATCCATGGGCTTGTGGTGTGTGGTGAGAAGGGAGGAATACCAACTATTAATCCGAGAGAACGAGGCGACAGTGCTCAGCATCGAGGAAGGGAACGATGGTATTTTCAGCCGAAATGAAGTCATCGAGTGTATCAATTTCCGCGCAGAGATACTGATTGGTATTCACCGGATAGACCATCATGCCGGACTTAATTGCCCGTTGAAAGGCAGCTTCATAAAACACGTTCACCATTCCGTGGTGAAGAATCATATTATCCATGATTTCAAAAAGCTTACGCGTACTTTCGACGCCAAATTTTTCTATTCCGATTGATTCGCCGATTGCTTGTGTGAGGGGAATAGTTTTGCTGATTTCTCGAATTGTTCCGGTGCCTGGATAAATACTCACTTTGATTTCTTCTTCGCCGAGCATGCCGTGCCGCAGTGCGAGACAGTTATCGTGAGGAGATGTAAGTAATTGACCAAGGATATGCTTATCAAAAAGGATATCGCTGTCTAAGAGCATCATGTCATGACCGGAAACATACTTCTTGGTGAGCCAGAGAGAGTAGATATTGTTGGTCGATTCGAAATGCGGGTTGTGCACAAAGGTAACCGGTAGTTCAGGATAGGTATTGCGCACGAAATCTTCGATCATGGTATGGCGGTAACCGGTAACGATAATAATATCGGTCAGACCATAATTACAGAGGTTATCGAGCGTGCGTTCGAGCATGCAGGCGCGTCCGATTGTGAGCAGACATTTGGGAGAATTATCGGTATAGGGGCGCAGGCGGGAGGAAATCCCGGCGGCGAGAAGGACAATTTTCATAGGGCGACCTTAAAATGTGAATGGTTATGTAATTGTGCGTCAATTCGTGATTGAATGATACTGAGCGTGATTGCGTAGAGATTCCCCACGACGATAATTCCGCAGAGATACAAATCAATACGATGGATAAATGCGCAAAAGATAAGTAAAGTAAGCTGTGTAGAAGTACCGAGGAAGGTCCAATAACGGAGGATTGTTTTGTTTTTGCGGTAATATTTATCGCTTCGAACGAGTTGATTATCTGTTCTGCGGCGGGTAATTAACCGTTGCGCTTTTGCATAATTTGCGTCTAATTTGGAAAGGAATTGTTCGAGTATTCCCTTTTGGGTAATTTCCTTCGATTCTTCCGAAGAAGTAATAACCACGGTTGCTTCAGACGATCGAGTATATTCTACAAAGCGAAGCCGGTAATAATCAACAAGTACCGCGTGGAGTGAATTGCTTACTGCTGCTGCAAATGTCAGCAACCAGAGCGCTGTGGAGTGTTCGTGTCCGGCATATCCGATTGCGATACCTATATATATGGTACTCCCGACGATATAATCAGATAAGCCGTCAAGCGCGCGTCCGAAAGGACTTCCGTTTTTCTTGAGCCGCGCCAGCATTCCGTCGCTACAGTCAAATACTACATAGAACAGGAGCAATATCGCTGCTGTAATACTTGCCTGATATGTGCCGACAGATAACAATCCACCACCAACTATTCCAAAAATCACGGCGATACACGTGATTTGATTGGGAGTAATGGATGTGTTGTAAATTGATTTGACAAACGCAAAGGCGAGTGGTCGATAGAGCACCACATCCAAAAGCTCCTCGATTTCGAGGAGCTTGAGCGAACGTTTATATTCTTCAAAGAGCTGCTTCATGGGTATTCTCCTTGCGAAATTCATGGTATGCAGGTTGAAAGATGCGGTGTATTTCCTGCTCGTGAGCATTTTCACGGCAATAGTCATTGATGGCATTCATGAGATTGCTATTCTGCTTCTGCGTTCCGAGGGTAATTCTCAGATGAGAATTCAGGAGTTCTTCGTTCATGAATTTAACAACAAATCCACGATTTTTAAGGTAGGTATCGAGCGATGTGTACATGGAGCGGGGGATTTTGACGAGAATAAAATTAGCCACCGAGTGGTAGGCCGTAAAGCCGTTGAGGCGGGAGAATTCTTCGTACATCATTTCTTTGTCTTGGGTCATTTTCTCGGCAATTTCCTCGTAATATTCAGGAGAATCGAGCGCGGCGATAGCAATTTGTTCTGAGAGTCGATTATATCCCAGATAACGATTTGTAAATTTTGTGAATTCCTTGACTTTCTCACCAACTACTGCATAGCCGATGCGGATACCTGCTAAGGCATAATACTTTGAGAAGGTGCGCATGATGATTAGGTTCGGATGCTTAGTCAAGAGCTCTTTCATCATGCTATTAGTACTTTTGGAGGAGTAAGCTTCGTCGAGAACGACGATAGATTCGGAGAGGTGGTGGAGGATTTCGTGGAGTTCGATTGGGGAGATAGCGTTACCGGTAGGATTATTGGGAGAACTAATGAAGACCATTGAAGGCTTAACTTCGGAATAAATTTCAAGGAAAGAATCGATATCGTATTCGTAACCGTTTTCACGAATAACCAGCGGATATTCAGCTTGTTTGCATCCGACTTCAGCGGCTAATTGCTTGTAGTACCACCATGAATAGGATGGAATGAGTATTGTATCATCTTTTGTGAGAAAGCATTGCACTGATTGCTTGAGCAGGTCTTCTGCTCCATAGCCGAGGATGATACTGCTCTCATCAATTTGTAAATCAGCGGCAAGCCGTGCTGTAAGAATACTTTTAGAGCCGGTGCCGAATTCGCGGGAATACCAGCTCATCGACTCAAGCCCGGCAGTGCGGAGTACGTCGTAGCATTTGGGAGCCGGACCATAGTTGCTCTCGTTGCGATCGAGATAGATCAGAGAATGTGCCATGCAATTAAACCTTTATAATTAAACAAGTTATTTGAGCCTTGCAATAGAATTATTACAAAGAAGTGTCGCAAAAGTACGGGGCTTGGGGAGGGCTTATGTCAGCGTTATGTCTGCGGTATGTCAAAGTTGTGTCTGGAAATAGATGAGATTTCCAGATAAATAGTACAATTGAACAACTATGTATAGATTGAGTATTGTCGTTGGAGCAACGTAATTATAGAGAGAAAGAGAACTGATGATTGATGGGTTAATATATTCGTATTATTATACAAACATCTAAGTACTATTATTCTGTATTTTATTTTCTCTAAATGACTTATGATATTATATCAAATTAAATAGAATGGCTTTTTGGCACTATCTTTGATTGCGTAATATTTTTATTTATGAAGAAGAATTAAGTTGTGTTTTAGGCTCAGATGGGTTATATTGCCATTCCTTCATATAGGGTTTGGCTTCAAATTGACAGTTTATATTATTAAAAGAGGAGGATAACATGGTGATATCAAAGCAGCGCCTTGTTTTCTTAGCAGTACTTTTCTGCTTCAGTTCAGCATGCACGTTTGTTGTTTGTGAGCAAACGGTTTCAGCCCAGCAGGCTACGAGTAGATTACAGCCAACGCACATCAATACCGCTACAAAAGCACCTACTTTTCCAGATGAGTATTCAGATTTTGATGATAAGACTCAAAAAGGTGTAACGAGTCCAATTAGTCAAAAATTAGAAAAAGCACGTCAAAAATATTTACGTGCTCTCACTTCAATTGAAAAGCAAGATACGATTGGCGCTACTACTCAATTCGAATCTGCCATAGAACTACTTCACGGGTTGGTGAGCTATCCTAATATCGAACAAAATGAAGACTTTACAGATTTAGCTCAGTCAATTATCGAAGATTATGAGAGTTATATTCAAAATATTGATAACCTCTCCGAAAATTCTTCAGCTTTTATTTTAAGAGAAAAGTTATTCGCCGAAGTTGATGCATATTCTCGAGATAGCCGACCCGAAGTAACGACAATCAAAACGTATCCTTCGCTTAAGTTTCCGGTAACATCTTCCCTCCCTTCCCTTACAATCCCTTTAGTAAATAACGAATCTGTCGAGAAAAGCCTTGCGTTTTTAACACAAGAACGTGGTCGTAAATTTTTTAAACATTGGCTTGAGCGAGGAACTAAATGGTTCCCAATGATGCGTCGCATTGCAAAAGAAGAAGGTATGCCTGAGGAAATTATGTATCTTTCGATGATAGAAAGTGCATTAAATCCAAATGCTGTATCTCGCGCCAAGGCAGTAGGATTGTGGCAGTTTACGCAAGCTGCTGCTACAGATTATAACCTTAATGTTAATTTCTGGGTTGACGAACGCCGTGATCCAGAAAAATCAACTCGCGCAGCTATGCGGTATCTTCGCAGCTTATATAATGAATTTGGTGACTGGCATTTAGCTCTTGCTGCCTATAATTGCGGTCCGAATGGATCAATTCGACGAGCATTAGCAAAAGCAAAATCCGAGCATGCTACTTTTTGGGATATTCGCGAGAATTTACCTCGGGAGACTAGAAGCTACGTACCACTTTATATAGCTACCACTCTCATTACACTGAATCCTGAAAATTATGGATTTAGTCAGGAAGAGCTGAATTTCGAACCGGAATATCAATATGAAACTATATCAATTACGGAACCTGTCAGTATTAAATCATTAGCAAAATGCGCAGATCTTTCAATTCAAGAGCTTCGTATGCTCAATACAGAATTGGTAAGTATTTGTACTCCACCGACAGCCGGTGCCTATAGTTTAAAGCTCCCTATAGGAAAAAAGGATGTATTTTCTACAAGTTTTGCAATGTTAGCTGATGATGAGAAGCGACCTTGGACAATGCATGAAGTAAAAAAAGGTGAAACGCTTTCTTCTATTGCAACTCAATACGGAGTACCTTCACAAGAAATTGCTTCACTCAATCAAATTACCGGATATAAAACAAAACTCAAACGAGGTACTACACTTAGAGTACCGATGGAATCAACGAATAATGCTGCGCCTGTGCTCATAGCGTCGACTATTCAATCCAAAGCTGAATCAGTTGAGAGCGCAACACAGTCCGAACAAGTTACAGTTCAAAATAATGGACAGTCATCAAACGCACTCCAATCAGGAAATATAGCCGAAAAACAATTTGAACACTCTCAAGACAAACAATTAGAAAGATCTACTGAAAAGTCAAATGACAAAACTTTGGACAGCGAAGCAATCCAAGTAGATCGTTCTAAAACCATCACACATACTACACGTGCAGGAGAATCACTTTACAGCATTTCACAAAGGTATGGGGTTCGACTAACTGACTTGAGGAATTGGAATAACATATCTATAGGAAATGATATTGTTCAGCTAGGCAGTAAACTCATAATCGCACCCGATAAAGAAATAAGTACTACTTTATCCAGCCAAAAAACGACAGAGAAAAATATTAACAATCAGTATGCTAAGTCTCTAACTCATAAAATAGTAAGAGGCGAAACTCTAGCTCAAATAGCAGATGATTATAATGTAACGGTAGAAACACTTAAGAAAACAAACCGAATTAAGCGCACATCTTCGATTGTAGCCGGTCAAATACTAACAATACCAGCTATTTCATCTAGTTCATCATCATACTCAGCATCTCAATCGAGTGAGAAAAAAAATACGCGGTTAGCTGCATCATCAGTGAAATATCACAAAGTAAAAAAAGGTGAAAATTTGGGTGAAATAGCAGCTTTGTACGGTGTGAAAGATGATGAACTTCGTTCTTGGAATCCAACACTTAAAAAGGATAGGATAATTGCAGGTGAACAGCTAAAAGTTTTCGGAAGCCAGATATCCAAAGGTAGTGCTGAGGCTCAATCACGTGAGATATCTCATTTACCAAAGCATTACAAAGTGCGTTCCGGAGACTCTCTTGCAGAAATAGCTGAAAAATTTGGAGTTTCAATTGCAACACTTCGAACAAAAAACAAGCTCGGTAATAAATCAGACATTCGTGCCGGACAAACACTTCGAATACAGTAATATCGATTAAAGCATTTGTTTATACTAGCGGACTGTTCATTGAGTGAGCAGTCCGCTTTTATGTTTCTACGTCAACTCTGAAGTAAATTACTGTTTAAACATAAAATAATAATTTCTTATTTTATATAAAGATTTTGTTGAATTGTCGAGTAGAGAGCTAATCCACATACTTTAGATTCCACCGTAGCTCCGTGTCCGCATTTCTGCTTTTGTGCCTTAGTATGTGTATTTCTTGGATGTGCATTGCTCCCCCTCACAGAACCGTGCTTGAGGATTTCCCTCACACGGCTCCTCAATTGCATTCCGCTGTCAGTGATTATAGAAGCTTACGAATATCTTGGGTTCCGGAAGTGGATACTTGAATACATACTGCTTGAAACTCTCCCACGTGTAGCTCTTCTTCTGACTTCGACGATTGAGCCACTTATAAAGAAGTTTCTTTACTTTGTCTTTGTAATTCCATAATGATTTGCTGTTTTCACTTACACCATAATAGTGATAGTGACCACGTACCATTTGGGATATACTTTCCCAGAGTTCTTGCAGCGTATAGGTATTCTTGTGTTCCTTCAGAAACACGCTCACCTTGCGAATGCCAAGGCGGAAGCGGGACTTGCTTGTCCGTCTGCATACCTTGAATTTGCCTGCTTTGGTTTTGCCACAGTAATGCGTAAACCCAAGAAAATCAAACGTTCCCGGATGTTTGCGCTCGTCGCTTGTGTCCGTATTACGACCAAATTTTACTACCGATGTCTTGGTTTCCGATAATTCAAGCTTGAACTTCGCAAGCCGTAATCGCAAAGCTTCCAATATCAATGTGCAGTCCGATTCTCGTTCTACAAGTATGATAAAGTCGTCTGCATACCGTACTATCGATGCATAGCCTTGAAGCTCTTTCTTCAATCCTTTCTCGAACCAAATGTCAAGCACATAATGAAGGTATATGTTTGCTAAGATTGGGCTAATGATGCCGCCTTGGGGCGTTCCTTGTCGCTCGCTCTAAAGCTACCTTCATCCATGATTCCTGCTTTCAGAAATCTGATAATCAGTCGAATAAATTTCTTGTCTTTTATCCGATGTTCCAGAAACTGTACTAACCAATCATGGTTAACATTGTCGAAAAACGATTTAATATCTGCATCGATAATATAGTTTACGCGCTTGAGGGTTATCTCTTGATGTACCTGCTTCAACGCATCGTGACAACCCATCTTTTCTCTAAAACCGTAGGATGTCTCGATAAAACTTGGGTCGAATAGTGCCGTTAGTATTGAGGATATACCTTTCTGGACTATCTTGTCCTCCGTCGAGGGAATGCCCAATGTGCGCGTTCCTCCTCGTTCTTTCGGTATTTCCTTCTTACGCACGGCTTGCGGACGATACGACATGCTTTTCATCCGTTCTACCAATCCACTAAGATTCGCTTCCAGCGATTCTCCGTATTCTTCTACACTCACTCCGTCTATGCCAAGTGCCTTCTTACGGGGAAGTTCGGCATAGCACGTTCTAAGGTACTCCTCGTTCAGCAAGCTTGCCAATGAGCCAAACTTGTATTTGGGAGAGTCCTTCGAGACCTTGCTTAGTTGTATAAGTTTCGTTGCCGTATCTGATTGTGTTCTATGAGCCATATACGTTTCCTTTATACAATACATACAATTGTCAGCCCCTTCGCGCTACACCAGAATTGAATGCTTCTGCATGCATACCTCTGCTTTCGCAGAGCTTGACGCTACTATGGGCTAATCCGACTTCCATTATACCGTTACGCATTCTACTCCTTTTCGGATTTGGTTGCGCTTATGCCAAATGGCAAGTATAGTGGATATCCCAAGTTCCTGATATATCCGTTTGATATCATACTGCGGACTTAGACCCCGATGATGACTACATGCTCAAGCCATACGAACATGTTGTTATTGCATTCCTGTTTGTAGAGACAGTCTGCCATCATAGCCTGACCTATTTCGGGGCTCAATACCTTCACTTGCGTTGCGGTCTGATATCTCCCTCGTCGTAGCTTCACTGGGCTTGTTACCTCACACAGCGTACGATTGCGGTAGCGGGTGGGTGGCTCCCTTCCCGCGAAGGATTTGCACCTTCTGAATATACCAAGCTTCGCTTGGCGCACCTACAATGAGGTTAGCATGATTCGATTACTCTTGATATGGCTCGTCAATTCAGTGGCAATTTTTGGTACTGCGGCGCTTTTGCCGGGTATCACCATCCGTAATTTCACCACAGCAATCATGGCGGCTGTAGTGCTTGGTTTGCTTAATGCAGTATTAAAGCCCGTGCTGGCGTTTTTCTCCTTCCCATTTATACTACTTACGTTTGGTTTGTTTTCACTGCTTATCAATGGCGTGGTACTCTGGATTTGTGCAGGGATATTGGATGGATTTGAGATTCGTGGGTTTGGTTCAGCAATATTAGGTGCGATAATAATTAGTTGTATTTCTTGGTTCCTGAGTATGATTTTTGGCATAAAATGAAAAACGCGCTTCGGATATAATCCAAAGCGCGTTTATTAACTACCGACTCTTCTTTTTATGTCTGTTCTTACGAAGACGTTTTTTTCTTTTGTGCGTCGCCATTTTATGACGTTTGCGTTTTTTGCCGCATGGCATATTTGACCTCGATTAAGATAGTGAAAAAATTATTGATTTGCAGAAACCTTGTTTATAATATCTTGCGCTTGGGCTGCAATATCAGGGTATGTAGTTGACGAAGCGCATTTTTTTAGCCAACGCATTGCTTCACTAAAATTCCCCTGATTTGCGTACATCACGCCAATATTATACATTGCACTCGCTTGCTCGGGATGTGCGATTAGCACACTTTTTGTCACTTCAATGCCTTCAAACTGCTTGCCACTACTGAATAAGGCATAGCCATAATCAATACGCATTGCTACATTCTCAGAATCAAATTTATCAAGATAGCGCTGATAAAGTCCAGCCGCTGTAACAAAGTCACCCTTGTCATAATTCAGATTAGCTAACCTATATGTTTCTTCTTTATCCGGCTTAGCTTGCTCAATGACATACCGAGAAATTCCGAATGAAATGCTTGATAATAAAACCATTACCCCGATTGTAGAGTAAATGCTGACATGCCACCATCTTACTACTGTCTTTGTGCTGTCATTACCCGCAGATTCAGAAGCTTGATGGTGGCGTTTAGATGTCATGTTCACGAGATGTGGTTATAGTACATACGTATATATCGTATGATTACGCTTTCTTCATATCAGCATCGACACGCTCTTGGAATTCAGGGGATGTTTTGAAAACCGGAACATATCTTTTGTCGAGTGCTACAGGTGCTCCTGTGCGAGGATTACGTGCAAGTCGTGATTTACGACTTTTAACGGTAAATACACCAAAACCTCGAAGCTCAATTCGATCACCTGCTGCAAGTGCATCTTTGATAGATGTAAATACGCCTTCAACGACTGCTTTGGTTTCAACCTTGGTCAATCCTGTTTGTCCTGCGATTTTTTCGACGATATCTGCTTTTGTCATTGTACTGTTTTCCATTAAAATGAATATAAATAACTGTTTAGGGTTGCAAAAATACGAAAACAGATTTAAGTAACAAATTAAACTCTATAAATTTATGCGAAATTTTTGCTTTTTTTGAATTTTAACTCGTTTCGGCGTAATTTTGCGCTCTATTTTTTATAAAAATTTGAATTATCATAATTCAACGATAGCATTCGTTGAAATTCATGGTGTCGACTGTAATTAATTTTTTTGAAGTATCCAGCGATAGATGGAAAATTTATACCCCTTTATAATAGTTTTGTTTCATATAATTGAAGGGGACAACGATGAGTCGTAATTGGCTTGAGAATCAGACTACTATCGATAAAAACACACAAGATACCATCCGAATGTCAGGTATTCTACCTCGTCATATTGCAATAATAATGGATGGAAATGGCAGATGGGCTGTCGAAGATGGTAAAAATCGTACAGCAGGTCATGAAGAAGGCATTAATAGCGTTAGGGATATTGTAAAAGCGTCCTCCCAGCTTGGAATACAGTTCCTGACTTTATATGCTTTCTCCATTGAAAATTGGAAGCGTCCGCGTACTGAAGTAAATATTTTAATGAAATTACTCGAGTTTTATCTAAAACACGAAATCGAAGAGCTTCACCATAATAATGTCCGCCTGCTTGCCATAGGTAAGCTTAATTCCCTCCCTAAAAGTATTCAGAAATTACTCTTGTATTCAATTGATCTTACAAAAGATAATACCGGTCTCACTCTCACGCTTGCTTTAAGCTATAGCGGTCGATGGGATATTGTAAAAGCAGTACAAATGGTAGCGCTCGATGTACGAAGAGGTAAATTGTCTCCTGAGGATATTACTGAAGAGCGATTTGCATCGTATTTAGTCACACATAATATACCTGATCCTGATTTACTTATTAGAACCAGCGGCGAAATGCGTCTTAGTAATTTCCTTTTGTGGGAGACAGCGTATTCAGAAATCTTTATTACAGATCGTTATTGGCCTGCTTACCGACGGGAAGATCTTTATATTGCAGTCAATAATTATATGTGTCGTGAGCGACGCTTCGGAAAAACCTCTGCACAAATTCTAACCGAACAGCCGGATACAAATTCACCAAAAAATTATTTTCAGAGAGTAATGGATGCATTCAATCCTCGTTAAATATCAATTTAGATTTATTGTACTTCCATTACTTTTGATAAGTGCTTTCGGTACTTTACTTTCGCAGCAGCCACGTAAAGTGAAAATCGCCGGAGTGAGTGTAGAGGGTAATCAATTCGCAGATGAGCAGACTATTATTACGCTTTCCGGCTTGCGTGTCGGTAGTGAAATTGACGTTCCCGGCAAAGAATTACAAGAAGCAATTAAATCCCTTTGGCAGAGAAATCAATTCTCCGACGTAGATATTCTTGTTGAAAAGTCGACCCCGCTTGGAGTGTTCTTTCTTATTAAAGTTAAAGAATTTACACGTTTTAGCTGGCTAGATGTACAAGGTAGCGACAATGTGAATCTTTCGGATATTCGAAAAGCTGTCGGCAAATCTCGCGGCGATATACTTTCACCTTATGACGCATACCTTGCTAAAAATGCAGTCAAAAAGCTTTATGACACTGAAGGAATGATGTATGCCCAAATCATCCCTGAAATTGTACCAAGTGACACCTCGGCATATTCCCGCCTCGTATTAAAAATCAAAGAAGGAGTTGAATTTTATGTTTCGTATGTCGAATTTAAAGGCAATTCCAAGATATCATCAGGTGATTTGGAAGATGCATTAGAAGATACACATTCCAAACCATGGTGGAAATTTTGGAGATCTTCGAAATTTGATAAGTCGAAATATGAGGATGACAAGAAAAAGCTGATTGTCGAATTCAGACGACGAGGATTTATTGATGCCGAGATATTACATGACACCCTTCTCTTTAATGAAATAGAAGAGACGGTGGGAGTCGAAATCTCGGTTCGAGAAGGTAAACAGTTCTATCTTCGCAATGTAAAATTCGAAGGGAACACTGTCTATCCTGAAGAAATTTTAGTGAAGAGACTAAGCGTAGTAAAAGGCGAACCTTATGATGTAGAAAGATTTGATAAAAATTTAAATGCGAATGAAGACCAAACAGACGTTTCGTCTCTCTACATGGATAATGGATATCTTAGCTTCCAATCTCAAAAAGAAGAAAAGAAAGTTTCTGAAGATTCAGTTGATATCACCGTACGTGTGTTTGAAAAAGACCGCTTTACGATCCGTAGAGTAGAAATTACCGGAAATACAAAAACCAAGGATAAAGTCATCCGCCGAGAATTATACACCAGACCGGGAGATTATTTCAATCGTTCGGCTATAATCAGAAGTGTACGTGCTCTCGGTGTATTAAATTATTTCAATCCCGAATCAATCGGACGAGACCTTAAAGTCAATCCTGTCGATAACACACGCGTCGATGTAGCCTACAAAGTCGAAGAACGCTCCACAGACACCTTCAACGCCTCAGTTGGTATAGCGGGTTCACTTGGTCTCACAGGTTCTGTTGGCGTTACTTTTAATAATTTCTCTCTTGCTGAGCCTCTCCGTGGTGGCGGCGGTCAAATATTGAATGTAAATGCCGAATTCGGACAGGGTAGCCGATATCAGCAATTATCGGTTGGATTTACCGAACCCTGGCTCAATAACGAACCGACGACACTAGGTGTAAACCTTTACAGAACAAGGCAACAATTTAATTTTGACCTCGAGCAAATAGGCGGACAAATTAATATTGGACGGCGCTTACGATGGCCGGATGATTATTTTCGAGTGGATGGTTCTTTGCGAATTCAAAGTATTAATAATCGTGGTGCTTCGACTTATAGAGAAGGACTCTCAAGTGAAATTACCGTTGGAGGTACAATTTCGCGAGTAAGTTTGGATAATATCGTGTTCCCTACCAGCGGATCTAAGTTTATATTATCAACACAAGTTGCGCTTGGATCGATGAGTATCGGTACAACTGATTTTTGGAGAAGTAATCTTACTTTTGAGTTTATTAATCCACTTATGCAGATTGATGGAAACAATCGATTGGTTCTCTATATGCTTTCAGATATGGGATATGTCACTCATTTTGGACCGGATGATTCAAACATTCCTCCCAATCAACGCTTCTTTATGGGCGGTAACGGGCTCGGCGGGTTTAATGTGACTCCATTACGCGGTTATGCTGACAATGCCCTTGGTCCGGTGACGTCGGGAGGATCGATTCTCGGTGGTAGATTCATGATGCGTCATGACTTAGAGCTACGTTTCGCACTTTCGCTCAATCCTATGCCTATTTATTTACTGGCATTTGCTGAGGCAGGTAATGTGTGGAACGGATTACATCAAGCCGATCCATTTGACCTGAAGCGTTCAGCCGGCTTAGGTGTACGTTTACTCCTCAATCCTATCGGCCTTTTGGGTTTTGATTATGGATATGGTTTTGATCCCGTTGGTCAAGTCGGCGAAAAGTCGGGGTGGAAATTCCACTTCCAGTTTGGACGGTAATATAGTATAAACTCAAACATTTATTTTATCATTATTAATTATATAAGGTACAGTTACATGAAAACAATACTCGCACTCCTCACTCTTTGTATCGTGGGAATTATTGGATCACATACCGCGTCGGCTCAAAACCTTAAATTAGGTTTTGTCGATACGGAAACTATTCTGAAACAATTACCGGATGCATTAGATGCAGACAAAAAATTGAAAGATATTGGGTCGAAATATCAAGATACTCTGCGGAAATTCGAAGAAGATTTTAAAGGTAAAATTGAATCGTATAAAAAGCAAGAAGCGATGATGACAGCCGAAGCAAAGAAAAAAGAAGAAGATGCGCTTAAGTCATTACAACAAACAGCTCTTGCCTATCAAGAGGATAAATTTGGTCAGCAAGGCGAAATCATCCGTTTACGCGAAATATTTATGACCCCTATTCGCGAAAAAATCCTTGCAACTATCAAAGATGTGGCGAAGGAAGAGAAAATGAGTTTTGTGTTTGATAAAACAAATCCAAGTCTCCTTTTTGCAGAAGAAAAATTTGATATTACCTACAAAGTAATAGACAAAATTAAACGTAAATAATATTTCAGGGATTGCCTATTACCGATGCTTACCCTTGACTGAATTGTTTTCTATTACTTTAAACAACGTAGGGATGATATGAAAAAATGTCTCATAGTATTTTTAATACTTCTAAGTGCGGTAATAGTGCTTCCGAATAGTAGTGTAGCACAGAAAATTGGATACATCTCTTCCCAGACAATTCGTGAAAAATATCCTGATGCACAGCAGGCTCAGCTCAGATTACAGTCAATGGTCGATGATTGGAAACGTGAGCTGGATGAACAGCAAAAAACGATTACTGATCTTGAAAATGAGATCAAAAAGAATAGACTTGTTTGGACAGATATGGAACGCCATGACAAAGAAATGCTCATGGAGCGTAAACGCAAGGAACGCGAAGAGTTTGCTACCAAAAAATTTGGTCCGAACGGTGAATATGATGGAGCTGTCACGTTGGTGTTTAAAGGTGTGGAAGATAAAATATTTGCTTCAGTACAAGAAGTGTCGCTCGACGAAGGATATGATATTGTTTGGGATAAATCATCGCAACCTCTTATATTTATTAATCCTAAGTATGATATGACCGTTAAGGTTATGAAAAAGCTTGGCATACAGGTTGAAGACTTAGAAAAGCAACAGGAAGCTGCTGTGAAAAATGATCCTCGAAATAAAGAAAAAGAAAAGCCGGCGACCGGTACTCGCAGAACAAAAACGAGAACGGATGAAGTACCTCCGCCGAAAGACGCTCCTACAAAAGACGCACCCGCAAAAGAGATTCCAAGACAGTAAAATAACTCATGATGAATATTTAGTATTGCGAAAAGAAGTGTGAAAAAAAACAATTTCAAAACAGTAGGTGAAATTGCCGCTCTCATCGATGGTATTCCCATCGGTGATGCGGCAATTTCGATTATTGGGGTAAATAGACTCGAATATGCACTCGAAGGCGAGATCACCTTTCTTTCCAATCCTAAATTCAAGAAATATATTTCTAACTCACAGGCTGGATGCATTATTATCCCGCATGATTTTGTAATTGAAAATGATATTCAATCTACGGCATTTATACGCCATGAAAATCCTTATGCAGCATTTGTAAAGCTATTAAGAGTATTTGTACCTGAGAAAAGCTATCCTCAAGGATATATTCATCCAAATGTTGTGATAGGCGATTCTTCAGTGATTGCCGCAACTGCTTATATAGGAGCAGGTTGTATTGTAAGTGATAGATGTGAAATTGCAGATGATGTCGTACTCGTCGGAAATGTAATTCTCTATGATGATGTGTCAATAGGGCAAAATTCAATCATCCATGCGAACGCAGTATGCTACAACGGAACAATTATAGGAAAACGAACGATAATTCACGCCGGTGCTGTGCTTGGCGCAGATGGGTTTGGATTCCATGAAGCAGAAGACGGTAAATTTGAAAAAATTCCGCAAGTTGGTACAGTGATAATTGGTGACGAATGCGAGATAGGTGCTAATACAACTATTGACCGTGCATTTGTAGGAGCGACCATTTTAGAAAATGGTGTAAAAGTTGATAATTTAGTCCATATAGCTCATAATGTTACTATAGGTGAAAATACTGCAATTGCAGCGCAAGCCGGTGTCTCAGGGAGTACCAAGATTGGTGCTCGGAATCGTATTGCCGGTCAAGTTGGGGTAGTTGGTCATATCGAAACAGTTCCTGATGTCATCGTTCATGCACAATCAGGTGTAGCCAAATCAATTTTGACTGAAGGACATTATTTCGGATCTCCCGCTAAGCCACATGGCGAAGAGTTGAAAATATTAGTTGCACTCAAGCACCTTCCACAGATTTTGAGAGATGTCACTGAACTAAAAGCCATCCAAAAAAAAGAATAAACAATCGCTGCATTTCCTTGATATTTCCCTAATTTTGATATTAATTGCTTTTAAAATTTTCTTCATATCGTTAATAATATGCTTGTAAATCAGCGCACTGTGCGTGAAAGAGTGTCAGTTTCCGGTGTAGGACTCCACACCGGTAACGTTAGTACAATTACATTTTGCCCAGCACCGGAAAATTATGGTTTCAAGTTTATCAGAACTGATATTCCCAATTCACCGGAAATTCCTGCTAATGTCGATTATGTCACCGATATAGCACGCGGAACGACCCTTACCCATAATGATGCCTCTGTTCATACAGTAGAGCACACTCTTGCTGCACTTGTAGGGCTTGAGATAGACAATTGCCGTATTGAAATTGATAATAATGAGCCGCCTGTAGGTGATGGCTCTGCACTCCCGTTTACTACACCTCTCCTTGCGACAGGATTTGAAGAACAAAAAGCACCTAAAGATTACCTTGTAATCGACTCAACAATAAGGTATGTCAATGAATCGCGCGGTGTGGAAATTGTTGGGTTACCCAATGAAGACTTCCGCATTACGGTCATGGTCGATTATCATAATCCTGCTCTTGGATCTCAGCATACCGGTTTATTCGATTTAGAAAAAGAATTCTTATCGGAATTTGCACCTGCAAGGACATTTTGCTTTCTGACCGAAGTGGAAATGCTTCACAAACAAGGGCTTATCAAAGGCGGTTCACTCGATAATGCCGTCGTTATCGTTGATAAAAAACTGTCTCAGGATGAGCTCTCCGCTATGCTACTATCGATCGGCTATCCGAATAAAACTGTCCTCGGCGACTCAGGAATTCTCAATAACAATCACTTACGCTTCAAAAACGAACCCGCCCGTCATAAGCTACTTGATATGCTTGGTGATTTGGCTCTTGTCGGTGTACCAATGAAAGCGCAGATTCTTGCAGCACGACCCGGACACGCTGCAAATATTGAATTTGCACGAAAGATCCGGAAACTTTACGAACAAAAGAAAATTCAAAAGAAATTTCAGGTCAAGCGAGGAGAAAATGCAATATTTGATGTGAATGCAATTTTGAAAATTATGCCTCATCGCTATCCTTTTCTTTTAGTGGATAGAATTACCGAATTTGATGTGGAGAATTCCCGAATCAGAGGATATAAAAATGTGACGATAAACGAAGATTTCTTCAATGGACATTTCCCGGGAAGACCTATCATGCCGGGAGTACTTATCCTCGAAGCAATGGGACAAACAGGTGGTATGCTACTCCTGAATAATGGCACATTCGATGAAAATAAGCTTGTGTTCTTTATGGGAATGGACAAAGTACGCTTCCGCAAGCCCGTAGTACCAGGCGATCAACTCGTGATGGATGTCAAGCTCGTCAGCAAGAGATTCAACACGTTTACCCTCGCAGCTAAAGCGTATGTGGACGGAAATCTTGTGGCCGAAGCCGAGCTTCTTGCTGCTGTAGTTGACAAATAAATATTGACCAAAATGTACATGATTATGAACGTATGATCCATTCCACTGCAGTAGTTTCACATAAAGCCAAAATAGGTAACTCCGTCAAAATCGGCCCTTTCGCTGTGGTCGAAGACGACGTTGAAATTGCTGAAGGAGCAGATATACGCACCCATGCTGTATTGTGTAATGGAAGCAGAATCGGTTCGGATGCAGTCATTTTTCCAAATGCAGTCATAGGTGCAGAACCACAAGACTTGAAATACAAAGGTGAGCCGACATTGGCAATAATCGGCGACCGAACAGTAGTGCGCGAATGCGCTACTGTCAACCGTGGAACAACCTTTTCAGGTGAAGCAAGAGTAGGTAACGATTGTTTGATAATGGCATATTCGCACGTTGCTCACGACTGTGTCGTGGGCAATAATGTCATTCTTTCAAATGGTACTCAGCTGGCAGGACATGTCTCGATCGACGATTGGGCAATACTAGGTGGAATGGTAAAGGTAGTTCAATTCTGCCGTATTGGGAAACACGTCATGCTTGGCGCTGACGTGAAAATCACAAAAGATGTACCGCACTACTCACTCGTTGGACGCGAGCCGGCACAGATTGAAGGTATAAACAAAATTGGCCTACGAAGACGCGGCTTTACGAACGAGACAATTGCAGAAATCGAGAAATTTTTCGACATGGTTTTTCTCGGAAAATACAATACAACTGAAGGAATAGCAGAATTTTTACAACTCGGCACACCAATTGTAGAGGTGCAGGAAATCATAGATTTTATTCGTTCATCGAAAAAAGGCGCTCTGCGTTAAGTAAAAGTTAAATTATTTTGCGTAAATTTGAAAATCAAAGTCGTGTTACACGGTATAATTCAGGCGCAAATCTTATATATAAAGGGATATTTCCAGCAATGAGTATAAAGCAAGCAAACACTCTCAACCTGAAAGATATTACTGCTCTCGTAAAAGACACGACCCCAACTTCCCATAGTAAAATCAAAATAATCCTCCGTAAAGTAGCCGCTTCATTGCTATTTGGACTTTCGGATATCACTGTTCTATTTTGTTCGATCCTTGCTTCTATTGGTTTCCTACAATACTTCGGAGATACCTCGGCCACGTTATCGCTTAACAGATATTTTTCTATCCTCCCGTTCGCTCTTACCCTGTTTCCCTTCTCATATCTTCTTCGAGGACTCTACCCCGGATTCGGCGTAGGTGTCGTTGAAGAGCTTCGTAGCCTTACTTATTGTACTTCAATAGTGTTTTTACTGCTTGCTGCTGCTACTTTACTCGTCAACGAACCAATACTCTATGACCAACCGTTATTTATTACTTCATGGCTTTTAGCTCTACCTGCCGTGCCACTTGGAAGAGCTTTTGTCCGTAAATTATGTGGAGATAAGCAGTGGTGGGGGATTCCGGTGATGATTATTGGTGCAGGAAAAGCCGGTGAAGAAATTATCAACGCACTTCAAAAACATATTCAAATTGGATTACGACCAATATTAGCATTGGATGACGACCCTAATCGATGGGGATATATTCATTCAATACCGGTCGTAGGAGGTCTAGAGCTCGCTGCAGTTTTAGGCGATAAGCTTGAAATAGATCATGCAATTATTGCTATGCCGAGTGTAAAACGCGAAAGAATTCATCAAATCATTCAAAATTCTTCACAGCATTTTACCCATTTGACGGTTATTCCCGATTTGTTCGGTTTGTCGAGCTTGTGGGTATCAACTCGTGATTTGGGCGGTATTCTCGGCTTGGAAGTGCAGCAGCGTCTCCTCCGTAAGTCCTCGTATATTACCAAACGCATTCTCGATATTACTCTCACGGTTATTCTTGGACTCGCCGCTCTCCCACTGATTTTGGTTATTGCCTCACTCATTGCTTTAGAATCTCACGGATCGGTGTTTTTCCGGCAGGAACGTATGGGACGTGGTGATAAACGCTTTAAAGTATTGAAATTTCGCACGATGCACAATGATGCCGAGCAGCGCCTCGAATATCTCTTACAGCAAGACGAAGAGCTCCGCGCCGAGTATGAATTCTACCACAAGCTCCGTAATGACCCCCGCGTGACCCGCATTGGTCGCTTCCTCCGTAAATTTAGTTTGGATGAATTACCCCAATTTTGGAATGTGCTCAAAGGCGATATGAGTTTAATCGGACCGCGCGCTTATATGCCACGCGAGAAGTATAAAATGAGCGGACTCGACGATATGATTCTCAAGATTCATCCCGGTATCTCCGGTCTCTGGCAGGTGACTGACCGCAATGAATCGAGCTTTGAAGAACGTGTCCATACAGATATATATTATATCCGTAACTGGTCTATGTTCTTAGATATCTATATACTTGCGCGTACAATTGGTGTAGTTCTTATCGGAAAAGGCGGTTACTAAATTTCCCGGATACTATGCATCTGCAACGACTCACCCTCCGCTGCTTGTTTGCCTTCCTGTTATGCTATCTTGTCGTAATCACTAAGTCTCACGCCTATTCACTTGGCGATAATTATTTCAAGCCACTGACTGCGAATCCTCTCGAAGCGCGTGTTGGAACTATGTATCAGTTTGATGATAATAAACTCCGGCTCGACATTGGTAACAGCATCGACCTCCAAACTCTCAAGCTTACCGACTCACTTCTTCTCTCACTCGGTACCGATTTCTTTACTCTCACACGACTAAGAAGCGAAGGTAAACTCAAATTTCCTGTCGAAACAGCTGATTTTTATTTTGGAATTAATGGAGCTGTTAAGCACCAATTCACGCCGACAACCGAATGGTCTGTGCGGCTGAGAATTGCACATATTTCCTCGCATTTAGTCGATGGCTATGCCTCGGACAGTGTCTTTGTCCGGCAGAAACCGTTTGTGTATAGCCGCGAGTTTGTTGAGTTAATTGGAGCGGTAGAATTCTCACAACAAGTGCGTGTCTATGGAGGATTTACCTATCTTTGGGCAACTCAGCCACGCCGCGCAAATAGATTTATTCCCGAGTTCGGATTTGATGGTTCGTACTCACTTTCCAAATCACTTTCATTCGAATTTGGCTATGACTTCAAGCTCATTGGCGTGGATAATTCTTACCAAGGTACCCATGCCGCACAAGCCGGACTCTTCCTCAAAACCTCGAAAAACAAAGGATATCTCCTCACCTTCTTCGCCTATCGCGGACGCAGCGTGCATGGTATGTTTTATGACCAAAATGATGCGTATTCGGGTATTGGCTTTCAGGTGATATTTTGATGGGAATTATGTGCAACAATCCCTCTTGTTAGAAATTGGACAGGAATTGACTGAATACACTTATCGACAAAATAGGAAATCCACTTTTTTAAATTTTTCTCCATCACTAAATATAATTCCATCCAAATTCATATATTTGCAATAAATCAATTCACCATAAATCAATTCACCATAATTCATTACCCGAAAGCACTACCATGGATACACTCGAAGAAGTAAAGCTCATCCTCAGAGAACTCGCTCAGAGTCAGAAAGAAACTGATCGTAAATTTCAGGAAACTGATCGTAAATTTCAAGACACTGACCGTAAGTTTCTGGATACTGACCGTAAATTTCAGGAAACTGATCGTAAGTTTCAGGAAACAAGCACAGAAACTCGTGCTGAAATTACAGAACTCACCCACAACACATCGACAGAACTCCAAGAAATCGGCAGATATATCAAGGAATTATCACGGCATATCAATGGCGTTACCGACTCTAACGGGCTCACGGCCGAACAGTTTTTTTCGGCGGCACTCGAGAGAACGCCGTCACTCAATGGCGTGAGTTTTGACTTTGCCGAGCGAAATGAAAAGCGCTATAACAAGCAGCGTACCCTGCGCGATCAATATGATGTTATCCTTTACGGCGAAAAAGCAGTCGGAATTGTAGAGATAAAATACCGACTGCGCAGCGATGATATCGAGGAGCTAACGAAAAGGAAAGTTGAGAACTTCCGCATACTATTCCCGGAAGAAGCTTCGAAGGATATTTATCTTTCCGTAGCAGGATTGAGCGTTGATGACCATGCGCTCGAAGCCGCCAAAAAATTAGGTGTCTATGTTCTGACGCAAGCAGGAGAAGGAATAAAAATATTGAATGATGAAGCGCGGGTGTATTGAAGGTAGGATTATTGTAGGTATATGTATTTAAATAAAACACTTAAGAGTGTAGTTTCGAACTCTGGATTGCTCAAATGCAATGATTCTATTTTTGTAATAAATCACCTCTTCAACACCAGCCAAATCTCCGTACCAACACCAAGTGTACTCTCGACGCCAAATGGTGCTTGATGCGCTTCTAAAATGTGCTTAACGATTGCAAGTCCCAAGCCAGTACCGCCAACACTCCGCGAACGTCCTGAATCGACCCTGTAAAATCTCTCAAAAATCCGCGATTTCTGTTCCTCGGGAATTCCAATCCCTGTGTCGATTATCCTTACTTTTACGTCTTGAGCTCGCGTCTCGACTATGACCTGTACAGTACCCTTCTCACGATTATATTTTATAGCATTCTGCATGATATTGACAATTACTTGTGCGAGACGCTCTTTGTCGCCATAGACCATAAGTTCTTGTTCATTTATGCAATTAGATGAGAGTTCAACATCACTCAACGTGGCCTGAAATTCGAGTGATGCAATTGTTTCGCGGATAATATCACAGAGATTAAAATACCGGAAACTCAGTCGCATTTCACCGGACTCAATCTTGGAAATGTCAATTAAATCGGATAGTAATATGTTGAGACGTTTGGTGTTTTGATGGGCGCGCTCGACAAACTTTCGGCTCACGTCTTTGTCCTCCAAAGCGCCGTCTAGGAGAGTCTCGAGGTAACCTTGAATCTAGAATATAGGCGTGCGGAGTTCGTGCGATACATTCCAAAAACTCCGACCGTACCCGTTCTAATTTTTTCATTTCGGCTATATCTTTCCCTGCTTTATCGGCAAGAGCATTCACTGCTTCGGCGGCGCGGAATGCCTCGGATGTCGGCATGGCCTCAAGTACTGCACGGGCTGTCGTTACTCCGCCGGAGACGAGTTTCGCGGCTTCAGTAATTTGAACAAACGGTGTCTCGCTTATTTGATTAAGAAACTTGACCAAATTACTTATAAAAAGTAAATTTAATAGAAACGTAAGGGTGATAAATAGAAAGATTTGTATCGGGATTGACATTGGTAAACTGAAAACATACACCGATGTCAAAGCAATGATTAACGAAAAAATAGAAATCCTCAGGTATAAATATCGACGAACAATTAGGTGTGTAGATAGAGGGAGGGGATGCGTATTCATCAATTAACTACATCAAATACACCGCATGCAGAACGTGCGGCTCATTAAACAAATCACAATTACCCAAATATACGATTTTATATAGATTTAACGTGGAGTTTGTGAAAAGATAATATGCACCATATTGGTTGTTGCTTTAGCTGATTTTTGAAAATTACAGAGATATTAGAAGTGAACTACTCTTTAACAACAGTAAATTCCACACGACGATTTAGCTGTCTTCCACTCTCGGTTTCATTTGTTGACTCGGGTCTTGCCTTGCCATATCCACGTGATGATATACGGGAGGAAGCAATTCCATGAGAAGTGATATACTTCATTACTTCTTTTGCTCTGCTTTCTGAAAGTGCAATATTGTCCAAATCATTACCGACATTATCAGTATGTCCTACGATTTGAATTTCGACAGTAGGATTGGCTACCATGAATCCTACGACATTGTCAAGTTCGATAAATGACTCGGGGCTCAGATCTGTTTTGGCAAATTCAAAGAATACAGTATTCAATCTAAATGTCTGCCCTACTTCAACAGGATAAATATAGAGGTCATTCGTGATTTCTTGATATTCTGTAAGATCAAGAGTTGTAATTCTTTCAGTCAGAGCGTAATAGTTTTTTGCATCGACACGCAAAACGAATTCATTTCCTGCAGGTAGAATTACAGTATATTCACCGGTGAATTTTTGAAATAGTAGAGCCGTTGAAAGAGAGAGCTATCGGGAATAGCTATATAGGTGATCGTAGACTCGAGAGGTAGATTGGTTTTCGCGTCAAAGACCTTACCCTTTACGAGCTTAACCGGCTGTGGCTTTGATTCTTTAGGAAGAGCAATTCGAAAAATGTCGTCTTCTCCCAATGAATTTGCGGTCGATGTGAAGTAAGCAAACGAACCTGATGCTGCGAGTGAATATCCTGCATCAAATTTGGCTGTATTAACTCCCGGACCCAGATTTTCAGGTTCTGACCATTTGGTCCACGTATCATCTAATCGTCGTGTGATGAATACATCATTGCTACCATAACCGCTCAATCCATTCGTAGAATAATAGAGCGTTACTCCGTCGGCGGCAAGAAAAGGACCATTCTCATTCCCGGCAGTATTTACATTTTCCCCGAGATTAATTGGTTCGCTCCATTCGCCATTTTCAATGAGAAAAGTAGCGTATAAATCATTAAACCCATACGTTTCATCAGCTTCAATTGATAATAATATCGTCTTGCCATCAGGAGACAGTGCATATTCAGCATGATTGCTTTTGCTGACTAAATTCCTGATTTTAAGATTTTCAGGCTTACTCCAGCCATTTTGAGTTTTATATGTCATCGATAGACCTCGTCCACCACTTGTGCCGTCTTCTTTATAGAGATTACCAAGCAACATTTTATTGCCGTCCGGCGAAATGGAATTCACATAATTATTCCCCTCATTGTTTATCGGAGCACCAATATTCATTGCCGGTGTCCATGTACTGTCAGGTCGCATCGTCGAGTACCATACATCACGACCGCTATTTACTCCGCCTACATTTTCCGGGTGATTCACTCTACTGAAAAAAAGAGTCTTGCCATCGGGAGCTATTGCATCGATTGCTTCGCTGAATGTAGAATTGACAGAACTCCCCAGATTTTCTGGAACGCCGATGTAAGTGACTGCTGGAGCAAGCTTAATTGTAGCTTTCACCGAATCTTCCAAGTCTGAAATTCCAACTGCATCAATTTCATTCCATCCACTCACTTTCCCTGGTTGTAGTATCAGTGTCAATGATTCTACTTTGTAATCAGTAAGCGGTACAAACAAATTTAGCATCCGTGCTTTATCATTTATTTTTTTGGGTTCAGCTGTATAAATTACATGTTCATCACCATCAGTATCAGTGAGTATAACTCGTGTTATTGCTCCAGGAGAACAATTCTCAGCTATCGCAACTTGTCGTATTTTCATTGGAATAGAATAACCAAGCTTCAAAGTAGCCTCTACCCAAGACTCATTTTCACCAATTTGTTCTACCGCCCAAGCCATTGGACTATCCCCACCAATCGGCAGAGAATTAGGCTTGCCTAACGCTTGCTTGGCTGCGCTTTTAGAACTCGAATATTGTGATGAATATTTAAGTACTTTTGTCGCCCATTGTACTTGTTGAGATTGAGCAAATTGTGGAAGAACTGAGAAAACACAAAGAAATACAAAGAATACAATTTTCATAAATACACGTTACTATATACTACTGAGAAAATTACCTCAGTTGCATCTGATAATTAATTTTGAATAAATACACTCACTACGTCCCATTATACTGAAGCTGCATCAGCATCTATGTAAGTGTACGAGAGGAGGAACAAGTCACGATAAAACGGGTGTCCTGAAGAATGTGTAATGATATTAATATTTCCACGGAACTAGTGTTCAGAAAGCTGTCGTCGGGACGCAATATAACGATTTATCATAGAAGTATCGGAATTTCATAGAGAGTTTGGAACCTGAGAATGTTGAATATGTACATGATAATTATTAGTAGAATAATGACTTGCAAAAAATAAGTACATTTTTAAGAAATTAAACACAGTGATAATCTTTGTTTGTAGTTATTATCAATAATACACTTCCATCTGAGCTGAATAGATGCTCTACTAATACGTAACAATTAACAGAAGAATTCTTGCTTGACTAACACTATTAAGATTTACAAAGTGAATTCTCATTTTTCACTCTATCTTTGTTACACTAATATATCAACTGGTTAGGTTGATAACCCTTACAATAGACTGAAATTAAAAAATATAAAGCCCTGCAGGAGAGACCTACAGGGCTTTACATTATACTACCATCATTTAAATTACTGTTTTGTGCCGGGATACACTGGTGAGGTTTGTTCGGAAACATTACCGTAAGCTGTGATATCTAACGTCGGCACTTCCGGGTTCGAAGTTTTCATCTTCACCATTGCATTAAAATACCCTTTTTCTTTAGGGGTAATATGAGCGATAATTTCAGCTTCGGAGCCGCCTTTGATGACAACCGGCTTTTTCATATTTATCGTAAGTCCGTTTGTTACTTCAAAATCCGATAAAGTAATATCAGAAGTTGTAGAATTTTTCACCGAAAGCTTTGCTTCACTTTGCAGACCGACTTTCAGGTCATTAAACACAAGATATTGGGATGAGAGCTGAATCGGGCGAACAATGTGTGCCTAGAGATAAAGAATTTTGGTTGGGCTAGTCGCATCGTTGCTGGTAATAGTGACACTTTTGGTAAGATCTCCGGTCGTATTACCAACTGCAAGTGAAAGTTCTGTTGATGCAACTTCACCGGGTTGGAGTTCTTTTTTGTCGAGCTCAGCGGTTTTTGTACAGCCGCATCCGGGATGAACATCTGTAATTTTCAATAATTCAGTACCAACATTTTTAATCTTAATCGTTGCCTTTAATGGGGAATCTTTTGGACCTACTTTACCCCAATCGTATGTATCTCCACCTTTGCTGACGATTTCAAGCTTTGGCTGAGCTATCATCATAATTGTCATCATACCAAATAGTGCGAGACCTGCTACAAAAAAACGCTTCATTGGACTAACTCCTTTAGTTATAAATAAGTAATAATAGAAAATAATATTGTTTCAGATAAATTTCACGCCAAAAATACTATAAAATATTTGCTTTGGGCTAAAAATATTAGTTGTTTGTAAAATTTGTAAAAATAAAGTGCTTCTTGGTTTAAAAACTAAGTAAGATAGAGATACCACCAGAAATATCAATCGAAGTCCAATCTGCTGCCGAAGTTTTGTTCATCAACGGGAGACTTATAGAAATACGCGGAGTCGCATAGAAACCTTTGCCTAGCTCGGCATCATAGCCGGCAGAAATAAGAGGTGATAAAAGTAATCCTTGGAATCCGTTCAACGGTTGAATTCCATTTGGATCTTTTATGGATTGTGTGAATTCCACAGGTGATAGGATGGTCTCTGTTTGTTCGGCGGTGGATGCAAGGACAAAATCAGTCTTTATTCCAACCCCAAGATGTGCATGTGTACGCTCAATTCTATATTTTACAACAGCTTCGATAGAAAGCACTTTTTGATAAACATCCATGGCAAATTCACGTATTAATTCAAATTCTTCTCCATTACGACGAAAAGGTTCGGGTTCTGTCTCGGCCGTGAAACGAGTAGTCGAAGTTTTGTATCCAATCATTCCTTGAACTGCGACCATACCCGTTACCCAATACTCACCCACTCCTGAGAATGTCATACCTGTTTCGATTCCTTTTTTGTAATCGCCGCAACGGTATTCCTCGCCGAGTGAATAAATATCCGCTGTATGAAACGCATAAATTCCACTGATAGAACCACCCAAAAATAGACGTGGATACGGACTCGGTAATCGAGAAGAATACTGCCAATCAAAACCCTGAGCGAAAGAATTCTGAGATAATACAAGTATAAAAATACCAACAAAAGTGAGTATTTTACCAATAGAGCCGTGGTGCATGATTCTTTGTATCATCTTTGTACAACAATAGGTTGCATTTGTCTGAATAGACCTGACTGCAATACGCAGAAATACATGCCTGGAGCCAGATCTGCTGTAGAAATAGCAGACTGATAGATGCCCGGCGATAGAATACCATCTTCAATTTTGGTGACTTCTTTGCCAAATGAGGTATAAAGCGAAATGCTTGCCTGTGCTGCAAATGGTATAGAATATTCAAGAATGACTAATTCATTAGAAGGATTAGGTGCTATTCGTTCTAAATTAAATCCATTTCCCGCTCCCACAATCTCTCGATATGCCTGTCCGCAGACAGAATCCAAACTAAATGTTCCGTTTTGTGGTTGAGTAGGAAATGCATTCGCACAGAGATTCCTTCCGATTTTTACAGAACCGAATGTAACGGCAGAAACTGATAATGGACTCAGAAAAGTACGGAACATTAGGCATATAAGGGTGTCTTTTGGGTAGAATTGGCGACCAACAGGTGTATTGATCGTGATAGAAATTATATTGCCGGCTTGCTGTGCTGATACCTGAGCTCCCTCTGAGGCGGTACCGAGTATTGAGTCGTCAACAAAAAGAAGCCCGAGCGTATCCTCAATAATTACAGTAGCTTGCAAGGAAGTAGCAAGAAATATAGAATCGCTGCAAATAATAGGCAAACAGACTGTTCTACCAGCTCTTGCTGATATATTTTTCGGGACAGACAGGACAATTTGAGGTGGAGAAATTGCTTTTGCAACAAGACTAACTCGGATTGTATCACTCTGCTCATTCGAGCTATCAGTGGAATTGGTAGGGATGAGTAATTCAGAAGTAAAATCTCCCACAGAATCAGGTACAAAGGTAATAATTAACGAACTTTCTTGGTTTGCACCAATCTCTGCATCCGGAGTATCTACTTCAAATCCTTTAGTAGGTCGAAGTATAGCAGTCCGCAGTCGCAGCGATGATGATCCTATATTCTGCATCCTAAGAGTAAATGGCAGACGTGGCGCGTTGCAGCTTTTATCAAACGGAAGCAATACTTCACCAAAATTTATGGTGAAATTAGTCACATTTAAGAGTGCCAATGACGGCTTGGCTGCTTTGGCTATAATTGAGACTATGCGACGTTTCACCGAGTCCGGAGCGCTTGCAATTCGTGATCGTATGTCACTTTCCATGATATATTGCACAGAAAAATTACCGGGAAGTGATGGCTTGAAAACAACAAGTGCAGTATCGATTTCACCCTCGTCATTAGGAAATACTTTTGGATGTAAATGCTTGTTATCACGGAATTTTTTAAGGATATAAAATTGATTAGTATCGCCTTCTAAGTATTGACCAAGCATTCCGAATGGAATATTCCCATTATTTCGAATGACAAAAGTGAGGAGAATTGAGTCACCGATACGGGTGCTGCTAATGGTAATAGCATTTTGAGAACTAATCACTGCCGAACCGGGAATTGCAGTCGTTTTGTTATCAATATCGATTCTTTGTTCTACACCAATACCTCTCAACAGCACAGATGTAGAATCAGATTGATTATCAATATTTGGTGAGTAGTTCAGGGAATAGCGTGCGATACTAAGTCCCGGATCCTGCGGACTGAATCGCAGAGAAATTGGAAATTTATCGTTCGGAATAAAATTATAAGGTGGCTGAGAATTGATCGGTGGGAAAAATTCTTGTTTGAATCTTGTCGTAAGCGATATCATATTCTGAGTGGATATCGTAACGACCGAGTCCGATACATTCTGGAGTAACCACTCTCGCTGCACAGGGGCAATAGCACCAATATAAACAGAATCGAAATTAAGAGCTTGGGTGCGGGAAGCGATATAATCTTTTGTTTTGAGTACAGTTAATGTAAAAAAATCTTTCAACGTAGCGATTTGTGAAGTGTCACCAAATCGTGTGAGCTGCATGGTGAGCTTTGCACTTCTTTCTCCAAGTGGATGAATGGTCTGTACGGTATCAATTGTCGGCGTATAGGCGATATACATCGAGTCTGTCGAAGCGTTCTCAATACGAAATGGAAATTGGAAAGGACGCAGATAATCAAATTCGGTAAATTCTGTGGTAGCGGGATTGATTTTTTGAACAGCGAAATGAGGATAAAGATTTTCTGCAATTTGAAGTGGTACATTCCCGGTATTTTTCAGTGTAACTGCACGCTTGACAGGTGTTGAATTTTTAAACAGAACTATTCCAAAGTCAATAGTATCAGAGCGGATACCAAAATCATTTGTATAAAATATCTCACCTTTCGGCTGTGCAAACGCCGTCGTTACAGCCAATAAAATCAGAAAAATGAGAGTAATTCCATGCTTCATGATATTCAAAAATTGATATATCCTCTTGCGAAGGTTTTCTGAATTTAATGCCCAAATATCATCTTGAACGTAGCTATAATAGAATCAGAAACATGTGCCAATTTTTCGAATAATCCAGGAGGAAATAGTCCAAGTACGACAATTGCCACAGAAGAAAAAACTAGTGAAATTGATGCAATTCCCGTTTCACTCACCGGCTGATTATCCTCAACTGAGTCGGTAAAATACATTTTTACAATTAAACCAATATAGAAATAAACAGATATGATAGAAGAGAGAACAGCAATAATGGTGAGCCATGTATAGCCGGCCTCGATCGTTGCGACAAACAGATAATACTTTCCAAAGAATCCTGCAAAAGGTGGAATACCTGCAAGGGAAAGCATAAACATAGACATCAAAGCAGCGAGCATCGGATGGCGTTTACTGAGCCCTGCATAATCACTTAGTTCGAGGTTCTTCTCACCATTTTTCTCCAGAATCGATACAACTACAAATGCTCCAAGCTGCATAAATAAATAAGCAGTTAGATAATACTGAATACCATTTAATGAATTGTTGAATGAAAGATGCTGGAGATTTGTTTCAGGAAAAGCCATAGTTGACTCTGCCACCAAACCCATCATCAAATAACCTGCATGAGCTACCGAAGAATAGGCAAGCATACGCTTAATATTTGATTGTACAAGCGCGCTGATATTCCCGACAAGCATGGTAGTAGCAGCAAGAACGGCAAGCACTAATTGAAGCTTGGTACCACCGGCAGGTGATACGATAGCAACTATTGGCAGAAATGCAGAGAAGGCAGCTATTTTACCGGCTGTACTCATAAAAGCAGTCACAACAGTTGGTGCCCCCTGATACACATCCGGAGCCCATTGATGAAAGGGAAATGCAGCCGCTTTAAAACTCAAGCCAATAATAAGCAATCCTATCCCAATCATCATAAGTGATGGAAATCGAAGAGGTTGTCCGGCAGCAGCAAAAATTTCATTGTAATTCATACTGCCAGTCGCACCATAAATTAATGCCATGCCATAGACTAAAAAACCGGTAGCAAATGCGCCTAAAAGAAAATACTTTAGGGACGCCTCGACGGAGCGAACGGACGAACGTGTATATCCGGCAAGTACATAAAAACAAACAGACATCACTTCTATTCCAATGAACAAAGTCAATAAATTATTTGCATGTGCTATCAGCATCATCCCGCTAATTGCAAAAAGTAATAGAGAATGAAATTCATTCTGTTCTAGTCCTTCGCGCTGCATAAACGGTCGCGCTGCCAGCAAAGTCAGCACTCCTGCACCGCAAAACAATATATCGAAAAATGCTCCAAAGCTTCCAAGGGTAATCATACCATTGAACGCAGTACCGCTTTGACTGAGGGTAAGCGCAGAAAGGATTGCCGTCACTAGTAGAGTCACCCAACTAATGGTAAAGGTAATTTTTGTGCTCTTTTTGATTAAAGCATCTACGACCATCAAGGTGGTCGCCATGATGGAAAGAAACAGTAATGGAGCCGAAAGGAGGAAATCTGGATGCATGTGAGTTCCGTTAAAAAGTCTTTGATATTCTAAGTAATTAGCTGTATGTTATTTTGTGATAGCAATAGGACGGAGCATTACCAAGCCCACCGTGTACGCTTCTCCATTAGACCCATCTGATGTGCGTCTGCGAATTTTCGCTTCTGCAGCTTCCTGATTAATCGACTCGACAGAATAGGTCACGCCTTCGGTCATGGTCATCGCAAATTCAACTGTATCACCGACTTTGACTGATTTCCATTGGTCGGTTTTGTCGTGTCCATTCAACACCCATTTATGCTGTTTTGCAAAAAAATTCTTGATAAAACCCATTATTGTTCTCCGTCTAAATTCTAAAGTAAATTTTTAAAATTAATGCTGCATAAATACTGTACAAGTCATATTTTCAATGACTTATGTATTAAAAAATCATTCTCCACCATGAAGAATACTCTTTACGAATTGCTGCCCATTGTCCGTTTGTACGACCACCGTATAGAGTCCTCTCGGTAATGTTCGTACTGATGCTACTGAGCTGGCCGAACGCATCACTACTTCTCCGAGTACAGAGTATATTGCTATGGTAGGCGTCGAAGTAAGTGTCTGAATATGCACTGTTTGGTTCTTGGAGTCGTAGCCAATCGTTACATTCTGTTCCTGAGGTACCTCTTCACTCACTCCAATCGGCGGCGCTGTCAACTCACGGAGCGCCTTCATTTTAAAATTTCTGTCCGGCTTGGTATAATCGTCGGTAATTCCCCAGCAACCATAGCGGTTATACGCAGACGTAAGCGTGAAATACATCGCAAGACCACCACCAAGCGCCTGCCAACCTTCTGAATAATTAAGCTTCGTAATTGCTCCCATCTCTTCAGTCCGATGCGACAAAATCTGACTCGCGAGATTCACTGTACCACCACCGGATGGCATGTGTGGTCCACCCTCATACGATGTGACTCCACCTTTTAATTCCCAGTTCTTCGCTTTGGAGATATGATTGAGCCGGTAAAAACCGCTCTGTGCGTTCGATATCTGCGCCGTAATATCCTCTGCCATTCCCTGATTAACCACCCGTGGGTCGGGATTCGATTCTTTCGTTGAGCCGAAATATAAAGCTGTACTTGTGGCATAAATAAAATCTTTTGGAGCGCCAAAAACTTTCTTGATATAATTTAAGTGATTGTCACTCCTGCCGTTATATGCGTGTTGTCCTGCGAGAATTACTCTGATTTTGTTGTTAATTTCCTGCTGACCATAGACGAGGGCGAACCATTTTGATAATTCGACCGAACGTCGGGCATAATTTTCATCAAAAGTAATTTTATTGAATGTTGCCTCGGCTTGATTGTATGGTCCATGAGTCAATTGAGTAGGACTCCACACTTCATTGCTGTTTTCGACATAAATATTGATTCCCGGATTAAGCTTTTCCTTGAGCATCTGAGCGAGACTCGTTACGTATCCTGAGTCGCAGGACATGTGCAGACACACCCAGATATCTTTATTCAAAATATTTGCTAATTCGATGATATATTCCCAACACCATCCATCGCGCTTGCCATTGATTCCGGCTAATGTTCGCTGCGAAGCATCCTGTGGTGTTTTGCGCTTATCCCATGTAGTTCTAGCAGGATACGTCGGCTCACCATCCCAAATATTCTGTACATTGTAGTATCGGTACGCAGCAAAATCAGCCGCCTTACAGAGCGCAATATATTCGTCGGTAAATACTTTATTGGTAGTAATCGCATATCCGGGGCGCAGTACTTTAAGTTCTGTAATACCGGAGCGGAGCGTATCCTGTGCCGTGCGCCGGGTATTCGTAAAGCCCAAAAACACAAGTGCATGATTCGCATTAGGATAGCCGCCTACGACAAGCTCAAATTGTGTCGTGTTTTTGAGAGAATCGTACATCAGATTCTCAATCGAAACGCTTGTGCCCGTTGCACGAAACGTCGCCGACCCAACAAAACTCCCCGCATATCTGCCGCTATAGTCGATTCTGTATTTCTCCGGATCGTCGATGGAATTCGTCCATTCTGTCGCCGGACGTCCGTCGAGGAGCGTCAGATCAAAGTCGCTTGTCGGCCAACCATTCTTATCATAACCTGATGCTTTATTATAGCGATTAGTATGATTGACCATATTTACAAATGCGCCGTTGTCATCGAGATTCACTCCAAGCTGCAGTGGCTTCGGCGCTTGGCTATAGCCGGAATACACCCAGAGGAAACAGAGAACAATCGACAGCGAATATGGTAGTTGTTTTTTCATGCACAAGGCAGAATTGTACGGAATGAGTTTTGTTGTAATAGCAAGATTACCAACGTGTTACTTCGCCCTTATCACTTACTTCGACGCTTGTTCTTTCTTCTCAAGCAGCGGGTAATTCGTTTTACCGAATTTGATTTTTTCTAATTTGCCGACCAACGCTTAGTTGATTATAGTACTTATAGATGACTCACAAATTATTAAATTCTTCGTTAGTTAGCCCTGATAGATTTACGAGTTTTTTTAGAATTCCGATTCCTAATTCTTTATACAGAGGAATTGATAATGTATAAGGAAATCCATCTTTCACAAGCATAAGATGAGAACCGACTTGCCTATCAACCTGCCAACCGTCTCTGAAATTTCTTAGATGCTTTCAGCCCGGAACATAGTATCAATTGCTGGCTCAAACCGCCACCTCAATTGTCCGCATTTTACTTTTCTTTGCTCTATCATTCATCACCGACAGCCAACCAATAATAGCTTCTTTTATATTTACAGATGCTTCTTCAATTGATTTTTCCAGAGAAAAACATCCGGATAGAGCCGGAACTTCAACGACGAAGTAACCGGATTCATCTTCTTCAATTACAACTTGAAAATTCATAACATTTTGATTATAAATAAAGATAGAATTGTTTTAATTGCTAATATCACTTACTTCAGCGCTTGTTCTTTCTTCTCAATCAGCGGATAATTCGTTTTGCCGAATTTGATCTTTTCTAATTTACCGACCAATGCCTGTGTGGACTGTTCGGAAATGACCATGAATGTTTTTGGATAAACGCCGAGCCAGACAATTAATATTGCAATCGGCACAAGCTGCCAGTATTCCGATGTTGTTAAGTCTTTGAGTCCGTGGTTCTTCGGATTGTCATTCGTGCCGAACATCACCCGTTGGAACATCCATAGCAAATACACCGCCGCGAAAATCACACCCGTTGCGCTGATAATGCTCAGCCAAGGATTATTCAAGAATGGTGAGATAAATGCGCCGAGAAGCGTCAAGTATTCACCCACAAATCCATTAAGCATCGGCAGACCGACAGAGGCGAGCATGGCTATCGTAAAGAGAACGGCGAATTTCGGCATCACCTTTGTAATTCCACCAAATTCAGATATTTCCCGCGTATGACGACGTTCGTACAGGACACCGACACAAAGGAAGAGCATACCTGTCGAGAGTCCGTGATTGACCATTTGAATAATCGCGCCTTGAATGCCTTCCGGCGTCATCGAGCAAATTCCGAGCACCACAAAACCCAAGTGGCTCACCGAGGAATAGGCGACTAATTTTTTCACATCCGTCTGCACCATCGCCACGAGGGCGCCGTAAATGATACCAATCACCGCCAGCCATGCAATGGGCGTAGCATACTCAAACATCGACTGCGGAAAGAGTTCTAAGTTGAAGCGAATCAACCCGTAGGTACCCATTTTAAGGAGCACACCGGCGAGAATTACCGAACCGGCAGTGGGAGCCTGCACGTGCGCATCGGGAAGCCAGGTATGGAAAGGAAAGAGCGGAACTTTAATACAGAAGGAAAGGGCAAATGCAAGGAAAAGCCATTTTTGAGTTTCGAAGGGAATCGTGGGAGCAATTTCACGGAGCTTGAGTAAATCAGCCGTAAAGTGTCCGCCTGCCATACCTTGCGCGTAAATTCCAAGCCAGACAATGGCGATCAGCATCAGGAGTGAACCGACCAGTGTGTAAAGGAAGAATTTCACCGCCGCATAAATACGATCTTTTCCGCCCCAAATACCAATCAGGAAATACATTGGGATGAGGATAAGTTCCCAAAATACATAGAATAAGAACGTATCCATAGCCACAAACACACCAAGCATTCCGAATTGGAGCATCAGCATCCAGGCATAATATTCTTTTTCACGTTTTTGGATAGACCCGAAGGAACATAATATCGCAATCGGCGTGATGAAGGTGGTAAGGAGTATCATCAAAAGCGACATACCATCGGCGCCGATCCTGAAGCCTGCGTCAAAGGTCGGTATCCAAACTTGGTTGAGCACAAATTGATAGCCGGAATTCGTATGGTCGAACCCAAAATACAAAAACAGCGACGCAAAAAACGTCATCAATGAAACACCGAGCGCCGTATATTTAATTCCTTTCGACTCCTCTTTATCGATAAAAAGTGTCGCTAAAAAGCCGATTAAAGGAAGAAAAAGAGTAACAAGTAACATTCCCATAAGTATATCAGGTTAAGTTCTACCAAAAAAACTAACTAAAGAAATATCAATAATTAATGTACATAATACGGCGAAATCATCAAATACACCACCACGCCGGTAATCGTCACATAGAGCCACAGTGGGAGAGTCCACCGCGCTATTTTTTTATGCTTGGCGAATTCTCCGCGCCACGACCGCGTAATTGTAAATAGCGCCAGTGGCACAATCACCGCAGCAAGCACGATATGCGTCAGCAATATCGTAAAATACACCATCCGAATCATCCCTTCACCGCCGAATTTCGTGGCCGGTGCCTGAGAGTGATACGTCACATACGAGAGGAGAAAAAGGCACGAAAGCAAAAACGCCGACAGCATCATCGTCTTGTGCGCCTTGAAATTCCGCCGGCGGATAAAGACATAGCCGGCAGAAAGAAGCACCGCGCACGTACCGTTGATAAAGGCATTGAGCGCCGGAAGCATTGATACATCGAGATGTCCTAAGGCCAGCGTCTGCGGAAAGTAAATCAAAAATGATACAAGTGCAACTACGACAATCGTAAGCGAATAGACGATCACGGCAAGTGATTTTTCACTAACAGCTGCTAATCCTGATTGTTTTTGTTCCAATTGATTCATTACGTTAGCTTCCCATCCCAAGCCATACTAATATCATGACAATTCCTACCATCATCATCAGCGCGTAATTTTGTGCGATACCGGACTGTATCTTGCGAAGTAATTCACCGCTTTCAGCCACGACACGTGCCGAACCATTGACAATTCCATCAACAATTTTAACATCGAAAATTTTCCATAAAAATCCATTGGAAAGCGTGTAAAAGGTATTGACAAAAAGTCCTTGGTAAATTTCATCAATGAACCATTTGTTCCATAATACCTTGTACATCCCCGAAAATCGAGTCGCCAATTCTTGCGGCTTGTCGGATTCGGTTTTGTAGAATTTACCGGCAAGCATTATACCTATAATTGCAATTCCAAGGGAAGCAGCCATAAGTACATATTCAATTGCATGTACCTCATGCACTTCCGGACGATGAAGAATCTCCATCGCAGGCGCAAAAATCGGTTCTAACCAATGTTCTAAAATATTGGGAATTGAACCGCCAAAGCTTAACGCATACGGTATTCCCAAAAATCCACCCAAAACAGACAGAACAGCGAGCACCATCAGCGGGAAGGTCATCGAAATCGGTGACTCATGCGGATGCACATGATGATGGTCGAATCGCTCTTTGCCATGAAATGTTAAGTGTAATAATCTGAACATGTAAAAGGCAGTACAGAAGGCAGCAAGCACGCCTACACCCCATAAAATCGGACTACCCTGCGAGAACGCATTCCACAAAATTTCATCTTTCGAGAAAAATCCTGCAAAAGGGAATATACCGGCAATGGCAATTGTACCAATCAAGAACGTTTTGTACGTCGTCGGCATATACTTTTTCAAGCCGCCCATGCGCTGAATGTCTTGTTCTTCGTGCATACCATGGATGACCGAACCCGACCCCAAGAACAGCAATGCTTTAAAGAATGCATGTGTCATCACGTGGAATACACCGGCCGTAAACGCACCGACACCAAGTGCGACAAACATAAACCCAAGTTGACTAACCGTAGAATATGCAAGGACTTTCTTAATGTCATTCTGTACAAGACCCACCAGCGCTGCCGTGAGAGCGGTGGTAATACCAATACCCGTGACCACAGCCATAGTCGTCGGCGAGAGAGCAAACATCGTTGCATTCCGCGCGATGAGGAATATACCTGCCGTGACCATCGTCGCCGCGTGAATGAGCGCTGACACAGGAGTTGGACCTGCCATAGCATCCGGAAGCCAGATACCGAGGGGAATTTGCGCGGATTTACCGGTACAACCGAGGAAGAGGAGAAGGGTAATTGCGGTGATTAATCCCGAGCCGATAGGGAATCCTGCGGCTGCCTGAGAATTAACAGAAGCATAATCAAGCGTGTGGAAGTTGCTGTAAATCAAAAACATAGCGACAAGCACACCAAAGTCGCCGATACGATTAACGATAAATGCTTTTTTCGCTGCGTCGCCGGTCCAGACGATATTTGACCCTTCGAATTTCCGGTCGTGCCAGAAGCCAATCAAGAGGTAGGAGCAGAGACCGACGCCTTCCCAACCGAGGAAGGTGAGCAGGAAATTACTGGCGAGAACGAGATTAAGCATCATGAAAATAAAGAGGTTCAGGTAGGCAAAAAACCTCGGAAACCCTTTGTCGCCATGCATATAGCCGATAGAATAGATGTGAATCAGCGTTCTGATTCCGGTGATAATCAGCGTGTAGAGTATCGAGAGCTGATCGACTTGGTAGGATATGTCAATCGAGAAAGTACCGGCTTGCATCCAGGTAAAGAGCCGCACGACATGCGAACGCTCTTCGGGGCCATGACCAAGCAAGGAAACAAATATCGAAACCGCCACCACGAACGCGCCGCCGACTGCCGCGCTTGCAATCCCGCCGACAAGCGACTCACTCTTGAGCTTTTTACCAAAAAGCCCTACAATGAAAAATCCGATAAGCGGTAATAAAGGAACAAGGTAAATTAAATCTATCATACTTTTTTCCCCGACAACATTAAATATGGATAAGTTCTGTTCATTTTTTAGGGTCAGTTGCTGTAACTGATATATTATCATTTACTTGCGGTACTGTTTGAATACTTCGCCCGCTCACACTTCCTCAAACATCGCCTTTTCAATCGCCAATTCTACATTTTGGAAGCTGATTTTCATCGTTTCATCGACAATCATCATCGAATTACGCTCGGCTTTCATCCAGTCGGAGCGCCGGTAGGTAAAGGGTTCGGACGCGATCACAATCGCATTCGGCCGACCAAACGTCGGCTCCATCTGACAATGCTCGCCGCGGCATTGATATTCTTTGCCAAACATATAATACAGCGTGGCAGGCTGCACGCTTGGATTGGTCGTGTAGCGCACGGCTACGATACTATTGCCATTGGTCACACACAGATTGAGATAGGAGTGCGACCGGATATTATGTTCGATAAGTAAATTACTGACATCCTCAAGCATTTTGTGCATCGCATAGACCATTTCATCACAGGTCACATCACCTGACGGGTCGTCTATGTGATTGAGAAATAAGCCAAAAAGGTGTTCGGAATCGGTCGAACCCAGAATCGCATCATACGCCGTATCATTCAATTCGCGGAGCAATTTCCGACGGATTTCTTTGAATCCGCCGAGCATGCCATTGTGCATAAACATCAATTTACCGCAGGAAAACGGGTGGGAGTTGAATTCTTCGACGGGGAGTCCGGGCGAGGCGGCTCGGATATGAGCAAAAATCAGCGGTGAGTAGATTTTCTTGGCAATATTGCGGAGGTTTTGATCGCTCCACGAGGGCTTGATACTCCGAAATACGCACGGCTCGCTGTCAATTTCGGGTACATACCAGCCCACGCCGAATCCGTCGCCATTGACGGCGATAGACATTTCACCGGCATTGATGCTTTGTGCGGTAATAATCGAATATTTCGGCTTGTACAGCAGGTCGTCCGCCAGAACGGGCGTACCAATATAAGCTACAAAACGGCACATAATTTTGCTCGTAATTAATTAAAGTACTCTAAAATTACGAAACCCGCGCCGTTTGACCAACGGAAAATAAGCGAAATGGTATTGTATGAGAATTCTTTTTGTACTATAATTTAACTGGAAAAATTAGTGTTTGAGCAAAAAGAAGTGTGAAATGACATTAGTCAGATTAGTCTAATTATATGAAATAACGATATATAAACATTTTTTACAATTTATGAAATGTAATGGTTGTGAAGGTAGCCGAAAGCTAAAATATTAATTTGAAATGATGAATTTGGTTGGATGACAAAGTATGTATGAACATTTAAAACTATAGTAAGAACGAACTCATCGTTCAGTAAGAATTGTAAAGCAAAATTCAGTATTAGAATTAACGAAACTGAATGTAATAACTTAAAGTTTGAAATTTTACAAATAGGCTGTAGAATGAGTCGCATAAAAATTGATTTAAATATCAAGAATTTGTGAATTGTATTCTTCTAGGATAAGGCGTATTACGGTTTTAAAAAAATTATAAATGTTCTGTCTACAATTCAATTTGTTTCAATAAAATTATATTTGAAAAAAATTGAAAAGGAAATAGACAGTAAAAACCCACTGCATTTTTATGCATTTATAAGTAAATATCCATGTATAAAAAAAAAAGGGTTGCTAAAATCATTCATTTTTGTATTTTTGTAAGCTCTGACGTTTAGAGAACCAGAAAATGGGCAGATGGCCGAGTGGTTAATGGCAACAGACTGTAAATCTGTCACGCTTCGCGTTACGGAGGTTCAAATCCTTCTCTGCCCACATTTTTCAAGTAGTTAGTATAAGCGGGAGTAACTCAGTTGGTAGAGTCACAGCCTTCCAAGCTGTTGGTCGCGAGTTCGAGTCTCGTCTCCCGCTCATTGGGTAGTTCTATGGCAGGGGTAGTATTCTAAGCAGGTAAAAGTACTGCTGGAATAGCTCAGTTGGTAGAGCGTCAGCTTCCCAAGCTGAATGTCGCGGGTTCGAATCCCGTTTCCCGCTCAAACGGGGGATGGAGTAAGTCTGCTGATGTAGCTCAGTTGGTAGAGCACTTCCTTGGTAAGGAAGAGGTTCACCGGTTCAAGCCCGGTCATCAGCTCTCAAGATTACGTTCTACGGGTGTAGCTCAATTGGTAGAGTCGCGGTCTCCAAAACCGAAGGTTGGGGGTTCAAGTCCCTCCTCCCGTGCGAATTTGGGCAATAGTTTCATGACGTTGAATTCATTAAAAGAAGTTTAGGTGTCCGGTATTTATCTACTAATTTAAATTTCGATTTCCTACCACATATTTTTTCGCTGTTATGATAGCAAAAATCAAAGAAGTTTTTAGTGATATAAACAAAGAAATGAAAAAAGTTTCTTGGCCTACAAAACAGCAGCTACGTGAGTCAACTCTTGTCGTTCTTGGTACTTGTGCTGTTATTACGGTATTTGTATGGATAGTTGATGTTGCGATGGCTTTTTTGATGAAGAAAGTTATTTTCTAATTGGCATGTGTTGATGATTGATTATAATGTATTTATTATCAATAATAAATATTCATACATAATGATCTCGACCACTATTCAACAATTTACAGCTATAAGAAAATATAATGGATGAAATTACTGAACAACCGATTCTAACTGAAAATGGTGATTACAAATGGTACGCACTCCGTACGTATACCGGTCATGAGCAAAAGGCTAAAACAGGTATAGAACAGGAACTCAAGCGATTGCACCTTGAAGACAAAATACGTAGTATAATAATACCCCAAGAAACTGTATTCGAAGTGCGTAACGGTAAACGCCGGACTCGAATTAAAAATTTTCTTCCGGGATACTTGCTGGTCGAAGTGATACTCGATAAAAAACTCAAAGAAATCATAGTAACTTCGCCGTCAATTGTGAGTTTTGTTGGTACGAAAAACGAAGCTACTCCACTCCAACTTGATGAAGTTAATCGAATATTAGGCCGGGTAGAAGAACGTAAAAACGTTGCAACAATTGAAATAAGCTTTACTATTGGTGATCCTGTAAAAGTAATCGAAGGGCCATTTGAAGGATTTAGCGGGACCGTAAAAGAAGTAAACAATGAAAAGCAAAAAATCAAAGTTGAAGTAGGTATTTTGGGTAGAAAAACCCCCGTCGAGCTGGATTTCAGTGGTGTGGAAATGGAAAATCATTAATCGGATATTACGCACAAGAAAAAGTCAGATTTTGTTCACTATTTAGAATTCGACAATGGCAAAGAAAGTAATGGGATCGTTTAAGCTCCAGCTTAAAGCAGGGCAAGCAACAATGGCACCTCCTGTAGGGCCTGCATTTGGTCAACGCGGGCTTAGCGGTATGGAGTTCGTCAAGCAATTCAACGCTAAAACAGCAAAAGATGGCGATTCGATAATACCGGCAGTAGTTACCTTCTACTCTGATAAATCATTTACGTTTATCCTTAAATCCTCACCAACACCGACGCTTATTATAAAAGCAACCGGAATTCCTAAAGGTTCAGCCGAGCCTAGCCGCACAAAAGTGGGCAAGCTTACCAAAGCGCAAGTCGAATCAATAGCGAAGCAGAAAATGGCTGATCTCAACTGTGATACGCTTGAGAGTGCGATGAGTATGGTGCGTGGTACAGCCCGTAGTATGGGTGTGACAATCGAAGATTAATTTTTATGACAGCGGAATCTTTGCGTGATGCAAGATTGCCGCAACTTTGTATAAGTCCGTTGTTGAACAAGAAAGTATAAAATAATGAAAAAGCACGGTAAACGATTTAAAACTGCTCTCAAGTCTCTGAATTTATCAAAAGAATTTGCTTTTAAAGAAGCAATATCTACTGTTAAAAAACACGCTACTGCGAAATTTGACGAATCATTCGATATCGCCATTCGCCTAGGTGTGGATCCTCGCAAAGCTGATCAACTGGTTCGTGGTACAGTATCATTACCTCACGGGACAGGTAAGACTGTACGTGTGCTTGTTCTTGCTAAGTCCCCAAAAGATCAGGAAGCACTTGCAGCAGGTGCGGATCATGCTGGGTTTCAAGAGTATATTGAAAAATTACAATCCGGATGGGCAGATATCGATGTCATAATAGCGACTCCAGATGTCATGGGCGAAGTTGGAAAGCTTGGTCGTGTGCTTGGTCCTCGTGGTTTGATGCCAAATCCTAAAAGCGGAACGGTTACATTCGATGTAGGTAAAGCTGTAGGAGAGGTAAAAGCAGGTAAAATTGAGTATCGCGTCGATAAAACAGGAAATATTCACGCTTCTATCGGAAAATGCTCTTTCGACGAATCCAAGCTTGCTGATAATTTGCACACGTTTTTCACAAGTATTATGAGAGCAAAACCACAGACTGCAAAGGGTAAATATGTTAAAAGTATTGCTTTTAGCTCCACAATGGGTCCTGGTATTCATGTTTCAGAGCAATCATTGAGTGTACACGAATAATTAATTCTCTACATTAGATGTGCTTACAAGTACAGGATCGATCCAAATCATCACTATTATCAATAATGTCTATTACGCACTTGCTTTGTATAGATAAAGCTTCTACCGTAACTTTTACGGATTTATCTATCTTAGCATCATTTTATTTATAGAAATTCTCGCAGCTATGGTTACAAAAGAAAAAAAACAGGAATTAGTTGATGAATTAGTTGGCTTACTGCGCGGTGCGAAGGGTTTGTATCTCGTTGATTATTCTCGCATGACAGTCAAAGATTCTAATGCAGTCCGCTCTGAGCTTACCAAGAAAGGTATAAAGTTCAAAGTAGCTAAGAATACACTTATACTTCGTGCAATGAAAGAAGTTGGTGGATTTGATATACCTGAAGATAAAGTAATAGGTCAATCCGGACTTGCCTTGGGCTATGCCGATCCGATTGCACCTGCCAAAATCATACGGGAGTTCAGCGAAAAAAACAACAAACTCCAGCTTAAAGCTGCAGTCATTGAAGGCCAAGTCTTTGATGGTTCACAACTTAAGCAGATTTCAGAACTTCCAACTAGAGAAGACATCATTGCCGCAATTTTGGGCAGCTTAAACTCTCCAATATCCGGTATCGTTGGTACAATCAACGCAGTTATGCGTGATGTTGCTTCGTTAGTTGAAGAAGTAGCAAAGAAAAAAGCAGCGTAACTTGCTTTATAAATAGCACTACTGTGCTCAAACATAAAATTTAATTATTTATTTATCTTATTAGGAGAACTGCAATGTCAGCAATTGTAGATGAATTAGTCGAAAAAATCAGCAATCTTACTCTTTTAGAAGCATCTGAACTAAAAAAAGCACTTGAAGAAAAATTTGGTGTCACAGCATCTGCGCCTATGATGATGGCAGCAGGACCGGCAGCAGCAGGACCGGCAGCAGTAGTTGAAGAGCAGACTGAATTTGACGTTGAATTAACAGAAGGTGGCGCACAAAAATTAAACGCTATTAAAGTTATTCGCGAAATCACAGGTTTAGGCTTGAAAGAAGCTAAAGACTTGGTAGAAGGCGCTCCAAAAATCGTAAAAGAACAAGCTTCTAAAGACGAAGCAAATGCTATCAAAAAGAAACTTGAAGAAGTTGGTGCTAAAGTTACACTAAAGTAATTTTAACACAAATGTTTTAGTACTCTAATCGTTAGATTACAATAGCACTTACAATGTAAAAGGACGGTTGCTTACAAATCGCAGCCGTCCTTTTTCGGATTAAATTTTCGATTGATTTTAGCGTATTGAGAAAATTTCTTAAGCGCATAAAAAACAACAATTATTGCAAAATGCACATTGTTTTGCACAACAATATTGAAGGATTTTTTGGCTATCCGTATCGCAATGGAATAGTCGGGAAATCCTAATTTTTTCATACGTCAAAAGCAGCATTTCGAGTTATTTGAACATATTCAAGCTCGTAATATTATCTTTTTACTTCGTTATAGAAATCTTACACAAGGAGGTCTTTCCGTGAAGACAAACCCATTCTCGCATCCGGGTACAATCGTACGATTGCGTAATCGCATAAATTTTGCCCATCGTCCCGCTGATGAATCAAGCTATCCAGATTTGCTAAATTTACAATTAGATTCTTATCAAGAATTTTTACAAGAAGAGGTGCCACCATCTCAGCGAGCTGTAGCAGGCCTCCAGCAAGCTTTTGTGACTAATTTTCCAATTGAAGATAATTCTGAAGTATTCCAGCTTGAGTTTTTGGAATATTCCATCGAAAAGCCAAAGTATAACGAGGATGAATGTCGTGAGCGTGAGCTGACCTATGCTAAAGCATTGAAAGCCAAATTGCGACTTTCAAGTAAAGCAGATCCCTCATCTGAAGATTATATCGACCCTATCGAACAGGAAGTCTATCTTGGTAATATTCCTGCAATGACACCTCGCGGAACATTTATTATTAACGGTGCTGAGCGAGTAATTGTCGCACAGTTGCATCGTTCCCCGGGAGTATTTTTTGCTGATGCTGTACACCCAAATGGTACACGTATATTTACGGCGAGAATTATTCCGTTCAAAGGATCATGGGTTGAGTTTACAACCGATATACATGATGTGATGTATGCATATATCGACCGTAAAAAGAAATTCCCTGTTACTACACTGCTTCGTGCTTTGGGGTTCTCGTCTGACGAACAAATTCTGACCCTCTTCAATATGTCGGTTACTGTGCCAGCTGCAGATATCACAGAAGCATATTTAGGTCGCCGTATAGGCTCAGATGTCATTGACCTTTCAACCGGTGAAATTTTAGCAGTTCGTGATATGGTTATCGATGATGCATTACTTGATATTATCAAAACAGCTGACTTAACTGAAGTCAAATTTTTCAGTTATGAGAATGCAGCAGATGAACCTGTCCTCGCAAAAACACTTGCTAAAGATACTACCAAAACACGAGAAGATGCTCTCGAAGCAATCTACCGTCAGCTCCGCTCAACCGATGCACCTGACGTAGAAACAGCAGCTGCACTACTCGATAAATTGTTCTTTAATCCCAAAAGATATGATTTAGGTGTCGTGGGTCGGTTTAGAATAAATGACAAACTAGGTATTCAAGATGTACCGCTTAGTCATACAACATTGCGAATTGACGATATTATTGAAATAATCAAGTATCTGATTGATTTGCATGGACAAAAACACAATGTCGATGATATCGATCACTTGGGTAATCGTCGGGTGCGAACAGTCGGTGAACAGTTATCGGCTCAGTTTAATCTCGGCCTTTCAAGAATGTCAAGAACTATTAAAGAACGTCTCAGCGTACATGACGGTGAAACGACAACTCCTGCCGAACTTGTAAATGCACGGACAATTACAAGTGTAGTTAATCAGTTTTTCGGTACAAATCAGTTGTCGCAATTCATGGATCAAACCAATCCATTGTCTGAGTTAACTCATAAGCGTCGTACTTCTGCACTCGGACCCGGAGGTCTTACCCGAGAGCGAGCTGGATTTGAAGTTCGTGACGTGCACTATACTCACTACGGACGACTTTGCCCGATTGAAACACCGGAAGGTCCAAACATTGGTCTTATTTCTTCTCTTTCGATACATGCGAGAATAAATCATTTTGGTTTTATCGAAACGCCGTATCATAAAGTAGAGCACGGTAAAGTAACCGATGTAATTGAATATCTTACAGCTGAAAAAGAAGAAGGAAAGCTGATTGCACCTGCTTCGACTGAAACAGATAAAGATAGTATGCTACTTGGGGAAAGAGTAAAAGCTCGTTTGTCAGGTGACTTCCTCGTGGTGTCTCCTAAAGACATCGAATATATGGATATAACGACAGATCAGATCACAAGCCCTGCCGCATCACTGATCCCATTTTTGGAACATGATGATGCGAACCGTGCGCTTATGGGTTCGAATATGCAACGCCAAGGCGTCCCCCTATTAAAACCAAAAGCTCCCCTTATCGGTACCGGTATGGAAGCTCGTGTGGCTCATGATTCCAGAGCTCTGACAGCTGCCGAAGGAGATGGAATTGTCGAGTATGTTTGCGCTGATTTCATTAGAGTACGATACGACGATATCCGAACAGATGTACAGAAATTAGTATCATTTGACAATGATAATACCAAGACCTATCGTCTGCTTAAATTCTTCAGAACAAATCAAGATACTTGTATCAATCAACGGCCGCTTGTCGTTGCTGATCAACGAGTTAAGAAAGGTCAGCCGTTAGCAGACGGTGCAGCGACTGAATTAGGCGAGCTCGCTCTAGGACAGAACGTGCTCGTAGCATTCATGCCTTGGCGTGGATACAACTTTGAAGATGCTATTATTATCTCAGAGCGACTTGTTGCAGAAGATATTTATACCTCTATTCATATTGAAGAATCAACTCTTCAGGTTCGTGATACAAAGCGAGGCGAAGAAGAATTCACAAAAGAAATACCTAATGTAAGCGAAGAAGCTACTAAGGACTTAGATGATTTTGGAATTATCCGCATGGGCGCTAAAGTCCGTGAAGGAGATATCCTCATCGGTAAGATTACTCCAAAAGGTGAGACCGATCCTACACCTGAAGAAAAGCTACTTCGTGCTATTTTCGGTGACAAAGCCGGAGATGTAAAAGATGCTTCGATGAAAGCATCACCAGGACTTAAAGGCGTGGTAATAAATACCAAACTCTTTAGCCGTCGTGTGATGACAAGCGATGATCAAATTCGCCAGGAAGAGAAAAAACGTCAAGAGCAAATCTCAAAACGTGAACAAAAAACTCTCAAACAGCACGAAGATGATACAGCTCGCCGCCTTGCAAAAGTACTCGATGGTATGACTACACTGGGTATTCGACTTACGAATGACAAAGTAGTCTTCCGCGGTGGTACTGCATTGACGGCAAAAGATGTCATGACAAAGTATGATGATGGCGCATTAAAATTAGAGCTGCTCGATATGGATGCTGATTGGTTCTCAGAAGATGATAAAATGTCACTTGTACGCCAACTCCTTCATAATTATGCAATTCATAAAAATGATATCAGCGCGACTGCGAAGTCTGAACGGAATAAAATTGCAGCCGGAGATGAACTCCAGCCGGGAATTCTACAAATGGCGAAAGTGTATGTAGCTAAAAAACGTAAACTTCAAGTAGGCGATAAAATGGCTGGTCGTCACGGTAATAAAGGAATTGTATCGAAAATCGTTGCGATTGAAGATATGCCTTTCTTGCCGGATGGTACCCCCGTTGATATCGTCCTCAATCCACTTGGCGTGCCATCACGTATGAACCTCGGTCAATTGTATGAGACAGCACTTGGATGGGCAGCCAAAAAATTAGGTGTACACTTTGCAACACCGATTTTTGATGGCGCTACCTGGGATGAAGTCGGCGATTATCTTGAAAAAGCAGGACTTCCACGTACCGGAAAGACTATACTCTTTGATGGTCGGACTGGTGATCAATTTGATCACGTGATTACGGTCGGTGTGATTTATATGCTGAAGCTCTCCCACCTTGTGGAAGATAAGATTCACGCACGGTCGATCGGGCCATACTCTCTCATTACTCAGCAACCGCTTGGTGGTAAAGCTCAGTTCGGTGGTCAACGGTTGGGTGAAATGGAAGTTTGGGCGCTCGAAGCATACGGCGCGGCACACACATTACAAGAAATGCTTACCGTGAAGTCGGACGATGTACAGGGTCGTGCAAAAATGTACGAAACAATCGTAAAAGGCGAGAATATGCCGAATCCGAATATCCCTGAATCGTTCAATGTACTTGTACGTGAATTGCAAGGTCTTTGTTTGGATATCGTTATTGAATAAGTGATTATTCTATAACGCATTATCAATCAAACAGTTGGACGGCAAGTGTGACCGCATGCGACGGGTCTTGACTTGCAGAAGTGAACCATTAAAATTAAAAATATACTTTACGAACTTTTATTGGAGAAAAATCCATGCAATCCCATTCTATTCCAAGAAAAGGATTTTCTCGAATTACGATTAAAATTGCCTCACCTGATGAAGTGCTTAACCGCTCTCATGGTGAAGTGACAAAACCAGAAACTATCAACTATCGTTCATTCCGTCCTGAAAAAGATGGTCTGTTCTGCGAAAAAATATTTGGACCAATCCGAGATTGGGAATGCGCTTGTGGTAAATATAAGCGTATTCGATATAAAGGAATTGTGTGCGATCGATGCGGTGTGGAAGTGACCCAGAAATCCGTTCGCCGTGAGCGTATGGGACACATCATGCTTGCAGTTCCTGTCGTGCATATTTGGTTCTTACGATCACTCCCAAGTAAGATCAGCCACTCACTTGCGATGCCGACAAAAGATGTTGAGCGTATCATCTATTACGAGTCTTATGTGGTAGTTCAGCCGGGGAGTACCGGCTTGCAGGTAAAAGATTTATTGACAGAAGAACAATACCTCGAAGTGCTCGGCTCGCTCTCCAATGCTGAACGCAATATGGATGATGATGATCATCGTAAGTTTATATGTTTAATTGGTGGTGAAGCAATTAAAGAGTTACTTAAGCGAATTGATCCTGAAGCAACGTATTACAGAATGCGCGATCAATTGCGTGAGGAGACTTCACAAACGAAGAAAACTGAACTTCTCAAACGCTTGAGAATATTAGAATCATTCCTTCCTCCGGATGGCGGCGGACTCCCTAACCATCCTGAATGGATGGTACTAGACGTTGTGCCGGTCATTCCTCCTGATTTACGTCCTCTTGTACCTCTCGAAGGCGGAAGATTTGCTACTTCTGACTTGAATGACCTCTATCGTCGGGTGATAATCCGCAATAACAGATTACGTCGATTAATTGATATCAAAGCGCCGGAAGTGATTCTTCGTAATGAAAAGCGTATGCTACAGGAATCAGTCGATGCCTTATTCGATAATAGCCGACGTTCAGTACGAAGTGAGTCACAGCGTGCACTCAAATCACTTGCAGATACGCTCAAGGGTAAAACTGGTCGTTTCCGTCAGAACTTGCTCGGTAAGCGGGTTGATTATTCCGGACGTTCGGTTATTGTGGTCGGACCTGAACTCAAAATTCACGAATGCGGTTTGCCGAAAGACATGGCTGTTGAATTGTTTAAGCCGTTTGTTATCCGTAAGTTAATTGAACGCGGACATGTGAAGACTGTCAAAAGCGCGAAGAAATTAGTCGAACGTAAAACCAATGAAGTGTGGGATATTTTAGAGAAAGTAATCGACGGTCACCCAATCATGCTCAACCGTGCTCCTACTCTTCACCGATTGGGTATTCAAGCATTCCAGCCGCGACTTATCGAAGGTAAAGCTTTGCAATTGCATCCACTTGTGTGTACAGCTTTCAATGCCGACTTTGACGGTGACCAAATGGCCGTTCACGTACCGCTTAGTCACGAAGCTCAGCTCGAAGCATTGCTCCTCATGCTGGCACCACATAATGTGATGCACACGCAACACGGTGATCCTATTACAGTTCCATCACAAGACATGGTGCTTGGTGCGTATTACTTGACGAAACTTCGTCGTGGCGCACCGGGTGAAAATAAGCAGTTTTCTTGTGCTTCAGAAGTGATTATCGCCTATAACTCAGGGAAATTAGATCTTCACGCCAAAATTCTTGTGAGAATTAAAGGTAAGATGATCGATACAACTACAGGTCGATTATTGTTTAATCAAGTCGTGCCTGAAGCAATGGGTTATCTCAATGAATTACTTACCAAGAACCGACTCCGTCAAATTATCGGGCAGTGTTTCCGCAAGGCCGGTCCTGCGAAGACAGTCGAATTCTTGGATGCAATGAAGGAAATGGGTTTTGCATTTGCGACTAAAGGTGGACTTTCTGTTGGAATTCACGACGTTGTGATCCCGGCAGAAAAAGAAACCATTATCAAAAAAGCGCAGGAAACTGTTGATACAATTGAAGAATACTACCAAAATGGTGTGATTACAGCCGGTGAACGCTATAATAAGATCATTGATACGTGGTCCACTGCTACTAACCGTGTAGCGGATAGACTATACTTCGATCTCCAAAAAGCGGACGAAGGTTTCAACCCATTCTGGATGATGCTTGACTCGCAAGCACGGGGTTCGAAAGAGCAAATCCGTCAGCTTGCCGGTATGCGGGGATTGATGGCAAAGCCGCAGAAGTCACAAACAGGTTCGAGCGCGGAATTGATTGAAAACCCGATTATTTCCAACTTCAAAGAAGGTCTGACAATTCTTGAGTATTTCATTTCTACGCACGGTGCACGTAAAGGTCTTGCCGATACAGCGTTGAAAACTGCCGATGCAGGTTACTTGACACGACGCTTGCATGACGTAGCACAAGATATGATTATCTCTGAAATGGACTGCGGTACTATCAGAGGTATGGAAATGCGCGCTCTCAAAGAAGGTGAAGATATTAAAGAACCTCTTGCTGAGCGTATTTTAGGACGTTTTGCACTCGTTGACATAGTTAACCCGTTGACAGATAAAGTGATGATTAAAGCAGGCGGTATTATCAACGAAGATATCGCGCACAAGATTGCAGAGTCTTCTATTGATTCTGTTCTTATACGATCAGTACTTACCTGCGAATCCCGCCGTGGAATTTGTGTGAGATGTTACGGCCGTAATATGGCGACCGGTCAAGTAGTTGACGTGGGTGAAGCCGTCGGAACGATTGCTTCACAGTCAATTGGCGAGCCGGGTACTCAGCTTACATTGCGTACGTTCCACACGGGTGGTACAGCATCGCTTGTTGCTTCACAATCAATTATTACAGCGAAATTTGACGGTGTGATTCAATTTGAAAATATCAAAACCGTAAGCTATGATGATGACGAAAGTGATGGCAAAATGCATGTGGTTGTTAGCCGAAGTGGTGTGATAAATCTTGTAGAATCAGATAGTAACCGTATTCTTACGAAGTATGATGCCGTTTATGGCGCGCTTCTCAAGATCCAGGACGGTCAGCACGTAGCAAAAGGTGAGACAATTTATGAATGGGATCCGTACAATGCGGCGATTATAACGGAAAAGCCAGGTACTATTCGCTATAAAGACTTACAGGCAAACGTTACCTTCCGTGAGGAAAATGACGAGCAAACAGGTCACATTACACGTGTGGTGATGGAATCTCGTGACCGGACAAAGATGCCGGCGATTGAAATTGTCGATGAACTTGGTAATATTTTACAGACCTATATCATTCCAATCCGCGCTCAGATTATTGTTGATAATATGGAAGTAGTCGGCGTAGGTACCAAACTTGTAAAAATTCCACGGGATCTTGGTCGTATGCGTGATATTACAGGAGGTCTGCCGCGAGTTACCGAGTTATTCGAAGCCCGCGCACCTCAAAATCCTGCTATTGTAGCTGAAATTGACGGTATAATTTCATTCGACAAAGCAAAACGTGGACAACGTGCTGTGATTATTACTAGTTTGGACGGTCAAACACGTTCCGAATCTGCCGTCGCTACCAGTAAGTATTTGCTCGTGCAGGAGGGTGATCTCGTACGTGCCGGTGATAGACTCAGCGATGGGTCGATCAATCCGCACGATATCCTCCGTATCAAAGGTGCAAATGCCGTACAAGAGTATTTGACGAATGAAATTCAGGAAGTCTATCGTATGCAAGGTGTGAAAATCAACGATAAGCACATCGAAATCATCGTGCGTCAAATGCTTCAAAAAGTTAAAATTAGCGATGCAGGCGACTCAACATTCCTCGAAAATGATCAAATCGATAAGATCAAATTCTACGATGAAAACGAAATGCTCAAAAATCATGTCGTGATCACTGATAAAGGTGAAGCACGCTTCAAAGTCGGACAGCTTGTTACTAAAAAACGTTTCCGCGAGGCAAATATCGATCTCAAAAAGAAAGACAAGATTATGGCAGAAGCCCGCCCCGCAGATCCGGCAAGCGCCGATCCGCTCTTGCTTGGAATTACACAGGCATCCTTGCAAACTGAGAGCTGGCTCTCCGCTGCATCGTTCCAAGAAACTACTCGTGTTCTTGCAGACGCGTCAGTATCAGCAAAAACCGATAACCTCATGGGACTCAAAGAAAACATCATTCTCGGTCAGCTTATTCCGGCCGGTACCGGCTTACGCAGATACCAAGATATGGTAGTCACAAGTCAAGTGGGTAATATCTTTGGCGCGGATGCAATCCTCGATGACGCACAAGAAGAAGAACCCGAAGGTTCAGATGGATACCGCAGACTCGGCAAGCGCCGTATCGCGGTGTAAGCTGTACCTCAAGGTTGAAAATAAAAAGCCGTTCTCAGGTGAGAGAACGGCTTTTATTTTGGGTTAAAGTGATTATATCGGTTAAGGCGCAAAGGGCGCAATAGTACCTAATAAGAAAATATCCCATGAGTGTTAATCATGGGATATTCTTGTATCATGCTAAATGATAATCAAACACATGAACATCTGAAGTATTACTTTTTCGTATGATTATCAGGATTAATTCCTGTCCAATTTGGGAATTTAAAAGCTGAAAGTGTGGTATCTATTAGTAATATAATATCCTTAGCGTCACCAGGTGTATAAGAGTCAAAGCCTGATGGATTATCAACTCCGACTGCATAATTATACCCTTGTTTGAAGTCTTTACCCCACGGACGCCACTCAACTTTTGAAGGTTCTCCGCCAATATAAATCATACCTGACCAATCCATGGCGCCCCAAAGCTTTGCGTCGGTTAGAAATTTAAGATCTTTTCCTGTTAACTTTGTAGGAGAGGTAACCAACATAACATACCCAACGCCCAATCCTCCGTCCATAGCAGAATTCAGATTCATTGCTTCCGCCGGTAAATCAGCATTAAACCCAACTGTAAAGGAATTAGTTGATTTATCAAGATGTCCCTCGCCAAAATAATATCCATAATCAGGACTTCCTCTCGAAACACTCCAAGCTGTCACGAGATATGCATCATCCGGTATCGTAATATTCTTCGGGTTCGAAATTTTCCCCGTGAACGAATACTTATATGTTGGGGTTGTAGGAGCCGGCGACGTCGTATCTTTGCACGCCGCAAGTGCGCATGCCGCAACAATCACCATTGCAAAAAAACAGTATTTCATAATGCTATCCTCGGAAAAATGGGAAGAAGTAATAAATGATGGTGCAATATTACTCAAAAAATACTTGGTGTGCAAGAAGTTAGATGTTTTGTCATGTTCACTGAGAGCATCACTCGGAAGTGATACCCTCAGGAGGAGGAGAACCTACTTCTTCTCCCCTACCACCTTCATCTGCAAGAGCGAGAAGATGAGCAAAAGTGCAAAGATGATATATGCCAGTGCCGACGCATAGCCCATCATATCGGATTTTTCAAACGCATTGACGAATACTTCATAGACGAGCGTGGTGGTATCGCCCGGGGTCGGACCGCCCTTGGTCATTACGTAAATTTCAACAAAGACCTAAAAGGATTTGATGGTATTTATCACGACGACAAAGAGCATCATCGGTCTCAGAAGAGGAAGTGTAATTCGCCAAAACTGTTGCCATGCAGTAGCACCTGAGAGCCGCGCCGCCTCGTATAAATCCTTCGGGATTGTTTGCAAACCCGCCAGAAATAGTACCATATAATAGCCGGTGGAGATCCAGACATCCATTGCCATTACCGAAAGAAGTGCGGTGCTTGGTTCGAGGAGCCACCCCCGATCAGGATGAGGTATTCCTACCATGCCGAGGAGGAGATTTATATATCCGTCTTTGGCATATAAGTTTGTGAATATTAAAGCAATTACCACGAGTGAAGTAACAGATGGCATAAAATACGCCGCCCGAAAAAAACCGGTAAAGCGTTTTACTTGAGTATGGAGAATGACCGCAAGAAGCAGCGCAAATGCAGTAGTCACGGGCACCGTACCGAAGGTGAAAATGAGTGTATTTCGCAAGGCATCCCAAAAAGTGTGGTCGGTGAGGATGGTGGAGTAATTCTTGAGCCCGACGAACTGCGCAGTATTAGCAAGTGTCGAGTATTTCGTAAAGCTCAAATAGAGCGAATAGAGCAGAGGATACAACCAAAACACAGCAAACGTCAAGAGCCACGGCAGAAGCAGAATAAATGTCTGAAGGCGATTGCGTTTCATGGGCAGTTATTGTAATTTACTTTAAAATCCTAATTCCGTAAGGTACTTAAGTAATGCATCAGTGTAGAGATTCGTTGTTTCTCCGTACCATTGTTCTTGTGGGATAAAGAGGATTGTACCATAGGTCGCAGGATTGAGTTCGGAAAATGGCGACGTGCAGATGAGCGCTTCCTCCTCAAGGCGGAATTCATTATCCGAGTCATGCACGACAATCGAACACCCGAGTTGAGTAATTTCTTTGTCATCGACCGGTGCACTCTCGTAACCAAGCAGTAAAAAAGGAATGCGGAGCTTTACCATATAGCCATTTTTTCTGGGAGCTGCGACCGCTTTTACTTGGTTGACAGCACTACGCTGTGATATTTCGAGTTCGTCCGTAGTCTTAAGCTTTATATAAGGTTTACGTTCTAAAAAATCACCCAAGCGTGCGGTGATACAGTAGAGACCGGAGTCTGCAGAAGATCTTATCGACATCTTATGCGAACGTTTGGTTTTTGATACAAAGCGTTCACCATCGTCGCCGGGCTGATTGGTGTCGAACCATATATCGACGTAATCAGCAGTACACGTATCGCATCGTCCGATGATGAGTTCATCGTCCTTAACGAGAATGGTCATATAGAGAAAATCGTCGTCATAGACTGAGCGTACAGAATATGAACAGTCATTTTCACCACCCCAAAAGAAAGCGCCTTTGGGCACATAATCGACTGATTTACTGACGGCATCTCCGCTGTAACCGCGGTACATTTGGCGTCCACGCGGGTAACATGGAATGGATAAGTATTTGGTAGAAAATGCAGTTTCGTCGGTGTTTGTGTTGAGGAAACGTTCGGAAGTCTGAAGCGTCTGATAATTTTTATACGTCTCACGTGTATATTTATCGACCTTTGCAGTGGTGAATTCATCAAGCAAAATCACCGAACCCATATCATAGCGATACCCACGCACTACCCAACTGAATTCTTCACGCTTACGAGTGGTATAGCAGGCATTTTCTTTGATCACCACGCCAACTTCGAGAGGTAAATCCACGTAATAATATTGAAATTGTGCTACAGTTGTCAGATAACCTTCTAAGTCGGTAAGTAAGTAAATATTCATTATCTTACGTTTGTCACCCATGATCTTGACGGCAAATGCAACATCATTGAAGCCATCGCCGGAGAAGTCGCCAACGTCCCAACTCCAAATTCTATAATCCGAACCTTGAGGCAACTGTAAAGGAATATCTTCAATTAATTCTTTGTCAAAATAAGGTTCTAATTTTTTAGAAAAATCGGTAAAGCTCATACCTGACTGAGCCCAAAGTGGCAGCGCTGCACAGCAAAAAACAAGGAATACTGTCGTGAGAAATTTCATAATTGTAGTCGTATAAGTAATGGTCGTCATGGCAGTTAATGTATCGAAGTAGTTTTAAAACCAGTCAGGTTGAAGAAAACCTGACTGGTTTTGCCTGAAGTTTAATTCCAATCAAGGTTCGGGATGATCATCTGCAAATATCATAGTAATCAGCGTCATCAGCGTGCCATTCCGTAAAAAATCAAGCACCGAGAACTTCATCCCGCACTGCGATATGCGATTCTTTGAGTCGGGCGCCGAATTGCGACACGACTTTTGATGCGGCGTAGGAAGCAAGGAGTCCTGCTTTATCCGCCGAGTAACCGTGAGTAATGCCGTACAAAAAGCCGGCTGCGTACATGTCACCAGCGCCGGTCGAGTCGATGGGCGTTACGGGAAAGGATGGAATTTCATGGACTTCGCCATTCCATTGCACGAGTGAACCCTTCGAACCCCTAGTAAAGCACATATTCTCAAATTTTTTCTTTAACTTTTCAAATGCATCAGAAAAATCTTCAGTTCCCGTATAGGCACATCCCTCCATTTCATTACAGAAAATAAGGTCAGCATGCTCAAGCGCTGATTCTAAACCTTCTCTGAAAAAATTAATAATAAATGTATCCGAGAAGGAAACGGCGATCTTGGTGCCATGCTTTTTTGCATAACCAATTGCCTCTTTAATTGCTGATTGTCCTGAGGGTTCGGAGAATTTATATCCTTCAATATAGAGCCATTCCGATCGGGCAATCGTGGCTTCTATTACATGTTCAGCGCTGAACGTACTATTGACCCCAAGCGCCGTCAGCATCGTTCGCTCAGCATCAGGTGTAATAAGCACAAGGCATGTACCGGTGTGTGTATGAGGCAATAAATCCGCTTCTAAATGAATGCCGAGGTCGGTAAATTCTCGGGCATAAAAGAGTCCCATTTCATCGTTCCCGAGCACAGCTTTGTAGGCGCCACGCCCGCCGAATTGACCGAAAGCGATAATCGTATTTGCCGCCGAACCGCCGCTTGAACGGTGAGGAGTGTGCGCCGCGAGTCCGTCAATATAGGCACGCTGCGCTGCTGCGTCAACGAGGGTCATCGTGCCGCGCTGCAAATTCAGTGCATCAAAGTCTGAGTCCGAGAGCTGAAATTCCACATCGACAAGCGCATTGCCGAGACCGCATAATTGTAAATCTTTCATGAGTAAAGTCTATTGTTAAATGGGTTAGTAGTTCACTATTATAAATTACGACAGCTCGATAATCCGTTCGCACAATTCTCCAAATTCAATTCCCGCTGCCGCTGCTGCCATTGGCACGAGACTCGTTTCGGTAAATCCTGGCAAAGTATTGACTTCGAGGCAGAAAGGCACATTATCCTCGTCCAAACGGAAATCGACTCTGCTGTAAGCAGTGCAACCTAATATTTTATGAGCAGTGAGAGCGAGATTTTGAACGAAATCGACAATATCCTCCGACAACTCCGCCGGACAAATATACCGTGTCATGCCCTTGGTATATTTGTGTTCGTAGTCGTAAAACCCACCTTCGGGTACGATTTCAATAATTGGTAATGCCTCATCTCCCACGACTGCAACCGTCAATTCACGCCCCTCGATAAATTGTTCGACTAGCACAGTGTTACTAAATTTAGCGGCGAGATGCACTGCGCTGTGAAAATGATCTAAGTCGTTGTCAATAATACTCATACCAACGGTCGAACCTTGGTCATTCGGCTTGACTACTACAATGCCGCGCATTTCATCGAGAATTTCACGCAGATGCTCGGTATCGTCTAATTGTTCACCGCGGAGGACGCTCCAAAGAGGAGTCTGTACTCCTGCTGCTGAGAACATCACCTTCGACGCTGCTTTGTCCATTGCCAGCGCGCTTGCGAGTACTTTGCTGCCGGTATATTTCACACCGCGTGCTTCGAGGAGTGCCTGCATGATCCCATCTTCGCCTGCTGTGCCGTGGAGCACAGTAAATGCCACGTCGATAGAGTCAAAGATTGATAAGTTTACACAATTGATGAGTTCACGTTTTGAAGTGGCGAGGATGATATCGCTGACCTGTTCGGAGGCGAGTTCGGTGAGCATGCTGGCTGTGACAACGGCATCAGCGCCGCGGGAAGGGTCGATGAGCGTCACGGTATGTCCGCGTGTTGTCAGTGCGTTAGCAATGGCTTTGCCACCTGCTATAGAGACGTTTCGTTCGGCAGAAATACCGCCAAGGAGTACCGCAATATTCATTATTTTTTGCCTTTAATGGTTGGATTTCGCAATAATTTCTTCAAAATTCGGGAAATGAGCACACACGGCAAAGGGAAATTCGACGAAAGGGAAATTGAGGGTGGGGGAGAAGTTTGATATTTGGGGCATATTTCTTGGTTTAAGTGCACAGTTACGTTTAAAAAAGGCAGCGTGGATACTGTTCTTTTTGCTGCACGTTGATATTCTGAAAAATAGTAACGCTCGTGCTTGGGGGAGCGCTTATTTATAAAATATAGCGTGAATGCTTGTTACTTTTGCCTAAAACGTTAACTTTGTGCAGGATTATTACCAGAGAGGTTTGGCACTAAAAATTCATTTACTCGACAGGAAACTATGAGAATACTACTTACTACTGTGATGATTATATTTTCGCTTGTTTATGGAGTAGATGCCCTTCCGAAGTCTGCTGCTAATTTACCATTAGGGACGGAGGCAAAACCTATTCAATCCGCTGATAATTTTATACAGCTTTCACAGGTCATTGACAATACCCCACCAATTTTACGCAATAGAGATACAGCTTATGTACAGCTTGGAAGTAATGACAGTGTGATCGTTAGCCCCGCCCAAATTGATCTCGGCAGCACTGACGATGTCGGAATTGATACTATGCTTGTAACGCCTAATACCTTTACTTGTAGCAACATAGGTTTTAATCCCGTTGTCTTTACCGTGCGGGATACAAGCGGTAATTCCAGTTCAGCCAATGTGATGGTCTATGTTAATTCCCCGTTTGTGTTGACGGATATAGTCGATACTCTTGAAGAATGTGCGCCCGTAACCATACAATGGCTCGGCGGCTGCAGCGGATGGAATATTGACCTGAGTTTAGTACGAATATCACCTTTCATTACCCAAGCATTAGTAGTCGAAAAGATTGCCAACAGTAGAACACATCAATGGCAGATTCCTCCTAAAGTGCCGGAGGGTTTGTACCAATTCTATGTCCAGGAATCGAATAAACTTAATTGGGGATACGGAAAGCCATTCTATGTAAAAAATACACCGCCGACAGTTATTACCAAGAATATCGTGCTGCCATTAGATGCTCAAGGCGTAGCAAAAATTACCGTAGGTCAAATTGATAATGGAAGTAACGACATCTGCGGTATCGACTCCATGACCGTGACTCCTGATTCATTTGGCTGTAGTAGTGTTGGAGTGAATACCGTTACCCTTTCCGTCACAGATTTGAACGGGAACAAGCGAATCGCTACAGCTACCGTTACGATCGTTGATACGCAAGTCCCGCTTATTACTGCGCCGGCTAATATATCAATTCCCACAGATAACGGTTCTTCAACGGCTACGAATGTTGTGTTAGGCACGCCCGTTACATCGGATAATTGCAGCATCGCGAGCGTTACTAATGATGCGCCGACAGTATTTCCCTATTGGAGTAACAGTAGTGACGTGGACAGTGAAGGATATTCATGGCAATACAACGACAGCACAGCAAACAGTGACGGTCGACGATAGCCGATTGCCGGTAGTCACAATTACTCTCCCCAAAAGCGAAGCAAATCTTGATGAAACGGTGAGTGTGCCGCTGACGTTAGTCTCGTCAAATCAAATAGATATTTCCGCTCAACCAACCTTTACCGCCCGAGTACGCTACAACAACACGCTCCTCTTGCCGGTGGGTGCTTCGCAGTCCGTGACCTTCGACGGCAATGACGCCATTATGGAAATTATCGGCAAAATCACTCAATCAGCGCAGATACTCGCTACCGTGAATTTTAAAGTAATGTTGGGAAATGCTGACCGAACGCCACTCGTGCTCGACACGATCACAATTGAAAATCAAAGTGGTCTGCGTGTGAATAAAACAAACGGTGAGATTCTCATCAAAGATTTGTGCCGTTCAGGTGATACGGTACGCCTCTTCAAACGAGTAGCGCCTGCTACTTTGGTGGCAATTAGGCCGAATCCAGCTGGTGCATCGGCAGATATTGATTTCGTGCTCAGCGAATCGGGCTGCACATCCCTCACGATTACCGACCTGAAAGGGCAGCCGGTGCTCACTGTGTGGGAGGCAGATGCAACGCTCGGAAATTATACACAACGCTTAAACAGCTTGGGATTGAGCGACGGAGAGTATTTTCTTCAGCTAAGAACGCCTAATGAATTATTTACTTCAAAACTCATCATCAGGAAGTAAGTACTACTTATGAAATCAAGACTTATGAATAAAATGCGAATAACGAATCGTTGTACAATGATGGAAGTATTGTCCATAGTGCTCCTCATGACCGGAATGACTGCCTTCACGCTCAGCGCGCAGGATACGACATATTCGAGAGGTGATGCGACGGACCGCTTGGGGGCATCGGTGTCGGGCGCTGTTAATGCTATCTCAACGGATATTAAGGGTTTAGATGGCGTGCCGAGCTGCTGTCCGGACTACAAAACAGGCGACGGACTATCCTTTAGAGGTGCAGCTGAGTACCAATCTGTGTTCGGTAAACGCTTGAGTGTGGGCGGGAGAGTGGGTTTCGGGATATTTAATGGAACGTTGCTTGCCAATGAATCAAAAAAAATGATCAATGCGGGTGTAGAAGAAAATGTCACGATAGAGCATCGTATTGCAATGAGTGTCAGCGATATTATCGTCGCTCCATTTATTGAGTATTCGATCATCGACCGACTTCCGGTTCAGATTGGAATTACTATGCAAACCCAGCTTTCTGCTACATTTACGCAAGCGGAGACTATCCTGAGTCCATCGACAGTTGTCTATGAAAATAACCGCCGCGACCGTTTGAATGCCAGTGGAGATATTCCTTCGTTTCGTGCGACCAGATTTGATCTTACCGCCGGAATTGGCTATACATTACCCTTGTCGCCGGATGGAGAGTGGAAGCTTGCGCCCCGGCTTGAAGTGGCATTGCCTCTCGGCAGTCTGATTGCTACAGGCACGGTGAATATTACATCATTTGGTATTGGTGTGTCGTTCTATCGTGAATATTATCATCGGGATATGACGATTATGCCTGCTGCTGCGCCGCCGCCGCCGCCGCCTGTACCGACGCCCAAACCGAAACCCGAACCTCGATTGCTTGCCTCGGTGTCGCTGCGTATGAAGGAAGACGGTCAGAAAGAATTTAATCTTACGCTCAAAAGTAAAGCCACCAATACGGCTTTCCCGCTGCTTCCCTATATCTTTTTTGATGATTCATCGGCGGTTCTTGCTCCTCGTTACAAACGACTTACGGCGGATGAAGCGCGTAATTTTACCTATTTGGCGCTCGATAATCTACCCGATCTCGATCGGTATTCGCATATTTTGAATATCATTGGTAAGCGTTTGAATGAATTTCCGGCTACGAGTATCACGCTTGTGGGATGTAATTCTAATACAGAATCCGAACTCAACAACAAGCAATTATCCATAGGACGCGCTCAAACGATCAAAGATTATCTGACAAGTGTTTGGAAAATAGATACTAAGCGCATTACCCTCGAAGCGCGTAATCTACCGTCACAATTTTCCAATCCCAAAACCGATGATGGCAAGGAAGAAAATCGGCGCGTCGAAATCATTCCGTCGAATACAGATTTGTATGTGCCGGTGTTTTTAAATGATACGTCGTTTACCGCAAGCCAACCGAATTTCTATGTCGTTCCGGATATTATCGCCGAGGCAGGAGTGAAAGATTGGAGTGTGCAATTCATGCAAGGCGGTAAAGTATTGTGGAAAGCAAGCGGCACAGGAATGCCACCCAAAACACTGTCAATTCCAATGAATGACTCCACAGCGCCCCGTTATGGCAAAGACTTACAGATACTTCTCGACGTGACCGATACACGAGGAAAGCACGTATCTGCCACCGATGTGCTCGGCGTAAGTGTTGTGCAGGATACAAGTGTCGAACGCAAACAATTCACCCTCGTGCTCTTTGATTTTAATTCGTCAGAGCTGACGACGCTCAATAAACGCGTTGTATCGATGATAAAAGATCAAATCAAATCGAATTCTAAAGTGAGTATCGTGGGATTTGCTGACCGTTCGGGTAATCTCGATTATAATAAAAAATTAGCCCTCAGACGCGGCGGTACACTCGCACAATCATTGAATCATAAAAATGCCGATGTTTCTGCATTCGACGGTAAGTTGCTTATTAACAATGATTTGCCGGAAGGTCGGTATTTCTGCCGCACCGTGCGCTTGCTGATTGAAGATAAGCGCTGAGGAAACGCCACATCCCTACTTATTCCGAATAATATCCTTCTGTACTGGTGAATAGTCCGTCTTGCTTTGTCCATTGACAATTAATTTATCAAAATAGCATTTAACGCCTGTCGCAACATTCATATTCTCTACGTTTTGGATGTGAAAATGCAGGTGAGCTTCTGATGAATTACCGGAGTTCCCGCATTGTCCCAAAATCTGACCTTGCTTCACCGATTGACCTTCTTTTACGTTGACAGTACTCTGCTTGAAGTGTGCAAAAAACAAATATTCTTTATTAGCAGTTCGAATAACTACCGTATTACCGGTCATAAAAATAGGATTCATCTCTCCGGGCAAATTATCTTTTATCCCATCTACAGCCAGTACGACCTCACCATCACACGGCGCGACGATATCCTTGCCGAATGCGTAATAATCGTCATTAATTTTCCCGTCGGTTTTGTATGATTTCCCATCTTCGTTGGTGACGACCAGATCGAAAGCATTCTTCTGAGCAGTACTCACGACATGATAGTTTTGTTCTTTGGTGTCACCGCCCCATATCACGGTCCACTCGCCTTTAATGGGGAGAATGAGCTTGCTGATATTGCGCTCCAGAAGAGGTGAATTCATTTCAATGTAGGGTTTTATAAAAAGTCCTCCGATCATGGAAGTGCTATCAATATATAATTTTAGCAAAAATATTCCTTGTTCAAACTGAGTCTTGTAGGATGCATAGACTCCATTTTCGTAACGTATAAAAGTTCTTTTAACAATTTTCCCGGCCTGTGCTTTAAGTCCGTTGAGAAAATTCGTTGCTTTATTGAGTGGTAATGCAAGTTTCATTTCCGGTGAAAAAAGTGCGAACACCGCATTAATATCATCAGAATTATAGTTTTTTTCAAAAGCCACCGAAATATCTTTAGCAGCAGATGATTCTTGTTGGGCTCCTGCAAGTGAAATCAAGAGAGGGAAGGCGATGAAGAAGAGGTAGAGAATTTTCATGAATAATATGGAAGTAATTGATTATAAATTAGTTAGTAGATATAAATTTAAACATAACCTATATGTATTTGCGAATGTAAACAATATTGAAACTAACAATCATGTTCAAGATTTTTTTTTAGGTCAATGAGTCGCCGACGAACATTGATCTGTAAATTTTTTCTAATAAAATATGTTACCAACGTGAATGGAAAGCGAAGGGTAAAGCTATAGCGAAATGTCACTTCGGTAGACTTTTCCGCCACCTGTCTGAATCGCCACGATCCTAAACATTCTTTAAACAGAAATGGACCTTGTGTCATTTTAACTGCTGTATAGCGCGGACGTTGAAAGGTGACGTATTCAGTGGTCATACCGAGACGGTTTTTGGAGACGCAATATGCCTTTACTCCTTTATTTGCGTGAATTGCTCCGCCAAGTAATTCTGCTTGAATGAGAAAAGTATCCCATTGCAGACGCTTGGAATAGTCCTGTGTAAAGTCAAATACCGTTTCCGGTGAATCGCAGATGAGGATAGATTCTGAGAACTTTATACGCTGCATGAATGCTCTTTTAGTGATATGAGAAATGTAGCTCTTGACCTATAGTCCACTTCAATTGACAATACCCTCCTGCAAAAATACACAACCTCCCGGAAGTTATCGTGCTCGATTCAGCAGTCAGTGTCAATAGAATTATAATTTTGACATTCTATCGGTCGGCTATATGGCGCTGATTGAGGTGATGATTGACGGTATTTGACATATCGAATCCGCCGAAGACAAGCTAAAATTCTGTATTTTTGCGGAAAATTAAGACATTATTTCGTTCTCTAATTCCCTCCGTCATGGCTGTTTATTCACTTGATTCACATAAATTTTCTACTCTCATTGTCGGCAACTCACGGGCGGTCGCAGATATTGCACGAACGCTTACGGAAGCTGAGTTTCCCTTCTCTATACTCGTCGAACCTATGCTGGATGATTTATTCGGATTCAGCGATCCCGGCGGCGCTTCATCAATCTTAGTCCCATCATATTTACAGGCGTATGTCCATCAATTTGTTGGAGATGTGTCCGAGGTGCAGCGTCCTCCCGATATCATCATTGAGCCATCTTCATTGCCTGCAAGGGAAAAAAGTGAAATGCTAATCGAAGTCAGTGATGAATATCCGGATGCGGTGATACTTTCATCGTCGATCGGATGCACAGCTACCGAACTCTTCGCACAGCTTGGACTTCAGAATAATATTGTGGGATTTAATGCAATTGCACTTGCACAGCATATTTCAATGATGGAAATTGCTCCTGCAATGACAGCGTCCGAACAGTCCATTGCGATTGCAAAACGATTTTGGACTTCACTTGGATTCACGACGGAATCAGTCGAAGATAGAGTCGGGCTTTGCTCACCAAGAATACTGGCTACGCTTATTAACGAAGCAGCTTTTGCAGTTCTGGAAAAGGTTGCGACTGCCGAAGATATCGATACCGCCATGAAGCTTGGCGTAAATTATCCGAAAGGTCTGCTTGAGTGGGCTGATGAGATTGGAATTGAAGTAATTGTCGCGCTTCTCGATGCGCTGCACCGAGAGTACGGTCAAGAACGCTATCGTCCGTGTGTACTACTCAAGCAAATGATGCGCGCAGGTCGTATTGGTAAGTTCAGCGGTCGTGGATTCTTTGAGTATCCTCCGCAGGAACGTATAGCGTAATTCTTGACAAACCTCATGTATCCACTTGTAGAATCAACAATTGCGGTGTTTTGTGACTTTGATGGGACTATTACCAGACGCGATGTGGGTGATGCAATGATCCGGAATTTTGGAATTTTTGAACCCTTTCATACAGATCTGCTCGCAGGAAAAATGACGGTGGCAGAGTATTATCGAAAAGCATTACAGCAAGCCGGACCTGATTTTACCCCCGAAACGATCGAGAAATTTACGTTAGAGATGGAAATGGATGCTTATTTTCCGGTATTCTTTGATTATTGTCGTGAACATAATATACCTTTGATGATATTGAGCGATGGTTTTCAGGAGTATATCCAGCCGATTTTACTTGCTAATAATATAGATAGAGCTCATGTTATGGCGAATAATTTGAATTTTCAAAAAAGTGGTGTCGAGCCAATTTTTCCTAATGCTAGTGAGAATTGCAATTGTTTTTGTGCATCATGTAAGCGTAATAGTATGCTCGCCACAGCTCAAACTGAAGCATGCTATGTCTATATAGGTGATGGACTTTCGGACACATGCGCAGCGTCGCATGCCGATGTGATTTTTGCAAAAGGAGCTCTGGCAGCATTCTGTAATGAACATAGAATACCACATTACACATTTCATACTTTTTTTGATGTGTTAAGGATATTCAAAAAAATAGTCATGAATAATCAGATAAAACATCGTCGTCAGGCAGAATTATTACGGAAAAAGTCAGTTGAAATTGAGTGAGAGTGTCTTGGTTAAGAAGTTGATATTGTTATATGTTGACAAACTATTATATTGCTATGAAGTTTTGTTTCCGGTTAGTAGTCTTCGTAATGTTCCTGTGGGCAGCAGGTGCAATTCAGCACGCGTATGCGGCTGACTCAAAATACGTAAGCCGAACGACGGAATTACAGGCAATTGTCATCAATGGAGTGCAATATAATCCTGATGCGAAGAATTCAAGTATCGTACTTAGCCGCATGGATACCATACTTTTCGTCTATGGTTGCAGGATAAGCAGTGATGAGAGACCGCCACTTTTATTCAGTACACGGCTGACGGGGAAACTCAAGCAGCAGGAACGTCAGCAAACAATGAATTCGCCGAAATGCTCGTACAGCGGTTTGCCGGAAGATGATTATTCGTTTTATGTGCAGGCAATCGCACCGGGAAATTGGAAAGCGAGTGCAATAATTGTTGATTTTCGGGTGGATAATATCGAAGCAGATCGGAGAAAACGTGAACGTGATAGAATAGCATTGGAAAAGAAAAAATCCGAGCTTGCAGATTCTAGTGCGACACAATCTCAAAACAAATCAGGTACAGGTGTTTTATTTTGGATACTTGGCTCAATAGTTGTTGTAATTGGGACTGCATTCCTTATATTGCGTTCAAAATCAAAATCTAAAAGTAATATTCCTGCCAAGTCTTTGTTATCTAAGATAATACAAATAGTACTAGGTTATAAAAAGTCATTTTTTTCAAAAACATTTACTCGTACAAATCTAAAGGGGGGCGTTATGTCCACAGATCTTACAGTCAGTCAAGTGGCTTATGATAAATTACTCGGTGAAAACAGTCAAATTAGAGCTGAAATAGCAGCATTACGCGGGCAAATCGATGCGATGCAAACGCGAGGTGATGATCTGCGAATTCGTATCCGAGAGTTAGAGGAAAAAATTGACCGTATATCTGTTAAAAAGCAAGAGCTTGAAGATCTTGCAACTCAAAAGGACGAGCTCTTTGCAATGGTTATTCACGATATTAAGAATCCTGCCGGATTAGTTAAGGGACTTGTCGAACTCCTCAGAACGTATGACTTGACTGCCAATGAACAGCACGATGTGATGAATGACCTCGTCGAAACCTCCCGTAAAATTGTGTCACTTTCCCAAGAAGTATGTAAAATTATGGCGCTTGAATCCGGGCAAATGCGCCTTGTCTATGAACCATGGGATATCAGCGATATCCTCAGAAGCGTCCATCGCCGAAACGACCCAACTGCAAAAAACAAACAAATTGAAATTGTTCTCGATCTCCCAATGGAATTACCTGAAGCTGAAATTGACGGTCAGCGAATCGAAGAAGTCGTGGATAATCTTCTCAGCAATGCTATTAAATTCTCTAATCGTGGCAGTACCATTCGGTTACGCGCTAAAACAGAAGCAAATTCACTCATTGTTGAAGTAAGCGATAATGGATTAGGACTTTCGGAAGATGATATAAAGCGGGCTTTTAGCAGAGGAGCAAAATTATCTGCATTGCCGACTGCCGGCGAACCGAGTTCAGGACTTGGATTGTGGATAGTCAAGCGTATCGTCGAAGAACATGAAGGTCGAGTATGGGTTCGAAGCGCGCTCGGCAAGGGGTCAACATTTGCTTTCCAATTACCAATTACACATCCTAAACCGGTCGAATAGATTTGTGAATTTGATAATACTCTAATTTAATGAACTGCATTGGTTCTTCAACTGATTGAAATATAGACAGGTTTTGAAAATTGAAATATCTGATTGCTTTCGATAAACCTTGCTTTTGATGTGATTAATACAAAATAAACTTATAGATTAAATTATATACCTCATTTAGTTGCATCATGTTATGGGATTTACTGTTACTGAAGAACATTTAAACGGGATACGGGTCATTGAGCCGAGTTCATTCAAAGATGAACGCGGCTTTTTTATGGAAGCATATCGTGAAGATTATTTTGAAGCATTAGGTCTCCCGACTGACTTTAAACAAGAAAATCACTCAGGTTCAGTACAGAATGTATTGCGTGGGCTACATTTTCAATGGGATAAGCCAATGGGCAAATTACTGAGAGCAACACAAGGAAAAATTCTTTTAGTTGAAGTGGATATTCGTGTCGATTCACCAACGTTTGGACGGCATTGCATGATAGAAGTTTCGGCTGAAAATAGAAAAATGGTCTGGATACCGCCCGGATTTGCCAATGGATTTTTAATTCAAAGTACATGGGCAGAAGTACAATACAAATGCACAACTCTCTATAATCCAAAAGCTGAGTCTTCGATCCGATGGAATGATCCTAAGCTTGATATTAATTGGGGAATTACCAATCCTATCCTTTCTACCAAAGACAGCTACGCACAGACGTTCGATCACTGGCTTGCACAGCCGGAAGCTCAATTATTTCGTATGTCGATCTGAATTCTTGATCACTTGCCTTTTCGTTTTTCTATCGTTCTCTTTGTTTGAAATTTTATCAATTCTCGAAAGCCCAACACTATGCGCCGTAGCGAACTCAAAGAACTTATAGCTGAAGGTGAATCCACCACCCTCGAATTCAAACGAAAATTTACATCACCTGAGAAAATTGCCAAGGAAATTGCTGCATTTGCAAATACAAAAGGTGGCTATTTACTCCTTGGCGTCGATGATGATAAAAAAATTTACGGCGTCAAAAGCGAGAAAGAAGAAATCGCTCAGGTCGAACACGCCTGTTCATTTTTTATAATCCCACCTATAGAACCACAAATCGAAATTATCGAAATTGAGTATAAAGACATCGTCGTCATACAGATAGACGAAAGCGAATACAAGCCGCATAGGATTATCTCCTCACCCGAAGAAAAGCTCCACGAACAAAAAGTATTCATCCGACAAGGTGAGGAATCCGTCACCGCAAGCCGCGAAATGGTACGCATCCTCCAAAGCCGTAATCCGGACGCTAAGCCGCTTTCACTGAGTATCGGTGAGAATGAACGTCGATTATTTGCTTATATGGATGCTAAAAAACGTGCTACGGTTAAGGAATTTGCAGCATTGGTCAATATATCCGAACGTCGCGCCGCCCGCTTACTTGTACGCCTCGTCCGCGCCGGTGTGGTCAATATTCATACTGACTCTACTCATGATTATTATACGTTGGTGGAACGGGTATGAGTTATTTAGTCGTAAGTAGTAAGTGGTAAGTGGTAAGTGGTAAGTGGTAAGAATAGCATATAGTTCCGTCACACTGAGCTTGTCGAAGTGTTCAATTACTTACCAAATTGCAATCCGCGAAAATCATATAGAATCAGCGTCATCAGCGCTCCATTCCGCATCCCATTCTTCATAAAATAAAAGCCGCTTTCGTAGCTGAAAGCGGCTTTTGTTTTTCAGGTGAAGAGGAGATTATTCTAACACAATTGCAGCTGTCGCAGATTTTCCATTTTGGGAAATTTTGAGTAAATATTCACCGCGTGCTTTGTCGGAAATATCAATTTTTTGGTTGAAATCACCGCTGAAATTCGGAAGATTTGCTCCATATATTTCACGTCCTGCAAGGTCCACGATGCTGATATCGGTATTGCCGGTATCTTGGAGCGAGAAGGAAAGATTGAATTGTCCGTTGGTAGGATTGGGTGCAAGTTGCAAGCCATTGACATTCAAATTCATGGAAGGCATTTCCTGGATTTTTGGGCTACCTTCGGGTGTATTTTTTTCTGGAGAAGTGGTGGTAATTTGTCGATTACTAATGACAATTACTTTGTTTTTCCCATCACCACGTTGAATGATGAATTTTGTCGTATTTGCACCGTTTGTTCCGAGATGGTTGAGCATTTCACTATCTTCACTAGCATCAGTTTTATTCACCCATACTTGTACTTGCTTAGTATCGCCATTATTTATTTCAGTGTCCTCATCAATAGTAATTACTTGCATATTCTGTGGTGTAGCTTCGATGGTAACATCTTCATTTGTACTACTTTCTGTTTTTAGATTAGTGCCGGTATTCGTAGTGGAATTTGTAGTTATAACCATCATTTGTTGTCCAACATTCATTCCTTCATTCGACATCATTATTTTGCAGTTTGATTTTGCAGCGGAATCACCGCATCTGCGTACCACCATGCATTTTGCTTGACAATTTTTCATTTTTTCTTTACAATCGGCGCTGTTTATCGTAATGTTTTCATTGATGTTTTTACCGTTGATTACTTTATGCACCCGCACATTTATATTTCCACACTTTGATTTGAGATCTTCGAGGTTAATATTATTATCTTTCAATAGCTTGGCTATTTCAGGATTGTTGAGCGAATTCTCATTCCCCACAGTCTCTACGACCTCAGTTTTGCCGTCTTTTATGGTAATTATTTTGACTTTGGTCTCGGTTTTGGGAGTTGCCGGAGATAGTGTATTTTGTGCATTTAATTGTGGAGCAAGTAGAAGTGCGAGAGCGAATGAGGAGACCGCGATAGTTGCGGTGATAGTACGGATGGAGGTAAACAATTTAGTCGAAGATTCTTGTAATGGAATCCAAACAGCGTCAAGATGTGCTTTCATGCAAAGCCCCTGTAAATAATAATAAAATAATATATTTTGAACGTGGCAAAAATACAGGTTCGGTTTGTTAATTGCCTGTTAATTACAGCTATTTGCATGTTAAAGTCCTAATCATCGAAAATCGTGTTGGTAGTTCGCTCTATAATTGATAAATTGCCGTCAAATTCGTTCATTCAATTTTACAGCACTTATTTATGTCAGTCCTCCTTGAAGTCAAAAACCTACTTGCTGAATTTCAATCCGAAAATTATATTACCAAAGCAGTTAATGATGTGAGCTTTACCTTAGAGCGTGGGAAGACGCTCGGCATTGTTGGTGAGTCGGGTTCGGGTAAGTCCGTAACATCCCTCTCCGTCATGCGGTTAATTCCTTCGCCACCCGGGAGAATTGCCGGCGGAGAAGTCCTCTTTCATGAAGAAGACGGCACTATTACCGACCTTTTAAAGCTCCCCGAAGATAAAATGCGTTCCTACCGTGGTAATAAAATCTCGATGATTTTCCAGGAACCAATGACCTCGCTCAATCCAGTCTTCCGATGCGGCGATCAGATAAGTGAAGCAATTATGCTCCATCAAAAAGTTAGCAAAGACGAAGCCCGCGCCCGCACCCTCCATTTACTCAAAGAAGTACAGCTTCCCCGCCCCGACACCATGATCGACCAATATCCGCATCAGCTCTCGGGAGGACAAAAGCAACGTGTGATGATAGCCATGGCGATGAGCTGTAATCCTGACTTGATGATCGCAGACGAACCAACCACAGCGCTTGACGTGACCGTTCAAGCGACAATACTCGACCTTATGCGAGGTTTGCAAAAAAAGCACAACATGAGTATGATGTTTATTACTCACGACTTAGGCGTAGTTGCCGAAATAGCCGATGACGTCGCTGTGATGTACAAAGGCAAAATTGTCGAGTATGGAAATGTACAACAAATCTATGAAAACCCTCAACATCCCTACACCAAAGGATTACTCGCATGTCGTCCGCGCTTAGACAAAAAACTAAGAATTCTCCCCACCGTACGTGACTTCATGGACGAGCAGCCCGATGGGACGATCACCGAACGCGCTCATATCAGCGTAGAAGCAAAAATTCATGAAGTAGAAATTTCGCAGCAAGAGACGAATGAACGTAATACGCGACTCGCCGGTGAAGCTCCGTTGCTGTCCGTAAAGGATTTACAGGTGTATTTCCCTATACGAACTGGACTTTTCAGCAGTTTGAAAGGTTATGTCAAAGCCGTGGATGGAATTTCGTTTGACGTGAAAGTAGGCGAAACGCTCGGCTTGGTGGGAGAGTCAGGTTGCGGAAAAACAACGACAGGACGTGCTATTTTACGATTAGTTGAACCAACAGGTGGCACGGTGATGTTCGATGGTCGAGATGTACGCGCGCTTGGTGGTTCAGACCTCAAAACATTACGCCGAGATTTTCAGATTATTTTCCAGGACCCATATTCATCGCTGAATCCGCGATTGTCGGTTGGCAGTGCGATTATGGAAGTACTCAATGTGCATAATGTACTGAGCGGTGAACGTGAACGCAAGGAATATGTACATTATTTACTGGAAAAAGTGAATCTATTGCCGCATCATTTTAATAATTACCCGCATGAATTTTCGGGTGGTCAGCGGCAGCGGATATGCATTGCGCGCGCATTAGCACTCAAGCCGAAGTTCTTGATATGTGATGAGTCTGTTTCCGCGCTAGATGTGTCGGTGCAGGCGCAAGTGCTGAACTTATTAGTCGGACTGCGCGAAGAATTCAAGCTCACCTATATCTTTATTTCGCATGATCTTAGCGTGGTAAAATTTATCAGCGACCGTATAGCGGTGATGAACGCAGGAAAAATCGTCGAACTCGCAACGTCCAATGAAATTTACGCTCATCCCAAAGAAGAATACACGCGCAATCTTATTAGTGCAATCCCGAAAGGAACGATGGAGGATATACTGCGGAGGCGGAGTGACAAGGCGGCGTGAGACGCGAAAGTATCTACGTCAACTATACATTAACACAATCGGTCATCAACCAAAATGAATAAAGTAATAAAGACACTTTTGAAGATACTCAATGGAAGGAATGATTCTAATATTGAATTCATAGATGTCGTACACTTGTTATTCTTTCTGGAGTTTGAAGAAAGAATCAAAGGAAGTCATCATATTTTTTCTAAATCAGGAATAGTTGAAATTATTAACTTGCAGCCAAATGAAAATAACAAATGTAAAGCATATCAAGTCAAGCAAGTTAGAAATATTATAGTGAAATACAAATTAGGAGATGCAACAGATGAACAAGTATGAAATAATTCTCTATTGGAGTGATGAAGACAACTGTTATGTCGCTGAAGTGCCCGAGCTCGCCGGATGTATGGCAGATGGAAAGACCTATTCCGAGGCATTGCATAATAGTGAGATAATAATCAATGAATGGATTGAAACTGCTCTTGAATTAGGTCGGCAAATCCCGATGCCCAAAGGGAGATTGGTGTATGCGTAGGGGGAGTAAGCTTACTTCTGCTCTAAGAAAGCATGATATTCATCTATGGCTTCATCAAAGTTTTGTAGTGATGGCAGTAAACCAATTAATCTGGCAACTTTGCTGTCAGACGGAGGTTGTGGATTTTCAGGAATAATCCTGGCGATAATAGTTCCTTCGTCGTTCAAGAGGATACTGTCATCATTGCGGATTTTTTTGAGAACTTCGCTAACTCTTTGTTCGGCTTCGGATATGGTAATCGAGTAGGTCATAGAATGTATGCTATATATGAGTAATTTAACTCTGCAAATATACGCAAATCTACATAAGCTCGATTATTAGCTAATCTAATCGTTGTTTGCATTAATTACATCATTTATGGAAAATATCTCAACATCTCGTAAAGAATATTTTGAACTGTCGAAACACTCGGTATTACAGTTTTTTGTGCTTGGCGCTTTACTAATTGGTACAGCCCTTGTATTACAATTGTATATTGCGATTCCAGCGATGGATATGTTCTTCCATGAGTTTCTCCACACTGATGTGATCAAGGATGGTTCGCAGGTAGAGTATCGTATCTCTGATGAAGCAAAGCCGGAAATCATCCAAACGTCGTATTATTTCAAATGGGCTATCGTCGATAACCGTACTGTAGATCAAAGACTTCACCCGCAGGCACGCTATTTGTTTAATCCGTTTTTATCGCTATTGCCAATGATTCTCACTCTCGCTATAGCATTGGCAGCGGGATTTTCTGCTCTTCTTCCTCAGTCACTTGGGTTACTTCGACAGAAGATTGAACGTGAAATTGTCAATTCTCTTGATCGAATTGCCCGTAGTATATATGGTGAGCATACCGATGCTGAATTAGAAGGGATTATCCAACATTTACTGACGACCGACATTCGCGGTTTGCATGATTACGCAGAGGCAATCGGCGTGCAGTATAACGAAGTCGAGACACTCCAACGAGCAGTACGATGGCAGCAATCGTCCGGCATGACTAGACTATTTCGAGTGCGTGGCGCGATTAAATTCTATATGCGCCAATATGTAACTGTGCAGTATAGCAATGGTATTCTTGGACTTGTGTATATCGGTGCAGCAGCGCTGATTATCATCATTGGTATTCGAGGGTTGAAATTTATTCCACCGTCCGAACCCTCCATTATCCTCTTTGCATTGGGACTCGAATTCGTCCTTCTCCTTATTTACGCGCTGACGCTTATGTATTCCCGGCAGGAAGATTTGCCGGAGAATATCCATCAGACAGAAAATATGGATGTGTTTTTTGGTGGTGAAAGCGTTTCAGGAAGTAAAGAAGTCGAGGACTTGTTGCGGGTGTTTATTGCGAAGGATAGTAAAAGATAGAAATGTAACTATATAGTATGCAAATAGATGGGCAATTATTGAAGAGCTTGGTAATTTCTATGTTACCAAGCTCTTTTTTTATTTTTATTAGTAGTTTATGCCGATGGTGAGATACATCGTGCGTCCACTTGCCGGCAGGATGCCGGGTCCCGGATAGCCACCTGCCCTACGTGTGGCGTAGAGTTCGTCGGTCAAATTATTAACTCCTGCCTTGAAGGTATATCTTTCATTAAGTATATAGGAAAGTGTGAGATCCATGACCGAATAGCCGGGGAGTTTGCCGGAGGTAGCGGCGGCATTGGCAGCTTCGGTATTGGCTGCATCGGTGAATACTTCGCCGACGCTGCTGACCTGCATGGTAGCAGAGAATCCTGAATACGAATAGGTAGCACCGAAGCGGTGAATAAAGTCGGGTGAATTTTCAACTTGTTTACCTGCGATGGATTTGGTCGGGTCATCGGCAATGGCTGGATTATTCCATTCCTTATACTCGGCATCGATGAATGAATTCGAAGCAAAGATGTTCAATACCCCAATATCTGTTCTATCGGATATGAATTTCAACGGGCTAACTTCAATATAGGATTCAATTCCCTTGCTTTCGGAGTCGCCGATATTGGTCTTGAATGGTGTATTATTTTGGGTAATCGTTCCGATGCGATTATTATAGCGCAGCGAGAAAACGCCAATATCAAAATTGAGATAATCATCAATCGCGCCGCGGTATCCGAAGTCGATGTTATAACCACTGGCATCGGTAAGATTAGGATCAATGATTTCAGTCGTCGCCGATGGGGTGAGTTCGGAGTAGGTCACCGGGCGGTATGAACGGGAGTAATTGCCGTAAAGATTTGTTTTTTCGGTAAGTTGATACTCACTGCCAATGCCGTAGAGAAAGATATTTCTGTCTCTGCTTGCGGGTGTGAGCTGTCCGGTAGGAGTGGAATTGATATATCCTTCGATGGTATTGTGAACGTTATCAAAGCGCACGCCGGGGACTATTTTGAGATTCTTCGTGATAAAGAAGATATTTTCTGCGAAGAGAGCATAATTCATTGTGCTGAATTTCAGCATCCGTCCATAGGTAGGATTGGTAAGAGACAGGTCGAATTCATCACCGGTGGTACCCACGCCGAGTTGGTTACGTTCGGTATTTCCTTTATAGACCCGAATGCCGCCTGCGAGGGTGCTGGTATTACCGAAGAGATCGTATTGGATGGAAGTACGTGCTTCGACACCGTAATTTTCATACGTATCTCTATCGACTTGGCGGGTATTGTATTCATGGGTCGTATGATTAATCGTGTCTTTGGTGGTAATTGCCTGCGTAAATCCTACGCTGTTACGCTCGGCAAAAGTGCCGAATGCCGTCACACGGAGCTGAATGGTCGGAGTGATGGTGTAGTTCAGATAGAGTGAAGCCACATTCCATGGCGTGCCGAACCAATTACGTTCACGGAACGACTGCTGAGGATTTTCGGAGAATTTCACATCCGTCAATCCACCTGCCTGCTGACTTTGATAGTCCATTGAGGTATAATCTGCTCCAATGGTAATATCATGAGAAATTTTGTAATGAGCTGACATATAACCGGTTAGTACGCTGTATCTGCTATTGTCCCGCCAGCCGTCAGCGCTCCTATGATGGAGGTATGCATAGTAGGAGACATCTTTGTACGTACCGCCGATTGCATTGTAGGAATTGAAGAGACCGTACGAACCAACAGTCTGCTGCGTCTCGAAGCTCATTGTTCTGTCGGTCGCACCCTTTTTGATTTGATAATTAAGCAACCCGCCGAACTGCGTACCATACTGCAATGAGGCCGCCCCGCGCACTACTTCGATACGTTCGAGCGCTTCCATAGGCGGTGTATAATACGCCTCAGGATAGCCAAACGCTTCAGAACTAATATCATAGCCATTTTGACGTACATTGAATTCCCATGACCGATTAGGGCTGAGTCCCCGCGCGGCGACACCAACTTGTATTCCGGAGCCATCACTTTCCCAAACACTCATACCGGGTACTTTGGCAAAAATCTGCCGGGCGTTGTTGGTGCTCATATCTGCATTGATCTTTTCTAATTGTATCACTTCAGATTTTTTACCGGCATAGATGATACCATTTTTTACATCAGGCATCCGCTCAATTCCGCCTATTGAATACTTCCCGTCGATTATTATTTCCTTCGTAATAACGACTTTCGTTGAGTCGCTTTTGAGTACGTTCGCTTTATTCTTTTTGGTCTTGGAATAGGTAGAAGAAACGAAGAGTACGCTGAATAGCATTACCACGGTGCATACAAATGGAGAGTAAAATGTACACAGTACATTGCGATGATTGATAAACTTCATTGCTATTAATTAAAAATGATAAATTCTTATTTAGATTCAATCCAAATATAATACAATTTAATAAAAGTGCAATGTAATTTTATTATACTATAACATCATCTGACAGTAAAATACGCCGTAACGTATATATATTAGATAAGATAGAATGAGAGTGGATTGTAATTGAGAGTGGATTGTAATTGAGATGTTTGTCGTGTTTAGTGTATTGGTATGCAGAACGTTTTAAAATTATACTTTATATAGGTGATAAAAATTGTTATTGTGTTACCCTGAGTATTTGAATACGTAATCGAACGTAGAAAAAACTATGATAATCCAAAGAGTACAAGCGAAAGGAACTTGTTGTATCATAAACAGTTATATGTTTATGATGTAAATCGCCATGATTGAGAAATATTTGAGAACAATCATAAAGCAAGGTTACATGAAAGTCTTAAATAACTTATACACATATTGATCGAAAATATTGAATGAAAATATTGAATGAAAATATGACTCTAAATTAATTTGTTAGATTAATCTAACTATTGTAGTTTTGTTGATAATTTAAACTAATCTCTTCTTACAAATTGATTTATTAAAACTATCTATGTCTATAAAATTTAAGTCGTTTGCGCAACTCATCATGATGTTCACGATTACTTTATTGGTAGGTTGTGAAAACATATTACCTTCTTCACCTGCCGATCATGAGCTATTAGATGGTCCGGTTGATGGTCTCACTTATGACCAATCTGCGCAGTTTATTCGTGGTGATATTGGATTTAATGATGATATTTTTACGGCTTCCACAGGTTTGGGGCCTGTATTTGTCGCGACGAGTTGTGGCGGCTGCCACGCCGGTGACGGTAAGGGACATCCTTTTACAACACTTACACGATTTGGTCAAATTGACAGTACCGGCAATCAATTCTTAGATCAATTTGGTCCACAATTGCAACACCGAGCATTGCCTGGTTATACGCCTGAACAGATTCCGCCGGGTGCGACTTTTTCCAAATTTACTCCCCCAAGCAATACAGGATTAGGTTTTTTAGAAATCGTGTCAGATGCAGATCTACTCACAATGGCTGATCCTGATGATTCCAACAATGATGGTATTTCCGGTGTTCCGAATTGGATATCAATTCCTACCTATATCACTCCACGTTCAAACTCTATCTCCCAAAACGGTAAATTTATATGCAGATTCGGCAAAAAATCTGCTGCTTACAATTTATTACACCAGACTGTCAATGCATATAATCAAGATATGGGAATTACATCTGTCTATAGCCCGTTTGATGTGTATAGCGGACTCGAGACTGATCCCGAAGTATCAACCCAAAAGCTCAATGATGTCGTATTTTATCTGAAAACACTCAAAGCACCCATCCCACGAAATCAAGACGATCCTGAAATTATCACAGGAAAGCAAGTATTTATCAATGTTGGGTGTGAGAGCTGTCATAAACAAACACTCACGACCGGTTTTTCACCAATTGAATCCCTCTCCAACAAAATTATTCACCCCTATACCGACCTTCTGCTCCATGATATGGGAAGCGAACTTGATGATCGATACACAGAAGGCAGCGCGCGAACGTATGAATGGCGCACACCGCCGCTGTGGGGACTTGGACTATCACCAAATTCTCAAGGAGGTTCGTACTTTCTCATGCACGATGGTAGAGCTACGAGCATTGAAAGTGCGATAAGTATGCATGGAGGCGAAGCAAAAGCCAGCAACACAAACTATCAGAATCTTTCCCAAAAAGATAAAGATGCACTTATTAAGTTTCTCAAATCTCTCTAACTATATGCAAAGAATTGAATTTATCAAAGTATGCAGTCTTGTCTGCTTAGGCGGAAGTGCTCTATTAGAAAGCTGCGCAAGTAGCAATTATTATGCGTTATATAGCAGCTCATCAACTCAAATTACAGTGAAAAAAAGCGAATTTGTCCATCACAAAACTGATGAAATAATTCAACGACCCTACGTACTGATCAAAACTGAAAAACACAAATATCCTCTTTGTGTCTATAAAATTGACGACAACAAGTACTCTGCGCTGCTTATGCGATGTTCGCACAAAGGGTGCGAACTGAATCCACAAGGAGATTATCTCGTCTGCCCTTGCCATGGAAGTGAGTTCACGAATACAGGCATCGTCCAAAGTCCTCCAGCCGCACAAAATTTAACAACATTTCCAACGACAACTGACAATGAAAACATCTATATCCACTTTTAATTCCATACTGTTGGTTCTCATTAGTGTTTGCGTATTTACTACTGCAAATGCACAATCAGACAGCACATACTCTCAAGCTATCCTCACCGATACAACCACCCAAAAGCTCAACATGGATGCCGTCTATAATCGACCTTTCCTTACTTCCGGTAAGCTACCGGTGGCAATTGGAGGATATCTCGAAGCAAATTCGCGTTATGCATCCACCGACGGAGTTTCTGATGGATTATCCTTCCAAATGCGGAGAATGACTTTGTTTTTTTCTTCGACTATTGCCCAAAAAATTAAATTCTTTTCGGAAATTGAATTTGAAGATGGCACAAAACACATCAATATAGAAACCGCGCTCATCGATATTGAACTTCACTCACTACTTAATTTGCGTGGTGGGATACTAATGAATCCCATCGGCGCGTTCAACCAAAATCACGACGGACCACGGTGGGATTTTATCGATCGACCAATTTCAGCGACGACAATCATCCCTGCCACTTTATCAAATGTAGGAGTAGGTCTTCACGGTAAATATTTTGTGAATCGATGGACACTCGGCTATGAATTGTATCTCACCAATGGATTTGATGACGCAATAATTACTAATACAGACAATAGAACATCACTTGCAGCAGGAAAGTCAAATGAAGATAAGTTTGAATTTAGCAACAGCGGACTACCAATGGTTACCGGGAAATTTGCCGTGCGAAATAGAACATTCGGAGAAGTAGGCATATCGTATATGTCCGGTGTGTACAACAAGTACCGGCACGACGGTATTGTGATTGATGATAAAAGAACCGCGTCCGTTATCGCAGTCGATTTTACAACTTCGGCGCTCGATACTCGATTGACTATCACCGGTGAAGTAGCAAAAGTGTATGTGGATGTACCGAACAGCTACAGCCAACTGTTTGCATCAGAACAAGTTGGAGGATACATCGATTTGGTAGGAACTATCTTTAACGGTGATGTACTCGACTGGCAAAACTCGAAATGCAATCTTGCTCTGCGATTAGAATATGCTGATTATAATCAAGGGAATTTCAACGAAACTGGTGGGAATATTTCCGATCATATTTGGGCAGTGGTACCCGGTATTGCTTTTAGACCGACTGGTTCATTGGTGATGAGAGCGAATTATCGCTACGAACAGCAAACAGACTTTTTGGGTAATCCACCGGCAAAAACAGGTGTCATCCAATTTGGAATTTCATCGTATTTCTGATTGTAATAATTTCTTTATTTATTGGTAGTTAGACTCATGTATATTAATAATTCCCAAGCTTATTTTATAGATTCGGACTGCCGCTAACATGACTTTATAATACGAATTAGAATAGATGAATAAATTCTCAAGGCATAAAAAAAGCCGCTTTCGATGGAAAGCGGCTTTTTAATTATACAAAGAAGAAATTATTCAAATTGTTTGTAATTATCAGTAAATAAACCAACTAAATGATTCGCTTTCTTGTCATACGCAGCTTTGTCTGCCCATGTATTGCGAGGATTGAGAATTTCTGTTGGTACGCCATCGCAAGCAGTAGGAATACTCAGTCCGAAGAAAGGCTCAGTCATAAATTCTGCATTTTTCAATTCACCGGTTAGTGCCGCTCGAAGCAATGCACGAGTATAGCCAATCTTCATACGTTTCCCGGTGCCATACTCTCCACCACTCCAGCCGGTGTTTACTAACCATACGGTCGAACCGGTTGCGTTGATTTTGTCACGAAGTAAATTCGCATATACTTTTGGATGATGCACCATGAATGGAGCGCCGAAACATGTACTGAACGTCGCAGACGGCTCTTTGACGCCTGCTTCAGTGCCCGCAACTTTTGCAGTATAGCCGGAGAGGAAGTGAAACATCGCCTGCTCAGGTGTAAGCCGTGCAATCGGAGGCATCACTCCAAACGCATCACAGGTGAGGAAGAAAATATTCGTCGGGTGTCCTCCTGAATTTGATTCTGCTATATTATCAAGTACATTACGTGAATAAGATGCACGTGTGTTTTCTGTAATACTGTCATCAAATAAATCAATTTCACGTGTATAAGGATCGACTACGACATTTTCAAGGATTGTACCGAATGTACGAGTGGTTTGGTAAATAATAGGCTCTGCTTCTGCTGATAAATTAATTACCTTCGCGTAGCAGCCGCCTTCAAAATTGAAAGTGCCGTCGTCGGACCAGCCATGCTCGTCATCACCGATGAGCGAACGCTCAGGGTCGGTCGAAAGAGTCGTCTTGCCGGTACCGGAGAGACCGAAGAAGAGAGCAGTGTCGCCATTCTTACCAATATTAGCTGAACAGTGCATGCTCATTACTTTGCGGAGTGGAAGTAAGTAGTTGAGAACGGTGAAGATAGATTTTTTAATCTCGCCGGCATACTGTGTGCCGCCAATTAAAACTAATTTTTGTGAGAAGTCAAGGAGAATGAATGTTTCTGAGCGGGTACCATCGGTTGCAGGGTTTGCTTTGAAGTCAGGTGCGTGGATAATGGTGAATCCGGGTTCGAAGCTGTCAAGCTGTTCGTCGCTCAACTCAATAAACATATTTTTTGCAAATAAATTATGCCATGCGTGCTGTGTGATGACTCTGACCGGCAGGCTGTATTTATCGTCTGCGCCGGCTACGCAATCGAGGACATAGATGTCTTGGTTCTGTAAGTAAGCTGTGACACGGGATTTAAGAGCGTTGAATTTTTCGGGAGAGAATGGCTTGTTCACTTTGCCCCACCATACATTATCCTTACTTGATGCTTCTTCGACGACAAATTTATCATTCGCGCTACGACCGGTGTGCGGGGAGGTAATTGCGACCAGTGCGCCGTGTTCGGAAAGCTGCGCTTCGCCATAACTTAAAGCATGTTCGTACAAATCAGGGGTGGACAAATTATAAAATATTTCACCGAGATTAGAAAGACCTTGGTCTTGTAATGAGAGGGTAATTTCTTCGATAGTTTTCATTAGATACTCAAAAAATGAAACAAAAAAGAGGTTCCGAAAGCAGACTGTGCAATTCTTGGAATGCAAAAATCGTGAAATTTTAGAAATTAAGCGGGGTAAATCTGCTATTTACTCGAAAAAACTTCCGCTCTTTGCGCTTAAAAGTACACCTTATTTGGACAATCTGTGTAACTCTATAACACAATAGTTTGGTTCTCCTCCTACAAAATCCCACACCTCATCCGCGGTCACCCGTTGCCGTCCAAGCGTTCCAAAAAGTACGTTTTCATCATTCCCTTACCCTTTATCTCCATCTCACCGCGCTTCACAAATTGAATCCCATGCGCAGTATTCTTCGTTGCTGCGAATCTATTCTGCAGAAGTCTCACAAAATCATGGGTTACATGAATTTTGTCAGCTTCACCATGTGATTCCATCCTCGCAGCCGTATTCACCGCATCCGAATACACATCCCACACAAAGCGTTCATCGCCAATTACACCGGCCACGACCGAACCTGTATGTAAGCCGATACGAATTCCAAAACTCGCTCCATCAGGTAAATACTCACCAAATTCCTCCGGTAATTGTATCGTTTCCTGCATCTCAAACGCTGCAGCCATGATGCGCTCAGCGTGGTCGGCACATTCTATCGGCGCGCCTGCAACTGCCATGTAGCCATCTCCGATCGTTTTAATTTTCTCGCATCCGTGTTTCTTGATAATACGGTCAAATTCTCTAAAAATATGATTCAAAAATCGAATCACAACGAACGCCGGCATATCCGCCGAAATAGGCGTAAACCCTGCGATATCAGCAAAGAGTATTGACACATTCGGAAAGAAATCGGCGATATTTTCCTCGCCGTCGATCATACGTGTGGAGATACTTTCGGGAAGAACTTTGTGTAATAAATTGGTGGTAGCAGAGAGCTTGGCGGCAGCAGTAGCTTTGGCGATTGCGATTTCTTTTTCACGTTCAGCTGTTTGGCGGCGTTGTTCCATGAGAGTAGCTTGCTGCTTGGCTTCCTCGCTATGAACTTCATCTCGAATAGCGATATGTTGTTGGTAATGTTCAAGAGCTTCCTGCCAGCGGTGTTCATTTTTATATAATTCTGCAAGATAGCTATGAACTTCATTCATGGTTTCTTTATCACCCATTTCGGTACATGTGCTCATCGATTCCAACAAATATTCTTCCGCTTTTTCGGCATCATACCCCTCAAAAGAAATTGTGCCGTATGAGTGCCCGAGATACCCTTTTGCTACGGCAACTCCATGTCTGTCATTGAGTTCAATGAACATCGCACGGGCTTCTGAGAGGTGTTCAATAGCTTTAGCATGGAGACCGTTCGATTGATAAATTGGTCCCATACTTCCAAGGCAAATTGCAATATCACCTTTTTTACCAAGTACTTTTGCGTTAGCGAGTGCCTTCTGATAAAATTCCAACGCTGTGGTATATTCACCGATTGTAGCATAAATCTTTGCTATAGTAACTAATGCAGTGGCAATATCTGTATTCTCGTTCTGTTGTTTAAGTGCGAGTGCTTTGTATGCATATTCGAGTGCCTTTTCATGCGAACCTAAACGTGAATAGATAGTTGCTATATTGCTAAGTACATTTGCTCTGAACTCACTATCGCCAATCTCTTCGAGCACGGCAAGCGCTGCTTCGTAGTAATTCAATGCCGTAGTATAACTACCAATGCTTGTGTAAACTAACCCGATATTCACAGCAGTACCGGCGCTCGATTGATCATGTTTGATGTTGTCAGGAGAATCTAAAATCTGAGAATAATATTCTAACGCTTTGTCCAATAAATGCAGATTGTTATAGACAATACCCATTGTATTCAATGCACCCTCAACTTGGTCAGGCAGGTACCTTTTAGCTATCATTAGAGAAGTAGTAGCATAGTCGAGAGCTTGTTGGTTGTTTCCTAATCGACCTTCGGCTCGAGCAAGAAGATGATTTGCTCTAAACTGAAGAGAAATGTATCTGTTGAAATACTCAATCTCCTCGGTTACTTCCGCGAAAGGGTGGATTTTCTCCAGTTCAGCAAGAACCATAAGCAAGGACTCTTTTGTCGCTGCATAATTACCTTTGTTGGCTTCGTTTACAGAATCGCTTATTATATCTCTCAGTTCTTCGTAAGTCATAGTTGTAATTTATGGAAGTCGTTCTAAAAAATAGGTTTTCATCATCCCCTTACCCTTAATCTCCATCTCACCGCGCTTCACAAATGCTATTCCATGGTTTGTATTCTTCGTTGCAGCAAATCTATTCTGCAGAAGTCTCACAAAATCATGGGTTACGTGGATTTTGTCTGCTTCTCCATGCGATTCCATCCTCGCTGCCGTATTCACCGCATCCGAATACACATCCCACACAAAGCGTTCATCGCCAATCACACCCGCCACGACCGAACCTGTATGCAGGCCGATACGAATCCCGAAACTTGCTCCATCAGGTAAATATTCACCAAATTCCTCGGGCAATTGAATCGTTTCCTGCATCTCAAATGCTGCGGCAGTGATGCGCTCAGCGTGGTCGGTACATTCTATCGGTGCGCCGGCAATTGCCATGTATCCATCACCAATCGTTTTAATTTTCTCGCATCCGTGTTTTTGCATAATGCGGTCGAATTCTCTGAAGATATGATTCAAAAATCTCACCACCACATACGCCGGCATATCCGCAGAAATTGGCGTAAATCCGGCAATATCAGCGAATAAAATTGATACATTGGGGAAGAAATCGGCGATATTTTCCTCGCCGTCGATCATACGTGTGGAGATACTTTCGGGAAGAACTTTGTGTAATAAATTGGTGGTAGCAGAGAGCTTGGCGGCAGCAGTAGCTTTGGCGATTGCGATTTCTTTTTCACGTTCAGCTGTTTGGCGGCGTTGTTCCATGAGATTGGCTTGCTTCTTCGCTTCCTCGCTATTGAGTTCGTCGCGAATCGTGATATATTTTTGATAATGTTCGAGAGCTTCTTGCCAGCGGTGTTCGTTTTTATATAATTCGGCGAGGAAGCTAAGACCTTCATATGTGTTTGCTTTATCGTTCAATTCGGTACACACAGCAATCGATTCCAACAAATACTCTTCACCTTTTTGGGGATCGTACCCTTCAAAATCAAGAGAGCCATACGTGTGACCAAGCATTCCTTTTGTAATGGCAATTCCTTGTTTATTATCCAGCTCCAAGAACATCATGAGTGATTCTGAGACGTATTCTATTGCTTTAGCATAAAAGCCGATTTCTTGATAAAATTGACCGATGCTTCCTAAATAACTTGCAATTTTTGATTGTAAACCGAGTTCTTTTGCATTTGCGAGTGCTTTCTCATAATATTCCAACGCTATCGTATGTTCACCGGTTGTAGAATAAATACCCGCGATGATTCCATATATGCTTGAAAAATCTCTATCCTCGTTCTTCTGTAAAAGACTGAGTGTTTTGAACGCATATTCAAGTGCTCTTTCCTGTGAACCTATTCTTTTATAAAGAGAAGCAATATTCGAGAGTACGTTTGCTCTGAAGTCATCATCTCCAATCTCTTCTAACACGGCAAGCGCGGCTTCATAGTATTTCAATGCTGTGTCATAACTACCCAAATGTGCATAGACTAACCCGATATTTACAGCAAAACCTGCGCTTGATTTATCAAGTTCGATTTTGTCCGGTGATTCTAAAAGTTGTGAATAATATTCTAACGCTTTGTCGTATAAATTCAGATCGAGATACACAATACCCATTGTATTCAAAGCACCAATCACTTCGTCAGGCAGGTACTTTTCTGCAATAGTAAGAGACGTTGTTGCATATTCAAGAGCTTGGTGGGAATTCCCTAATTGTCCATCAGCACGGGCAAGATGATAATTTGCTCTAAATTGGAGAGAAATGTATTTCTTGAAATCTTCCAGCTCCTCTGTTACCTCAGCGTACGGGTGGATGCTTTCCAGTTCTGCGAGCACCATAAGTAAGGTTTGTTTTGAAGATTCAAAATTACCCTTGTCTGCTTTGAGTGTAGATGCAGTAATTATATCTCTCAGTTCAGTATATGTCATAGGTGTAAATTACGTAAGTCGTTCTAAAAAATAGGTTTTCATCATTCCCTTACCCTTAATCTCCATCTCACCACGCTTTACAAATTGAATACCATGCGTTGTGTTCTTTGTCATTGCGAATCTATTCTGTATGTGTATCATATACTCATGGGACACATGGATTTTATCCGCTTCACCATGAGATTCCATCCTTGCCGCGGTATTGACGCTATCGGAATAGATATCATAGACAAAACGTTCATCGCCAATCACCCCGCCCACAACTGAACCAGTATGCAAGCCGATACGAATCCCGAAATCTGTACCGACCGGCAAGTACTCCATAAACTCCTCCGGCAGCCGGATATCTTGTTGCATTTCGAGAGCGGCGAGTGCCATACGCTCGGCGTGGTCAGCACATTCAATCGGCGCACCGGCGACGGCCATATATCCATCCCCGATAGTTTTAATTTTCTCACAACCATGTTTTTTCATAATCGCATCGAAGGTGCCGAAGACGTAATTCAAAAATCGAACTACGACATAGGCAGGCATCCCTGCAGAGATAGGCGTAAACCCTGCGATATCGGCAAAGAGGATGGTAACAGAAGTGAAGTAATCGGAGATATCTTGCTCGCCGGCAATCATGCGAGTAGCGATGCTTTCGGGTAGTACTCGGTGGAGTAGTGCAGTTGTAGCGGTGAGTTTAGCAGCCGCAGCAGCTTTAGCAAGTTCAATTTCTTTTTCCCGTTCTGTGGTTTGCCTTCGTTGCTCCATGAGCCCTGCTTGCTTATGTGCATCCTCGCTTTGGACTTCTTTTTCGAGAGTGTGATATTTCTTGAATTGAATCGAATGCTCTTCCCATCGTTTTTGCGTTTCGTATAAATCTGCAAGAGATTTATGGACAGCATATAAATTCCTTTTCTCGCCAATATCCTCAAATAGAGCAATAGCACGTAGCAAAGATTCTTCAGCTTTATCAGTATCATAGCCATCGAACTTCTTATTGGCATAGTGCTCGCCTATATTGCCGAGATTGATTGCAATGCCATTTTTGCTCCCTATCTCCTCTGAGATAGCGAGAGCCTTTTGGAAATAGGTGAGCGCTTGCGGGTAGTCCGAAAGATTCCCATACACACTTCCTATATTGCTGAGATTGATTGCAATGCCATTTTTGCTCCCTATCTCCTCTGAGATAGCGAGAGCCTTTAGGAAATAGGTGAGCGCTTGCGGGTAGTCCGAAAGATTCCTATACACATTTCCTATATTGCCGAGATTTCTTGCAATGCCATATTTGCTCCCTATCTCCTCATAGATAGCGAGAGCCTTTTGGTAATAGGTGAGCGCTTGCGGGTAGTCCGAAAGATTCCTATACACAATTCCTATATTGCCGAGATTGATTGCAATGCCATTTTTGCTAGCTATCTCCTCATTTATAGCGAGAGCCTTTTGGAAAAAGGTGAGCGCTTGTGTGTAGTCCGAAAGATTATGATACACATTTCCTAGATTGCCGAGATTGTGTGCAATGCCATTTTTGCTTCCTATCTCCTCATTGATAGCGAGCGCTTTATTGAAGAATTCCAAGGCGTTGTCGTAGTTGCCAAGAGAAACATGTACATTTCCAATAATATTCCAAGCTTTAGTTATGGAACTAGTTATTTGCCCCTCCTGCGCTTGAACAAGCCCTCGATGGGCTTGTTCAAGCGCGAGAAGAAAATCTCCTTTGCTATAGTTATTCCACGCGAGAGCAAGTATAGCATTAGCTCTTATGGTAGTAGTATCATGCAGCTCATCGCTGAGATTATTGGAATTGTTAGTGTCTTTTGTATTTACATCGTTCTCGGTGGAGGTGATATCATCACTGCGATTATCAAGTACATCGATTACCTGTTGAGCAAGTATTTGTGCAGCATCGTAGTTCCCTTTGTTTGTTTCATCTTCTGCGAGTATGATTTGTGCTTCGAGTTGTGCGTTTGTCATGGTAGTATGTTAGTTTGCTTGTTGTAAATAGTATGTTTTCATCATTCCTTTACCCTTAATCTCCATCTCACCACGCTTGACAAATTGAATTCCATGCGCAGTATTCTTCGTCGCCGCGAATCTATTCTGCAGAAGTCTCACAAAATCATGGGTTACGTGGATTTTGTCGGCTTCTCCATGTGATTCCATTCGCGCTGCTGTATTCACTGCATCCGAATACACATCCCACACAAAGCGTTCATCGCCAATCACACCCGCCACGACCGAACCTGTATGCAGGCCGATACGAATCCCGAAACTTGCTCCATCAGGTAAATATTCACCAAATTCCTCGGGCAATTGAATCGTTTCCTGCATCTCAAATGCTGCGGCAGTGATGCGCTCAGCGTGGTCGGTACATTCTATCGGTGCGCCGGCAATTGCCATGTATCCATCACCAATCGTTTTAATTTTCTCGCATCCATGCTTTTGCATAATGCGGTCGAATTCTCTGAAGATATGATTCAAAAATCTCACCACCACATACGCCGGCATATCCGCAGAAATTGGCGTAAATCCGGCAATATCAGCGAATAAAATCGACACATTCGGAAAGAAATCAGCGATGTTTTCCTCGCCCTCAATCATGCGCGTAGATATACTTTCAGGAAGAACTTTGTGTAATAAATTGGTGGTGGCGGAGAGCTTGGCGGCGGCAGTTGCTTTGGCGAGCGCGATTTCTTTTTCACGTTCTGCGGTTTGGCGGCGTTGTTCCATGAGAGTAGCTTGCTGCTTGGCTTCCTCGCTATGGACTTCATCTTTAATAGTGATATGTTGTTGGTAATGTTCGAGCGCTTCCTGCCAGCGGTGTTCGTTTTTATATAATTCTGCAAGATAGCTATGAACCTCACTCATATTAGGTTTATCGCCCATTTCGGTACACATGTCTATTGCTTCCAGTAAATATTCTTCTGCTTTTACAGCATTGTAACCTTCAAAATTAATAGTACTATACGTGTGACCAAGATACCCTTTTGATACGGCAACCCCATGTTTATTACCCAACTCCAGAAACATCATGAGTGCTTCTGAGAGGTGTTCAATAGCTTTAGCATGGAGGCCGTTTGATTGATAAATTGGTCCCATGCTTCCAAGGCAAATTGCAATATCACCTTTTTTACCAAGTACTTTTGCGTTAGCGAGTGCCTTCTGATAAAATTCCAACGCTGTGGTATATTCACCGGTTGTAGCGTAAATTTTTGCTATAGTAGCTAATGTAGTGGAAATATCTGTATTCTCATTCTGTTGTTTAAGTGCGAGTGCTTTGTATGCATATTCGAGTGCCTTTTCATGTGAACCTAAACTTGAATAGATAGATGCTATATTGCCGAGTACATTTGCTCTAAACTCGCTATCGCCAATCTCTTCGAGCACGGCAAGCGCTGCTTCGTAGTAATTCAATGCCGTAGTATAACTACCAATATCTGCGTAAATTAACCCGATATTGACAGCAGTACCGGCGCTCAATTGATCATGTTTGATGTTGTCAAGAGAATCTAAAATCTGAGAATAAAATTCTAACGCTTTGTCGTATAAATTCATATAATTACACACAATACCCATTGTATTCAATGCACCCTCTACTTCGTCAGGCAGGTACTCTTTAGCTATCATTAGAGAGGTTGTAGCATAGTCGAGAGCTTGTTGGTTGTTCCCTAATCGACCTTCGGCTCGAGCAAGAAGATGATTTGCTCTAAACTGTAAAGAAATATATATGTTGAAATACTCAATCTCCTCGGTTACTTCCGCGAAAGGGTGAATTTTCTCCAGTTCAGCAAGAACCATAAGCAAGGACTCTTTTGTCGCTGCATAATTACCTTTGTTGGCTTCGTTTACAGAATCGCTTATTATATCTCTCAGTTCTTCGTAAGTCATATATGTAATTTATGAAAGTCGTTCTAAAAAATAGGTTTTCATCATTCCCTTACCTTTAATCTCCATCTCGCCTCGAGAAATAATGGTTAATGGTAAATGGTTAATGGTTAATGAGGGAAAATCGTCTGCATCTTCCATTTACTATTAACCAATAACCATTAACCATTAACCATTAACCATTAACCATTAACAAAGGTCGTTCTAAAAAATAGGTTTTCATCATTCCCTTACCTTTAATCTCCATCTCACCACGCTTCACAAATTCTATCCCATGCGCAGTATTCTTGGTAGCTGCGAATCTATTCTGCAGAAGTCTTACAAAATCATGGGTTACGTGGATTTTGTCTGCTTCTCCGTGAGATTCCATACGCGCAGCCGTATTGACAGCATCCGAATACACATCCCACACAAAGCGTTCATCACCAATCACACCCGCCACGACCGAACCTGTATGCAAGCCGATTCGAATACCAAAACTCGCTCCCTCAGGTAAATATTCACCAAATTCCTCGGGTAATTGAATTGTTTCCTGCATCTCAAACGCTGCAGCCATGATACGCTCAGCGTGATCGGCACATTCTATTGGCGCGCCGGCAATTGCCATGTAGCCATCGCCAATCGTTTTAATTTTCTCACATCCATGCTTTTGCATAATGCGGTCGAATTCTCTGAAGATATGATTTAAAAACCGAATCACAACGAACGCCGGCATATCAGCAGAAATCGGTGTAAATCCCGCAATATCAGCAAATAATATCGACACATTCGGAAAGAAATCAGCGATATTCTCCTCGCCCTCAATCATGCGGGTGGAAATACTTTCAGGAAGAACTTTGTGGAGAAGATTAGTGGTAGCAGAGAGCTTGGCGGCGGCTGTAGCTTTGGCGATTTCGATTTCTTTTTCGCGTTCAGCGGTTTGACGTCGCAGTTCCATGTGTTCGGACTGCTTCTTGGCTTCTATGCTTTGGACTTCGTCTCGGAGAGTAATAGAGAGCTGATATTGTTCGAATGCTTCTTGCCAGCGTCCTTCGTGCTGATAGAGTGCGGCGAGCGGCTTGAGGATTTCGTACGTCATGTGTTTTATGCCAAGGTCTTTGCTGATGGCGAGTGCGCGAACTAAATACTCTTCCGCTTTTGCAGGGTCATACCCTTCAAAGTCATGGGTTGCATAGACAATGCCAAGATTGGCAAATTCGATACCAATTCCTTCTTTGTTACCCAGTTCCTCATGTAGAGCAAGTGCGCGTCCGAAATGTTCGAGTGCATCGGAATACGAACCCATGAGCCGGCTCGTTTCGCCAACTCCTCCCAATGCAGTAGCAATAGATAGCGTTTCGCCGAGCTCTTGGAAGGTAGCAAGTGCTTTCCCGAAGTGTTCTAATCCCTGATTATAATCGCCTTGACTATTATATACTTGCCCAAGGGCGAGCATCACTCTCCCAATCCCGGATCTATAGCCGAGCGTTTCATAGAGAGCGAGTGCCATTGCCAAATATTCGGTTGATTTGTCGATTGGTCCTATTTTAATATACACGTCTGAGATTGCGAGCAACACATTAGCTCGGAAGGTGGTTTCGTCGAGAGTAGTAAGCAGGGTAAGTGCTTGTTCGAAATAATCCAATGCTTTATCATACGAGCCAATAGTCGCATAGACTATTCCTGTATTAACAAGAGTACCGGCGTGCGATCGCCCTCTTCTCCCTTTCAGTTCATCATCTGCTAGTACTTTAGAATAAAATTCCAACGATTTGTCAAAATTACCAAGCTTCCAATGGGTGATGCCAAGAGTATTCCAGATAGATGTTATATTTTGAGGCAGGTACTCTTCGGTAAACTTCAGAGTATTTTCAGCAATGCGGAGTGCTTCATGGTAATCGCCGCGCTTTGTCTCGAGCATACCGTGTGAATAGAATGCATTGAACTGCACAGTGAGTTCGCTACTATCGCGCTCCGCGTGCGGAGGATTTTCAGGATTATCCAATTCCGTCAGTACATCTGTGATAAGGGTGAGTGCTGCTTCGAAATTTCCGTTTTCTATTTCTGTGTCGGCGAGGTCAATCTGTGCTTGAAGTTCAGTATAATTCATATCGGAGTAGATGGGGGAATGGAGCTTTTGATTTTTCTTGCAAAAATACGTGAATTTTGGTGTGGAGGGAGGTATGGAGAGGACAAAAAAAGACCAAGCATGAACACCGAGCCGCTCGCGAAGAAGCGAGGGGCTCGGGAAAACGGAAAAGTCCTGACAGGTTTTCTGAAACCAGTCAGGACTTGGGAAATTAGTAAAATAACTTAACAACTAATAAATTAGACATTATAGTTCACTTTCTACGGCATGTGCTACAACATAAACCGTGCATTGAGCGTGACCATGGTTGACATCCCACCACTGTTTTGATGGACAAGCGTTATCTGAATGGGTACACTAACGCTTACTTGTGCATACAGAAATCGCTTTAAGATGGTAGCATCTAATGCAACCCCAATATGAAATGGAAGTCCGGCATGAAATGAAGGCCGGACTACAATATCTTGAGAGAGAAGATACCTGCGAAAGGAGATAAGCCCACCGTCCTCTGTTTCTCCTGATTGATAAAACAACCGAAAGTACACTATCTCTATGTTCCAGTTTCTATTTCTGTCTAATGGATATTCTAATCCAAGCATTGCTATTCCTGTTCCTAAATATGACCCACCAACACTTATCAAAGGATGTCGGTCAAGATCAGTTGGAAGAGTGTCTTTTGTACTAATTGACACCCTTTTTGAGGGAAAGGAAGCAGCTGTTGCGAATGTAGTGCATAGTGGCTGGAGTACAGCTACCGCAAAATACATCAGAACCTTCAACAAAATAGTAGCTGACATAAGTTTAAAGTAAATTAACAAGATAAACTTGCTTCTTGATTGGGAATGTGGTTGGTTTCAGTGGTAATTAGGTAGCTTTTTCCTTCCGAGCCCTTAGCTTCTACGCTTAAGTGGCTAGGTTGGTCAAGCGTGAACACTGAGAGCATCACTCGGAAGTGATACTCTCAGAAGAAAGACGGCACTAATGCACAATCATCACCGTAGAATTCCTCTGCGTTTTGCCGGTTGAGATAGAGAGCCGGTACATACCGGAAGCAAGGTGCGAACAATCTATAACCATTCGGGCAGTTTCAATTCTCGTGGTTGAGATTGCCTGATTTCCTAGTATGTCAAAAATGTCAGCAGTCATGGGTTCGGCGCTCCAATCGTTGATTACGAGTGTAATTTTATCTGAACTTGGATTCGGCAGTATCGATATAGTTTCATTGGACTTTTCTTTTCCCTCAGCAGACATACTCTGCCGCGATCCTGCCCACAAGCCCATACCTGCCGTGCCTACCATAATGAATGGCTGAGTTGCATCGCCTGCAACAAGGACAGCGCCTACAATTCTTGGCTGTGTAAAAGGGAAATTTATCGAAATATCTTCCCAAGCAGATGTTCCGTCGCTCAGATAAAAATTATTATTTAATGCATTGATAGCGATCAGCTTTTGACTTGTACCTGCCTTGGGAGCTTCCAGTACTTTGAGATCACCAAGCAACGTATCTTGAATTTGAAAACTATGTTCGTTCCATTCTTGCGAGCCGGCATCTGAACGGTAAAGTACATTATCTGAGGATAGAAGATATCGGTTGCCATTGTCGAGTGTAGCAATATCTATTATACCACTGAGAAGCGGAAGACCCGTTTCAAAAAATTCAAACGATTGACCTTCATTCGTTGAACGCATTACCCTGTCATCAGCAACGACAATTATTTCACCGTCTCCAAGGTATATCGATGCATATCCCCATTGATTTAAGGGATTATTGGAAAAAGTCAAAGGACTCCAGTTTGCACCGAGATCTTTGGAATAAAATAGAGAGTAAAGAAAGTTGCCATCAACATCGGTAGCCGTATCTTCTATACTCAAAACAATTTGTTGATCTCGTACTGCAATTGTAGATATGCTAAGCGGCAAAATACCTTCTGGTAAAGAATGCCCCTTCCAAGATTGTCCGCCGGTCGAGCTGGCATAGATTGAATCATTCGAGGCAATGACAACTGAATTGTTTTTTGCTGCTAGTTCATAGAATTTACTGACAGTTGGAAGTCCACTAACGGGCATGAATGCTATGGATGATTTATCCGAAGAATAGAGCCAATCGCCTTGAAGCATAAAATACTTACCTTCTGTAGCTGCGATCCCGTCAATGTAAGAATACTTAATGCCGGTGACTTCGTCCCAAGCACTTGCTCCTGACGCCATACGGAATAATCCGTTTGGTCCTCCATTTAGCAAGGTGCCATTCTTGGTGATAAAGAGCGCAAAGCAATCACTTGGTCCGGTCGGCTCTTGAGGTAAAGCTTGCCATGTGGTAGAATTAGGCAATAACTTGTAAATTCCCTTTAGCCGCACTGATGTATAGACTGTACCCGATTTATCAACGCAGAGTCCGTCTACTGTCTGATTTGCATCATCTATAGGTAGATTGTATGCAATGCTATCCCATGTAATTCCATTGTCGGATGTTCTAAAAATATAAGGAGATTGGAACATTGTCGAATATATTGAACCACTCGTAGCCGTTGTAATCACAAATACATGCCTGAACGTGTTTATCTCATCTTGCACGGGAATCGTGCCGGTCGTTTTTACCCAATTTTCACCATTGTCCGACGATATATACATCAGCCCTTCGACTGCTTTTACGGTATATAAATCTCCATTCGGCAATGTACCTAAGCCACGGCATGCGAGTGAACCTGTCATTCCATTGGTTTTAATTTCCCATGTTTTGCTGCGCAGTAGATATGACGTGGTGCAAACGTTCGAGTCGATTGGACGGAAATAGTGATCTCTTCCCACGTGTCGCCATTGTTGAGCGAACGGTATATATTCGGCTGTAGTCCTGCATTTATATTTGAACAAAATAGAGTCCCTTTCGGAGATAATGCGAGAGAAACCCCTTCGCAATTACGCAAACCTTTTATGCATTGCTTCCATGATTTCCCGTCATCTGTCGAACGGTACACACCATTAACTTCAGATGTTGTAAAAATTGTTCCATCCGGCTTTTGGACAAAATCATAAAATATTCCACCTTGCATAGTAGGTCCGTCCAAAGCGTGCCAAGATGGGATTTGAGCCGAAGCAATAGAATACGAGCAGATAAGAGCGAGAAAAAGAAGGATAATAGTGCGCATGGAAGTACCTCGAAAATATAAAGTTGTGAATAATCGGACTATTTTATTAATATGAATTGACTGAAGAAGTATCTTCCCTTAGCCATTCGCTTCTTCGATAGGGCGGCTCGGTTGGTAGTGCAGGAACACTGAGAGCATCACTCGGAAGTGATACTCTCAGGATGAGAGCTACCCAATATATGCCGGTAATTCTACAATAAACTCCGCGCCGTGCCCAGGCTTGCTTTCGCACCAAACTTTTCCATTCATGGCTTCGACGAGCTTTTTGACGATTGACAGACCGAGTCCGGTGGAGTGTTCGCCGCCGGTGGGCTGCGCCGATAGGCGGGTGAATTTTCCGAATAACTTTGTCATATCTTCTGCGGAGAGTCCGGGGCCTTCGTCGCGAACAGAAAAGCGTACCGTTGAGTCGGAAGTATTTGATACATTCACATAGATATTTTTATTAAATGGTGAGTATTTGACGGCATTTGAAATGAGATTCTCTGCTACATTCACGATGATGTTTTCATCGGCAAGCATTGGTGTACTAGCTGTGAAAGTGGAGTGTATAGAAATGTTTTTTTGAGCTGCGATGGTAAAATATTGCCCGACTACTGCCATGATATTCGCATTTGCATCTACTGGCTGTAGATCGAAGACTACATGCCCCTGATCGATAGCATTCATATCGAGCAGTGAAGTGATGAGCTTAAACATCCGCTCGGCAGAGGTAAGAATATCGGCGATGTACTCCTGAATTTCTGTCTCCGAGAGCGAACCGGCATTCATCATTTTCGCTATAAGTAATATAGAATTTAGAGGGTTTTTTAAATCGTGCGACACGATCCCAAGAATTTCATTCTTCTCGGCAATTGCTGCAGAGAGTGAACTGTTAAGCAATCGAACTTGCTCTAGTGCGGTGGCTAATTTTTCATTTTTCAGGCGATAAATTTCTGACTGACTCTGAGCTTGCTCGGCTTCATAGACTGCTTTTACTCGCTGAAGCTCCTTATCGGCAAGTGTCCGCTCATAGTCTAACTGATGTGCTAATCGTTGTGCTTCATCGCTGTGGACTTCTTTTTCGAGAAGGTGATATTTGTTGATATGGACTGCATACTTATCCCACTGTTCGCGGGCTGAATAGATACCTGAGAGCGCTTTATGAATTTCGTAGGATTCTTTTTTGGTGCCAAATTCCTCAAACATAGTGAGCGCTTGCTGATAGTAATTTTCCGCAACGTCAAGATTATACCCTTCAAATTCAGGATGAGAATAGATTAGTCCGAACTGACCGAGCGTAGTGGCCTCATACACTTTATTGCCTACCTGCCGGTACATTTCCAGAGTCTTTCGATAGCATTCCAGCGCTCTTGTGTAATCCGACTGCAAGAAGTAGATAGAGCCAATATTTGCCCAACTATCAGTAATGATTGATAGATGACCTTTCATTTGTTCGATATCAATTGCCTTGTAATAATATTCGAGAGCCGTGGAGAGTTCACCAAGGGTTTGATGCAGATTCCCGAGATTACAATAATGCCGTATCACTCCATCCATATTGTTAATCTCGAGATCAATCGACAGTGCTCTGTTGTAATACTCAAGCGAACGTTTGTAATCCGGAAGATTAGCATATATAAGGGCAATATGACCGAGATGCTTGGCTATATCTTTTTTTCGCTGAAGCTGTTCGTCTATTTCAAGTGCCTTGTATAAATAATCGAGCGCCCGTGAATAATCGGAAAAATTCCAATAGACAAGTCCTATACAACCCAACGCATTGGCTCTACCGGGCATGTCGCCGGTTTGATTGGAAAGTTCAAGAGCTGCAAGGAAATATTCGAGTGCTTGATGATAATTCCCGATGCTACCTTGGGATGAGCCGCGCAACTGAAATGCCTGCAAACGTTGAAGAAGTACATCCGTGTCGGAGTATCCTTCTTTATTTTCAGCGACATCGGTTGCCTGTAGTATAAGTGCGCCAAGAGCATCTGCTTCATCAAAATGCCACTTATCCAAAGCCACCTCCGCCTCGGTTATGAGCTGCGTAAATTCATCGTGATTCATATAATTTTTCTCTCATCATATATACACGGAAACCGAGGGCATCGCGCTGATGCGATACTCTCGAGGGATTACACCTAAGCCCCTTGCTTCTTCGCTAGGGCGGCTCAGTGTGCCATCACTTCTTCCCAAATTTAGGATTATGGATCAGTTCTTCGTCGGTCAGAGATTGTAGAAATGCTATGAGGTCGTTTTTTTCTTCTTGGGTGAGTTTGAGAGGGAGGATACGAGGGTCTTTATTGATAAACTGTTTGCCGCCTTGATTGTAGTGATCGAGCGTTTCCTCAAGTGTGGCAAGGTGACCATCATGCATGTATGGGTCTGTGAGTGCGATATTGCGAAGGGTTGGCGTCTTGAATTTACCCACATCAACAGGATTACGCGTAAAATCATGGCGCCCTTTGTCATAATAATGGGTAAAAAGTCCTGTACTGTGGAATTCATTATCCGTAAAATTATAACCCGAATGACAGGTCGCACATTGTGTTCTGTAATCAAAAAATAAATTCATCCCACGCAGTTCACTTGGGTTGAGCGCCGATTTATTTCCATGAATATATTGATCATAGCGTGAATTGCCGGAAAGTACCGTTCGTATAAAAGTAGCAATTGCCTTCATCGCCATTTTACTTGATGGCACGCTGCCGGTACCAAAAGCGCGGGAAAAATGTGCAACATACGCTGAATCATTCATTAAAAATTTGTCGATTACCGCCACATCAGCTCGCATCTCGATTGGATTTGTAAATGCTCCAAATGCTTGTTCTTCAATAGATGGCGCCCGCCCATCAAAAAACAAACTCGGCGCATAACCTGAATTCACAACCGTCGGAGAATTCCGATTGCCAAGCTCACGATCGACTCCACGACTTACCTGCATTCCGCCATCGGTAAAAGCAAATTCCTGCTTGTGGCAATTTGCGCAAGCAATTGTATTGTCAGAAGATAAGCGTGTATCGTAGAATAGACGGCGACCCAAATCAATCTTCTCGGCATTGATTGGATTGTCCGAAGGAATTGGAAATTGAGGGAATCCGGTAGGAAGGACATAATCCGGTTCGATGGCAGGTCCGGTCTCAACCGTTGGGCATCCGGCAAATAGTACCGACAGCAAACATATCAGCAACGTAAGACCTTGCTTTACATGTATGTTCAGCATTCTATGAAGTGAATATTTCACAGGAAAGAGGAATAAATTATTGATGTTTCATATTCTCAAATTTATCTTTGAATTCACGGAGTTCGCGACCTTTCAGTCCAAACGTCGCAAGTATTTCATCACTTGGCAGCGTATCAAGCATCGACACTAATGCATTTGCCTCAAGCCGTGAGAATCTTACCGAATGAAGCGTATAATCTTCATACGCTTCCCATGCCACCGGTACAATTTCGCGAACGATTTCAGCCATTGCCTCGCCATAAACCCGGATCTCGTACTGTGCATGTGCATCCATACGTAACTTCAAAAAATGGAATAAATTATGAAGATCAATTTTCCAATACCATTCCGTATAATTCGACACCGGCAGATTGATACGAGCGATTTCCCGTGCAACACCCATGTCGAGGAGTTCTTGGTATTCAGCATACATTTGATCTTGTGACCGTCCGAATATCGCAGCGATTTGCTCGGCTTGGTCAGTAGGGAAGGTCTCTTCCGAACGTCCTTGTTTGTTCATCGTACTCTGTGGACGGATATTCTCGAGTGACGGTATGTAGAATTCGTCCTTCATTTCAGAATAGCGTCCGCTGTATTCGTTGACATTTGCCGTGCGATGACGTATCCACTGACGAGCTATAAATATAGGCAACTTAATGTGAAATTTGAACTCCACCATCTCAAAGGGAGTCGTATGCTGATGACGTAATAAATATCGGATCAGCCCTCTGTCCTCCGTCAGTCGTTTGGTACCCTCACCATAGGAAACGCGGGCGGCCTGTACGATCGAATGATCGTCGCCCATGACATCGACAAGTCGTACAAAACCCTTGTCCAAACACGCTATCTCTTTGCCAATACTGCTCATAAATACTCTATTCGTTGATTCAATTGTTGTTCTAGGAAATTATACTTAAAATTCGGACTGCATCGCCTAATTCTATCGGCGAAATTACGTAAAAATTGAAAGAAAGGAGACCAAATTTTGATAAATTCCATGCCTGTCATTCTGAGGGAGTCTGCGACCGAAGAATCGTCGCTTGCACAACATAGTACAGATAAACATGGTTCGAATCTTCGCTTCTCTCAGAATGACGCACTCGAAGAGAATAGAAATTAATACCAATACACTTCCCCTCACCCTCAAGGCGTGATCTTTTTTTCTCTATTGCATCTAATTTCAAACTCACTGCTTCTGCAAGATTAACTCCACGCGCATTGGCATAATTACAGAGCGCGATAAACACATCGGCCGCTTCATCGGCGATTCGCTCATCGGCTATTGACTTGCCCTTCCAGCGTTTCTTCTCTAAGTTGGCGAGTTCGCCCGCCTCACCGCACAACTCAAGACAGAAAAATTCCGGACTCCTCGCCGGAAAACACGCATTCTGATACTCATCAAAATTATGTTGAATTCCCGGCAAAGCTTTTTGGACGGAATCAATAAGCTTTTCGGAAAGCTCGATGGATTGTTTTGAATTCATAGATTCACCTTCGATTACCGTACGACTGATAATGGAATAATTGAAACGCCACTCTTAGTCTGAAGGCGAACAAAATACTCACCCATCGGAAGTCCTGTGGAATTCCACTGAAATTCATGCATGCCTATTGGAATAGTCCCGTTGTAAATAGTTGAAATCATTGCACCTGAGAGCGAGAAAACGCTTAGTTCTACAGCGCTGGTTCGAGGAATTTCAAAACGAATTGTGGACGTACTTTGTGTGGGATTTGGCGTAGCGCTGAGTTTGGTTTGCGCTGAATAATCGTGTTCTATTATACCCACAACAGCTTTCTTTTGAATTTGAATTCTCTCGGCAGTTCGTGTGACTTTTCCATCGGAGGAAGTTTGAGACGATGCCGTGACCTCGACGGTGCTTCCGGGCGGGATGTCACTGATTTTAATTGACTTACCGTCAGCATCAAAAATAGTCGTCGTGCTGTCGATGAGGTATTCTTGATTGCCAATGACGGCGGTTTGCTTGGTACTTGATCGGAAAACGGCGCGTAAAAAAACGACCTGACGCATCATCACAAAATATGCCGTGATGTCGGTCCCAGCGCTCCAAGCGCCTTCGACGACGACGGACGCGCCGAGCTTGAGATCACTGAAATTGACAATTTCCCCTCGTTCATTGGTAAATTCTGTCGAATCCATGACCGTGAAATGAAGTCCGGATGCTGTAAATCCATTCACATCAATCGAATCAATGCGTCCCACTAAATGTACATATTGCGCAGAGTTATCATCTGCTTTTGCAATTCGAATCGCTTTTTTTGTGCGGTCCGGCATGAAGTGATACAGCACGTGAATGAAATTTCCCACCTGCAAACCAGATAAATTGGAGGCATTTTCGAACTGTGTCTCAGAGTTTACGTCAAGTGTAAGAGTGCCGATCGAAATGCTCGTGGTAGTCTTTGCGGTTACCGGACCGCTCACAGTATATTCAAGGAATGAACCTTCAATAATCTTAATGACTTCGGCTATGTTGCGTCCGTCATCAGTCGTGCGTCCCGTGACGGATGCAAAGGATTTCGGCTTGATATCAGCCATATAATCGACAAATTTTCGGTTGTTGTAGTCGATATCGGTGAGAATGGTTTGTTCGGTCGCTTCAAACTGTACTCCACTAATCGTAATTATCCGCGTGTCAAGATTAAGCGAATCGACCACGCCACCGAATTCAAACCGTGCTTCGGTGATGTCGTCTTCTATATAGATTTCGGTAGCGATGTATTGCTGATCGGCAAATATTCGCTGTACGAGCATTTCTACATAAATACTTTTTTTAATAGAATTAAATGATACTTCTTTCTGTAACACTCCCTTGTATATCTTCGTTGCGGAGTTCGTCTCAACTGCAATACCATGCACTGTAAGTGTACTATCTGTAATGTCTTCGACCAGTCCGCGCAGTACAAATTTAAAGTCTGCCTGCTCAATTACCACCACACCCAATCTATAAAATTTACTGATATCGGTGAAGTCCGGCTGTATCGAAAACAGAGCGCAGAATGACCCGTTTGTCACATCAGATTTGGTAGCAGGTGTTCCGTCGGAAAAGTAGAATTTAGTATCCTGAAGCAGAGGAAATGGATAATCATCAGCAATGAGTGCGTCGTCGGTCACTTCTTGGACCGGTAGCAGTCCGAGAAAACTGCCGAGCTGGATGAATTTTGCAGTATAGGTATTGTTACTTTCTTTGGTTGCAATGACTTGTATGTATTCTTCGGGCATAAGAGCAGAAAGTGGGAGCGAACGTTCTTTCCCGAGAGTGACACGGAGATTGTCAGGCAGGGTGACCGTCTTTCCCGCAATGGTGAGGGTATTTCCTTGTACATCGGTGATATAATCTGTAATTATCGCTTCGTAACCAACGCCGTCAGAAATAATAAAGATACTGTCTCCGTAATCATTAGCGCTCACGCCATACGAGGTGCGAATACCGGCAGCGCGGATAGCATAGCCAAGCTCAAAACTGCTCGTATCCGGGAATTCGATACGCTTACCGCTCAGATCAAAAATTTTTGTGAAGTAATTGCTGTAGGAGACCGACATCGTATCATCCACCCCTAGCGAATACGACGTAATGGAAGTTAATAATCCGGTATAGCTTGAACGAGTTGTCTCATCGACAATTTGCATGGATATCAATCGGTTATCCCCGAAACCATCATTAAAAATTGACTTGACAATCATTCCCATTTGAAAGAGAGAATCGGGAATCTCGTTGCCGCTTTTGTCGTAAAATTTCGTGTCGTCAGCGACAAACATCTCAGTACCTTGGATAATAATCAGTCCCGGACCACCAGGGAAAAATAAATCGAGAACACCGGTCAGCGTTTGCTGTACTGCCGGCTTCAGGGGTAATCGATCCTCATTTTTTGCAACGTTTGTCTGATGTTGCTTAGGAATAACCGTCGTATAAAGTGAAGAATTACCTTGGAAGCTTGACAACGAGGGTTGTGAAATCAACGGTTGAATGCTACCAACGTTCAACAGAATTACGAAGAGAGAGAAAGCGAGGCGAGTAAAAAATGAATTCATTATGCAGTAAAAGTATAAAATAAAAGGAGATACCGACGACAAAAATACTACTTTTTTCTGATGTATGGCAAGATTGAAAATGTTATAACCGTGATTTCTCAGTGAATACAAGTGATTACTTCACATCTAATTCAGGTATCCTTGTATTTTTGCAGGTAATTATTCCAACATTTATCTTGTGCTATGATGCTACGGCGAACATTCCTCCAATCTCTGTCTTTATTACCAGTAATTCCTACTACTATGCAACTCGAACATCTTACTTCAATGACCGACACGTTTGCGACTACTGAAAAGATGCCGGTCCTTTTTATCGGTCATGGTAATCCCATGAATGCGCTCATGGATAATCCATTTACACAGGCACTCTCTTCAACCGGTAAAACAATTAAAAATGGGCATAAACCTGCGGCTATTCTTGTGGTCTCGGCACATTGGCTCACGAAGGGCACATTCGTCTGTACACATCCGAATCCTGAGACAATTCACGACTTCGGAGGCTTCCCGGACGAGCTTTTCGCAGTACAATATCCTGCGAAGGGTGCTCCGGAATTTGCTGCACAAACGGCAGCACTTGCAAAAGAAATTCAAAAGACGAGTGAGTGGGGGCTCGATCATGGCGCGTGGACAATTCTCAAGCATTTATTTCCACTCGCTGACGTGCCGGTTTTTCAGCTAAGTATTGATTATAATCAGCCGATGCAGTATCATTATGATCTGGCGCGGCACCTTCAATCTTTGCGAGACAAGGGCGTGTTGATAATTGGAAGTGGTAATATTGTCCATAACTTACGGCTGAGCATGGGCAAGCTGCAGCGTGGTGAGTCAGATCCATACGATTGGGCAGTGGAATTCGACGAATGGGCGAAAAAGAAGATCATTGACCGTGATTTCAAGAGCTTGATCGACTATCGTAAATTCGGCAAAGCAGCGGATTTATCCGTACCGACAGTGGATCATTATGTGCCAATGCTCTATGCGGTAGGTCTTGCAGGTGATCGTGAGCCAATCAAACAATTTTACGAAGAAGTCACTTTCGGCGGGATGAGCATGAGATGTTTTCAAGTGGGATAAAATCTATTATTCCTAAAAAAAGCCGCTTATCGATTTGATAAACGGCTTTATTTTTCAATGAATTATATATTATTTCATAATGCCGACACGTTCAAGGCATTTGGCGTAGAGTTGTTGATATTCATGAACAGATGGGTCACGTTCAATACCTGCCCGGTATTTGGAAAGTGCCATACCATACAGTTTGTTTTGCTCATATAATGAAGCAGTTACGATCTCAGACCATGCAGATGTTGTACCGAGTTCTTCGCTGATAGTTGCAGCTTCTGCTTCAACTTGCTTGGCTTGTTCATCGTTGAGAATGAAAAACGTGTTGTTGGTAAGCTTCACATTTGGTTTATTTTTCAAGTGAACGCTCCACATGTAAAGCTTACCTTTTTCAAGTGAACTCACATCGAGTGATAGTGCATTGACGTCGAGATTTTCTTCTCGGATTTTTGTACCTAAAGAGTCTGTAAGTGTGAGTACGACGGATGGATTATGTGCATCAGAACCGGATCTTTCGCTAAATCTGTCAGCATTTGTTTTATCTGCATTAGAATGCGGAGCGTCAAATTTCGGTGCATCATCACAGATTCGCCAAGCGAGAGTAACGGTAGATCCTATAATATTTGTTGAGTTAGGTGAGTCGAGGCAGAGCTTATTGACACTATTCGACATTTTACTCGTCGCGCCTGTAAATTGCATGTTTTGTTGGTAACGGGAGTCTTTTTTGTCGGCACCTTTGGTCAATTCATCCATCACATATCCAGCAAATTTCCCGGCTACACCCTTGCCGCTTTGTGCCTGACCGGACAATTCATTTACGTTAAAGGATCCGGGTGATTTCACTTCGATCGTTTTGCCGCTTGAATGTACTAAGATTGCCATTCCACCGGCATCTACTTTGATTTTGTCATTATCATTGAGCTGTACTCCTGTACGAAGAGATTTCCAATTCGCCCCGTCATTGGTAAAGGTTGTGTTTTTAGCTGTCATCACTCTAAAGGTTGATGATTGAGCAAAAGTATTCTGAACGAAAAAAACCATCGTAACGAAGGCAAGTAAGCCGACAGAGCTGATGTTTTTGATAGTTAACATGATGTTTCCCCAATAAGTTGATATAGTAATAGTTTTTTATTTTCTAGATTTTTTACTACGCCATGTTTTGAAGCGATGACGAATTTTTTGCGGAAGAGGTTCAAAAAGATTCAAATATATTTCTAATGAATTTGCTGATAAAAAAGTTGCAAGTACTGCGACTGTCAAATCAATACTTAAATTGAAGTACAAAAATAAACTAATCATAGCTACAAGCAATGCAATAGGTTCGGCAAGGAGTATTACAGCCGAGATAAGCTCAAAATACGTAGGGTATTTCTCAAAAATCCTATTGAAAACCAACATATTGCCATAACATATAATTATAGCGAGCAAAATTGAAATCCAACGTGGTAATTCTGTGATAAATGATCTATGTAAAATCATCGATATCACATTTGCATGTATGACCAAGCCATACATGTCACGGTCGGTATGTCCGGCGTATTGAGGGTTCATCGGCGTAAAAAACTTATCCTCCAATGAAAGAGTATCACCAAGATATCTGCCAAGATAGCCGAAAAGGACAATTTTACCGCGTAAAAATTCTAACTCTTCCGGAGAATAAGTATCGATATCAGTATCAGCTGCTAAGAAGTAATTCCAATTACCGCGATAATTGATAACTTCAGATTTATTCTTTCGAGCTAAAAAATTCTTTACTGCATTAGAATCAAACACTTGCGCTACTTTTACGGGAAAGCTAACCTCATGAGCATTACCTACACTTTCGATCGGTGTCACTATTCGAACTGTTCGAAAGTCCTGCGTTATCACATTCGCAAATCCTGAATTGGTGTATCGAGAAAATACATCAGGAGAAAAAGCAAGAGAATCCCATCTGTTCCGAGATTCACTCCAACCAATTAGCTTCGATACCAGCGTTACATTACCGGCTAATGACAGCGCTTTGACAACCATCGAGTCAGACTCAGGATCCTTACTGTTGAGTAGCAAAAAATGATCAATTCCAATCACTTTAGGATGATGTGGCGCAATCGCCAATATCATTTCAGCAATTTTTTTCTTCGGATATTCACCGGTATTGATGAGCACAATATTGGTGTCAATCGGTTGTTCGGGGCGTAATTTCGAGAAAACAATATCCGTAAGCTTGAAGTCCGAAAGTGCTTTGCCAAATGGATCGAGAAACTGTATATTCAGCGTAATACTCGAAATACCTGCTATTATCAAAAACACAAAAATAGTCGCAAAAAAACACGATTTATTCCACAAAAATTTCATAACTGTCAATAGTAATATGGACAATGATAACGACGGTAACGATAGTAAAGACTGTATCCACAGAAACAACAGAAACGACAGAAACGACAGAACCGTTGGTAACAAAAAATTTAATTGATATACGACTTACTGACTTTTGACTTACGACTTACTGACTTACCACTTACCACTTACCACTTACAGACTTACCACTTAAAGACTTACGACTCACCGACTAATTCTCACCATTTCCCAAAATCCCATCTCACTCCAAGACCAAGACCAGCTCTGACTTGCATTACCGGTAAATCGCCACCGAATCTTGTCGTAGTGAGTAAGTCTATATCTACAATTGAGATGTGAATAGTAAATCCTGCCGAGAAGGTATAGTAGAAAAGATTATCAGGTGAATTTGGGCTATACTTTGGGAACCCTTGATTGCCAACACCGGCGCTTATTCGAAAAAATTCTTTGATGACAATGCCAATTTCAACTTCTTCGAACATCTTGCTATCCGGACCATTTAGAAAGGAAGTGTCCGGTGGAAATTCTTGCCGTAGAGATTGTGATACTGCCGGAGGAGAAAGCAAACCGATCGTACCGAAGAGAGCGTAGAACGTGCCTCGAGTTGCCCCTTCACGTACACTCGGCCGATAGCCGAACATTAGCTGTAATTGACTATAGGTAGATTCAGGAGTTCTTTTTGATTGGAAGGTTCCCATATCATTCCCATAGCCAAAAATAATCCGAGGTATCCAATGATCAATTACCGAAAGGCGCTCAATGCTGTCACGTACGCCGGCAAGTCGTATTCGTTCAATTTCTTGTAATCGTTTTTGAGCTTCTCTTTCACGCTGAACACTGAGCTGGAAGTCGAGATTGCGAAGCTTCTCGGCTTCTACGACATCACGCAGACTGTCTTGAGAACGTATTTGAGCAGCTTTTTCAGCTTCATTTATTTTATTTATACTGTCTTGTGTTCGTTTTTGAACTATTTTATTTGCTTCTATTGCATTGAGTAAGCTGTCTTGCGCAGTACGGAATCTAAGAGAAACGGAATCAATATCAAGAATCAATCCTGAATCTAAAAACATAATGCGATTCGCAGTAAGAGCAGTACGTAAATAGTCGGATTTAATAGCAAAATTTATATTCTGAGCGCGCCCGCCTGCCTCAAATCGAGATACGACCATACCGGTGACCTGAGCAAATCTATTAAGTATAGGTCCACCGCTGTTCCCGGGATTAATCGATGCATCGAATTGCAGTAAATGTGGTGTTTTTAAAGAAGGCATGAGATTGGAAATAATCCCCTTAGTAATCGTAAACTCAATACCAAATGGACATCCGATTGCCGCAACGTCCTCTCCTTGCTGAATAATACCGACCGGTGCTATTGGCAGCACGGTATGCCTACCGGTCGGGTCAATTTTTATGATGGCAATATCTTGTTTGGGGTCCTTAAAGAGAATAGCTCTACAAGGAAAGACAGCATTATCTTTAAATTTAATAATGATATCGCTGAGAGAATCAGCATCTTCGATCACATGATAATTGGTCACGATAATACCGGATGGATTTACCAAAAATCCCGATCCGTTTTCAGAAGAGCCGTTTTTAATAAGTACGACACCACCACTTGCTACTTCATAGACTTTACGAGAGTCAAGCTGTGATTGCGCGTTTGAGGAATATGTGGGTAGAGAAATCAGCAGAAAACAAAAAAGTATTTTTAGTATTCTCATGGATAATCCTTAATCATGGTAAATCTATATTCTGTTAACTTTATCTACAACCGAACCTAAATCATACTCCTACAATATCTCTATTCTATTCGAATTACACTTCAATCAATCTGCAATAGATATTAGATTGAGAGAGAAATAGAAATTGTGTGTCACCAAGTGCAAATTGTGTAAAAGCAGGCAGATACGCAAGCAGTATTTTTAATTTCAACTATATCAAGGAAATATAAACTTTGAGGTGGATATATCAATTTTGAACTCAAACAACGATATAGATTTATAGCAAGCTGATGACGCGATTACCCAAGATTGAAAATGACGTATAACTTGGCTAGAATCCTCAAAAAACATAAAAAATCGAGCAAGCTATGTTTTATTTTGTCCTAATCCTACGTACGCCCGAAAGTAACAGTGCGATAATCGTAATACCAAAGCCAAGCTCTGGAAACCAATCACCAAATCGAACATACAAGGTCATGTCGCTTACAAGTGGAATTTCCTGTGCCATTCCAACTGATTGATATTGCCTGGCAGTAGAATACGACGAACCCGATGGTGCGATAAATCCGGAGATGCCGGTATTTGCGCAGCGGGCAATTGCTCGTCGGCTTTCGATCGCGCGCATTGCGGCAATTTCATAATGTTGCGCCGGACCGAAGGTATGATTATACCATGCATCATTGGTAATCACTACAAGCATATTAGCGCCTTTTACTGAATAATTGCGCACAAAATCAGGATAGATCGATTCAATACAAATAATACAACCGATACGAGCTGTATCGCCTGTTTTGAGTGCAAGAGGGAGCGGCATTTGTTCCTTACCCTTCATCCAGTTAGAGATACCCACACCCCATTCAAGCCATTTGATCATGACAGGGAATACTTCGACAAATGGAATATATTCTGCAAATAGTGTGAGGCGCATCTTTCGGTGAATAGGATATTCACTGCTTTCAGTAGAGTCAGGCAAAAGAAGAATAGCAGAATTGTGTGCCGCAAAGAGTAAATTCGGATCTCCGCGTAATGGCTTCGCCATAGGTGGCGCATCTGGTGAGGGTCGGAAGGTCACAATCTCTGAAAATCCTGTCAGGAGAGCAGCATTTGACCGCACAAGTTCACGCTGGAGAAAACCAAAATGATGTTCACTGCTGACCTTCATCCCGAGATACGGAATCGATGTTTCGCTCCACAGAGCGAGGTCAAATTTGCTCCGTGAGGCAAGGGAATCCTGAATACGAAGATGAAGCAGTACCTGTTCATACGTATCACTTTCCCACTTTTGCCAAGGATTTATATTCGGCTGAATCACAGCGACATTAATTTTATGAGGCGTCTGTAATGATTGGGCCGGCGCATATTTTGGTAATTGAATGAGTCCATAAATAAGTGGCAGAATGATTACCGGTGATACGGTAATTGCTCCACGAATAACATAGAATTTCCAAGATAATGAGCTTTCCGATATCGATGCATCCTCGCGATAACGGACTATCCAATAAGCAGTTATGGAATTAACGAGTGCTACTAAAAATGTAATTCCCCAGACACCGGTGATGTCGGCAATCTGCACGTATGGCAAAAAATCTATCTGAGTATAGCCGAGCGAAAGCCACGGGTAGGATGCATCGGACAAGCTGTGCACCCATTCAAATGCAGTCCATACAAAAGGGAATACAAACAACCCTTTCGTGAGTCCAAGTCTTCTACGTATAAAACGATACGCAACTATCGGCACCATGAAGAAAAAAGGATGTCCGAGCCATAATGCAATACCTGAAATCATCAGATACGGGTCGGCATTCGGCTGCCAACTGCTCACCCACCAATTGCCAATTCCATGAAAAATGAAAAAAAACAGGTACATGACTGTTACGCGTTGCTTGCGGGATGATGTGCGTTCGAGGGCGAAAAATAGCGGGACAAACCCCACAAAAGGCAGGATAAACAGACTGACCGGTGAAAATCCGAGAGCGAGCAAAGCACCGCCAAAACATGCGAGTAGATATATATTCATGAAGGATTCCTATGGATAAACACAGCTCAAATTTACAGTAAATTTATGTAATGAGAAGGAAGATTTGGACTACCGAAAATTTGAATGAACTGAATTTAAGAAAAAGTGTATTTTTGCCAATCGGTTTTGCCAAACGATGGCAGCCGAATAAATGACGGTATCGTAAACTTGTTTCAGTGCCTCAGTAAAAACTGGAGAAAATATGGATATGAATGCCTCGCCTGTCGGCTCGCCGGTGATTGATGACATGGACAACCCACCCGCATTTACCCTCGGAATCGAAGAAGAATATATGATGATCGATCCCGAGACTTTTGACCTGAAGTCACATATAAATATGGAGCTTCTATCAAAAGGTCGTACTCTCCTCCACGAACACATCAAGCCCGAAATGCATGGTTCCATGCTCGAAATCGGCACAAGCGTCTGTCAGAACGCACGGGAAGCTAAATTTGAATTAACCAAAATGCGCTCGATTATATGGCAGCTCGCTCGTCAAAACGGACTCCTCGTCGGCGCAGCAAGTACACACCCGTTTGCGCGCTGGCAGGATCAGGAAATTTACCCCGATGAACGCTACCGCGTCCTCGTCGAAGATATGCAAATGCTCGCTCGCTCACTGCTAATATTTGGTATGCATATTCATATTGGTATAGAAAATCGTGAGTTACAGGTGCAGATTATGAATGAAATGCGGTATTTCCTCCCGCATATTCTAGCGATTACCACCAATTCTCCCTTCTGGATGGGACAAAACACCGGTCTCAAATCGTACCGTTCGAAAGTATTTGAACGTTTTCCTCGGACAAATTTGCCGGACGAATTCAGCAGTTGGGCTGAGTACGAGGGTTACGTAAACTTCTTGATTAAAACAGGTTGCATCGATAACCCAAAAAAAATATGGTGGGATATTCGACCGCATCCATTCTTCCCAACCCTCGAAATTCGGATTTGTGACTTGCCAATGAGAGTCGATGAAACAGTCGCAATCGCAGCACTTTGCCAAGCACTTGCCAAAAAACTCTATACATTATACAAGAAAAATCTCAGCTTCCGCCGGTATTCACGAGCGCTGATTATGGAGAATAAATGGAGGGCGGTGCGCTACGGACTCGAAGGGAAATTGATCGATTTCGGCAAGCAAAAAGAGCTGCCGGCGAAAGTACTCGTACGCGAACTCCTTGAATTTGTGGATGATGTGGTCGATGAGCTCGGCTCACGCAAGGAAATTGAATACATCTATCAAATCCTCGAAATGGGTAGCGGCGCCGACCGGCAATTACGCGTCTATGAGCAAACGAAGAGTTATGAAAAAGTGGTAGAATACATTCATTCTGAGACCACAATGGGACTCATGGAAGACGCAACCGGCTATATTTCAAACCTACATCTACCCTCACAAGATGCTCTTAATGAGAAATTAACCTCGCTGACACCGACGAAACTGGTGTAATGTTGATTCTCATTACCATCATGTTTTAAATATAGGAGAGTCTTATGAAAATCCCGGTGTTATATCAAAGAATAGATGAAAAGAATTTTGAAGGATATTTCTATGCTTATGTTCCTCAATGGGGAATTACAACACATGGTTACGGGATTGACGGGGCAAGAACTGCAATTGAAGATTTAATCAAAATATGGATTTCAGAAAAAGAGGATCATGGTGAATCAATAGATCTCATTGAAGAGGCAGTTTTAGAATATAGCGAGATATAAATGCCGCCCCGTCCGAAAGAAGTATTGAGTAAATTGCAAAAAATTGGTTTTGAAATTAAACGGACTTCCGGTTCCCACATCGTTTTACGGCATCCTGATGGCAGGCAAACATATATTGCAATGCACACAAAAGACTTACCCGAAGGAACATTTCGAGCAATTTTAAAACAAGCAGAAATCTCAAAAGATGAATTTGATTTGTTGTAACGTACACTGCATTCGCACAAGACTTTTAACAATCTGAAATGTAAAAAGCATTCTTCATTACAAAGTTGGTTGTAATGTTCTATTTTAGGTATTCTTCAAAGCTTATCTATCTGAATACGATAAGGTTGCATAAGATTTAAAAGGGTTGATATGTAATTGCAACAGTTATTGTAACATAACGAATCAATCTAGTACTTTATCAAAGGAAAAACCTATGGCAGTAGCACTTCCATTTAATTTCAAAGGGTGGATCGACGAACACCGTCATCTACTCAAGCCGCCGGTCGGTAATGCGCAAATCTATAAGGATACAGAGTTTATCGTGATGGTCGTTGGCGGACCGAATTCCCGGAAAGACTATCATTACAACGAAGGCGAGGAATTTTTCTATCAAATCGAAGGTGATGTGGTCGTCAAAATTATTGATGATGGCGTTCCGAAAGATATACATATTCGTGAAGGGGATATTTTCCTTTTGCCTCCGCGCACACCGCACTCTCCACAGCGTGGGGCAGGGACGGTGGGACTGGTGATAGAACGCCGCCGCGAAACAACCGAACTCGATGCATTTATGTGGTTTTGCGAGAATTGCGGAACGAAATTATACGAAGAATTCTGCGAGCTCACCGACATCGTGGCACAATTACCGCCGATATTCAAGCGCTATTACGGTTCGGAAGAGCATCGCACGTGCAGCAAATGCGGCACCGTGATGCAGCCACCTCCGCCACCCGTTGAAAAAATAGTGTTGTGATGAGTTTAAAAAACGGATTATTCATAAAGAGTAATCCGTTTTTGTATGTAATGCAGCAAGGAAATTTATCAACCACATCGTAGCCTGCCAATCCTTACAGGAAAATTACCTATTTTTGCCGATAATTACCCTCGGAATCCTTTTGTTTTTGCTCAATTTATGCGCGCAATTATACCCGTAGCCGGTGTCGGCACACGTCTCAGACCTCACACATACACGCTACCCAAAGTGCTTCTCAATGTTGCAGGTAAGCCAATTCTTGGTCATATCTTGGATGCTCTTCAGCGCCAAAATATTGAGCAAGCGACGATAGTAGTGGGCTACATGGGTGACTTGGTTGAGGAGTATGTACGCGCTAATTACTCGATGGATGTGGAATTTGTCGAGCAAGAAGAGCGTCTCGGACTCGGACATTCGATCTGGATCGCCCGCGAAACATTTACACCGGATGAACCTCTCCTTATCATCCTCGGTGATACAATTTTTGATGTTGATCTCTCACTTGCGACTACATCACCATGCAGCACACTCGGAGTAAAAACCGTCGAGGATCCACGCCGATTCGGAGTGGTCGAGACGGTGAATAATTTTATCCTCAAGCTCGTCGAAAAGCCCGAACATCCCACTTCACACCTTGCACTCGTCGGTCTGTATTTTATTAAGAATCCAACCCTTCTCACCACGTGCCTTGACGAAATGATGACAAATAATATCCGTACGCGTGGAGAATATCAGCTCACCGACGCGCTTCAAATGATGATAGACCGCGGTGAACAGTTCACGACGTTCCCCGTTGAGGGCTGGTACGACTGCGGCAAGCCGGAGACAATGCTCGACACAAATCGCTACCTACTCGACAAACACCCGATGAACCGTACATTCCCGTGTTCGGTGGTGATACCGCCGGTCTTTATCGCGCCGACAGCGAAAGTCGAGAATTCGATTATCGGTCCATATGCCACCGTCGCCGAAGGAGCAACGGTCTGCGACAGCGTCGTGCGCGATACAATCATCAGTGATGGCGCGACGGTCACCTCGTCGCTCCTCGAACAGTCGATTATTGGTAATAATGCGGTAGTGCGTGGCAAATTTTCCCGGTTGAATGTTGGGGATTCAAGTGAGATAGATAGGAGTTGATAGTAGTAAGTAGTAAGTAGTAAGTCTTAAGTCTCGTAAGTTTTAAGAAAAATAGCAGGTTTCGTCAAACTGAGCTTGTCGAAGTGTTCAAATACTTGCCGAATTATAGTCTTTAAGTTGTAAGCTTTAAGTTGTAAGCTGTAAGTTGTAAGTAGTAAGAAAAACAGCAGGTTTTGTCACACTGAGTTCCTAAGTAGCGGAAACCCGCTCCAACAAAAACAATGACACATGGATTAAAACATAGCCCATGATTTTAATCACGGGATCAAGACGCGAAAAAATTCGCAAACCGTTTTAACGGTTTTGAAATCTGATAATGGTTTTAACCATTTTCAATAGCGCGATACAACCGATGCAACGGTTTCAACCGTATAGATAAGGCACCCAGAATTATAAATGATAACCCTACTATTATCATTATGTTAGCCGTAAAGTTTATAGCTGAATATCAAATGTGTCATTAACAGCTTGTCGAAGTGTTCAAATACTTACCGAAATATAGTCGAAAGTGGTAGAGTGGTAAGTAGTAAGTTGTAAGAAAAATAGCAAGTTCCGTCACACTGAATTACACTTGTATGAACAAAAATAACATTACAACTCTTGATGAATTTAAGACGAAGCATTATATTCCTATCGGCACAACTGAGCGAGATAAGCTTGAGAATGACTCAGCTGAATTTAGGGTAGGCGTTCTTATTCATGATGCTCGGCTTGAATTGGGTCTCACTCAAGAGCAGCTTGCCGATAAGTGTGGCACCAATAAAGCATTTATCTCAAAAGTGGAGAATGATATTCACGATGTACGCCTTTCCACCCTTCGTAAAATTGTAGAAGTGGGACTAGGCGGAGAATTACAACTATCAATTAGAGTATAATGAGGCATGGAAAATAGAGGTCGAATCAGTAATTAAATTAAAAGCTATCTACGTAATTGAAATACAATGTACAATCATCATTCATCTTTTCGGAGCTTTGCTATGAGACATTTTATTACTCTGTCGGTTTTCGCGCTTGCTGCGCTGCTTGGGGCTTGTTCTACTAATCCTACTACTCCTGCAGCGACGACCGGGGAGATATATGGGGAAGCTAAGATATACAATGAATATAGAGTTTTGCTAACTGATCGATCGGGTCTAACAGTACAATTACTGGATCAAGGGACTGTAAAACAAACAATCATCACTGCTGCTGATGGGATATTTTCATTAAAAAATGTGGCTGCAGGAGTCTATGACATAAGATTTTATAAGGAAGGGTATGTCTGGATGGATGGCACAACAGACTCATTGGTTGCCAAGAATATTCAATTCGTTGGTAATGGACGCTTCTTTATTGATGAGTATAATCATGGATATCGGAATTTTGAATTTTATTCTATTCTTGAACCGGATTCGACATTCTGGGCTATTAAGCCGGATATACGATATGAAATTATTAAGAATATAACACCGATTGACAATATTTGGGTCGCAGATACAGGAATCGGTCATAATATGAAATCTGTTTATACAAATGGTACATCTGAAACGTGGAAAATCCGCTTCATTGTAGATTTTGAACATGCTTTACCAAATACTCAAAGCCCACGTTCATTGGGCTTTAATATGCATTTTCAACCAAATAATGAGACAAAACAGAATAATTCAAATATTAACGGTAATCTTTTAACATCTGAATATGAGTATTCAAGTACTAATAAACTTGTGAAGGATACTTTTGGAAAAATAATAAGAAACAATGGAAGCAAAGGGTCAAAATCCATTATAAACGCTGAATCAATAAAAGTTCAGGCAATTTCAGGAATACCTAATAGTTATATATCAAATAATATACCTTCTACTCGCATTGCAAAAACAAATGAATTAACAGTCAATTTAGTAGAATAGTAAATGCAACCGAGAATTTAATTACAATCAACATTTTTTATTTTTTTATACTAATCTCAATCGTAATCAATGAGCAATTATCTCTTTACATCGGAATCTGTTTCCGAGGGACATCCCGATAAAATATGTGACCAAGTGTCCGACGCAGTGCTTGACGCCGTACTCGCGGCAGATCCTACCGGACGCGTGGCGTGCGAATGTTTTGCTACTACAGGACTTATCGTCGTAGGCGGTGAAATTACCACCACGACCTATATCGACCTCCCGACACTCGTGCGGGGCGTTATCCGCGACATCGGCTATACAAAAGCCGAATATCGTTTCGACTGCGACTCGTGCGCAGTGGTGAACGTCATTAACCGTCAGTCACCCGATATCGCGCAAGGTGTCGATACCGGCGGTGCGGGCGATCAGGGGATGATGTTTGGCTATGCCTGCACAGAAACAGCCGAACTCATGCCGGCAGCAATTGTCTATTCGCATAATCTCGTCCATAAACTCAGTGATATTCGTAAAAATCACATCACGCTTATGCCGTATTTACGTCCGGACGCAAAAGCACAAGTAACTGTAGAATATGATGGTAATGGTGATGTCGTGCGCGTGGATACAGTCGTCGTATCGACTCAACACGACGGCGGTGTTCCTCAGCAGCAAATCATCGATGACGTGATGAATCATGTAATTAAGCCCGTCATTCCTGCCGAATTTTTGGATGCCAATACCAAATATCACATCAATCCAACTGGAAAATTTGAAATTGGCGGTCCACACGGCGATACCGGTCTCACCGGACGTAAAATTATCGTTGATACCTACGGCGGTAAAGCGCCTCACGGCGGTGGTGCATTTTCGGGTAAAGACCCGACGAAAGTGGACCGTTCGGCAGCGTATGCAGCTCGTCATTTAGCTAAAAATATCGTGGCAGCAGGCCTTGCAAAAGAATGTACGATACAAGTGTCGTACGCTATTGGCGTGGCGCAACCTGTTTCCCTTCGGGTAGATACGCACGGTACAGGCAATGTAGCCGAAAACGTGATCTCCGATTATATCCTCAAAAACATCGACATGACCCCGGCCGGCATTATTCATCGCTTGAATCTTCGCCGTCCTATTTACCGCGAGACGGCTGCTTACGGACACTTTGGTCGCGGACATTTCCCATGGGAAGAATTGAATCTCGTCGATTCTTTCAAAACATTACACGGATAATTTTTTTAATTTCAATAGGATAATCAATGATGACAACAACAGAAACTGCTCCGACTCATACAAACGGAGTAGCTCACACGAATGGTAAAGCCGCTTTTATGCCACAAAATGTCAATCAAGTACCCGGCAAATATGCGGTGCGTGATATGTCGCTTGCGGCATGGGGACGCAAAGAAATGCATCTCGCCGAAGCAGAAATGCCCGGCCTGATGGCACTCCGCGAAGAGTTCGGCGCATCCAAGCCGCTCAAAGGCGCGCGCATCGCCGGATGCCTTCACATGACGATTCAAACTGCTGTACTCATCGAGACTCTTCAAGAGCTAGGCGCAGACGTAACCTGGTCATCCTGTAATATCTTCTCTACGCAAGACCATGCAGCCGCTGCAATTGCAGCAAATGGCGGTGCGGTGTTTGCGTGGAAGGGAATGAACGAACAGGAATTTGACTGGTGTATAGAGCAGACCTTATTCTTCGGTGAAAATCGCGAACCGCTCAATATGATCTTGGACGACGGCGGCGATTTGACGAATATGGTTTTAGACCGTTACCCCGAACTTGTGGCAGGAATACGTGGACTTTCAGAGGAGACAACAACCGGCGTGCATCGCTTGTATGACCGCGTAAAAGCAGGAACACTTACGATGCCTGCTATCAATGTCAACGACTCGGTAACGAAGTCGAAATTCGATAATAAATACGGCTGTAAAGAATCGTTGGTCGATGCTATCCGCCGCGCAACAGATGTGATGATGGCAGGTAAAGTAGCCGTTGTTGCCGGTTATGGTGATGTGGGTAAAGGTTCGGCTGCTTCGCTTCGCGGCGCAGGTGCACGCGTGATTGTGACCGAAATCGATCCTATCTGCGCATTGCAAGCCGCGATGGATGGTTTTGCAGTGAGAACGATGGAAAATGCAATTAAAGAAGGCGATATCATCGTGACAGCGACCGGAAATTGCAATATCATCCGCGGCGAACATTTCAAAGCGGCAAAAGATAAAGCAATTATCTGCAATATCGGGCACTTTGACAATGAAATCGACATGGCATGGCTGAATTCAAATTATGGTTCGACCAAGAATGAAGTCAAGCCGCAGGTTGATGTTTATACTATTGACGGCAAAGAAATTATCGTACTCGCCGAAGGCCGTCTTGTGAATCTTGGCTGTGCTACCGGACACCCTTCATTCGTGATGTCTAATTCCTTTACCAATCAAGTATTAGCTCAGCTCGAACTCTGGCAGAATTCAGCTAATTATGGTAATGATGTGTATGTTTTGCCAAAGCATCTCGATGAAAAAGTAGCTCGACTGCATCTTGCAAAAATAGGTGTACAGCTTGAAACACTCACTGCAGAACAAGCGCAATATATCGGCGTGACGGTCGAAGGGCCGTACAAGCCGGAGTATTATCGCTATTAATTCTCTTAGCGAATAGAATCAAAAAGCCCTGCAAGGATATATTCTTGCAGGGCTTTTTTAATTTGAACATGCTCTAAGTATCAACCTGGAATTTCATCAGATATACAGGAAATTACTGAAAATCAGAAACGGGCTTTCCAAAATAGAGCTCCATGATGTTCTCCATGTAGCAGGCAAACATATAACGATAACTATTGATGTTACCAAGCTAGGACAAAACAAGCAAACTCATTGATACTTTGAAAGATACGATAGGTGCGGGGGATACCGGTATTGAACCCTAAAGTATGGGCTCCTATTTTTTACCCAAGTATTTGTATAATCTGCGAGTATATTGTAATTTTGCCGCTCATAGTTAGCAGAAGAATTTTTTGCACAGACATCAATTTGTAACTAAAGCAGATACGTTAGTGTCGATGTGCTTATCGAATTACAATCATTTTCTAATAAATTATTATAGGAGTTTTATTATGAATCGTTCTCTACGATGTATTATAGCGGTGGCTGCGGTGAGCATTATGCCGCTTGCCATGTTTGCACAAATTAAAGTTGTTACGTCAACAAAGCCGAATACTACTACCGGAAAACGTGAATTAGAACCGGTTTCAACGGCTCACCATAGAAGCACTACTACCAAATCCCATTCCTCCAAAATTCTTGCCGGCGAAGTCACCGTTCTCGAAAAGCTCCGCAATGCCTTTTCATATTATACTGAAGGTTCACCATTCGTCTATGAAGACGGTTCGAAAGCTTATTTTCGAGTTCAGCGTGGTCCTACAGAAGATACCAAAGGAAATCTTTACTTGATGACCTCGACCGATGGAGGCAAGACATGGTCTGCACCAAATAAGTATTATGATGCTACCCAAGAAGGGCAAGCACGCTATCCTTCAGTTCAGGTAATCAACAAAAATAAATCAACGAATCTTGATGATTTGAGCTACATTTTTTATGCACCTATTCTGACTCCCAAAGGGTCTTCAAGTGCGACTTTTGGTGGTGTAGCGATCGGCTTTAAGCTAGGTAAGCAACCTGCTGATTTTTTTGCATATCAAGGTCCAGAGAACGATAATCCTGAAAACCAGCAATGGAATGTGACGACATCATGGGCTACTGATCAATCAACAACTACTTCTTATATGGTGCAAGTGCTTAGGAGTTCGGAAACAACACAATATGGCAGATATGGTGTTCTCGGTTTGTCCGCAGATGCAGGTGAAATCGCTGCAACTAATATTCCTTCACAATGGGATCTTAGTCATTACCGTGCTTCAAATCTCTTAAATTCTAGAACTACTGCAGAACCTCATATTGGTATCGATGAAGAGGGAACGCTCTATACATTAGTGTATAACGAATATACCGATAATGAACAAGTCCGACTACCGTCAATTTCTAAATCAACCGATGGTGGTAAAAATTGGTCAGAATTAAGTAAAATGCCTGAGTCAATTCTTAAAGATTACATCACTGCAGGCGGTGGAGATGCAGCATTGATAGCTCCCGATGGCTTAGGCTATAATTCCAGCGGCTTTGTGGTATATGGTAAGGATAAGTTTAGTTTTATAGCTAAAATAAATGACCGCACTGCGGCTGAGAACGTTCAACTTGTTGAGTTTTACCATGAAAATGGAACGTGGGGTATCCGTAAAGTAGCTACGCTTTCCGGTTTTGTACCGAGTTTCATTTATGAGAGTAGCGTACCGGGCACCGATACAGCCGGTGCTAGTCAAATGGATAATGAGATTCAATATGTACGTACAGCCGATGGACATCTACTTGTCAAGTACTTAGACTTTACAAAGCACATGTTTGCCGGCGCCGAAATTGATGCCTCCGATATATTCTATGCATACCGTCCGATGTCATCAAATAAATGGAGTGATCCAGGAAACATCACCAATGATGCGTTCTTTGATAAAATTTCTTGGATTCCAACATCATTGCCAAATATAAAAGACATTCCCCTTATCCAAATGCGTACAGTTTCTACAGAGGACCCAGAAACTAATGCGTATTTACAGGATCAACGAGATATTGATGATGAACAAGAAATCATCCAACGTTTCTTTACTCCTGCACCCGTAGGTGTAGAAGAAGATGTGAATCCTGCAGGTCTCGCACTTCGCGATGCTAAGCCGAATCCTGCTACCAACTCCGTCGAGATTCCATTCTCCGTCGAGCGGTCTATCGAAACAAGGATCGACCTCTTTACTGCCCTCGGTGAAAAAGTAGCAACCGTTCAATCCGGTATGACAGCGCCCGGTTTCCATGCAGTAGTGCTAAGTACAGATAATCTCGTATCCGGTACCTACTACTACACATTGACAGCAGGTACAGCAAAACAAACTAAAATGCTTACGATTATTCGTTGATAGTATAAGTGTAAGGTAGTTTGCCTTCTTTACGTACGAGAATTGCTTACTACACAATGTTCCAAAAGCCGCTTCGGGTATTCCGAAGCGGCTTTTTTTGTGGATTGATTTTAGAATTGCTGTCAAGTGAATTTTATCTCCACTTCTCTACATGATACACTATAAAAAAAAAGGGACACACAGATTTTCTGATGAGTGAATTCATTACTCATATATCTGTACGTATTTTTGATTGAAATGTAGTAATGTGTTGATGGAACAGAAATAATAACTCTGAGGAATGTATCAATTGAAACATAGTAAGTTTTTTCAAATGAACTTGCCAATATTGAATTAAAAACATCGAGATGATTTATCCAAAAACTTGAGATTTTAAGTTGAAGTATCACAAAAACAATAAAGCTTTGATAATTCAGCTAGAAGCAAATTTTGTGATATAAATTCACGTGATAAATTATAGCTTGGTTACACACCGTAAATTACGTAATTTGCAAGTCTTATAATGGCTCTAAGTAGTAAGCTCAGGTAATAGTTGGGATGGAATATTTAATTTTACATTTGTGATTGTAATGGAACCTTTTGGTACTTTTTCAAATCTACGCGAACATTTTGCTGAAACCAACATTCTCAATGATGAGGATATTGCTGCATTCACCTCATTTCTCACCGTGAAACGGCTCAAGAAAAAAGAATTTTTTACGGTGCAGGGAGAGCTTTGTCGTTCAATCGGTTTTGTTAATTCAGGGTGCCTTCGCGCCTTTCATACTGATGAAAAGGGAGATGAATTTACCATGTATTTCGCTTTTTTGAATTGGTGGATCGGTGATAAAACTAGTTTTTATTCCGGCACTCCATCGCGATTTAGCATACAAGTATTGGAGGATTGTGAGGTATTTCAGGCAGATAAAACCAAATGGGAAGAAGCATTGGATCAAATTCCGGCGTTTGAAAAGTGGTATAGAATTAAAGTTCGGAAATCGTATGAAGCCACCCAACAAAAAATCATCGACACACAAATAGAATCTGCGGAAGAAAAGTATCTCAAGCTCCTGAAAAATTCACCGGAAATTGTACAGCGAATTCCACAACACTATATAGCATCGTATCTTGGGATCAAACCTCAATCGCTGAGTAGGATTCGAAAAAATATTTCTTTGGGTAGGTAATTAGTTAACTTATGTGAACGAAAAGTAGCAGTCGGCTCCCGTAATTTTGTACCGTAATTAAATTATTGTTCTAATTATTAGGGTACAACGCTATGAAAACTACACAATCAATTGCTACAGTAGTAGCTGCCGAAGAAGGAAAAAAACTGAATATCTTAGGACATTCGGTCACAGTCAAGCTCTCAAAACATGAATCTGACGGACATCATTATGTGTTCGAAGTAGTCACACCTCCGGGACTCGGAATTCCTCCGCATGTCCACGACCGCGAGGACGAAACTATTTATGTGATAGAAGGAGAATATGGTATTATGCTTGGCGATCAGCAATTCGTAGCCAAAACTGGAGCACATATATACTTCCCAAAACACATTCCCCATGCGTTTCAAAATATCGGTAGCAAGGCAGGACGTACTTTGTGGACTGTCGTTCCGGGCGGGAATTTTGAAGAATTTTTTAACAAACTCGGTGCATTGCCTGTCGGTGAACCGGATTTAAGAGTAGTTGCAGGAATTTTTGCAGAATATGGTATGGAAGTGCTTATTCCATAGAAAACGTACTGATTTTCAATTCTGTTCAAAAGCAGTAATCATACATTTAACATTCATAAAATTCTGAATACAGTTGTTTTTTGTGTTATCATTATTACATACTTCTATGACAAACTCTCTCTACAACAAAAACGATTACGATCATATCGTAAGCAGGATCAACAACTTATCTGCTGATTCACAAAATAATTGGGGTAAAATGACAGCCGGCGAAATGGTGTGTCATCTTACCGATCCTTTTCGGGATGTAATGAAAATACGAGATACGAAGCCAGTCATTCCTGCGTTTTTGCGACCAATTGCCAAAAAGGTAATTCTCTCTCAAAAGCCATTTAAGATAAATTCTCCTACTTTGAAGATGTATAAGCAAGGCAAAGGAGGCAACGGTACCAAACCAACGACGTTCGACAATGACAAGCAAGCTTTACTCGATATATTGTCCGGGTTTGCGGCCGTCGATAGTACGTATCAGTTCGGTCCGCACGGCGGCTTAGGAAAATTATCTCGAGAGGAAAATGGGTATTTGATGTGGAAGCATATTGACCATCATTTACGATCGTTTGGGCTGTAAATAATAGAGTATAGGATGGAAGATATTTTATAGAATGCTCTGTAAGTTGTGTGACTTACAGGGCATTTATTATTAGATGACATACTTCTCTCAAAATGGGATACCAACAAATACATTTTATTATTCGAATTTTAACGAAATACACCATATCCTACTCACCGAAAAACGCGTAGTTTTGCGCAAAAATTTCCATTCATTGCTACAGTATTATTCCATGGCAAAAACATCCGGACATATTGATTGGTATATACTTCTTTCGGTCGTGGGACTGATGCTTTTTAGCGTGGCATTTGTCTATAGTGCGAGCTCGTCTTTTGCGGCGGCAAAATTCGGTTCAAGTGAAAAACTCTTTTGGAATCATGCTATTAGAGTATTACTTGGTCTTGCGGCTATCGTTGTTTTCTCACGAATTGATTATCATATTTTCGAAAAATTCACCAAACCGATACTAATTCTTGCACTTATATTTCTTGTCTATGTACTATTTACCGGAGCGAAAGTCAAAGGCGCAGCGCGGTGGATTCACTTCGGTTTTATAAATTTTCAGCCGTCTGAATTTGTGAAATACGCGCTCGTGCTCCATATTTCAGCGATGACTGTTGCAGTGAAAGAGCACTTGAACGACTTCAAAACCGGACTTCTGCCTCTTTTGTTGTGGACATTAATTACCTGTGGATTAATTGCTGCACAGCCAAACCTATCGACAGCATCAGTGGTATTTTTTATAGCGGCGGTTATTATGTTCATAGGAAATGCGCCGCTCAAAAAACTCGGTGGCATTGCATTTGGTGGACTCATTATCGCATCGATTTATGCAGTGTCTGCGCCGTATCGATTAAAACGAATTCTTGCTTTTACAGGTTACGGGTCAGGTACAGATTCTGAGGTTGTTAATTATCAATTACAGCAGGCAATTATAGCATTTGGAAGTGGCGGGATTTTCGGCGTGGGACCGGGACAAAGTCTGCAACGGGATTTCTTCTTGCCGGAAAGTTACGGCGATTTTATCTTTTCGGTTGTCGGTGAGGAATACGGTTTTATCGGTGCATTTTTTATTCTCGCGGCTTTCTGCATTATCCTTTGGCGTGGTATTAATGTTGCGAAAAACGCGCCGGATGATTTCGGACGTCTCCTCGCTGTCGGTATCACGGTCACTCTTGCCATCTATGCATTTGTGAATGCCGGCGTGAATTGCGGCGTACTCCCTACTACCGGACTACCAATGCCATTTATCAGTTATGGCGGTACATCAGTGTTATTTTCGGCAGCTGCCGTAGGTATGCTCCTCAATATTTCAGCGCAGGCGGGTGTATATCCGAGGAAATAAACGCCCGCACTAAAAACTCTTCTACTTTACAATCACAACTGCTCTTTCAATCGAATAATTACCTACGACCATCCGCACGATATAGCTGCCCGAACTGAGTGTTTCAATTGGAATATGCACCTGATATTTCCCTGCATCAAACTCTGACTTTACAAGTGTTGCCACTCGCTCGCCGGTGGAAGAAATCAGCGTAAGCTCAGCAAAACCATTCTCTTGCATTGTGTACTCCACGACACCTCCGACCTTATTGATAGGATTCGGGCTGACGTTGAGGGTAAAACGAGAATGAGAAGAAGGCACCTGATCTTCTTCAACGCCAATAGTAATCGAGTCGATACCGGTACCGTTCAAAACACAGACACTGTCAAAGGTTGTGGCATCACTGCTAAATGTAATTCTCGCCGTCGTAATTCCTTTCTTCATTGGCACATAGTCCACTTGTAATGCAATGTTTCCTCCCGGTTGCAACGTGAGAGGATAGGTATGATTCCAATTCACCGGCTGAAATTCCGGAGTAGCTTTGAGAGAAGTGGAGTGATCATCGCCGGTGATCACCAGTGGGACTCGTCCGGTGTTTTTGAGATGGAGCTCTGTCCAGGATGTGCGAGATTTCATAGGACGAAGCGAGAAATTATAATCATTGACTTCGAGAATGGGGCTAACGACTTCTGCTGTACAATGAATTGGATAGCCAAATTTACAGCTATCGCCCAGTCCAACTTGAGTGGTATAAATCCCAACTTTCGATTGGATAAAAGTGATGGTGATTTCTGAGATTCACCCGAGCGGAGGGTAAAAGGTAGCTGTGTATTGTCAATCAAAAATCCTACCGTTTCGGACAATAATTCTAATTTTGTAATCACCGCATCATTTGGTGTTTCATTGGTTAACGTGAATTTTTTCGCAACCGATTGTCCACTCTTGATCACACCAAAGTCCAAAAAATCTGCCGGCGAAAGGGTGATTTTTTGTGGAGTATAGGTAATATCGTTCGTTGAAGCATTCCCATTTCTATCGATAAACCTAAGAATTGCGCGGGCTTTTTTCCATGGGTCAATCACTGTGAGCGACCAGTCGGTTTCTCGGGACTCACCTGCGATAAATTGTTGGTTCCTACCGTATGTAAAGCTGTAATTATAGCTCGAATCCATAGGGGAGTCCATATAGAGTGCTCCTAAATTAGTTCGCATTGTAGTACTCTCGGGGTAATCTATCACTCGTCCGTTCCGTACTGAGCCGTCGCAATCTTGTGTCCAGGTAACAATAGGCGCAACTGTATCTTTTACTAAGTTGTTGTATAATCGCACACCCGCCGGAAAACCGTACGATTCATACGCGGTAAAGCCATACATGTAGGCTGCAATCGGTGAATTCGCTCGAATACTGTACACCCCTTCGCCCGGCAAAGTAAGCTGCTTGCAGGCGTAAATCTTCCCATTAACAGGTATGGAGAAAATCATCCCCGGTGTAGAACCAAAGCGAACACTCACCTTATTCCATTCAAATTTACCCTTAACGACTGTAGCAAATTCCACATCGTCTGGCATAGTAGTAGCACTTCCAAGCTCATAAATTAGATTGACGTAGTGAGATGTGTAATTAAATGATGAGGTCTTGGTACCCGGAGTGGCAAATACTATTTCTTTTTGATACTGTTCAAACGGAGTCAGTACCATTTGAAAAGGGTCACTTACTATATTGTCTTCTCCTTGACCACTATTATATTCGACAACATAAATTGGTAGGTCTGCTGTGATGACGACCGGTCGGGGTACACTATCGTCAACACGTCTATCGGCATAGCCGTCATCAATAACGCCTGATGAATTAGGTAGATACAACCAAGGAACGCCGTCCCTATATACCGTGGTATTAGGTTCTTTGGCAAATATTCGAATCAAAGAATTCTTCTTCCTGCCCAGAATTGGAGTCACATGATATTCCTTGCCCCAGGAATAAGTGGGTAATTCCATCTCCGACAGATAATCACACCATGGCATATCAATCGGAACATTCGCACACTGTGTACCGGAGACGACAGCCACAGGCAGTGAAGAGGTAATTCTACTACCGGAAAGATCATGCAAATATCCATTGCCTGCAAAACACAGTACATCGCCTTTGTTCATTATAAAAACAGTATCATGTCCCGAAAGTAGTCCACCGGATGTCATCGAAGTAGCCGATCCCCCCATCTTAAATCTCACCACCGTAGAATCATATGCGGCAGAAATAGTGGTCTCCGAAGATAATTTTTGAATAGAATTACTCGTTCCTGTAGGAGGATACGAAGCAACAATATAGTCGGTGCCAAGAGCGCTGACCGGCAGAACTAAAAAGCCATCTCCGGAGTAGGTATAGCGTGTGACACCATAAACAATAATAGGTGCCTGAGCAGAAACACGAACAGCTCCACCAGTGTAGATTTTTTCCTCAGGAATTTTGGCAGTAGCTCTCCTCATAAACGGTTGTGCCAGAGTGTAGGGAATAACAAACTCAACAACTTCATTTGGTATTACCACTTTGGTCATGAGCCAGCTTTTACCGTCGATTCGAACCGTAACGAGCTGCTTCACGTTTGAAGCAACAAATACCCGGCAGCTATTCGATGAATTTGACTCTTCTTCTACACAAGGCGGGAATGAAAAATAAAACTCAGTACCTGCATTTGTTGTGGAGGTGAGAAATGTCGGCAAATCCTCTACAGAATGTACCTTCGCAAGCGTCTGCGAAGATGTGTTAGCTACTAAAGCAAAAAATGCTAAAAAAGATTGACAATAAATATTTCATACTACTTAGGGTGAAATTAAATAAATATATGATTTATAGAATAATTATTAAGATTTTACTTCACAATTACCACCGCTTTTTCAAGCGAGAAATTCCCCACCACCATCCGAACAATATAGCTGCCCGAGCTGAGTGATTCAACGGGAATACGCGCCTGATATGTTCCCGCATCTAACGTGGACTTTGCAAGAGTTGCGACATGTTCGCCTGTGGAAGAGAGGAGCGTAAGCTCAGCATGTCCATGTGCTTGCATCGTATATTCTGCCACTCCTCCGCTTGCTCCGATAGGATTGGGGCTGACATTAAGAGTGATTTTTGATGCAGATGACTGCTCCCCACCATCATCTACGCCGACTACTGTTGTGTCACCATGCGCGTTTAGAATTGCTACACTGTCGGTGCCGTCTGCATCCGACGAGAAGGTGATGCTCGCTTGAATTTTCCGACGAACTTTGGGTGAATAATCAATTCTGAATTGTAGTGCCTGCCCGGGAGAAATCAATATAGGATAGGCATTTATCCAGGCGTCAGTTTTAAATTCAGGTGTTGCATTTAATGTTTTGATGTGATCATCTCCATAAATTTCGGTTATTACTTTGCCTGTATTGACAATCATAAAACTTCCTGAATAGTTCCCGTTGAGAAGCTGTTTACCAAAATCCAAGTCGTGAACAAAGATTTGAGGTGATACGACTTCTGCCTTGAGCACCGGCCTGTAGGTGAATTGACATTGATCTCCGATACCGATACGGTCTATGAAGACGCCGTTTGAAGTGGCAGTGAAGGTGATTGTAATTTCTTTAGTGGAATTTTCCGGCAAAGTAAAGGGCAGTGCTGTCGGCGTCATCTTAAAACCCACTGTATCCGATCGGAGTTCGAATCTAGTAATCTGTGCTGCCTTATCCGTCGGATTACGAATAGTAAATGTCTTGGTAACTATTTGTCCTTTCTTGAGAATACCAAAATCGAGCGTGTCGGAAGGAAAGACATTGAGTGTGGGTTCATACTCTAGCATAATAGTCGTATCATTGCTATTTTTATCAATAAACCACAAGCGGGCTCTCGCTTTTTTTCGTCCGTCGATCACGTTCAGCGTCCAGTCTGTCTCGCGGGTGTCGCCGGAGACAAAGGTGTGATTTTTATCATATTCGAAGGTGTAATTATAGCTTGAATCAGGATTTACGTCCATATAAATCAACCCAAAATTCACTCGCACTGCATTGTCGTCCGGATAATCTTTCACAGTGCCGTCCTTTACCGAACCGTCACAATTTTTGGTGAATGTCACTCGAGGATGAATGGAATCCTTTTGTTCAAGATTATTGAGCGCGACACTTGCCGGGAAACCATATGCAGTATTACTCGCAGTACCATAAAGATATCCGGCAAGCGGAGATTTCGAGCGAATGCGAAAGACGCCGTCACCGGGGAGAGTGAGCTGTTTGGTTGCGTAAGATGCACCATTGACCGGCATAGTAAAAACGCAGCCGGGAGTAGAACCAAAGCGAACCGATAACTTTTTCCATTCAAATTTTCCATGAACCACTACGGCGAATTCCAAGTCATCCGGTATATTACCACTTGGACCGAGCTTATAGACCAGATTCATATAATGTGTCTTGTAATTGTCCGTACCTTTGGGTGTTCCCGGCGTTGAAAACATAATCTCATGCTGATACTGTTCGACCGGTGTGAGCGCCATTTGAAATGGTGCGCTGCTTACATTATCATCTTCCAGACCTGTATTATATTGGACTACATAAATGGGCTTATCCGCTGAAATTACGACACACTTTGGAGCACCGTCAAAGACGCGGCGCTCTTGGTAGGCGTCATCGTATTTACGGGTAGCACGAGTTAAGACCAGCCACTGCTGCCCGTCACGATAGACAATTGTGTTCTTTTCCTTGGCATAGATTCGAACGTAGGAATTTTTCTTCCTGCCATCTATTGGAGTGATATGATATTCTTTCCCCCAGGTGTTGATAGGCAATTCCATTTCAGAAAGATAGTCACAATTTGGAGTGCCACTGGGTACATTGGCGCATTGGTTGCCGGATACCACACTTACAGGCTTTGTTGCCTTGATATAGCTACCGGATAAATCCTGAATATCACCATTACTTGCAAAGCAGAGCACATCTCCTTTGTTCATCGTAAAGGTAGCCATCTGTCCCGGCTTTAACCCGCCTGACGTAACCGATGCATTATTACCCCCCATTTCAAATTGTACAACTGTTTCGTTATACACAGCAGTAATGGTAGTCTCGCTGACTAAATTGTAACTACTCCCTGCGCCGAACTGCGGCCATGATGAAACAACATACTCAAGACCGAGCGAGCCGACAGGCAAGACCAAAAAACCATCACTTTGTGTACCGTACCGAGTGACGGCGTTAACGACTACGGGAGATTGCGATTTGAGGTGGACAGCAGCTCCCTGATAGACCGCTTCGGCAGGTGCAGGAAGCGAACCTTTCATCAAGAATGGTTGAGCTACTGCGGGGGAAATTATAAACTCGACTACTTCATTCGGTTGAGCTAACTTTGTTACCTGCCAGTTTGAACGCGGCACTTCAATAGTAATCGATTGCGCTACGCTCGATGTAACATACACACAGCAGCGAGTATTGATCCCGGTTGACTCAGGCTCTATGCACGGCGGAAACGAAAAATAAAACTCCGTACCGGCATTCGACGGCTTGGTACTTGTGCCGTCGAGAGCTGTAGGAGATTGCGCGTTGGAGCACATACTGAGGAGTAAAAAAACGGCACAGGAGGTAAGGAACTGTTTCATAGCTTCTGCCTTTGTAATTTGATGAAAAATTATAAAATTCATATAGTTAATTACACTGTCACTTCACGATAACGACTGACTTTTCAACCGAAAAATTCCCCACCACCATCCTTACGATATATCTGCCCGAGCTGAGTAATTCAATTGGAATACGTACCTGATAACTTCCTTTATCATATTCCGACTTCGCAAGCGAGACTATGTGCTCACCGATAGAGGAATGTAGTGTAAGTTCAGCATAACCATGCGATTGCATCGTGTATTCTACTACTCCGCCATTTGTCCCGATAGGATTCGGGCTGACGTTGAGAGTAAAGGGTGCGGTGCTGATTTCCCCCTCAACGCCGACGGTGGAAGTATCGATGGCAGTTCCGGTGAGCACGCAGACGCTGTCGAGCGTTGTGGCATCACTGCTAAATGTGATACGCGCTGTGGAAGTACCTTTTTTTGTTGGTAGATAATCGACTTGAAATGAAATGGTGCCACCGGGATGTAGGTTTAAAGGATATGTAATTTTCCAATCTACTGCTTTAAACTCAGGCGAGGCTTGGAGAGCAGTAATGTGATCATCGCCAGTGAGGATAATATCAACTTTTCCAATATTTTTTACAAATAGCTCAAACCAAGATGTTTGTGATTGAATAATCTGTGTATTAAAATCATGATCAATCACATCAAGAATAGGACTTGAGACCATTGCCATTATATCTAATGGATAGATCATTGTGCATGAATCTCCTAACCCTAATGTATCTATGAAGATGCCAACTTTGGACTGTTGGAATCTAATGGTAATTTCCCGTGATTCACCAGGTTTCATCATAAATGGAAGTGAGACACTTTCAATCAAAAATCCATTGTTCCCGGATTTGAGTTTGAGTGTAGTAATTGTTAGATTATTCTGCGTTTGATTGGTAAAAGTAAATTTATTGGATATGACTTGACCCGGCTTGACCAATCCAAAGTATGAATTATCTTTGGACGTTAGTGTAGGTTTTGTAGGAGTATAGGTATATACAGAAGTTGCATAATTACCATTTCGATCGATGAACCACAGCACAGCGCGGGCTACTTTGCTGGAGTCAATCACTGTGAGCATCCAATCTGTCTCACGGGTTTCACCGGAGACCAAGGTGTGATTTCTATCGTACTCAAAGGTGTAATTATAGCTTGAATCAGCATTCAAGTCCATATATATCAAGCCAAAATTCGTACGTGCAATGGTGGTGTCAAGATAGTCTTTGACCATTCCGTCTAATACAGAACCATCACAGTTCTGCGTTCCCGTTACGACCGGCGCAAGGGTATCTTCGAGAAATCGTTGTGATAGCCCCACGCTTGACGGGAATCCATAAGAATCATAATTTGAAAAACCATAAGAGTATGCTGCAATAGGAGAATTCGCACGAATACTATAAACGCCATCACCGGGCAAGGTGATCTGTTTGCAGGCATATTTATTCCCATTAATCGGAACGGAAAATATCATTCCCGGCGTACCACCAAAACGTGTACTTATTTTTTTCCATTCATACTTTCCATTGACAATCACTGCAAATTCCAAATCATCCGGCACACTATTACTATCAGTAAGTTGATAGACGAGATTGATATAATGTAGTTTGAAATTATTGTTACTCGTTTTAGCACCCGGTGTACAAAATACAACCTCTTTCTGATACTGTTCGAATGGTGTTAGTACCATTTGAAATGGATCACTCGATACATTATCATCTGCTTGGCCTGTGTTGTATTGCACGACATAAATGGGCTTGTCGGCTGTGATAACAATTGCTCGGGGATTGACTGTGTCTGCGCGGCGCTCTACATAGCCGGTATCAATCTTACCGTTTGTTTTGGTGAGAGTAAGCCACTGTATCCCATCCCGATAGACCGTCGTGTTGGGTTCTTTGGCGAAGATTCGAATGTATGAATTTTTTTTTCTAGCGAAAATCGGAGTCACATGATACTCTTTACCCCACGAGTAGGTGGGAAGTTCCATTTCAGATGTATAATCGCACCATGGCACACCTCCCGGAACATTTGCGCATTGATTTCCCGAAGTCACGCCGATCGGTTTTGTTGCCCTTATACGACTCCCGGATACGTCTTGGATATCACCATCACTCGCAAAACAAAGTACATCCCCTTTGTCCATATTAAAAGTAGTTGATTCTCCAGGCTTTAATCCACCGGATGTTTGGGATGCATTATTTCCACCCATCGTAAATTGTACTACCGTCTCATCATACGCAGCAGAAATCGCAGTCAATGCAACTAATTGATAGGAACCGATTGCAGTGTACTGTGGCCATGCAGCTACGATATATTCAGTACCCATAGAAGATACAGGAACAGCTAAGAAGCCATCACTGGTATAGTTATAGCGTGTCACGCCATAGCAAATAATTGGATGCTTTGCGGCTACGTGTATTGCGCCTCCTTTATAGACTTGTTCTGCAGGTGCTCTTGATGAACCTTTTTTGATGAACGGTTGAGCTACTCCAGTCGGGATTACAAACTCAATTGCATCATTAGCAATTGCAACTTTGGTCATTTTCCAACTTTTACCGGGCACTTCGACGGTGATGAGCTGTTTGACAGGCGACGTCACAAATACGCGGCAGCTATTTTCATAGCCGGCTGATTCTTCCTCATAGCAAGGTGGGAACGAAAAGAAAAACTCCGTGCCGGCGTTCGTCGGTGATTTTAATAATGATGTTATGTCTTGAGGAGATACGGCATTAGGGAGAGTCTGAGCAGGAAGGAGAGCAGTGCATGCAAGAATTGCAGCGAAAATTGCAAAGATATTTTTCATACAATAAAAGTAAAAAATTACATGGAAAATTATATATATCAATTAGTTATGGAAATTACACGCATCAGAAGGAATCAAAATTAAATGCCAACTAAGTGACATTCAGAGTGAAAATGTACTTCACTCTGAATGTCAAATTGAATTGTGTTCGTTAGAGGAGAATGAATTACTTCACTATCACGACTGCTTTTTCAAGAGAAAAATTCCCTGATGTCATGCGCACGATATAAGAACCCGAACTCAACGACTCAATTGGAATACGCACTTGATAATTTCCTGAATTAAATACTGATTGTGCAAGGGTCGCCACACGTTCACCTGAAGATGAAATTAATGTAAGCTCAGCAAAACCATTCGTTGGCATTGTGATCTCCACCATCCCGCCGCTCACTCCGATTGGATTGGGACTGATGTTCAAGTCGAATTCACCGGCTGACGAACTAATCTTACGAATGTCTTCCTCAACGCCTACGGTTGTTGTATCGATAGCTGTGCCGAGAAGCTCTATCGTACTGTCTGTGCCAAGGGCGTCGCTTGAAAACGTAATTATTGCTTCATATATACCTTTGCTCGTAGGGACAAAGTCTACATGGAAGGTCAGTGATGCACCGGCTACAAGTGTATATGGATAGACAATATTCCAATCGGTGGCTTTAAATGGCTTGTTTGCAAGTGCTGAAACGTGGTCATCACCGGTAAGTGTAATATCTACTTTCCCGGTATTTTTGAGTAGAATATTGTTGCTCTTCGTTCTGGAATGTAAAGGATGGGTTTGGAAGTTATACTTATCTGCCATCAAAGTGGGAGTTGCAATTTCGCCCGTCACAGCATTGACGTAAGTAAACAAGCAGTCGTCCCCTATGCCAATTGAGTCCCAATACATAGCACTTACGCTACCCGAAAAAGTAACAATCATATTTTTGGAAGCACCGGGCGCTAGCACGAATGGGAGTGGTACCACCGGGTCGAGGGCAAATCCCTGATTCTTGTTTTTAAGTTCGAGCCGAGTAATATTTAGAGGAGTTGCTCCAGTATTACGTAGGGTGACGGTCTTGGTGGCTGTTTGACCCGGGCGAAGAATTCCAAAGCCAAGTCCACTACCCAATTCGACGGCAGGAAGTGATACTTTATATTCGACGACAATAGTTGTATCATTACCGCGGCGGTCGGCAAAGCGAACAACAGCGCGAGCATTTTTTGATTTATCGATTACATGCAGTGACCAATCTGTAAAGACTGATTGTCCAGCTATATATGGAGTATTTGTGCCATAAGAAAATTTATAATTTGTATTGTTGATGTCTGATGTAAGCGATATAAGTCCCAAATTTGAACGATTATTAGCTTCGTTTGGGAAATCCTGTACTGTAGCATTCTTGATGGAGCCGTCGCAATCCTGCACCCAATTCGATACAATGGGTTTGCCGGAGTCTGGAATGCCTATTGCGTCCACAGCTGCACCAATGGGGAAGCCATACGAATCATAATTAGAAAAACCATAACCGTAGCCGGCAATAGGGGATGTAGCACGGATACGATAGATGCCATCGCCGGGGAGGGTAAGCTGTTTGCATGCATAAGTGTTACCATTCACCGGAACAGCAAACAACATGCCCGGCAACGTCCCAAAAACACTACTGAGGAGTTTCCATTCGAATACTCCATCGACGACCGTTGCAAATTCAAGATCGGATGGAATAGTGTTATTGTCTGAGAGCCGATAGATGAGATTCACATAATGACTTTTGAAATTATTGTTGCTACTTTTCGAGCCCGGCGTACAAAAGACTATTTCTTTCTGATACTGTTCGAGTGGGGTAAGTACCATTTGAAAGGGGTCGCTCGTTACATTATCGTCGGCCTGTCCGGTATTATATACTACAACATAAATCGGCTTGTTTGCTGATATTACCATAGCTCTTGGGATACCGTCATCAGCACGGCGCTCTATATAGCCGTCATCTTGTTTACCGGAATTTTTGGGAATCACGAGCCATTGCTGTCCGTCTCGATACACCGTAGTGTTTTTTTCTTTTGCAAAAATGCGGATATATGGCATCTTTTTCCTGCCGAAAAATGGCGTTACATGATATTCTTTACCCCATGTATAGGTCGGTAATTCCATTTCAGAAATATAATCACACCAGGGCACACCGCCGGGAACATTAGCGCATTGATTTCCTGAAACGACACCGACAGGATAATTAGAGCGAATCGTACTGCCTGAAATATCCTGAATATCACCATCACTTGCAAAGCAAAGGACATCGCCTCTGTTGAGTCTAAATGTATCAGTTTGTCCCGGCTTGAGTCCACCGGAAGTGGTTGAAGCACTATTTCCACCCATCGTAAACATCACATCCGTAGAATCATAGGCAGCGGAAATTGTAGTTTCTGCAACTAATTGATAGGCACCGACTGCAGTATATTGAGGCCATGCAGCCACGATATACTCTGTACCGAGAGCGCTCACCGGCAAAGCGAGAAAGCCGTCGCTTGTGTAATTGTACCGAGTCACACCATAGACAATGACGGGCGATTGTGAATACACATGAACTGCAGAGCCAACATATACTTTTTCCGGTGGTGCCTTTACACTGCCTCGCTTCGTAAATGGCTGAGCAACGTCAGCCGGGATCACAAATTCTACGACATCATTCGGTAATACTTCTTTGATCATCTCGAATTGTTTTCCTATGACTTCGACTGTAATCGCCTGCCGAACGCTTGAAGCGACAAATACACGGATGCTATTTTGATTTCCGGTAGATTCCTCCTCGTAGCAGGGCGGAAACGAAAAATAAAAGTCCGTACCGGCATTCGACGGTGCCTTGAGCATGCCGGTCAGGTCTTGAGGAGATAATACTTTTTGAGGAGTTTGCGACAGAAGAGTCGCCGTAAGGAGTAGAAATACTGTAAGAAATACGTACAAACGTTTCATAGATGTGTCCTCCATAATTACGTGAAAAACATAGGTTAATTAGTTTATAGAGTCAACTTACGAATTCCTTGAAATACATGCAAGAAAATTCTTCAAGTGTCAGGTTTTTTTGACACTTCTGAAAGAATGGATGTTTAGATCAAAATACCTGATTTAGCGGTAAATAGGTCGGTCAGATTGGTGATGAGGCGAATAGAACAGCTCAATAATAAAGACAAATTTCAAGTAGTAAGCTGTTGGAATATATAGCAGAAATCATTCCAAACAAAAAATCGCCTTGCTGAGTGTATCAGCAAGGCGATTGTAAAATTAACTAACGCGGTAACTTATGCGCCGACAGGATAGACAGAAATTTTGAGACGGTATTTGTCTTTACGCTCAAATTTCACTGCACCATCGACGAGAGCATATATTGTATAATCTTTGCCGAGACCGGTGCCATTACCGATATGATAATGTGTACCTACTTGACGAACGATGATATTGCCGGCTTTAACGACTTCACCACCGAATTTTTTGACGCCGCGTCTCTGGGCATTTGAATCGCGACCGTTCTTCGTGGACCCGCCACCTTTTTTATGTGCCATGATACTTCTCCGATAAAATTAGATTGAATAGTTGCTTAGTTAGGTTGACTCTACTAATTAAAGTCGAATAGAGTCAATTTTGATTTGGGTATATTGCTGACGGTGACCGTTCATTTTTTGATACCCTTTACGGCGTTTTTTGTGAAATACGAGCACTTTGTCGCCTTTGCCGTGTGCGAGAATCGTTGCTGTCACAGACCCTTTGAGGTGTGGAGCGCCGACTGCCGGGCTTGATTCTTCACCACCTGCGAGGATGGTTGTAAATTCAATTGTCGAACCGACTTCGCCTTCAAGCCGTGCTACGGTAAGGGTTTGTGCCGGCTGTACATTGTATTGTTCTTTAGAGATTTCTACTACTGCAAACATAATTGTATCCAAAAATTGAGTTTAGTTCAAAATTGTGAGCCGCGAAAATACGGCTTTTTCCTAATACTGCCAAAAATCAAAAATAATTAATGTGAATAATTTATGGATAATGCTGATTTGGCAGCTGAATATCCACTTTGAGATGCACCTTCGAGAGTCGCAGGGAGGCCGGTCGCCGTCCAATCTCCTGCTAGAAAAAGATTGGAAATTGATGTATTATGCAACGGTCTAATACGCTCAATTTCCGTTGTAGCAAGAAATGTCGCTGATTTTTCTTTGATGACTTTTGATGCCAAGAGATTGGAATGTATTGAATTAGGAAATGCTTTATGAATTTCTTGAAGACATAATTTCACAATATCATCGGGTGTGATTTCTACGAGATCATTTCCAGAACTGACTGTTAGTGATAGATGCTCAGGATATCTTGAGATTGATTCTTGCGTAGATACAGTAAGCCGTCGTCGATTGAATATCCATTGCGTTTTTGTGCCAAGCATAGCGGCAAAGTCAGCATCGAAAAATTTATGGTCGAACCATAAGTAAACGGAAACAATTGGTGAAAACTGAAACTTCTTGAGTACGGCAAATTCATTTGACGTTTGTTTTTCCTGAGGGAGAATTCTCAATAAAGGTATTGGAGGAATAGTTGAAATGACTTTATCTGACTGAATTTCTAAGCCCTTCGAAGTAGTCACGGAAACAACAGTATTATTCTCGCAATTCAGTTTTTCTATTCTTGTATTGAGTAATACTTCGCTGCCTTGATCGCGCAGCCATTTGATGATTGGTTCGAAAAGCTCTGATAGACCGACAGATGAAATTATCAGTTGTGACGCCAGGCGACCACCGAAAAACGCGCGACGCATTACTTCGAGCAGTAATGTTGCCGAGGCGTTTGCTGGAGATGCATTGAGAGTGGCGAGTATGATTGGTGTCCAGAAACGTTCTATCATTTCGGGAGTTTGACTATAGTAATTCAGAAACTCTAATGTTGTTTTATTAGAAGCTGTTACGTTCCCAAGCTGTATACGAAAAGCCAGCTCAAGCGCGCGAATTTTCGAATGCAACGAGACATTTTTAAGCTTGAGAATACCCAGAATCAAGCCTGCTTTGCCGGGCAGAAGTGATGTATCGAGAATATCACGTTCGCCGTCTGCATCGATAAATTGCACGCTTAGCGCTGATTGACGTTTGAGAAGATGCTCGGTACCGAGTGTTTTAAGAGTAAAAAGTAGCGATGTATAGCATCCCATGAGCACGTGCTGTCCATTGTCGATTATCTCACCGGTCGTTGTATCGGTAAATGAACGTGCTCTTCCGCCGATATAGCCACTTTGTTCGATAAGTATTACTTTTTTCCCGGCTAACACACATCCAACAGCGGCTGAAATGCCTGCAATTCCTGCTCCTATAATAATCCATTTCGGTTCGTTGGTTGGCATTTTTCTTTTCTAATTGCGACTGAATAGTATTTCAAATAAATAATAAAGTCAATTATTTTGAACAAATTTATTCCTTTTCACACAAAACATCATTATTTTTGCACCCGATGAAAGCGGATGTGGCGAAATTGGCAGACGCACTAGACTTAGGATCTAGCGTGGAAACACATGGGAGTTCGACTCTCCCCATCCGCACTTTCCCCCTGCATTACATGGCAAATCATCATTCCTGAATCAATTAGCCAACTTCCAGATTCTATTGAAATTAAGCGCATTAGATTAATTATGTGCAATAGAAGCAACGGATAGTGGATTTACAAGTATTTGAAATTATACAATTTTTAATTTTCTTCTAAAGGACATTTGATTGGAAACGAATTTTATTACAATTGATAACTGTACACAAGAGGTTGAAATCACGCTCTCCAATAGTGAGCTTCAGCCACATTACAACAAAGCCTACGCAGATTCTGCAAAATTAATCGAAGTACCGGGCTTCCGTAAAGGGAAGGTTCCTCTCCCGATTATCAAGCAGCGTTTCGGACGTTCCATCGAAAATGAAGCATTAGAAACTATTGCTAATGAAGAGTTTACGATAATTGCTCGTCGAGACAATCTAACCGTTCTTGGCAATCCTTCTCTCCGAGATATCCGCAAGACACCCAGCCGGAATTACTTTTGTCATTCGTTATGAGATGATTCCACAATTCGAGCTTTCAAACTATACTAATCTTAATTTAGTAAAGCCGGTCCATGAAATTACCGATGAAGAAGTACAGAATCAGATCGATGAAATACTGCTCCAAGCAGGTACGGTAGTTCCTTCTGAACAGATTACTGACTTTTTGCACGTGGCTACGGTGAAATTTACTTTACTTGATGATGAAACCAATATGCCAATCATCGGTGTTACACCATTCGAGGACCAGCTCTTTCTCGAAAACGAAGACCTCGAGGATGATTTGAAAAATTCACTTTTGAATACTCGTGTCGGTGATTCCTTTAATTATGTAGCCCCTGCTGAGAGTGAGCAAGCTCTTCCAAAACGCTTTACATGTACCGTTACTAAAATCGAGAAAGTGATTCCACAAGAGTTTACTGATGAATTTGCAGCTACGTATTCTAAAGGCAGAATGGAAACAGCTGATGCTCTTCGTAGTGATATGAAGACATTCCTCCAGAAATCTCATGATGACAAAGCGCGTCAGGCGATTGAAAATCAAATTTTCGATATACTGGTAGATGCTCACGACTTTGCCGTGCCGAATACACTTGTGCAAACGGTAGGTCAGGTGATGTTTGATGATATGAAGAAGCGTATGGGCGATAAAGCGGATACTAAGAACATGAAAATACAAGATTTTAGTGATTTTCTGATAGGTCCTGCTACCCGTAATGCCCGATGGGAAATTATTTATAACAAAATTATTGAAGATGCAGGACTTGATATTACCGAAGATGATTTGGAATCGTACTATCAAGTCTATGAGAAAAGTGGCGAGAAATTTACCCGTGAACAGCTTCGCGAGTATTTCCTTGCAGAGCAACGTATTATCGGTCCTATCCTCATGAAAAAAATGTACGATCATGTGATTGCTGAGTCGTTATTAACTGAAATTCCTCTACAGGAATATTTACGTCAAGAAGAAGAGCGTCGTGCAATGATTGATGGTCAGATCCCGCTTAATTTAGGCATGGATCACACACACGAAGGACACGATCATTCACACGAAGGGCATGATCATTCACACGAAGGGCATGATCATTCACATGAAGGGCATGATCATTCGCATGAAGGACACAATCACTAATAGTTTATAGTTTACAATTAATAGTAAAGGTTATGATATGAGAAACCAACTCGTACCGATGGTAGTTGAGCAGACATCCCGCGGTGAACGCGCCTATGATATTTATTCGCGGCTTTTGAAGGAAAGAATTATCTTTATTGGTACACCAATTGATGATTATGTGGCGAGCTTAACGATTGCACAATTGTTGTTTTTGGAAAGTGAAGACCCGTCGAAAGATATTAATATTTATATCAATTCACCGGGTGGAAGTGTGAGTTCGGGACTTGCAATTTATGATACTATGCAGTTCATACGACCTGATATATCAACTATTTGCGTGGGAATGGCAGCTTCGATGGCACAAGTGCTTTTGTGTGCTGGCACAGCCGGTAAAAGGTTCGCACTACCAAATTCAAGAATCATGATGCATCAGCCACTTGGAGGTACTCAAGGTCAGGCAAGTGATATTGAGATTTATACGAAAGAGATGATGCGAATTCGTGAAACGCTGTATGCTATCATTTCCAAGCATACCGGCAAGGATGTCGCTACTATTATGAAAGATGCTGATCGCGATAATTATATGGATGCTACACAAGCTGTAGCGTATGGATTAGTTGATAGAATTTTGGAGCGAAAGCCCGATTCGGAACCGAAAAAAGATAGTTAAGATTGTGGATATAGTTTTAAATTGAAGGGGCAGGCGAGTAACCTGTCCTTTCTTTTTCTCATATAGATATTTATTGATAATTCTTACATGAAAAAAGACCGTCAGCCTCCTTTTAAAGAACCAAGTTGTTCATTTTGTGGCCGTACATCAAACGAAGTGACCAGTTTTGTGTCCGGTCCTGAAGTGTTTATATGTGATATTTGTGTCTATAATGCTGCTGATATTCTGCGGCAGGGTGCATTAAGCAATACAAAGACGAGTAAAAAAGGACCGAAAACTCTTCCTAAACCATCTGAAATTAAGCTCCATCTAGATGAGTATGTTATCGGTCAAGATAGCGCAAAAAGAGTACTTTCGGTAGCGGTTTATAATCATTACAAACGAATACAAGCCGGAGATTTACTGGGCTCTCTTGCTGATGTTGATATTGAAAAAAGTAACATTTTGTTAGCGGGACCTACTGGTACCGGTAAAACACTTCTAGCCCAAACTCTTGCACGGGTTTTGGATGTACCGTTTGCTATTGCAGATGCGACAACTATTACCGAAGCAGGGTATGTCGGAGATGATGTGGAGTCTGTCCTAGTAAGTCTATTACAAAATGCAGATTACGATGTAGAGCGTGCCGAGCGAGGTATTATATATATCGATGAGATTGATAAAATATCTCGTCGAAGTGAGTCATCGAGTATTACACGAGATGTGTCGGGTAAAGGCGTACAGCAGGCATTACTCAAAATTTTAGAAGGTACAATGGCAAGTATTCCGCCAAAGGGAGGTCGCAAACACCCTGAGCAATCCCTTGTCTATTTGAATACCAAGAACATACTATTTATCTGTGGTGGCGCATTCGATGGAATTGAAAAAATTGTAGCTCGTAGACTCAATTCCAAGACAATTGGTTTTCATTCTAATGCTCAAAAATCAGTTCAAGAAAGTTATGAATTACTCAGACACTTAGAGCCGGAAGATCTTATACATTATGGTTTTATTCCTGAGTTGACGGGTAGATTGCCAATTATAGCTCCACTTGCGCCACTTACTGACCAAGCAATGCTTGATATTCTCACGAATCCTAAAAATGCATTGGTCAAACAATATCAAAAGCTCTTTCAAATGGAAGGTGCTGAATTGATGTTCCAGCGTGAAGCTCTTCTTGCAATTGTTGCTAAAGCACAGAAGCGCAAAACAGGCGCTCGTGGTCTTCGGGCAATTATGGAAGAGGTGATGCTTCCGGTAATGTATGAATTACCAGATAAGACTAATGTACGGAAGTGTGTAGTGACTAAAAATGCAGTCGATTTAGGTGCTGAACCAGTCTTTGAATATTCAGCCGAGCATGCTCCTGCCCGTCATTCATCAAAAAAAATTGCTGACAGCCAATAACTGAAAGCCCACCTATGATGATCCAACTATGAAATTTATAAGATTATTAATAAATTTCTACCGCTTAGATTTTAGAAGAAAGATTAGTCTCGATTCAGAATATAAAGCTACTGATAAAAAACCGCTTATTGTCCGAATTGCTGATTCACGGCTTTTCCATGATGCTGTAATTGTTGTCATTATTGCTTCGGCTATCCTTATCGGCTTAGAAACGAGTCAAGAGCTTTATGGCTCGTACCGAACATTATTTTATGATTTGGATCAAGCCATTTTGGCATTTTTTGTAGTTGAATTGGTGATACGAATTGTTGCCGAAGCGATGAAAACTGATGAGAACGGCAGTCGAATTTGGTATAGGTTCTTCCTTGATCCATGGCATAATTTTGACTTTGTCATTGTATTTGTATGTTTGCTCCCCGTCCATGCTACCTTTTTTGCTGTACTCAGAACTGCTAGAATTTTAAGAGTATTACTCCTTATCGATGAACTCCCTCGTCTGAAGCTTCTGGTGGGTGCTTTACTTAAAAGCTTGCCTTCTATGGCTTATGTTTTGCTGCTACTATTACTCCATTTTTACTCTTATGCTATTATTGGAACAGATCTTTTTGGCAGGCATAATCCAGAAAAATTTGGGAATTTAGCGACGGCGATGCTTTCGCTTTTTCAAGTGGTGACAGGAGATGATTGGACTTCGATTATGAAAAATGAAATGATGAATGCTTCAGGATATGAGCAATTTGGTATTGCTATCTATTTTGTAAGTTTTATCATTCTGGGAGCGATGATATTTTTAAATCTATTTATTGGCGTAATTACTTCAGAAATAGCTGATTTAAAAGCGCAAGATGACAAGAAAAAAATGTTAATTAAATGTGCAGTCGATAATAACACATTAGATTATGCAGTAGAGCAAGTTGAGCTCCAGATGCGAGAAATGCAGGAAGCACTGGTTGCTCTCAAAGCGGCAGCACGAACAATTGAACGTAAAAGCTACCATAAGCTATAGAATTTAACTTCAAGCATGAAAGTCCGGAAGATTATGATTGCAATACGAGATTGGGGAATTATTGACTTTACGGAAGCATGGGATCGTCAACGAGTATTAGCACAAGCAGTGCTGAGTGGTGAAAAGCCGAGCACTCTCGTCCTTTGTCAGCATCCATCGGTAATTACAATTGGGCGTAATGGTAGCGATGCTAATATTATTGCGTCACAAGAAGAATTAAAGGGTAAAGGAATACAAGTAATTCCAATCAATCGTGGGGGAGATGTGACACTTCATAATTTGGGGCAACTCATTGGTTATCCAATATTTAGACTTACAGATTTTCGTGAAGATTTACATTGGTTCTTGCGTGAAATCGAAACATGCATTATTGAAACAATTGCAGAGTATGGTGTAATCGGCTTACATGTCGATCGATCAACCGGTGTCTGGGTCGATGAAGGAAAAAGAAAGATATGCGCAATTGGAATTCACTGTACCAGGTGGGTTACTTCTCATGGTTTTGCGCTGAATGTTAGTAATGATATGAGTGAATTTGAACTGATAATTCCTTGCGGAATATCGGACAAAGGTGTTACATCGATATCAAAAGAAATTGGTACAACGGCGAGTATTATGAAAGTAAAAGAAATTTGTATCCGCAAATTCAGTAAGCATTTTGCCTGATAATAATATTTTTATTTTGTTAGGTGAGGAAAACTTTCGTAGTTTTGCCGCCGAAAAAGTGCAAGCGGGAATAGCTCAGTTGGTAGAGCGTAACCTTGCCAAGGTTAATGTCGCGAGTTCGAGTCTCGTTTCCCGCTCGACGGCGCAAGCTGTCAACCTCCTCTTTATGCTGCATGCCTTGTCATCATTCCCCCGATGGCGAGGCATTTTTTTGAATTTATTTCTTTTTTTTCGGAAAAAGTGTTTGGTTGCGAGTTATAATCATTGTATTTTCGCCGCACTTAAATTTATTTAGCCTAATAAATCCCTCTGCCTACTGCATAATATTTACCTCTTCGTTACAAAGTTTTAGCATCTATCTTGACTGAATACATCATTGATGTGAGAGCAATAGGTTAGTACTTAAAGAAATACTCTGTTGCACCGTTTAGTCGATGGTACTATTATTATTGTTAATTTCGAGTGTAAATATCCTCGGCTCCTCTCACAGCGCCGTATATTTCACATATTCATATTCCATTCTTGAAAGGGCTGCAGTTATGAGTATCAGATTTTTGCATCAATATTTTATTGTTGCTTCTGTGATGTTCGCATTCTTGGTATCTCTCAGTGTATCTGCGCAGGTACGACAGAACGGCATTGAAGTATTACGATCGTCACCAACCGAAATCGTAATAAGCTACACACCTCAATTTGAAAAGTTAGACACTCTCATCACAACAACTGGTGAAAATGTTTACCTGCCGAGAATTGTAGGAGCTTCCGTTCGCAGCAGACAATTTGGCTCACCTTCTATCCTTGAAATTAGCGCTCCCCTCGCTGTTCCCTCTCCCTTCGGTTTTTCAATTTCCACCATACAAGCCATTGGTGTACAAAGAATTTACCAAAAAATATCACCCGTAGCTACACCATCCAGAAACGGAGAATTCCTAGAAGCCAATCTTATATGTAATCCATTACTTTATCAAGCATCTATTCCACATGAATGGACATCAATTCAATATGGTGGTATCGCTAGGAATATTCATATTGCAGATATTACATTTGTAGCAGCTCGCTATGATGCATCCTCGAATACTATTGAAATACCACAAAAAATTATAGTTACACTTCGATTGTCTGGTGCAACTACCCATGATAAATCGACTAAAAATGACTTTATTGTAGGTAATGTATTAAATGCGGAACAAGCTAAAAACTGTATTATTGAACCTGAACAATCATTCAGAAAGCTAACAGATAACGCTAAAATTCTCAGTTCAGGAAAATCGGTGAGAATTGGTATTGAGAGTGAAGGAGTTTATAAAATCGATGCTTCAATGCTATCTAAAAATGGTATCACTTTGTCTCCATCTGATGTTGCTACGGTGAAGATTTTCGGAAATGGCGGCATACCATTATCGGAGGATGCGAGTGTTGGGATTAAAAATGTAATGAAAGAACAGCCGATAATCGTCAGGACAAAACAAAATGGCGACTTCGATGCAATAATTTTTTACGCAAGTGCTGCCAACGGATTTGAATATCAAAGTGATTCAAAAACAATACATCATTTTCTAAATGCATATTCTAAAGACAATTATTATATATTGACTTATGGCGGAATGCCGGGATTACGTGCTATAGAACTTGACGAATCCTTAACTATTGTCAACCGTCCAACAAGCTGTATTGCTCGTGTATATAATGAAGAAGAAGTAGTAAATGCATTTAATGCAGGCTCCGGGCGTACTTGGTTTGGACGTTCCGTTGACAATGCTTTACCTCAAGTGTTTACGACACCACTCCCCAATCTATCACGATCTGGATCAATTTATTACCGTTACTCACTTGCACATCGATCTCCTACTGACGGTACATTTACTATTTCTGAAAATGGCACTACGGTTGGTACGGTACGTTTGTACGGCATTGGTAGTGGAGGTATAAATTATAATGATGCCTATGCATGGTCAGGCAATGGGACAATCCCATCGAGCAGCATTGCAAATGATGGGCGAAGTGTATTAAAATTCGCGTATGCAGCTGAAAATGGAAATACTAGCGCAGCAGGATTAATGAACTGGTTTGAAATTCATTATCCACAGGTATGTGTAGCAAGTAATAATTCCATTGAATTTTATACTGATTTAGGCGTATCAGGAGGCACTGAATACTCCATCAATGGATTCAGCGGTGAAATTTTTGGATTTGATGTTACAGACCGATCGACTCCCAAATTAATGAAGAACTATTCTTCAGCTGGTGGTTCGTTTCTATTGCAAAGTGATGTTCCCACCAATTCCCCAAAACGATTTTATCTCTCATCACAAGTAAAAACTCCTCGTTTAGAATCAACGGATATAGCAGATTTACGTACTAGTTATGCCAATTCGGATGTGATTGTCATCACACATTCAAGTATTGTTGAATCTGCCAATAAGTTTAAAGAATACCGAGAATCTCAAAAAGAACTGACAGTGAGCGTCATTACGACAGAGCAGATTTACAATGAATTCTCCGGTGGAATGCCTGATGTAACAGCTATTAGAGATTTTCTGGGTTTTGCCTTTACTCACTGGAATACGAAGCCTAAATACGTGCTTTTATGGGGAGATGGGCATTATGATTATAAAAACAATCAATCTCAAGCTTTGAATTTTGTGCCACCATACGAATCTGTAAATTATGAAGGCTCTTTTGATGAAACAGGTACATTCACCAGTGATGACTATTTTGCACGTATTGTTGGGAATGATTATAAAATTGACTTGGCTATTGGCCGATTGACTGTACCTAATAATGAAGCTGGTCTTTGGATGGTTGAAAAAATAAAACATTATGAAACCAATTCAGAATTTGGTGACTGGCAATCTCGAATTACATTAGTAGCTGACGATGGTTTGACCACTCATGGTAATGATCGTACATTACATACAAATGGCTCAGAAGTAATTTCTCGTGATTTTATACCACAGGATTTCTTCCAAAGTAAAATATATATGGCGGAATTTCCAACTGAAAGCGTACCCAAAGGGCGCCGCAAACCCGGTGTGACAGCCCAGCTTCTGAATCAAATAAACAGTGGTACACTTTTATTAAATTGGGTAGGGCATGGTAGTCCAAGAGTTTGGGCTCATGAATTGGTATTCGAACGTGAAACGACAATTCCTTTGATGACAAATCTGAATAAGTTATTTTTTCTAACTGCTGCAACATGTGACTTCTCAAGATTTGATAATGGTGATCAGCAAAGTGCAGCCGAGGAATTGGTATTCAGTAAAATTGGAGGCGCAATTGGTATTTTTGCTGCTGCTCGACCTGTCTTCCCGGGTGAAAATGAAATAATAAGCCAAGATTTTTATTCTGAAATGTTCACCAGACAGCCTGATGGCAGATACCCTCGTTTGGGTGATATGATGTACACTATGAAGCAAGGGCATACAAGTGCAAATGATGAAAAGTATTTTTTTATTGGGTGATCCTACGATGAGACTTGCTTTTCCGGAACTAATCGTAAGTATTGATGCAATTAATGACCAGTCAGTCACAGACAGCATATCAGCTATGCCACTACTAAAAGCGCTTTCTACCGTCAAAATCAATGGTTCGATTCTACCGCCAAGTGGTGGAGCAATCGACACAACTTTTCAAGGCAAGGCATTGTTGACTATGACTGATAGTGATATAAATGCAAGGATTGTTGATCCTGCAGATGATGTAACTCATCAAATTCTGGAATTTGGAGGTACTCTCAACAGAAGTTCGTATCGTGTAGTGAATGGAAAGTTTGAAGCTTCATTTGTGATGCCAAAAGATTTGAGCTTTACGAACGAACAAGGTAGATTATTTGGGTATGCATTTTCGGATAAAAAGACAGCCAAAGGGAGCTCACGTGCATTTAAAGTCGGTGGTATTGTGTCAGGAACCGGTTCAGATAGAAAAGGTCCTGTTATTGACATCTTTATGGATGACCGATCATTTCGTGCAGGTAATCTAGTAAGAAAGTCTCCACTGCTTTTAGTCGATTTAGAAGATGAGACAGGTATAAATACGACAGGCTCGAGCATTGGACACAAAATTGAAATTTGGTTTGATGATAATCCGACTCCTATTGACTTAACAAGTAGCTTCGAAACTTCATTAGACGATTCACGCAAGGGGACAGCACAGAAACAAATCTTTGATCTAACCTCAGGTGGGCACACAGCACGTGCAAGAGCATGGGATGTATTGAATAATTACTCGGAAATACTTACGAATTTCCGTGTAGCTGCTACCGATAAGACAATCATTACAGATAATTTACTATGTTACCCTAATCCTACATCAAATAGTACAACTATTTCATTTCAGCATAATCAATCACTTCCTTTTACAGTAGAAATTCATATTTTTGCAACTGATGGAAGTTTGGTGAGATCCATTAATAAAACAATTGAAGGTCTTCATACAGCGGCAATTGAATGGGATGGTATAAATATTGATGGTGCAAGAGCGGCACAAGGGAACTATATCTATTCAGTAGATGTTCGTGCCGCAAATGGCGATGTTGAAAAGGTGTATGGTACTATCCAAATAACTAGATAACAAAATATAAATTTAATTTCAAAAGGACTACGTAATGAAACAATTTTTTGTGGCAAGTCCGCTTTTGGTAGCGATAACGATGTTGATTTCTACCTTTGATGCTCAGGCACAAGGTGGTACGTCGGCTGTTCCTTTCTTACTTATTTCTGCAGATGCCCGAGCAGGCGGAATGGGAGAAGTTGGTACAGCCATTGCGGATAATGTCAACGCTATGTCATGGAATCCCGGGGGGTTAGGTTTTCAGAATTCTCGCCAAGTCTCTCTCAATTTTTCAAGATGGTTACCACAGTTTAATGCAGACTTATTCTATAGCTATGGTGGCTATGTACAGCATGTTGATGCACTAGATGGTATGATAGGTGTTAATTTTATTTTAATGAATTTAGGTGAGTTTCAACGAACATTCGATGATGGTAAGCCCGGTGGAAAGTTCCGTTCAAATGAATTTTCTTTAGGTGTATGTTACGGAACTATGATTGCTGATGATATTGGCGCAGGAATTCAGTTACGGTATATTCAATCAAACTTAGCACCAATTAATACGCTGTCGGGAAGCTCCGGAACAGGTGTAAGCGGTAGTTTCGATCTTGGAGTCCTGTGGAAGCCATCAAAACTCGAGATATTCGATATTGATTTAAATGATAAATTTTCACTCGGTACCAACTTGCAAAATGTAGGACCAAAAGTGACCTATGCACAAGAATCCGATCCTCTCCCAACTACATTCAGACTTGGAACGGCTATCAATTTGGTACGAGATGAGTTTAATGATTTAACCATTGCATTTGACATGTCAAAGCTCCTCGTCCGACGAGATAATCAAGCCTCAGATCCGATTCCAAAATCCTTTATCACTGCATGGGAAAAGGGTGGTGTTGATTTATCTGCAGGAATGGAATATTGGTACGAAAAAATTGTAGCACTCAGAGCAGGATATTTTACTGAACCAGCTAATTCCGGTAATCGACAGTTTATGACCTTTGGTGCAGGCGTACGATATGATATGTTTAACCTTGATTTCAGCTTTATAAATACCTTCGAAGCGAATCATCCACTTGGTAATACGATGCGCTTCTCTATGGTTATAGATTGGGCAAATAGCGGTAAATAATTAACTCGTAATGAGTTATGATATAATAGGGGGTGAGTAGGGCTTGAGTTTTAGCTACTTACTCCCTTTTTTACTGTAATTTTACAACACTCACAATAGAAGCGACACAAGCTCGTCGTGCGACTTCTTTTATTTTAATACCCGATTGAAAATCGGGTAAAATGTACCACTCTGAGGACAGTTTGGCATGAGAATTACCAAACAATATACAAATCGCGAAAGTCAGTCATTAGATAAATATTTACAAGAAATTGGTCGTGTAGAATTGCTTGGTCCAAACGATGAAATTGACCTTGCCCGAGCAATTAAACGAGGCGGATGGGATGGCGAGCGAGGACTGGAAAGATTAGTTAAAGCGAATCTTCGGTTTGTGGTGAGCGTTGCTAAGCAGTATCAAAATCAAGGTCTCTCGCTTGGAGATCTTATCAACGAAGGTAATCTGGGGCTTATTAAGGCGGCTAAACGGTTCGATGAAACACGTGGATTTAAATTTATTTCTTATGCAGTGTGGTGGATTAGACAGTCTATCCTTCAAGCACTTGCTGAGCAGTCGAGAATAGTCCGGCTACCTCTTAACAGAGTCGGAGCACTTAATAAAATTGGTAAGAAATTCAGTGAGTTAGAGCAGGCATTCGAACGTGAACCTACTGCATCGGAATTAGCAGAACAGCTCGACATGAGTGTCTCCGAAATAGCTGAGACCATTAAGATTTCAGGACGACATTTATCTGTTGATGCACCATTTGTCCAAGGTGAGGATAATCGATTACTCGATATTTTACCAAATGACATGCAACCGCCACCTGACTCTGAATTGATGCGCGAATCCCTTCGAGTAGAAGTTCAGCAAGTACTCAATACCCTTTCTTTGCGCGAAGCTGAAGTCATTAAATTATATTTTGGACTCGATGGTGTTTGCCTAACACTCGAAGAAATCGGTGAAAAATTTAATCTTACACGTGAACGTGTCAGACAGATTAAAGAAAAAGCAATCCGACGATTACGCCATGCTTCACGTTCTAAATCGTTACGCTCATATTTGGGATAGTTTGACATTAATTAACAAAACGGCTGGAAATTTTCAGCCGTTTTGTTTTTTCTTTGATTGTTAGAATTTGAACTGCTATTTTGTACTGTCGAAAGCGGTCATGCCGTCGTTCTATCGAAATTTTATCATTGAAAAGGGGAGTACCCGCAGTGGCAGAAGAAGAAAATAAACAACATACACGCCCTCCGCATCGCCAAAATCAGCGGGGCTTTGACCGTCGTAGAAGCAAGTCACCGGCGCCTACGCCAGGAGATTCCGCACAGAAAGATCTTTCAGTCCAATCAGAAAACACCAATCGCCCACAAGAGCGTACTGCAAATTTGCCATCGGCACCTCGTATTCTCTCGCAAAAGCAACAGCCACAACCCGAAAAAAATCAAAATGTGGGTCAGTCACATCCGGCTCGGCATCACCATTCTCCAGTAAATGTTTCTGTCGTAATTCCTCTCTTGAATGAAGAGGAATCTTTGCCTGAGCTCGCTGCACAATTAAAAAAAGTACTTGCAACTGCCGCAAAAGATAAATATGAAGTAATATTTATTGATGATGGGTCGACTGATAGATCATTTCAAGTGATTCGAGACATCAACCATAAGGATAAACGATTTAGAGCGATACGATTTAGACGTAATTATGGAAAATCGGCTGCACTTGCCGTTGGATTTGCAGAGGCAAAAGGCGACGTGGTCGTTACTATGGATGCTGATTTGCAGGATGATCCTTCTGAAATACCTCATTTAATTGACAAACTTCGCGAAGGATATGATTTAGTCTCTGGATGGAAAAAAAAACGCCACGATCCTTTTCACAAAACAATTCCATCGAGATTCTTCAATTTTGTAACATCTAAAGCAAGCGGAATCAAACTCCATGATTTTAATTGTGGTTTAAAAGCTTACCGTAAAGAAGTAGTCAAAACTCTCCAAGTCTATGGAGAAATGCACCGTTACTTACCTGCATTAGCTCATTGGGATGGCTTTAGAGTTACCGAAATACCGGTCACCCACCACGCAAGGCGTTTCGGAAAGTCAAAATTCGGTTTTAGTCGCTTTTTCAAAGGATTTTTGGATTTACTTACCGTACTATTTACAACACGATTTGTCAAGCGTCCATTGCACTTATTCGGTACAGTGGGTACGCTACTTTCATTGGTAGGATTTTGTACTGATTTATATTTAACATTCGAATGGGCAATGGGTAAAACATCTCTCAGCAATCGCCCGCTTGCACTGTTTGGTGTTGCTTTGATAATTGTTGGTGTGCAACTCATTTGCTTCGGATTAATTGGCGAACTCCTCGTTAAAAACTTTCAGAAAAATGTCGAATACAGCGTGCGCGAACGTTTGTAACTACTTAAATAATAACAGCTTGTTGTGATTGATTGATTAAATTGTAAATGATATGATTAAATTGTTTGTACTATCAGTACTATTTTTAGGTGTATTATCACATACATCTTCAGCTCAGAACACAAGAATTATACCTTCTAATTCTAAAGCACCTTTCACATTTCCCGAAATCCAATTTGGTGCTGGATTAACGACTTTTTATTTAAATGGAGACAACTCAGCACGCGATCTTATTTACCCCAAAGATACTATACGTTCTATAGGTGGTGGTATCAGTGGTTCTCAACCCGGAATAGCAGTCCGGGCCACGTTCATTCTCGATGCTGAGCGTAAATTTAGAGTAGTCGCAGGCTTTGATTATATGATACTCGTCGGCCAGCAGCGAATTGAAGCATCCGGATTTAGCTTCTATGCAAAGCATAGTGTGAGTATCCCATCAGCAGTCCTAGGATTTGAATATGCATTCGCCGAATTACCGTTAGCCAAAGCTAAAACTTATGCAGGAATAGACATACGTAATACATTTATTTCAGGGAAATTCAATAAAACAATTGCCTATACTAATTTCAAACCTTTTAAAGTAGAAGAAGAAGAATTCACGACAAAAGAATCCGTAAGTCGCCTCGGATTGGGATTGCGAATTGGTGTCGAAGGTGAACTATCACCCCCAATTACTATCAACATGAGTGCAGGATATACTTCGATTAATCTTTTTAACCCCAATACCTCAGGTTCACGCGGTCAGTTACTTACACCCTCAGTAACCGAAGATTTTGATAGAGTTGAGAGAGTAATAGGTAATTTAAGCTTTACAATGATGGTACAGTTCAAATTCTAAAATCTTCGACTCAACCCGCCGTACCGAACATTATAATTAAGCTTAGATTATGATAATTCATTCTAATTGCACATATTTCCGTGGTGACGTTCCCTGTAATCCACATAAATTACATGGAGTACATTGTGATGATTGCGAATTTTACGAACCCAAAACCGGAATTATTCTCATCATCAAGCTCGGTGCAGTCGGTGATGTAATTCGGACAACTCCATTACTTTACCGCCTCAAAAGTGACTATCCTGACTCAGCAATTTGGTGGCTGACACTCACACCTGACGTGGTGCCTGCTGTCGTCGATAAAGTACTACGCTTCTCACCGGAAGCATTGATTACCCTCCAAGCTACTCACTTTGATGTACTTATTAATCTCGATAAAGATATTGAAGCCTGCGCAATAGCAACGATTGTTTATGCTGATGAGAAAAAAGGTTTTATACTCAAACATGGCAAGCCAACACCCGTAAATACTGACACAGATCATAAATTCTATACAGGACTATTTGACGACATAAGTCAAGCAAATACAAAATCTTATCTACAGGAAATATTCGAAATTTGTGGTTGGAAATTTAATGGTGAAGAGTATATTTTAGACGCTCCAGCACTTGGTTCATCTCAAATTCTTTCAGAAGGAAAAATAATTATAGGGCTCAATACCGGTTGTGGCGAACGCTGGGTGTCACGCCTGTGGGAATTCTCCAGATGGGAGCAACTTATTTTACTTCTTATTGAAAATGGCTATTTTCCGGTCCTTTTGGGAGGCAAACAAGAATACGATAAAAATCAAGAACTGGCAGCCAAAACAGGAGCTGTTTGTCCACCACCAACAAGTTTACCGGAATTCATTGGACTCATGAATGAATGCGACGTGGTGGTGACCGGCGTGACAATGGGGTTACATATCGGTATCGGTCTCGGCAAACGAATCGTGGTGATGAATAATATTTTCAATCCTCATGAATTTGAGCTCTACGGTCGCGGTGAAATTGTCGAGCCATCAAAAAAATGCGAGTGCTACTTCCGTCCTACTTGTATTAATCCTACGTACAACTGTATGGAATATCTATCGGTTGAGCAGATATTCGAAGCTGCAAAACGCCAAGCTGCAATTTGTTCCAATTCCTAACTTGAATAATAGAATATAGATTCCGGATCGCAATACTATGACCGAATTTGACCGCTACGCTCTCGAATATGAGCACATGCATGCCGAAAACGTAAAGCCCTCCGGCTACGAACCCTCCTATTTTGATGAATATAAAGTCAAAGAAATTCACCGACAGCTACTGCTCTCGGACGAAGCAAATAAACCATTGAAAATTCTAAATTTCGGTTGTGGTATTGGAAAAAGTGAACTGTTTCTGACATCGTATTTCCCAAATGCTAAAATTATGGGAATTGATGTGTCGGTCGAGTCGGTGAAGCTTGCGCGCAAATATAATGCAGGACTGCCGAATGTAGAATTTGATACGTTCGAAGAAGGCGGCGAAATTCCTAAACATCAAAAGTATGATGTGATTTTTATTGCGAATGTATTTCATCATATTCCACACGAACATCATGTGGGAATACTCAAGCAATTACTTGAAATTATTACGGATAATGGTTCGCTGTTTTTATTCGAACACAACCCGCATAATCCGCTGACCGTCCGCACCATCAACCGCTGTCCGTTCGATGTCGATGCCGTCCTTCTCTATCCAGCCTACACCGAAAAAATTCTCAAAGAAGCAGGTTTTACCCGTCGAAAACGCCGATTCACACTCTTCTTCCCGAAATACCTTAACTTCTTACTTCAGTTTGAGAAAAATCTTGCCGGCTTACCGCTTGGCGCGCAGTATTATTTCCAAGCGAAAAAGTAAATTACCGCTCACCCGGAAAATTCTCCTCAATCAACTCGTGTAGTGCCTGAACGACCTCACGGCTACCAATTGCCGATAGCGCACTCTCCCGCGTCGTCAGCGCCCTGTGCGGCGACTTGTACGGCGTCCACAGCATCAAATCGTCGGTGATATTCGCGTACAGTACGACGCATGGCTTCTTCCATGCCGCCGCTAAATGCACGACCGATGTATCCGGCGTAAAAAGTATGTCACATTCATGAAGCATCGCCGCGAATTCCGTGAGCGAACCGGCGAGCGGTGCAGCGCGCATGGCACTTGCCTGCTTGGTAATTTCCTGAAGTTCATTCTGGAAAACTGCTGTTGCAAAACCAATAATTTCAATTTCTTGTAATTGATTGACAAGTTCAATTAATCGCTCGCGCCCCCAATATTTCTCCCATCCTGCCGAAATATTAATCCCCAATCGAAGTCCTTTTTTTGCACCAAGTGCAGTTAGTGCAGCCGCTTGTTGCTCTGAAGTAATAGGAAATTCCAGAGATAAATCCTCCGTTGCCGGTTCCAGTCCAAAGGCAGTCAAAAGCTGCGCAGTGCGTTCTACGATATGCGTCGTCCGCCGGTCGGGTGTGGGAATTGGATGCGTATAAAATGTATCATCATCACGAACTAGCCCCACCGAATAGCTCGGCGCAGAGAGCGCTATTAGCGTGCGCGATGTGCTCGAAGGATTATCCATGCAATCAATAATGACGTCATAGTGAGTAGCCCGAAGCGAACGGATAAGGGAGAGAATTGTCGGTAATTTCTTGGAATAGAGTAGCTTGCGATTGCAGTACTGCTGCACCGAACCAAACGCCGACTGATTCTTTTCGCCAAGGAGAATATCAATCTGCGCTTTCGGAAAGCGCCTCCGAAGAATGCGAATCATCGGCACCGTCACGAGTACATCGCCTATTTTATCATGGCGCAGCAGCAGGATTTTGGCGTTTTCCGGTAGCTGCGAGAGTGAGCCAAGCGCGCCTGAGGTTCGCGGCTGCAAGAGCTTGAGGAGGAATCGCCGGAAAGAGAGTTCGAGTTGTTTGAGCATGAAAGAGCGTGTATTTGTCAATTTTATGGCAAAATTACGGTATTGTTTTCATTACAACGCTTTTCTGTTATTGGGTGAATGGCACGCTGATGACGCTGATTGTTTATGATGAAGAATGGATACTGGCGTGGGAGTAGAAATTGAGCTGAAAATACAAAAAAAAGAAGCCGGTACGTATTCCGGCTTCTTCGTGATAAGCGTTTATTCTATTACTGCTTCGGCGTTTTTTTCTCGATTCTTTTTTCGAGTTCGCGGAGCTTCTTTTCGAGTTCTTCGATTTTTGCTTCGAGCTTTGGATCCGGCGCGTCGGCTTCGTCGATATCGACATCAAAATCCCATTGTGGCTTTACATCTGAGCGAGGTGGCATTGGCGCTTTGGGCGGACGTGGCGGCTTGGGCGCATGGAAAAACCGTGGCATATCGCGGAGTTCGAGTTCTTTATTCATCAGCTCGCTCTGTTCGCTTAATTCCTCTAATTGATTCTCAAATCCATCTCCGAAAACGGAGAAAGCAAATGCACCTGAAGGGAAGAGCAGCTCGCGCTCGCCTTTGGGGAGCATGTCGCCGACTCCACCGCTGCCGTCAAAACCGAACCCAATATTCGAGTCACCGTTGAAGGAGAAATTGTAAGCAAAGCAATCGTTGGGTCCATCATTCTCTTCATCATCGTCATTGTTTTTGAGTTTGTATTTTTGTTCAAGTTCTTTTTGTTTCAAGAGTTGCTTGTCAGTTTGCGGCTTGTTGTATGCCAGCAATTTTTCGCGTTGAGTGGGCGAGAGGAGTGCTTGTACTTTATCATGTGCATCGAGCGCGGCTGCGTCGATTTTGCGTTCGAGTTCGGTGTTTTCTTTCAGAATTGCATTTGCTTCAGCTGACGCAGCACCGCTTGCGATCATATCGCGCACTTTCTTGCGATTATCGGCGATGGTTTTGCGGAGGTCTTTTGTGGTTTTGCGGAGCTCATCGCCGAGCTTTTTGAGGGATTCCTGCTGTTCTTGAGTGAGCTCAAGTGTGCGGGAGAGTTTGGTCTGCGGGGTTTTGGATTGTACCTGCGTAGCACAATGCACGACAGGTGTTTCGAGAGCGGGCAGGAAGGACGACAGCGGCGAACCAAGCATTCCGGCGGCGGCAACAAGTGCGAGTATTTTCATAGGAGTAGAACAATATTGGAGAAATTGAAATTATCAGCCGCAAAAATAGGACTTCGTGTGTGGGCGCAAAAGCTAAGATATGTTAAGTGGAGTTAAGATGGGGATATGGGAGTGGTAAGTCGTAAGTAGTAAGTAGTAAGTCGATGAGTCAGTAAGTCAGTAAGTCAGAAAGTCGGTAAGTCAGTAAGTCAGTAAGTCAGTAAGTCGTAACTCAGTAAGTCGTAACTCAGTAAGTCGAAGAAAAAAAGAGAGCCATCGGCTCGACCAAAATTGTAGGGCTGGACTTCAGTCCAGTCTGCCCGTCAACACGTACCAATGAAAAGTACTTCTCATTCGTACTTCCAACAATCACTCTGAAATTTGGCTAAAGCCGCCCTTGATTCCCTTTCGCCTACAGCTAAAGCTGTAGTCTAGTCAAGAGGATTTATTGAATGAGATTGAACGCCGAAAGGCGGACTTCTTCCTGACTAGACTCCAGCTTCAGCTGGAGAAAATGGTTTAAAGGTAGGGCTTTAGCCAAATTTCCCGTTCAAGCAGTTATTCCTATCTGCCCGTCAACACGTACCAATGAAATGTACTTCTCATCCGTACTTCCAACAATCACTCTGAAATTTGGCTAAAGCCGCCCTTACTTCCCTTTAACCTACAGCTAAAGCTGTAGTCTAGTCAAGAGGATTTATTGAATGCGATTGAACGCCGAAAGGCGGCTATCTTCCTGACTAGACTCCAGCTTCAGCTGGAGAAAATGGTTTAACGGTAGGGCTTTAGCCAAATTTCCCGTCTGGTCTGTTACTATATCAGACCGTCAACGCGTACCAATGAACCGTACCGCTCATAGGTACTTCAGGTAAGCTCATATTTTCCAATTACCTACAACATACAGTATCTGCAAGATACGATAGCATCCCGTAGCAGGATGTGGCTATTGGTATCATGCAATACGCATCAGCGGCAAGTATTGACGCCCGGTTGCTGCAACCGGACGGACTATAAAAAATTTCCTTTGTATCTGTTGTAACAACTGAAAGGGAAGGAAATGGTTGGATGGGAAGGTTTTTATTTTAGAATATAATCCAGCAATATTTCTATATTACCTTCATATTTAACATCGTCCCAAGGCGGAACTTGAACCGGTTGGTCAGTTTTAGCATAATAGCCTATTGTCGGAGCAAAATAGAAAAACACATCCATTGTTTTAGTAGTCGTAACACCTACTTTCGTTTCCGATTGAATGCTTGTTAATTTCAGTTTTATTACATTGAGTGTTTTGCCATTGATAGTCAGGTTTTCAGTACCTATATACGAGAACTCACTCGAGAATTTATTCCTGATAGAGTCTCCTGAAACAATCGTTATAGTATCCGTTGCAACCATAGAAGTCGTAGTCTTAGAACCGATTGGGACTGTTACCCAAGCAGTTCGACCATTTCCAAGGATACTATAAATACTAATATCTCCGTTCGTTTCGAAGTTTAAGTACGTAGAGTCGGAATGATTTCGACTTGTCTGTGATATCTTCGAAACATTAGTTTTTCCGGCAAAGTTCATCCCGATTTGTAGAAAAGTGTGTATGGTGGTATCTCGACTGAATTCTATAGGCAATGAATTGGTTGTATCGGTAGCGTAACTATAGAATCTAAAAGTACTTCCTGCCTTTGGTGGAGAGTAAGACAATGAATCCGGTCCTACAGGTGTGCTGTCTTTTGAGCATGCCCCTAGTAATATTACAAGTAAAACAACGCTCATTTTGCTCATTTTGCATCGCAGAATACCTGCAAAGATGCGAGGTAAATAGTTGAACTTATTCATATAGTAATTCATGAAATATTTTTGCCTACTCTAATCAGTTTTCGGCTTCCCTGTTTTATTCTAGTTAGACTATGTCGATTTGAATTATAACCCAGTCCGGGCAGTTCTAAGTACTACTCGTCAACACTTACCTATGAAACGTACTGTTCGTGTGTAATTTGTGTAAGTGTATGTATCCTATAGAACATGCAATATACAAAATCTCTGATATATAAGATAGTTTTACCGTATCAAACAGTAGCTTTTGTGCATGAAAACGCACACTATGTTACAGTTATCTTTGGTGTGTACTCTATTCAGCAAACGTTTCAGCGGAATGAGTTGACATCCAGTTGTAACAACTGGATAGACGGGAATGGTACCTACAATCCAACCTTAATTCTTACAATGAAAAAGAAGAATGACTATCCATTTTATCCACTTTCTTATTAATCGATAAGCTCCAAATCACCATTTCCATGCAAAATAGTTTGTCTTGAGGAGAGAAATCCGGACAATATTTATGGACGAAATCTACTAACGGAGTTATTTCATATAACGCTGCCGTAAAGTCTTCGTCATTATCGGTGTAATTAAGTGCTAACACATTGGTATTAAACCAAGTAATGATGTCGGTGTAGGGCGTTTTTACACCTGCTTTTTCGAGCTTCGAAATTTTTGGAAATATCTTCTCGAATTCTTTAGTAATAGCTTGATCGATAAGTAATTGCGCTACTTCGACTGCACCTTCCTGTTCACCTTCATACACCAATTCAATTTTACCGGTGATGGCGGGAATAATTGAACTAAAATCGACGAGACGAATCGATGTTTTTTCTGTACCCGTTTCAATCAGTCGCAATTTTGCAGCGGCAATTAAATTTTCGAATGCACTAATTGTTAAGCGTGCACTTACACCACTTTTCGCATCGACAAATTCGCTGTTTCTGGCAGAAAATGCTACTTGTTCCAATAAATTTCGTGCTACATCTGCAATCACAATCGAGGTTTTGTCATGGTCGGAAATATGCGCCTCTTGTTCGGTAATTTTTCTTGCTATTGCGATAGATTTTGGATAGTGGGTGAAAATTTGCGACCCAATTCTATCTTTTAAAGGAGTTACAATACTCCCTCTATTGGTATAATCTTCCGGATTCGCAGTAAAAATAAATTGAATATCGAGCGGCAATCTGAGCTGAAAACCTCGTATCTGGATATCACCTTCTTCCAAAATATTAAATAATGAAACCTGTATTCTCGCCTGCAAATCAGGCAATTCATTGATGACAAATATCGAACGATTTGCTCGTGGGATCATACCATAATGAAGGACTCGTTCATCGGAATAGGGAAGCTTTAAGGTGGCCGCTTTGATAGGGTCAATATCACCGATTAAATCTGAAATATTGACATCCGGTGTGGCCAATTTTTCAAAGAAGCGATCGCTGCGATGAACCCATGCTATGGGTGTATTTTCACCCTGCTCGGCGAGGATATCTTTAGCATATTTTGAAATGGGATGGTAGGGACTGTCGTTGATTTCAGAACCCTTTACAATTGGCATATATTCATCGAGGAGCTCGATCATAGTACGGGCAATTCTTGTTTTGGCTTGACCGCGTAAACCCAATAAATTAATATGATGACCGGCTAAAATTGCTTTTTTTAATTGAGGTATGACGGTATCTTCGTACCCCCATAAATTCCTAAAAACAGGTTGTTTATCTCGTAATTTTTGGGTTAAATTAGCCCGCATTTCTTCGTTGATTGTACGATCAGTATAGCCGGATTTTTTAAGCTCTTTAAATGTTGTTTCTTGCTTCATGTATTCGATAATAGAGTGTGGTTAAATAGTTTTACTTCGATTTTTTTCGTAATCTTTAAAAATCATTTCTCCCAGGCCTTTGAGACCTGTTAAAAATGCTTTGCCATTATTGTATTCGGTAAATAATTCAATGAATTGCTGTAAATATGGGTCCTGCGCAATCATAAAAGTAGTGATCGGAATTTTGAGTTTTCTTGCCTGCACTGCTTTATCCAAACAGAGATTGACAATCATTTCATCTAATCCGACACTATTTTTATAGTACTCTCCATCCGGTAAGCGCACACAACTTGGTTTACCGTCGGTGATCATAAAAATTTGCTTGTTGGTATTTCTTTTTCTCCGTAAAATATCCATGGCGAGTTCCAGGCCGGCAACGGTATTGGTATGGTACGGACCCACTTTTAAATACGGCAAGTCCTTTACTTGTATAGGCCATGCTTCATTACCAAAGACAATTATATCAATCGTATCTTTCGGATATTTCCGATGAATTAACTCTACCAAAGCCATGGCTACTTTTTTAGCGGGAGTAATTCTATCTTCTCCGTAGAGTATCATAGAGTGACTGATATCAATCATCAATACGGTACTCATCTGCGCTTTATGCCGTGATTCCTCAACAATTAAATCATTTTCCGTTATTTGTAAGTCATTAATTCCATGGTTGATTTGAGAATTTTTCAAACTCTCGGTCATATTAATCAACGCCATATCATCACCAAATTGATAGCTTCTGGTTTCGCCATCCTTCTCGTCGCCCACTCCTACTTTGGTCGTACGATGATTGCCTACGCCACTTTTTTGGAGTTTGCCGAAAATCTGGTCGAGTGCAAATTCCCGAAGTGCCGTCTCCATTTTAGCGGTGAGCAATCGTTTACCGGTTCCACTACCGGAATTTCCATCCTCCGTCAGCTCAATTTCTTCTTTTATATATCCCTTTTTCTTTAAATCTTCCTCAAAATCATCGATGGAATAGTCATCGGTAAAAATCGAATATTCCTCATCCAACATTTTGAGCCATCGAAATGCTTCATCCACATCTCCCGAAGCATGCGTGAGCAAATCCTTGAAAAGATCAAAAACCCTATCAAAAGGAGGTATGTTTTTCGGTATATATTTACTAAAAATATACCCTTTCCCAAAATCTAACTGTATTCCATCCATGGTAGTAATGCCAAAATTGATTAAAAATGTATGTCATTCTAAGTTGCTAAGAGGTGGCAGTCCACCCCAATCAAAAAACAATGACCCAAGGCAAAATCATAGCCCATGATTTTAATCATGGGGTCAAGAGGCGCTACAAGAATTCGTAAACCGTTTTAACGGTTCGCATGGTTACAAACACTACCAAAAACCGCTTTGCTTCTAAGAACCCACGGTTTAAACCGTGGGCTATGTGTCTTAGGGAACCAAACACCTGATAACTCAATCTTCCCGTCCGGTTGGTTGTTACAACCGACCGTCAACACTTACCTATGAAGCGTACTGCTCGACCTGACCGGTCTGGAAATATTATCGCGCATTCCCAACGGATTAAAATCCGTTGCTACAATTTCTGGCGTTCCTAGCGGAACTTTTTGGTATCTTTTATTCTCCCGTCCGGGAAGTTATTTGAATTGACCGCAAATACTTACCTAATGAAACATCCTGCTCATCCGTAAATCTGATAAGAGATTACTTCCTATATTAACTAAACATTTATAAAATCCTCGCTACATACGATAGCTTCGTCGAGTCAAGCTCTGGCTATCATGCAGATGATTCAGTGGTAATGGTTGACGGGCAGTTGGAAATAAGGGGCTGACTTGAATCTATAAATCTCTTGTTACGATCCCATGCCATCTCTAAAAATAATAGCTAAACTTACAAAGCAAAGTATCAAAGAAATAAATCCAGCCAGTAAAAGACCTACTAATAATCTTATCGCTTTCTTTTGTTCGCTGAATTGCCAAACTAAAGGAACAATAATAAGCGGTGAAGCAAACACAAATACCCATAATATTTGACCTAGTATATCCATACTTATTCGCGTCCTATCAGGTTATTGCACCATGATATTAATTGCTTAAAAATAAACAGTTGCTCAATATAATACTGCTTCCACACCTTAAAAGCAATGAAATATTTATCAACATTGGTCTGAAGTCAATTATTCAATAATGTCATAGAGCGTAATCATTTTATTCTCAGTATTGATAAAAAAACCTGTCTCTAAGCTGTATTCATCGACCTTCAGGGTCTCATCTTTTAATAGAATTTGTCCATCCAATGATAGTATAGATATTCCAATCTTGTCCGATACAACGATAAATGCATCAAGTTCTTTATTGTAATATAGTTTAGAGTAGAGAATGTTTTTATCTTCAACTTGAATTTTCTTGACTATTTCGGCAGTTTTCCCATCAATTTTGTAGAAATGAATCTCGAATGGACTCTCAGGGGTTGCATCTTCATCATCGTCAATAAGTGGATTATAGGATACGGCAATGGTATCATTATCTATCCAACATGTAGATCTGTTGAGGTGTTCCCAGTTGCCAATAGGTATGTCAGAAATCCTATTACTTGTAATAAAATTCTCTACATCATATACGGTATAGTAATCATAAGAACCCCAATACCAACCTACACTTAAAAATCTCTTTCGGTTCGGAGACATGAGTAATTTTCCAAAAAAATAATCGTAAGGACTTGGCCAAAACAATTTGTTGTCTTCACTGTACTTTTTATAGAATTCAATATGTTTTTCTTCTGCATTTTCTTCAATGAGTGATTTCGCAGCGGTTAGGATTTGCCGGGTATCAAGATTCATGATTTGAATGTGATTCCAAGCTACTGCAAAAATTACATGTGGCACTCCGTCTTCGTTTTTATAAAGAGCTAACGGATACATGGAAATGTCAGCACATTTATCTTTTCTGCTAAAGTGTAAAGCATGATACTTGCCGGGATAATGAATGTAACCGTCAGTTTTATAATCATTAACGACAACGACAATCTCATCAAGTGTATAAAGAGAAGTTTGCGCAGTAAGATTAAATCTTCCGTAGGTATATCCTATGTTATCTATGACAGAAAACAATCTTTCTCCAAGTGGCTCATTAATAGTATATCTTCCTACTAATCCGGAACTTAACAGCATGACTATCTCATTCTTCTTAGACACTGTTGCAGATAGTATTGTCTCTTCCATATCAAAGGTAATTTCGTGAATCTTATGTATTTTCATGACTATCTTTCGTTATGAATTCTCCGTACTGAAAAAACTGATGTGTGTGATGTATCTTTGAAAATCTAACTGTCGTCAGGTGTTTAAAAGGTAAGTAGTTGCAGACAGTAGAAACAACTAGTTGGACGGAAAACCGGTTAAATCCTCCCTCACAAATCCCCACCCTTCGGCCTCACCACAATCTCCTCCAACACCATCCTCCCGCTCATGCTCATCGCAATTGCTTGCCATACAACTTGTGCTATATCATCTGGTTGCATCATGCGCTCGTGGAATTCGGTTCGCGCGCTGTCGTCCCATATTGCCGTTTCTGTTGCTCCGGCGAGAATGTCGATCACACGCACGTTGTGCGCGCGCACTTCCTCGCGCACGCTTCTGCTCATCGCGAGCGCTCCTGCCTTCGTCGCCGAATACACGGCACAATTGGTAAACGTTTTGACCGCCGCGACGGAAAGAATATTGACAATTACGCCCGAATTGCGGGCTATCATCGCCGGCAGAACCGACTTCATAGAAAGAAACATTCCCCGGAGATTAACGCCGAGCATTTCGTCAGCCGCCTCGTCCGTGGTATCAACGAGCGATGCGAATGTGGCGACTCCTGCATTGGTAATCAGCACGTCCACGCCGCCGAGACGGGCGCAGATGTCCTGAAAACACTGCGCAATTTCCGCCTGTGACTGCACATCACAGACATAAGGATGGATATTTTCATGAATGGAAGTAATCGGTGTTCGCGCGCTTGCTGCTACTGCAAATCCATTTTCTGCAAGAAGTTCTGCGATTGCTGCTCCTATGCCTTTGCTTGCGCCAGTGATCCAGACGGTTGGTTTATTACTCACTTTTTTATTGATTTGAATGTAGAATTATCATAGTATCACAATCGCTGTCATTCTGAACCCTTCCTAGGGTGAAGAATCGAAACTTGCTGCACGGTCAAGCTGTTACGTCATCATCAAGTTTCGATTCTTCAGTCGAAGACTCCTTCAGAATGACATGCTTTTTATTCTGTTTGCGTTTTACCTTCATACCCGATAAGATACGTGAGCCAGGAATTACCCAATTTTTCCAGCACGGAATTGACTCTCAGACGCGAACGGAGATTCGTAAAATCAACTCTGTCGAGTTCTTGGTCTTGATTAAAACAACTAAACACCGGCGTCGATTCTGCGCCGGTAAGTGGATCGACATGCTTTTGCAGACATTGCGCGCAGATTTCTTTCATCATGCATTGCATCGGTGAATTAATCGAACCAATCGCGATATGTTCGCGAAGGTGCGGCTTGAGAATCCCATGCCGCGCGTCCTTCACGGCCCGCATCATACCGTCACTGCCGATAGCGATAATACGTTTAACTCCTTCAAGGGGAATGATTTTCTCGCCCGCGCCGCCATTCTGATAATGAAGAATCGCCTCGATAATATTCCCCCGAAAATGCACATCCTGCGGCCTGTGCGGTTCGATTTCAACGCCGCTATCCGTACTCCAAATCACCTTATCGGTCGCATTTTCAATCTCTTCCCGCTTGTATAAATCCTCGCCTTTTTTGTATCCGGCGAAATAAATCACCCGGCAACCATTGGCTTTGAGTGCTTTCGAAATTGAAAATAATACCGCATTTCCAAGGCCGCCGCCGGCGAGGAGAACGTCTTCGTTGTAGGGGATTTCAGTCGGCGCGCCGGTCGGTCCCATCACCACAACCCGTTGACCGGGCTGTAAATAGCGAATTAATCGTGACGATGCGCCCACTTCGAGCACGATCATCGACAGCAGTCCACGTTCGGGATCGGTCCATGCGCCGGTCATGGCGAGCCCCTCCATCGAGAGTTTCATGCCATTGACTATCACCGCGTCTGTTTCATAATTTTGGAGTCTATAGAATTCACCGGGTTGGAATTTGCGGGCAGCATACGGCGCGCGCACGATAATCTCAACAATCGTTTCGGTAAGAGGTTGCACGCTCACGACTTCCGCACGGAAATTATCCTCCAGCATCGCAAAAAACGACTGCAATTTCGCTTGTTTTTCCTCGGACACCGTGCCCTCAATTGCTTCACGTTCGGCGGCTGCAATGTCGTCCTGAAATAATTCCGCGACCTTCCGATGCCCATGCTTCGCGCTCGCCATGGCTTTCACCACGCTGCCTGCATAATAGGGATGATTGTCGCCGTAGAAGGTAATAAACTTGCCGTCTTTCTCATACGACGTAAAAAATGCCTGACTTTTATCCGTCGCCGGCACGAGATTTTTCTTGGTAAATGACATAGTTGTAAGGGGAATACCCACGATATTTTAAAAACAATACACTGAAGCCAACTCTATTATTTCCACAAAATTACGCCAAGCAAGCTATACGAGCAAACTTGTGAAGTAAAGTGATAAGCAGGGATGGTGGGTTCGGTTGCTGATACTCCAACCCATCGCCTGCGGACAATGCTGTCAACTTAAGAAGAAATAGGTAAGTAATTGAACGCTTCGACAGGCTCAGTGTGACGGTAACGTGTTCGTCATACTGAGCTTGCCTATACGCATCAAGCAAATGCCAAATTCTTAAGTTGACAGCATTGCGCCTGCGGACACCCATGGCCGTCCAAGCGGAGGAAAGACTAGCTGAATTCCACAAAATCCACGGTTGTACTTCAAAAATGGAGATGGAAATATTGATTTTAACTGGAAGCGTACAGGGGTACCCTCAGTAAGTACTGCGCCATCACGCACAGCGACAAGTGTATCGTTCTTCGCGCTGCAACTGCCAATGAATACAACACATACCACAAGTATCGATAGTTTAAATAATGTTCTCATAATTACTCCAAAATAAAAGATGCACCAAATTGCCAGGTCGGTAAAAGTGCCCGCGTATAGCGTGCTACATTCACCTGTAAAATGTAAATCGCAGACCGGCGCCGAGCGTCAAAAACGATGGATCCGCGCTCGCAGTACCGGCATTATACCCCGCCCGCAGACAGAAGTATCGCAGGAAATTCACCTCGCATCCGGCGTGTATTCTATTGACGATTCCACTCTCCTGCAGCCGCTTTTCAAGGTCAAAGCCAACCTGCACACCCTCCGAAGAGGTTCGAAGTGGCGAATATGCCGCGCCGACGGTTAGGGTAGAAGGCGTGGCGTCTCCGGCGGAAGAACTCGAAAATTTGACAGCAGGACCAATAGTAGCTATTGCAATACCGACACTTACTCCTTTATGAGCGAATTCCTTGGCTGTCTCCACATCCCCGCCTGAATACGTCGCCTCGGGAGCAAGATTCCGGTAGAGTGCTCCCACATTGAAAAGGAGTGAAGTTGCCGAACCGGTACTGGTATTAACATTTATGGGAGCAAGATTCACCTGAAGCAAGCTCACGCCGGCGCCAATCGATATATCATTATTGAGTGCCCGTGAATAGGTGCCGGTAAGGAGCATGGAGTTCGCGCGGAACGAACCGCCCGGAGAGCCATTATCAAAAGTGCGGATATGCCCGCCATCCGAATAATAATTCCCGCTCAAGCTTACTGCCTGCAGAGAATCAAACGCATAGCTTATACTTCCGTAGGCATGAGCGCGGTCAAAAATAGGGAGTGGATTCTGCCACGAACCCGATACCACGAACTTCGGCGCTCTCACAAGAGCCGCAGAATTCGTAAATGCTTCGAACGAAGAACGTTCCATCGCCACAGCAGCGCCACCCATAGCGCTTGCCCGGGCAGAGGGCTGGAAATAGAGAAATGGCGCCGCGATACTCTCTTGTGACCATGCAGAAGAGGTGCAGAGTATCCATGCAGCAAGAAGGAAGAGTATTTTTGTCGACATACAGTGCCTTTGATGTTGGTTTAGAAATAGTATAAATTGAAGTGCTGAGAATTTCAAGTTCTTTTAATTTGTAGCTATATAACTGCAATATGGTCGTGAAACATACTATCTTCAATCACAGCGTGATTGCATGTTTGTAGAAAGTGCATCCCCTGCGAGTCGTTGGTTCGCCCCCTATGGGGTCGTGTAACTTGTTTAGGAACATCGCGCTACAAACATTGAATCCCGCAGGGATTGAAGAGTAGAATTTGTTTGGTTTTACTCTCTTCAATCACAGAGTGATTGTATGTATATAGAAGATAATTCCCCCGCTTGACGCTTCTTCGACCCCTCTTGGGGTCGTACTTTTCGTGGTGGGCGCATCGTGCTACAAACATCGAATCCCGCTGGGATTGAGGAATTCATTCGAACACACCGATCTCGCATTTCCCCCCAAAAATCACCCTCACTTCTTCGCCTTCACTCCGCCCTTTTTCAGCTCCTCCCGCACCAATTTCAAAATCTCAGTATGATAATAAAACTTCTCGGGTAAGTCGCCATTACGCACCACATTCGAGAGAATAATCACACTGGTTTTGGTGGCGGGGAAGTAAAAATTCATCGACGCAAAACCCGGCGCGAAACCCGTCTGACCAAGCTGCAAAATTTCATCCTTCGTATCAACCGTAATACCATAGCCGTAATCGGTAGGACCGGAAAGAGGATGCTGCCGAATGGCACCTTTTTAGGAGTAATCATCAGGTTGTACGACTTCGGACGTAGGAGTTCGCCCGAATGCAGGGCAGTATTCCACCGCACTACATCCTCGGCCGTCGAAATAAATCCACCCGCCGCCGGACTGTTGATAAAGCTTAAGGAGTCAAATTCGAGGCGCCCATCTTCGGATTCGGTGTAGCCATTAACCAATGATTTGTATTGCTTTACATCCGGATGGAACGTATGCGTCATACCGCATATCTCGAAGGCTTCTGCCGAGACCATTTCAAAAGATTTCCCCGACGTGCGCTCGACAATCTGCGACAGCAAGCGATACCCTATATCCGCCAAACCGTAGTCGAATTGCGTTCCCGGAGTAAATGCCGTCGGCGAGCCAAGCCGCTTAATACCATGCATGTGCTTGAGTAAATGATCAATCGTAACCGTATCTGCCCACGTGTCCGGCAATTCCGGCAAATATGCGCGAATTGGAACGTCCAATTTCAGATGCTGCTTATCCAATTCATGCAGAACAAGCACCGCCGTTATTTGCTTGCTAATCGAACCGATGATAAATTGGCTGTTCGGTTGTAATTTCTTCTTTGTACTGAAGTTAGAGATGCCCTTTACCTGTGAATACAGCGTTCGCCCGCCTTCGGATACAAGCACGACTCCATTAAATGACTTATGGGTCTTGTTCGAAAGCAGTGCGTCGATTTTGGAAGCGAGGGAGGAAGGCTTTGCAGAGAGGAGAGCGGGAAACAAGAGAACGAGAATCAGGATTGTAGATAGTATTTTCATAATGAAGTTACGTGAGTCTATGATAGAATAGAATAATTACAATTGCGCCGCAAGGTCACCGATACACTTCTCACGAATCGCCCACAACTCTTCAGGAGAATATTTGATTGCAGGATGTGCGGCAAGCCAATCTGCGATAACCTTCTTATGATATTCGACCTTGAAGTCGGTGATTTGTTCCGGTTGAATTTCGATTTCCTCCTTCAAATCACCTTCAAAATCCGCGGGAGTGGACGATTTCTTTGTATAATCATATCGACTATCCTGATAGCGCAGATAGCAATGCGCTTCGGGTATATACTCCAAGTGACTCGCCTGCAAAGTACCGGCAACTTCCGGTGCATTTCGCGCATTCATGCGGAACATCCCCATGATAAGCTTGAGGTTATGAACATGATGTTCATCGGCAAGTTTCTTGAGAATCGCATGTTTCGTGCTGCATGTCCCGCGTTGATCACGAAAAAGTGAAGTCAGATCTGCTTTGTTGGAATTGCGGCCGTAGGGCAGATTCCGCACAATATCAATCGCCTGATGAAACGTGAAAATTTTCTGAGCAAGGAATGCCTGCGAGATGCTTTCTTGTGAAGTAATGGCAAAATCCGGCAATCCAATCCGCTGTTTCAACCATTCATCCTTCGTAATACTGAGCCAGTACAAGGTCTCACCGTCGTAGTCAAATGTCTCGACGACGCGGAGTCCACATTTCTCGAGCACATTGCGAGAGGCGTGATTGTCGAGTGTGGTCATGGCATAGACGGCGTCCTGCTGCATAGTCGTAAACGCATATTCAAGAGATGCTTGCGCTGTTTCCGTGGCATAACCCTTTCCCCAGTATTTGGGTATGAAACGATAGCCGACATCAAGATAATTCACATGCCCGTTGCGTTCGGTATTCATAAATTTCAATCCCGTCCACCCGATGAAATCACCGCTCGATTTTTCAATTACCGCCCAACGTCCTATTCCAAAGTCACGGTATTGACCGCGTATCATTTCAATGACAGCCCTGCTGTCGTCAATCGTTTTGACGGGTTTATTGCCGAGATACCGATGCACTTCGGGATTGGAGTCGAGAGCAAACATTCCCTCGTCATCCGTTGGCAGGAGTTCGCGTAGTATCAGGCGCTTGGTTTCAATTGGTAAGGTCATATTAATTTTTGTAGATAAGTAATTCGATTCCCAAAAGACACGGTCTGCCGCGCATGGGCGTCTCGAAAGAAAGGAGAAAGTTCGCTCAACAACCAACGCTCAATCTCATCATACGAATGTCCGTGCTCCGTAACTGCTGAAATAATATTGCTTTGCGTCGTAAAATAGAGGATGAGTTCCTGCTGCGTAAATGCCACTTCATTCGTGAAGGTACCATCGCCAAGCAGGTCGAAATTCCTCGTCGCGAGATGTTCTTTTGTCCAAGAATACGAGTCATTTCGCGGTGGTGCGAGGAAGGTGCCGAGATACCGCTGCTGATACCAGGAGCTAAAATCGGGGAGTCCGGCTTGAGAAGAATTGAAGAAATTATCATAGAGCACAAGCCAACGACGACTGCGCAAGAGGCGATGAGATTCATTCAAAAAAGCATCTATATCGAACCAGTGCACACCCGAACAAACCGTAATAATATCAATGCTTTGGTTGCTGAATGGTTGATTCTCGGCCGGCGCTGTATGATACGAAATATGCTCGTTTTGGGTGGCATGTTCCAGCATCGACGGCGACATATCCGTACCATACACGTTCTCGGCGATTTCGAGAAGTGCCTTGGTCGAGAGTCCGGTGCCACAGGCGATATCAAGCGCCGTTTCCAGCTTGTGCTCAATACCCAAAAACTCCCGAATGCGGTGCATCACCTGTGTATGAAAATCAGGACGTCCTTTTGCGTAGCGTTCGGCAGCTTCCTGATACGCAAAATAGTTTGGTGGAGTAGGCATGTTAGTCTTTCACTCCTTCTACAAACGCCATCGGTACCGTCAGCGTAAGTCCATGATGAACATCAGCATACGCATTCAAATTCTTTTCAAGAGCCGCAAAAATGTGGGGTAATTGTTCGGATGGGAAGAGCGCTGTCCACGACGCAAGCCAACCCAATTTCACAAAATGATGATTGAGAAAAGCGCTGCCGTCGAGAAATTTCATTTCAAAACTCTCCTCGATGATACGATTCACCCGAAAACCTGCCGATACAAGCTGTGCGGAAAGCGAGTCGATGGTGCCGCGGTGGTGTTCTTCGTGCCGGAGAGCAGGAATATATTCCTCCAAGCCGAGTTCGGTGAGTGTCGCGTAAAATACGTGGTAGAATTCTCTCCAATGTCCGGTGGTATTCGTCGTAAGAGTTAATTTCCCTAATGACTTGAGCACGCGGTAGCATTCACCAAACACCGCACGCGAATTCTCAAAATTATTAATTCCCAAATTAGAAATTACGAGATCGACCGAACTACCCGCGAGCGGGATATGTTCGGCAGAAGTTTCCAGCAGGGTAACATTCGTAATGCCGTAGTTCTTCATCTTTTGCCGCGCGCGCTCCATTGCATTTGCCCACGGGTCGATGCCGTAGAGTGTGGCGGATTTCCCGAGGCGTTCGGCGAGTTCAAAGAGTGGGAAGCCCGTGCCACAGCCGAGGTCGATGACCGTCATATCGCGACGGAGTTCCAAATTTCGGAGCAAGAACATGCCAAAAGGCGCACTCCACAAGGCATTTCATCAAAGGTACTTACGAGGTCAGCGCTGTCGCTGAATGTGTAGGAGAGGTAGTCGGACATCGGAGGCGTTCCGTGAGAGGTTGACATTCGTTTTTTCAAAATTACGCCACGAACCGCACATAGCAAAGATGAAGGGGAAATAACCGTCGATGCGGGAACATGCATCAAGAAACCATAGCCCATAGTTTCAACTATGGGCGAATAGCGTGTTCGCCTCAAGTGTAGTTTTTATTGAATTATTGTCGTCAATTAACCCATTGAAATAGTTTGAAATACGGGGGAGATTCATTGCCCACGGTTAAAACCGTGGGCAATGGTGGGGGAGGAATGTGGGGTGGACGGCGATGGGTGAGTGGAAGACGAACTGTAATATGACCGCTAAGCGTTTGCATTGGTCTCGTCTATCGATTTAAGTACTCTTTCCCACGTCGTTAAAGCAGGTAAAAATTGTTGTAATAAGATACTGTTTTTGTCATCCGGATTGTCAAATAGTTTTTTGGTGTTTATAGCAAATTTCAAGTCGTCTGACTCTTTGAAACAGTCTTCTAACGTAACTTCATAATAAAATTCAGTCTCAGAATTTTCTTTGCCTTTAATTGTAGATTTGTGCTTTAATTTAATGGATTGTATTTCAGCGTAATGTCCTGTCAAATTAATGGGTTTGCTTCTACCACCTGAGTAAATTAAGAGTCTTGCTGCATCGAGAATACCAGAAGGAAAGTCTTGAACGGCGTTGTTGCTTTCGATAGCGTGGAAGTAAAAAGTCTTGCTTGTTGTTAATGATTTGAGTTCGTTAGCACGACAAAAGCCAAGCGCTACTTTAATGTCTGTTGTTGGTGCTTCGTGTTCAATAATAGATGAAAATTGTTTTTTGTCGATGAAGCCGGCAATTCTCTTTCGAAACAAATCTGCTGTTACCGGATTTTCAATTTCTAGTTTTCGTTTTATACTAATGTTCAAAAAATCTTCTTCTTGGTCTATTCCTAAAAATCGTCGGTTGGCTAAATTGGCTGCAATACCGGTCGTACTTCCGCCGGTAAAAGGATCGAGTATCCAGGCATTGGGTTTTGTCGATGCTAAAATCAAACGCGTTAAAACGGAAAGAGGTTTTTGTGTCGGGTGTTTACCACAAGCTTTTTCCCATGGCGCAATAGCAGGAAGTTTCCAAACATCTTTCATTTGCTTATCATCATTCAACTTCTTCATTAATTCGTAGTTGTAATAATGAGGAACCTTTTCATTTTTTCTGGCCCAAATGATTTGTTCGGTTGAATACGTAAAAAATCGACAAGAAAAATTCGGAGGAGGATTTGTCTTTTCCCATGTAATGACATTCAGAATCTTAAACCCCAACTCGGTGAGAATTTGCCCAACTGAAAAGATGTTGTGCATTGTTCCGCTTATCTAGATAGTGGCAATTATTTGTTAGATTGCTAGATAATAGTATCCATTCCATCAACTACTTAATATCGATAGTATGAAGCAACAAAGTAAAAATCGGCTACCAATTTCATTGCTGAATCGATTAAGTTTGTCTCAACATTACAATTCATCAAATAGTCTAAATCAACGAAATCCTGCGAACCTCCTGCTTCAACTGCTATAATACGGGCGGTAGATTCCTCAATTCCGATATCTTTGAGTTTATTCATCAAAATTTCTCTTGGATCCATTTACTAGTCCTTCACTTTACATACAATTAAAAAGCAGCTTTTTTATAGAAAATATGTTATACATGTCTTCGTATCAATAACTTACATTCACGCATTTTACTCAAAACATCCACACCTGAAAATCTTCATACTGCGTATCACTGACAAAGTCTAAATGATGGTCTTCACACCAGCATAGTCCTGTGTATAAATCATAGTCTTCACCATATCCTTTGCAGACAACCAAGAATTTGTTTTCGGGTAAGAATTTTGAAATATACAGCAACGGTTTTACTAGTATTCTCGGGATATTTATCGAAACGGACATACTAACCTTTTTTAATTGGGAGTTTTATTGCTGTCATATTAATTCTTTAAGACGCTTGATAGACAAGTAAATATGACCGTTTGGTGGAATATCATTTTCTTCATAATGACGTTGTTCATCTTCGTACATGTACTCAATTATTTTAAGTATTTGTTTGCTTTTTTCATCTATAGGCCCTTTGATGTATTCTTTAAACTCTACGTCCGAGATGTCTTCTCTACTAAGCATTAAATCTTGACACATATATAAATCACGCACCAAGTTAACTGCTTTATCGCTGGAATCTGATTTGACTTCAATTATTCGCGTTACAGTTTCCTTAATTTCAACCAAAAAAGTTTTCATAGTTGTACCTTCCTATATACCCCCGGGCTGATGAACTCGATAATCCCTTTGTCACGAAGGTTTTGGAGCTGTTGCCGGAGTTTATCTTTAATAAAATTGTTATTAGGATATTTCCTTCGTAGTGCTTCTTCGAATGCATACATGTCGCTGAGTTTGAAGGTGGTTTTTTCAATTGCATCAATACAATTCATCGTGTCGATGATCCATCCTTTGGCATCGGATTTCTGCTTGCGCATAAAACTCGTTCGGTTGAAAGCTTCTTTCACTGTCGTTCTATTTACTTCCGTTCCATTCTTCACTAAATGCACTCGACCTGCATCCGGCACTCCCGAAATATCAATATTACATCCTGTCCATCCTGCCCTGCGTGCATGAGGAGGCAAAGGATTTCTTCGGATAATTATCGAAAAGGTAAAGAACTGCTTTGGGATGATGATGAAGTTGTTCACTGTCCAATGTGCGGAATAGGTGAGCAAGAAAAAATTCGGAACGATATTCGATTCCAATCGTTGGATCATTGTTTCGAACGCTCCATCCATTACCGTATTGGTAAAATTACCTTTCTTACTCTTCAGTTCAAATTCCTCGTTGCATTGCCTGCAATAGAAATCAGCAACGGGACGGTTGTTTTCAAATTGATATAAGGGAATGGTACCGCAGCCGGGACAATACGCATTGTCTTTTACCCAAAATTCCGTGAGAACGCGGGCTTTTTGTGAATTGCTGCTATATCCCTCGGCGTGTGAAGTGTCGAAGTGTAAATTCATGAATGTATAAAAAGTAGTCTATGGCAAATGTTGTAGTTGAATGTTGAGAAAAAACAGTTTTGGTGGAATTTTTCAATTCTCACTACGAAACTACACAGAATTTCCGATTGATCCAAAGATCGGAAGATCTTTATTGATAGATCTTTACAAACAAAAAGCTCCAAAGGATTGTCTGCTTGTGTAGGAATAGCACGGATGCTTTCCAACCAACAAAACACTCCTTTGGAGCTTAGTATTATAGTTGTTCGCTTTGATGAGTTGCTACATTTCCTCACCCTCTATCACACCTTCCCAAAAAGTGCAGATTCAGCCGCTCTGAGTCTGGTGAGTCCTGAGAGAAACACGTTTTGGAAGCCCAAATACAAAATTGTGTGCCTCTTTGGGATTTGATTCTATAGCCAACGGGTATATTTACATCAAGATTATAAAAGGAAACTTCATAGTCCTTCCCATCATCGGCAGTTGTTCGGAATTTCCGAACAACTTGATTTTATCTAATTCTCCATCTTTCAAAACAGTACTAATGTACTCACTTACAGTAGATTTTGACCTATCAAACAATTCTTGCATTGCCTTTTGTGTAAGCCACACTGTGTCGTCATTTACGAATTCATCTACTCTGACTTCGCCATCTTGAGAAGTGTAGAGTATAAAGTCTGAGTTATTAGATTGCATTTCTTGCATAACTATTCCTCTATTTCAATAAATTCAGTATCAATATAATCATCTGAATCAAGTACAATTTCTTCATCTCTATACATTTCTCGAACTTTAGAGTATGCCTCATCCATCGAATTAGCTTCTATTTCAATAGTCCTTGAAAGTGTTTCTATTACTTCAATTTTAAATGGTTTCATATTTAATTTTTTTATAGTTACCTCGACCTACAAATTCAATTATTCCTTTATCTCGTAATACTTGAAGTTGTTGTCTTATTTTGTCTTTGATAAAATTATTGCTAGGGTATTTTAATTTGAGTTTATTTTCAAATTTATAGACATCGTCCAACGTAAATGTTTCTGTTTTAATCAAATCAACACAGGTCATTATATCTAAAATCCAACCTTTAGAATTGGTTGATTTTTCTCTTAAAAACAATGTTTTATTAAAAGCGATTTCTACAATTTTTCGGTCAATTAATTTAGAGTCTTTTACCAAAAATACTTTTCCAGCTTCTGCTATATTTGAAATATCAATATTACAACCAATCCAGCCCGCACGTCTTGCAGTATCTGAAAGTTGTTTCCTTTTTATTATAATTTCTGAAGTAAAAAATTGTTTTGGAATAATGAGGAAATTCTCAACTGACCAATTATTTGAATAGGTTAAAAAGAAAAAATTAGGATTTTGATTTGAGTTTATTCTTTCAATCATTTTAGAATAAGCTCCGTCATTTATTGTGTTCGAAAACTTTCCATTCTTACTTTTTAATTCAAATTCTTCATTGCATTTTTTGCAATAGAAATCTGCTACTGGTCTATTATTTTCAAATTCATTTAATGGAATTTCACCACAACAAGGGCAGTAAGAATTTTCTTTAACCCAATTCTCTGTTAATACTCTAGCAATCTGTGAATTACTAGAATATCCCTCCGCTAGTTTTGTATTGAAATTTAGGTTCATTTATGCTGAGAATTGATTAATGTTAGCCGTCCACGAGGAATATTCCGTCCCCCCCCATCACCCAATCCCACACTCACTCATCACCAGTCGTATCTTGGCTTTGCTTTGTTCGGTTGGTGCTGTAAGTGGCAGGCGGTACTGCGCTTGCATCATGCCCATTTCAGCGAGAATATACTTGACGGGGATAGGATTCGACTCCACAAAATTGACCTGCATCATCGGGAGCAGGCGGAAGAGGAGTTCGCGGGAATGCGCGAAGTCACCACTGAGCGCCGAGCGCACAAGGTCGCCGAAAAGCTTCGGCGCGTAGTTCGAAATCACCGCAATTGCGCCCGTACCGCCACACGCGATAATCGGCAACGCAAGCGAATCATCACCCGCGAAAAGCGAAAAATGCGCCGGAGCATTCCGAATTATTTCTGACATCTGTTCTAAATTTGCCGATGCCTCTTTAGTCGCTACAACATTAGTACTGCATTCGGCGATGCGGATTTGCGTTTCGGCGAGGATATTGGTGGCAGTGCGTCCAGGTACATTGTAAATGATTTGCGGGATATCGACTTGTTCGGCGATTGCTCTAAAGTGTTCGAACAGACCATTTTGCGTCGGCTTGTTGTAATACGGCGTCACCAGCAACACTCCGTCAGCGCCCAAGTCCTTTGCCGTGCGGGTGAGCGAAATACTCGCGCGGGTATCATTCGACCCGGTGCCGGCGATGACCTTGATACGGCCCGCCGCCTGCTCGATAGCAAAGCGTATAACGGAGACTTTCTCCTCGCGGGAGAGGGTGGCTGCTTCTCCGGTCGAACCGCATGCGACGATCGCCTCGACGCCATTGTCGATTTGAAATTCAATTAAGCGGGCAAGAGCAGGAAAGTCGATGGATTCATCGGATAGGAAAGGAGTTACGATTGCAGTGGCTGTGCCTTTGAAGTTTTTCATGGGTAATTTTATTGGATAATTAACCGTAGGGGCAATCCTTTACGGTTGCCCCGGTTGTATATGGGTTGTGTTTAATTCGATTGAATAATTCATTTGATTCCCTGTCAATTATTGTGGAAAATTGAAATAGGGTAATATCGATGTGGTCGCTGCCCAAGCTGAATGTATTTCAGTATCTCCGTGAGCATTTGGCACGAGCACGACCGTACAGCCACGGGGATCCTGAAACAAGTTCAGGATGACAATGAGTAGAATTTTCCTGTACATGTATAATTCCGTGACGTTTATCACTCCTCGAGCAGCAGCGAAATCTTGTCCTGTGCTTCCTCAAGAAAACGTTCTTCGCCGGCGAAGCCGACTTCTTTGAATTGAACGGCGCCATTCTTGCCGATGTAGAATTTGGTAGGAATACCTGTCACACCGAATTTTTTAACGACAGCATCTGTCTCATCTAAATAGACCGGAAATTTATAGCTTGGATTCTTGGATAAATATTCTTCGACGGCTTTTTTGCGATCGGGAACGCGTTCCCAGACATCGACGACGGCGAAGACTACATTCGGGTTATCTTTATATTTATCATAGAGTTTCTGGAGTGCCGGAAAAGAAGCTCGGCACGGACCGCACCAAGTCGCCCAATAATCGAGCACGATTACTTTCCCTTTTTGGGCAGTGAGATCGAGGGTTTTTCCATCGAGCGATGTGAATTTACCGCCTATTGCAAGCAGATTAGTTTTCTCGGCTAAAAGCTTTGTTTTACGTCCTGTTTGTACTTTTGAATTAAGAATTTTAAATAAGGAATCGTAGCTTTTGCTGCCATGCCATACGAATTCGAAGAGTTTTTTGTGCTGTTCGAGCAGATTCTCTGATGCCTTCGACATGCGAATAGCATCATCGGCGAGTGCAAGGGCTTCGGTTTGCTTCCCGGACGCGTCCAAGACTTCGAGCATGTTTTCATAAACATCGGCAGGGGTTTCATCGGCGAGTAATTTTCTTGCCTTTTCAAATGAGGAAAGTGATTCGGGAAGTTTATTTAACCTTTTAAGAATAAAACCGTTAGTCGCATACGCATCACCTTGGGTGATCTTCAGTGTTTGTTTCCATTCTGTCGATGTGATGAATTTCGGCTTCGCATTGTCGCCAGTTTTTTCGGCTGCATCAAGTGATCGTGCGCTCCAGCTTTGAGCTGCCGGAAGCATTGAGTCTATCTCACCGAGAGCGCCGGCAATATGCGTTAATGCTGCTGTCGAAGCTTTAGAATTTTCACCGAAATACTCTTTTAATTGTTGATAGTTACCTTTCTTGATGGCACTATTGATGACGGAGGTAGCTACACGGTCATAGTAGGAGGAAGTTGGGAAATTTTTAAGAAAATCGATCGATGCGGCAATGAAGGATTCTTCATCTTTTGCACTTGAGAGACGTCCGATAGTTACTTCTTCGGCGAACTCGCTGCGAGGGTTGGTTTCGATAAATTGACGCTCTAAGTCCGCTGATTTGTCAAGTTTATTGAGGACGCGCAATGCCCGAGTGATCGAGCGTACTTCGCTTTCTTTTGTTCTATCAAAATATCCATCGACTATTTTTTGAAGAGCAGCATCATATTCATCTTTCGTTACTTCTTTTGCTTCAAATTTTAATGATAAAAGTCCAATTTGCGCTTGAATATTATCTTTAAAATATAACACTTCTTCTTTTAGGAATTCTCTTGCGCGTGTTATATCCGCTCGACGGCGGCAGGGTTCGGGTAAGCTGCCGAATAGTGAGACTGCGGCGCGTACATTTGCACCACGTACCGGGAATCCTGCAGCGATAAATACTAATTGCTCCCAATAGTTCTCATCATTATTATCATACTGTTTACCATCTCCGACTTTTAATAATGCAAAAACTGCATTCTTCGGCATTTGGATTGAACCGGCGAACAGTTTCTTCGATTTGTCAGGTTCTAATGCTACTTCATAAGCCGTTGGCTGAGCTTCGGTTTCGTTGAAAACATACAATGCCGCAGTGAGCTTAGAGCTACCTGCAAATTTTTTATCGGGTGTATAAGAAATGGTGATTTTTGAGTTGATAGTCGGCTTCGTGGGAGTAATCGTCAAATTACCTGCCGAAAATGTAGGAGTGACCGAAAGAACTACTGCAAGAGCAATCGTTATAATTACATTAATTTTCATAGTAATACCTTAATAAAATTGAAATAAAGTGAGTAAAATTAAGCAAAAAAGCTCTTTTGTGCTAATTTAATACTTTTGATGGAATGTGAGAGCGCATTCATAGTGACTGTGAGGGAGTAAAATTGCATGAGAATATGAAAAATTACATTTTTTATGTAATTTTACAACCAATGAATTCCATCCATCAACTTCTATTATTTCAAAAGGTTCTGTATGAAACATTGTTTACCCGCTCTTCTTGTTTTACTCTCTACATTTCTTATCAATCCTACTTCAGCTCAGACGACTCAACACAACACAATTCCTTCTCAAATTTCGACATCTGCATTCCTACGCATTCAATCAACCCAATTGAAGAATTATCAACAGTTTACCTATTCGTCGAATGAATATTTACATGTTGCACGGTCTGCGAAATTGCTCACGATTGACAATTTCCCCATCTCCACCACTGAGACAGGTACACTTCAGGTCACCCGCAAGCGTTCAGCCGCTGATGCAAATACTATCCTCCTCATCGGTACAGCACAGGGTGAGAAAACAATCCGTCTGCCGGAAGTGGTTGTATTTAAAGGAACTATCGAAGGTGAACCCAACTCCACTGTCACTCTTTGTGCTGTGAACAACGAACTCATCGGTTCCTTACGCCGTGCTGACGGCTCGTCCTACTCGATTGCACCGGATAATACGACAGGCGGCGCGCTTCACTGCATCGTTCCCGATAAGACGATGCATCAGCAGAATGAACTCCTCCAATGTATGAGTGAAGAAGGTCAGCGGATGATGAAAAATAAGCTTCAAGCTCCCGCAGGGATGAATGCATCTTCTAAATCAGAACGTCCATTAAGCACCAAGCTTCTCGAAGTACGCGTTGCCGTCGAATGCGACACGAAATTTTTTACAGAATTGGGCAAAGATACTGTCAAATCAGCAGGATACGCGCTCGCTCTCATCTCCATGGCAAGTATCGCTTTCGAAGATGACCTCAATGTTACGCTCAGTGTACCATGGTTGAAAATCTGGACAGATGCGCCGTCGGACCCATATAATGTGAATGGTGATGCTTATGCACTCGCTTGGAAAGCTCAGACTTATTGGAAAGCAAATAATGCCGGAGTAGATCGAGATATGGTTCATGTACTCACAGCAGGCGGTGGAGGAGGTCTCGGTCTCCTCTATCCTCTCGGAAATGGCGGCGGAGGTACGACAGTCTGTAGCAAAGATGATGGATTTTCATCGTCGGGTCCGTTTACATTTCATACCTATCCGACCCTTGACTTTACGTATGGAGTATATATAGTATCTCATGAACTCGGTCATACCTTCGGCGCACAGCATTCGCATAACTGCTTTTGGAATCCACCACTTGACACGTGTGTCGTGCAAGAAGCAATCGACGGAAAATGCTTTCCCGCCAGCCTGACGACGCGCCCCAATCCCGGCTCCATCATGAGCTATTGTCCAAGTGTGAATCTTGCGGCGCACAATCAGGACTTTAATTATTACCGGGTGAATATGACCTTCCTTCCGCAAATTGCGGCGTATATGCGCGCGCAGATTGAGGGCACGTCCTGTATCACCGAACCGAAAAAACCAACCCTGATTCTCACCTCGCCGCGAGGTGCGAAGGCAATCGACTCAGGTTCTTATGTAATTAAATGGAAATCCTCGAAAGTACAGTTTATCTCAATCGAATATTCAGATAATTCAGGAATTTCATGGACAAATATTGTATCAGAAATAGATGCTGCAACTGTATCGTATAAATGGTATTTACCGGTGGTGAATACCAAGTCTATGCTCGTTCGAGTGTTCGATGCTACCGACCAATCCGTCGCCGACACGAGCATTGTTCCCTTTACAGCGCATAATCTCACCGATGTCACCGAAGAAATCGGTGCGTCAAACTGGAAATTTCATCCGACGATTACCGAGGGAGAACTCACCCTTGAGGGCACGCCTCATGCAAGGGAACCACTTTCAGTCGTACTATATTCCTTACAAGGTAAGATGTTGCGTGAGTGGAGTATTCCGGCATCCGGCAGTCATCTGATGATGAAATTCGATGTAGCAGATATTCCTGCCGGCGTTTATTCGGTGCAGCTACGAGGTTCTAAGGTGTATTGTGCAAAGACAGTTATTCGGCGGTGAAGGTGGGTAAATGGTGGTCTTTTTTTTAAGGCAAAGACGCAAAGAACGCATAGATTTCTCGTCTTTAAGAGGAATATACAATAGTAATCCCAAAGCTGCTAATCCACACCAAATTCAGGTATCTATAGTGTACTTTGTGGATTAACTTTGTGCCTTAGTGTTAAATCTGATTTTCAATGGAGAGACGCAAAGAACGCAAAGATTTCTCTACGACCGTTGCGCCTTTGCATTAAAAAATAACCTGCTCCTTTCCATACATACATCACTCATACCGCAGCGCCTCAATCGGATCAAGATTCGCAGCTTTCCAGGCGGGATAGCCGCCGAAGAAGACGCCGAGGAGTGTGCAAACACCTACGCTGAAGAACATCCAATCAAGCGGTACGGCGGCGGTAATTCCTATCGAACTGCTGAGAGCCCATCCTCCAACGAAGCCGAGAAAAATACCAATCAAGCCGCCAAGTTGGCAGAGAGTGACGGCTTCGACCACGAACTGTAGTAAAATCCAGCTTTTCTTCGCACCGACCGCTTTGCGTATCCCAATCTCACGAGTGCGCTCCTTGACCGAGACGAGCATTATATTCATAATTCCAACCCCCGCAGCGAGTAAGGCAATGAGTCCTGAGCCGAGACCGAAGATATTAAGCGACTCTGTAAAGCTAGAAAATTGCTGCGTCAGCGATTCATTGGTTTGAATTTCGAAGCTGTTCTCCTCCCATGGCTTACAATTTCTCACGCTGCGCAGAATGCCAATTGCCTCATCAATCGACGCATTAAGAGCATCTTTTCCCGGCGGACGGATAATTATATTTACCGATTGTTCCCATTCATCTGCATAGTAGCGCATGAAATTTCCAAGCGGGAGCAGTACGAAATTATCTTGACTTTGCCCCATCATCGAGCCGCGTGGAACGACTGTGCCGATGATCGTATATTGTTGATTTTTAACACGAATAGTCTGTCCGATTGGATTAGTGGAAGGGAATAATTTCACGGCTACATCATTGCCAATAATCGCCTCAAATCGGCTCATTGAAATATCTTCCATGCTGAATGGGCGTCCCTCTTCAATATTAAGATTGGAGGTAATCATGTAGTGTTCATTACAGCCAATGAGATTCACATCCGGGTCTGTGGACAGCGTTCCTGCCTTCATCGTCATACCGCCGGTGTCGTTGAAGATACTGATTATCTCCGTGATGGTGAGTTGTTTTTGGAGTTCTTTGGCTTGATAATACGTTATTGGCTTACGTTTTCGATACTTACGCCATGAATCATGAGTCTGAATCATGGGAGTGCGAGTGATATAAAAATTATTTTCGCCTAATGCTGCGAGCTGTCCGCTCATGGTATTATTGAGCGAGCCAACGGCAGTACCCGAACCAATAATAGCAAAAATTCCAATTGCAATAGAGAGTAACGTGAGAATCGACCGCAACTTATGAGCGCGGACAGCATCTAAGGCAATAGTAATACTTTCGGCAATATTCATGATAGTTTAGGACAATAGTTGACAAATTTCAATGTGATATCATTCATACCGAAGCGCATCGACAGGATTCATCCTTGCTGCACGCATCGAAGGAATGAGACCGGCGACGATACCAACGACAATCGATACAACCGCAGCGATAAGTACAAGAGTAGGTGGCACATACGGCGTTAGAAAATCAGCATTTGGGTAAAGTTTCACCGCACTAAAAGTGACAGCAGAACACAACACAAAAGCAATCATTGCACCAACAAAACAGAGCGCTGCGGCCTCCATTAAAAATTGCACGAGTATCGAAGCGCGTGTCGCACCCAGCGCTTTCCGGATTCCAATTTCCTTCGTGCGTTCAGTGACCGTTACGAACATAATATTCATAATTCCAATCATCCCAACGATAAACGAAAGCGCCGTGAGTCCAAGACCGATTCCCCACACAGACATTCGCAGAGTCTTGGCTTCTTCCTTGAACATCTGAGATTCATTAATCGAAAAATCATCTTCCGTACCAGGTTTATTATTTCGAATCGCACGCATGAGTCCTATGGTTTCTGAGCGAACAGCATCTAATTGGTCTTCTCTTCCTGCCTTTACAGCTATCGATATTGTGCGTCCTGTCATCCCAAAAACCCCAAAAAAGGTTGAAAGTGGTACATAAACTTGATTATCCATAAAGTCAGCGATAAATGTACCTCGTTTTTCAATCACCCCGACGATCGTAAAACTCCTCCCGCCGATTTTCAATACTTTCCCTAACGCATTACTATCTGGGAAAAGATTCTTTGATACATTGAAGCCAACAACTACTACATTCTCGCTTTGCAATTCCTCGAACTGCGAGAAAAACCGTCCTTGAAGTACATTCCCGGCAGGAGTTTCGGCGTACTTATAAGGCACACCCATTATTGAAATTCCGCTAAGCTGTTGATTTTTATATAGTACTTGGCGTCCCCATGCGCGTCCCTGTGGCATTGCATTCTCTGCAGTCTTTACTCGTTTGCAGAATTCTACGGCTTGTGCGTACGTAATATCCTTTCGCGCTTCCTGTTCCCGCCAATTCCGTCCTCCGGACCAATTCCACTTGTCCACATAAAGCATATCGGTGCCGATGGTATTGAATGTTTGGTCGAGCGCGGTGTCTAAGCCATTCAAAAACCAACCCATTAGTATCACAAACATTATCCCGATTACCACGCCGAGCGTCGTCAGGAAAGAGCGCATTTTATTCGAACTCAGCGCTTCAAAGGATATCCGTGATGTTTCGGTAAATTCGCTTATTTTCATAGGATTGCTTTAGTACGTAAGTCGTAAGTATTAAGTAGTAAGTCGATGAGTCGTAAGTTGATGAGTCGTAAGTATTAAGTAGTATGTATTAAGTAGTAAGTAGTAAGTCGATGAGTCGTAAGTTGATGAGTCGTAAGTATTAAGTAGTATGTATTAAGTAGTAAGTAGTAAGTCGATGAGTCGTAAGTCGTAAGTTGTAAGTCGTAAGCCCTAAGCCCTAAGCCCTAAGCCCTAAGCCCTAAGCCCTAAGAATGTTTATGAGTCTCGTCACGCTGAGCTTGTCGAAGCGTTCAATTACTTGCCAAATTATCGTAAGTAACATCTAATAAGTATTTGTCGTAACTTATAAATTTACTATTGGGATAGACGTCAGAGGATATTTTAGACATTGAGAATACTAACGGAATCGACGCCTCAATCTTACAACCATACAACTACTCTGACTTTCTACTTATCACTTACTACTTTCTACTACTTACGAATACACCGGCTCAGGATTCACCGTATCAGACTCGACCTTGCCATCTCTCACACGCAAAATTCGATGTGCATGTCGGGCGATATCTTCTTCGTGAGTCACGATGATAATCGTATTCCCGCGTTTCCATAATTCCTGAAAGAGACGCATAATTTCATCGCCTGTCTTGGAGTCGAGATTACCCGTTGGCTCATCGGCGAGAATTATTGATGGCTTGGTGACTAATGCGCGGGCAATTGCTACACGTTGACGTTGACCGCCTGAGAGTTCATTTGGCTTGTGCTGCATACGGTCACCAAGACCAACTTCTTCGAGGGTTTTGATAGCACGTTCGCGCCTTTCTGAACGTGACACACCTGAGTAAATTAACGGTAGTTCTATATTTTTGAGAGCAGTAGCGCGTGGCAGAAGATTAAATGTCTGAAACACAAAGCCAATTTCACGATTACGGATTTCAGCGAGATCATTATCATCCATCTCCTTGACATCCATACCTTTAAAATTATATATCCCTGAGGACGGAGTGTCTAGGCAACCGAGAATATTCATGAGTGTGGACTTACCCGAGCCGGACGGACCCATAATCGCTAGATATTCATTCGGGTAAATATTAAGCGACACATCGCGCAGGGCATGCACCTGTTCGCCGCCCATTTCATAGACCCTTGCGATGTGTTCGATATTGATAATCGGTGTGTTCATAAGATAGTTGAAATAGTCGTAAGTAGTAAGTTGTAAGTCGTAAGTAGTAAGTAGTAAGTCTATAAGTCGTAAGTCTTTAAGAATAGTATGTGGTCCCGTCACGCTGAGCTTGTCGAAGTGTTCAATTACTTGCCAAAATTTAAGTGTTCAATTACTTGCCAAAATTTAAGTGTTCAATTACTTGCCAAAATTTAAGTGTTCAATTACTTGCCAAAATTTAAGTGTTCAATTACTTGCCAAAATTTAGTAGATGTACTGCACAACAGAATGTAATTTTGAGGAATTGGAACACGATAAAAACATTGCCCATAATTTCAATCATAGAAAGGATCGTTCTATAGTGAGATAGTTAACCTTATTGCAAATGATAGCGTTACATTTTGAACCCACAGTTGTAAACGTGTGCTATGTCTGAAGAATCAATAATTCTTCGTCGCATAACCACCTCCGTGGTAAAACTTTGGCTATTTCTGAAGAATCATACTTTGTATAAACTACGGACTTTAAGACTTAGGACTCCTCGACTTACAACTTGAAGACTTACAGACTTACGACTTAAAAAATTCCTATTCTTTCTTCCATTTCATCTTTTGCGATGTATCGACCTTGATGAGAGCTCCATCTTTCAGGTCACGACTCACTGCTTGGAAGCTCCCGCTGATGACGACAGCTTTTTCTGTAAGTCCGCTTTTGATCTCGATATAGCCGCGGTCGCTGAGACCTGTTTCGACGTGTACCATTTTTGCTTTAAGATTATCGTTCAGAAATACTACTGCCGGCGGACGCTTGGAAGCGCGCTTGTTTTTGTCTTCGTCGATGTTCTTGAGGCGGCTTTGGGTAATATCGGGGGAAGAATTGAATGCAGTGTCTCGGACGGTGACAGATTGGAGTGGTACAGAGAGAACATCTCGATGCGTCTCTGTTTCGATATCAACATTGCAACTCATTCCGGGGCGAAGCTTTGCGTCATTATCAACGATACGAATTTTCACCTGAAAATTCGTGACTTCGTCTTGGGTGCCGAGTTTGTTGACTTTCGCTGAATGGGCAATTGCAATTACAATTCCGGTGATTGATTTATCGGGAAGTGCATCGACAGTGACGCGAGCTGTATCACCAATTTTAACGTTAACAATATCATTTTCATCCACATCGACGAGCGCGTTCATGACGGACAAATCTGCAATTCTCATCATTTCAGTGCCTTGCATTTGAGCGGTGCCGAGTACTTTTTCGCCGAGCTCGACCGTGCGGGAGGTAACGACGCCGTTCATTGGGGCAAAAATCGACGTGCGGGTTGCTTGTACTTTGACTTGTTTGAGAGCAGATACTGCTCGGTTATAATCAGAAATCGAAGATTGATAGCGGGATTGTGCCTGTTCAAAATTAGACTTTGCACGGTCGAATTCTTCACGGGAAGCGAATTCTTTTTTGTAGAGCTCGGAGATGCGTTTGAGGTCAGCTTCCGTACGGGACACTTCTGCTTTGACAGCGTCAATTGCCACTTGCGATGACCGTGCCGATGCCTCAAATTGCTCCAATTGTGTCTCGATCAAATCGGGCTTGATCCGCACAAGTATTTGATTCGTCTTGACCGTATCGCCGTCCTTTGCTCCCAGAAATACCACCTCGCCACTCGCTTCAGACGAAATTTTCACTTCCGTTTCGGGTTGAATTTTACCGATCGCCGACACAATCTGCGTGATATTCCGACGGCTGACTTTTTCGATTGTCACACTGGTGCCTTGGTCGCGTTTGGAGGCTACTATAAATGCTCCCACTCCACCACATACGACCACACCGATCAATATCCATGTGATTACTTTTGCTTTAGAATTGTTCTTAGCCATGACTAAACCTTTTATATACAATGAAATAGAAAATATTTTCGTAATGAACCCGCTGGTCTCGACTGCTTATAAATCACCGAGCGCATAGCGCATCTGCGACTGTGACTCGAAGTAATTATAGACCGCCGAGATGCGATTGATTTTGGAAGTAATAAGCTGTGTATTGGCCGTTAAATAATCGGTCACACTTGCCGCGCCGACAGCAAAACGCTCCTTGGCGCTGTTGAAATTTTGTTCGGCCGATTTAATCGTTCGTGCGGTGATTTCAAGCTGCTTTTCAGCGGCTGAGAGCGTCAAAAATGCCGCTTGAATCTGAGATTTGATGGTTTGCTCGGTTTGTAACTGTTCGACCTGACGCTGCTTTACCTGGAGCACGGCGGCTTCTGACTGAACATTGGTTTGAAAATTCTCGAAAATCGGCACTCGAAGATTGAGTCCGACAGAGGAACTTCCAAATTGATTGAAATCATTGAATTGACTATTCGCCCATGACCATCCTCCGTTTGCCGAAAGGGTAGGGTAGAGTCCGCTGCGTGATGCTTCGAGGGAGGACTCCGCAGCTTGAATTCTCGACTTTCCTGCAGCATAGTCCGGTCGCTTGCCGATAGCGCGGCTGATAGCGGCATCCATGCTGCCGATTTCCAAACGGAAGCCCGCAATATCTTTGTCGCTTACATCATTCGACAGACTGGATTCTAAAAAGTCGGCGTTGATGGCAGGATTGAGACCCATTGTGGTGAGCAAGGCTGCTTTGGCGAGATTCATTTGATTTTCAGCTTGGACGAGTTCTAATTCTCGTGAACCGTTATCTGCCTCCTGCGCATAGACCGTGGCGATCGCAGTGACGCCTGCCTCTTGACGTGCTTTGGCGCGCCTGAGTTCGTTCATACCCAGCTCAAGATTTTCACGCCGTGCTTTGACGATTTGTCCGTTTTTTAGAATGGCGATAAACTGTTGCCATATCGTGAGTTTGGTGCGTTGGGATACTGATTGGGTGGCTAATTCTAGTGAGGTGAGGTTCGATTGAGCTCTGCTGTAATTCGCTTCGCGGGAAAATCCATTAAAAAGGATATACTGCGCGCCGAGATTCATGGAGTAATAATTAGCAGGGGAAGAGAAGCCGCCGGGAATATTGACCTGTCCGCCACCCTCGACATTGAGTCGGCGTGAGTAACCCATATTGAAATTTATCGACGGAAGAAATTGACCGAATCCACCCTGTACATCCGCTGCTGCTGCCTGTATCTGCGCATTGGCGAGCTGCACATCAAAATTCTGCTGTGCGGCTACTTTCAGGCAATCATCGAGAGAATATGAAGTTGAACCCGCGCCGGTGGTCTGGGCGCTGAGGGAGGAGGAGGCAAGCGAAAAGCTAAGTGCCATACATAGAAACACATAAGCGACGTTCATCATTAATCCTAAATAAATTGTACAGTTTGTGAATTTATCGGCTGAAGGCAGGCAAATACCCCTATTGTCGGGCGGCTATAACGCAGGTTAGTTTTATTAGTTGCACAGGATGGAATTTAATCATCGAATGCACACTACGACAGAATTGATACATCATTCACACCCCAAAACCGCAAGATAGTTCAACAAAAATACGCCATTCTATGCACGCATGATATGTCGCCTGTCTATCGACCGGTTGAAATTTTTGTGAGGTGGGCATGGCAGCCGATGTCCGCAGACGGAAGATTGCCGGTGTAAGCAATTGGTATGGGCATACGAGAACAGGAGAATATATTCTGCCGAAAACAGATGTTTAATTTTTCCTGCGGTGGGAAATACTCTGGAGAAAGGCGGCAAACGAGAGATTATCGGCCGTAGGGTCGATGGTGGAATTGTCCTTAGCGGGCTGTGCAGATACGTTCGTAGTGGGGAGCGAAGGTGTCCCAGAGGTAGGAGAAGTAATATCTGCGAGCGTAGTAATCGAATGATCGGTCGTACCGATGATAAGCGTACGCTCACCTGCCTGAATGGTATAAATATTTGCTTTTTGGAGCGGAAGTCGCCCAAGTATCTTCATATCAACCGTTTGCTTGTGAGGAGCAATTTTCGCCGAATAGCGCTTGACGATAAAGAGCACGACGCCGAGTCCGAGGACACAAAGCATGAGCGTCAGGAATGCATGGAGGAGATTTTCATCAATCATGGTAGGATGTTATCGTTTTAAATTACGCAGGCGATCCGTCGGATCCACAAGCGTTGTAATACGGATACCAAAATGTTTGTCCACGACGACCACTTCGCCTTCGGCTACTTTTTTCCCGTTGACCAATACATCGACCGGTTCGCTGACAAGCTTGTCAAATTCGACTACCGAACCTCGCCCTAGTCGGAGGATATCTCGTATCAACATGTTCGTTCTGCCGAGTTCGATCGAGACAGGCAGCTGTAAGTCATAGAGTAGAGAAAGCTTAGAATCTCCGGCAATTATTTGCTCTACAGCTTCTTCATTTGATGGGAGCTCGGGGAATGAAGGGGCATCAACTACAATACCTGCACCTGCATCGGCATCATCGCCTGTATCTCCTTTGAGGAGTGCGTCAATTTCTTCTTGAGTCATGGGTTTTACTTTCTTTTTTTATAAAGTATATCTTGATCGAACAAATCTTCTTCGGTGAGTGGACGTATAATTCTAATGGCTTTCTTACCTTCTGACGTACCAGGCCGAGCGGCTAATTTTCTTTTACCATCAATAGTGACTTCAATTTCTTGATCAATATGGGTAGTCGTTCGGAGTACATCGCCGATTTTGAGTTTCAACAATTCCTCAACCGTTATTGCAGATTTGCCGAGTTCGGCTATAATCGGTAAATGTGTATGTGCAATTTGCTGCTTCATGACCTCGACATTCTCGCGCATACGTTGAGAGGATTGAGATCCGAGTGTTGCTATTTGCTGTCTATTGAGGCGGGTGAGTACGTCTTCGAGCGGGAAAGTAGGAAAACATAAATTCATTAAGTATGAATGAATCCCTACGTTTACATCAAATGATACTATCACGACAATCTCAGATGAAGGTGCAATTTGCACGAAATCGGCTTCGGTTTCTAGGCGAGAATAATGAAACGTCAGATCAGTAATAGACTTCCATGCTGTACGCAAATCTCCTAATGCATGCTCTACAATTCCTCGCATTACGGCTTGCTCTATTGGTGTGATAGTTCTTGGCTTACGTGCTGTTTCTGTATTGCCGCCCAATAGTCGCTCTACGACCGTAAGAGCAAGCTGTGGGCTGACTTCGAGGATTCCCGACCCATCGGTACCTTCTATATCAAACACATAAATACAGCTTGGGTTGGATATCGAGAGGATAAATTCAGAATAAAATAACTGGTCAACGGAAGTAACACTAATTGATACAACTGTTTGAAGCTTTGATACTAAATAATAGCCGAAAATTTCGGCAAAGTTTTCATGCACATTCTGGAGTGTACGTACTTGATTCTTCGATATACGATTAGGTCTGCGAAAGTCATACGCACCAACATCAGTAGAGTGAATACCTCTGCCTTGCAGAATATCATCAACATCGACCCTACCGGTGGACATTTCAGATAAAAGACTATCGATTTCATTTTGGGAAAGTACGTCTGCCATGTGTATTTGTATTGGTTGTAACTTCTTGAAATTTCTATTGAATAAGAAACTTCGTCATGAATACATTTCTGAGCTTAATTTCATGGAAATAAGGCTTAATTTCTTTCTTGAGCAGCAAAGGTAACGAATCCTGCAATCCGGGACTTTGTAATTGCTCAAGTGTATAAGATCGTAATTTGCGCTGTACATCGCTGATAATCGGTATCATTAATTCTTTTTCGACTTTTTCTTTTGCCGCTTCATCATCTACTTCAAAGCCGAGCGCGACGACGACAAAACTCGTTGGTGAACCCTTTGGACTAAATATTAAATCTTCTTTCGTCGGTACTACTACTTTCACTACTTTATTAGAAGATTCTTCCTCTTCTTCTTCTTCCTCCGTTACTTTCTCAATCTTAGCTTTACCGTGTTCGTCTTTTTCGCCCGGTTTTGCAGAAGATCCGCCAAACAACTTGACGCCGATAAAAATTCCGACTGCAAACACAACCGCAACGAGGACTCCGGCTATTACACCGGTCACTAACGTTGATTTTTTCTTCGGAGGTGCACTTTCATTTTGTATCTTATCATCAGCCATAATTGATATCCTTTATGATTTTGTAAAATGTGCCGTGTAAATCCTCCGAGCTAAACATCGGCGTTCGAAACGCGATTGTCGGATGTTCCACGAAAAATATGCCAAAGTATCTACAGTACGACTTCGAGAGAAACTATGGTCAATATACTCGACTTTCAGAAGTATATGGCGAATAATCACCGATTTGGAAGAATTGTTCTGCGACCAATACTATGATATTCAAATCCTGCATTCTCCATCGTATGTAATTCATAGAGGTTGCGACCATCGAAAATAATCGGTTCTTTCAATGTTTTCTTTACTTCACTAAAGTCGGGCTTCCGAAATTCATTCCATTCTGTAGCGATAATCAGCGCATCAGCATTTATGAGTGTTTCAATTGCAGAAGTTGCATACGTAATTCTATCCTCAAAAATGCGCTTCGTATTTTCAAAAGCTTCCGGATCATACGATGAAATACTCGCACCTTCCTCCAATAGACGTTCAATGATTTTAAAGGCCGGCGCCTCACGTGTATCATCTGTATTTGGCTTAAATGCTAGTCCCCAGAGAGCAAAGTGTCGTCCGGAAACAGTACCGAATCTATCGATGATACGATTAGTAAAGCGAACGATCTGTTCATAATTTACGTCTTCGACAGCTTTCATTATTTTAAGTGGTTTCTCTGCCATATCTGTAGAATGAATCAACGCTTTTACATCCTTCGGAAAACAACTGCCTCCGTAGCCAATTCCGGAAAAAAGAAAGCGCTTACCGATTCTGCTGTCAGATCCGATTCCAATCCGTACATTTTCAATGTCGGCTCCCACAGCTTCGCAATAATTGGATAAATCATTCATAAATGAAATTCGCATCGCAAGGAAACTGTTGGCTGCGTACTTGGTGATCTCAGCACTTTTTTCATCCATCACATAAATAGGATTCCCACTGCGGACAAATGGCTCGTACAGGTCACGCATGGTTTCTTCGGCAAACTTACTCGACGTGCCGACTACCACCCTATCCGGCTTCATAAAGTCTTCTACTGCAAAGCCTTCTCGTAAAAATTCCGGATTACTCACTACTTCAACTGTAGCAGATGTAATACCTCGTACTACTGAACGTACTTTTTCGGTCGTACCAACGGGGACTGTACTTTTATTGACTAATATTCGTGGTTCTTTGATGCCGTCACGTTCGAGTATTTTTGCAATATCAGCAGCAGCATTGAGCACGTATTGCAGATCAGCCGAACCGTCTTCATCGGGAGGAGTGGGTAAGCAAAGGAAAAGGATAGGACATTGATGAACAGCTTTGGCGAGGTCGGTCGTGAAATGAAGGCGATTTTTCTTGATGTTACGTTCTAACAAATGATCTAAATCAGGCTCATATATCGGCAAAATACCATTCTGTAATTTCTCGACTTTCTGAGCATCGATATCGACACAGAGTACTGAATTTCCGCTTTCGGCAAAGCATGTTCCGCTGACTAGCCCGACGTAACCTGTTCCTATTACTCCAATTGAATACGACATTTGACTCCCTTATACAGGTGAATTGTAAATTTTAAAATTGCTTTAGATTGACAAAAATAACCATAAATCTACCAACGAATTTGAAAAATTAACGTGATGATCTCAATAACATGGCAATTGATAATCAGTAATTTTATGCGGATTCTCTATAGTTTTTCAGAATAATTTTATAATGAGAAGTTGTATCTTAATGAATACCCGATTCAAGTAACAAATACTAAATTTGGATGCAAATAATTACTGCTGTACAAGCTTGATAATCACTAATCCAAGAATTACCAAAGCAGCAAGCGAGAGCGCAAATTTTACCAATCGACGGGCTATGGCAAAGACAATGCCGACTACAATAACGCCGAGTATAACCTGCGCAAAGGGAGGTAGAGATTGAAGATAGTTAATTAGCCCTGCAAAATTCATCAGTCTAATTTGAATGTAAATGGAATCACGCCGGTCATCACCACATCACCGGCAATGGGATTGAATTTCCATCGGCGGAGTGCATTCATAGCAGCTCTTTCAAGTAGAGGGTCACCCTTTTGCATCGGGATCATTTGACCAACTGTGCCGTCCGGTAATACCGTAAAGCGAATACGGATTTGAGCTGAGTTCGCACCCGGTGGAAACTTTGGGATATTTTTATTAAGTACCGTGCGATTGCCCCCGCCACCCCAATCTATATCATCAAGTCCTTCTCCCTTTCCTTTCCCGGTGCCTGTCTCACCGAGACCGGTACCATTCGGTGAATTACTTTTTGACCCGACGTTTTTATCACTTGGCGACTCATTTGTCGGCTTCGATGGATTATCCGCAGATAGTACTTTAATCGGAGTAATATTATTGCTGATCGTTATATCGGATTTGCTTGGTGCTTTTGACTTTACAGACGAACTCACCGAAGCATCTTCGAGTGGGTTTTTGGTCAGAGCACCACTTTTCTTCTGTCCTTCTGCTGTTAAATTTCCTCTACTTCTCCCTTTCCCATTGCCTTTGCCAAAATTCAAGAGAGTGATTGGAGTGGACTCTTCGACTTTGATTGGATAGGGATCAACGCGTACATCAATAAACATTGCAATCAGCAATAAAAGCAGTACCAGCCCGGTGGCAATCCCAAAGCCGCGGGCAGTAAAATTGTCCCAAGGTATTGTAATCTTGATCCCTGATGGAGGTTCCGGAATTTGGTGCATATTCTGCTTCTTCAAAAAGTAATGAACGTAATTCTATCGAATTTTATCGAATTCTGTCGATCCAATATTGAGAAAATCCTAATTGCTTTGCTGTGGCTTCGGCTTCGTCTCTGTTCGTAAAATTTCCGAATCGTACGCGATACCATTTTTGCCCTCGAATAAGCTGCGTACTCACGGTAGGATTCGTCGCGTTTCGAGAAATGAGTCTGCTAAGCCGTTCATCTGCATCGTCTTTCGACGGTGTAGAATACACCTGCACCGTATAACTTTGCTGTTTTGATTCTCCGCTTGCAGTGGAAGAATTACTTCTATTTGATGTCGATAGTTTCGCAATTCTTGGTTCTTTAGGTGGTATTTCAGTACCGGATGGTGCGATGGGCTGCTTCTTAATTTCCTTGGCAGGCGCTCTCTTTACTTTCGATGGTATTTGTTCAGCTTCTTCTATCGGAGCTTTAGCTTCAGCAACCGGTGGCTTTTCTGCATGACCTGTTTCTTTTTTAATATTTTCTTGCGTCGTTTCTTCGTGCTTTTCTATCACAGAGTTCTCTGTATGAGTCACACTATCTGAGACACTTGCAGACGTATTCTTGGGAGATTCTTGTGCTAAGGTCGGAGTCGATTTTGGCGTGGTAACAGCAAGAGTATCTTTAGGGGCAGGTGACGAACTAAGCATTTGTGATAATTGGGGATAGAACGAAAATGCTCCAAATCCTACCGCAGCGATTAGCATTGCTGCAGCTACCATCATATAAACACCTTTTCTGTCTTTCTTTTCTTTCTTTGCCTTGGGTTCACTCTTCGGCTGAAGTATCTCCGGCTGAGGTTGCGCTTCTGCCGGCATACTTGCAGCCATCTGAGCATATCCCGAATAACCGGTATCACTATCAACAGGGAATGAATCCAACTCGGGTGCTGGGGTCACTTCTTCTTCGAATTGTTTATAAGTAGATGGGTGATGTGCAGCGATACTCGATAAATCAATTTCCTCTGTTCCTGACATATCGTCGACAGAAGTAAATTCATTCTTTTTAATGGGTTCTGAGTATTGTTGTGGGATTAGGTTTGTAGGTTGAGCAGCTTTTTTGGCTTTGGAGCGTTCCAAATCTGCCTGTAATTGTTTGATAAAATCATTCGTGTCATCATCATCACTGCTTATCGAATCTGTACTCCCTTGAGAAATGGCTTCCTCGGTATCCAAGAAAAAGATCTCATTATTACGTTCAGATCCTTCGTCAATCGTTGGCTTCGTCGTATCCCCGTCACTAAAGAGTGCATCCGGCTGTGAAAACAACTGTTCGTGTAATTCCTGTCCGTCTGCCTCAGGATCAAATTCATTTGACTTTGCGTCGTAGAGTGTACCTGCTTCAGAAGTGTCATCCGTTGATTTTAAGGTATTGGGTGTAGCGTCGGGATTCTTACTTCCGGCGGGTCCCACTGCAAAGGATGGTAAATCCCCGGGATATTTATCCAAATTCTCGAGAGCAAACGAGTCGTCATTGTCAAATTCGTCGATAGGTTGATTTTCGTCGTTTATCATTGTAAGTCCTCCTGGGATAATCAATTATAGCGAATTATCTAAGTACTGGCAAATATTAAAATTGCCATTCAATCCCTACAGCAGAAAAAATACCCCGTTCTTTGTAAGCATCCCACAGAAAAACGGAAGAGTTAAGCAGGTTTTCTAAGCGTACAAATACCCTTGCTGACGGAGATAAAGAGTATTCTCCACGTGCCGAAAGCAGAATATAACCGGATAATTCACGAGCTTGCACCGTATCCGTATTTCTCGCTCCTGTGTAATTTACTGTAATTTGTGTGCCAAATTGTTCTGACCATTTTCTTCTCCAATCACCGTGAAAAGAAAAGCCGGAATATACGGCACCGAAGCTGTCGATTCCCCGGTAAACCTAGCGGAAGTAACTGCTATTGCGGAGCTTAGCTCGTCCTTGGACGTAATCGTCCAAGCACATTCAGAATAAATTTGAAGTTGGGCGATTTCAGCATAGATTGGTGTAAAACTACCGGACATGGTAGAAAGCATAAGCGGATTATTCGAAGCAATTTTGTATTCTACCCCGGCTGTCAGCGCAAGCGCCTCCGTCGGATGATAGATCATCGCTACTTTTGACGAGATATGTGTCCTTGTAAAATTTATCTCTGAAGAGTCAGAAAGATAAGGATTACGAAGAATCATTTCACGAAAACTGTTATTCCGCAAACCCGACATTACTTCGCCACGAAATGTAAAAAGTGGATTCAAACGATATTCGGCCTTTCCTGAAATACTCACTCCTCCTTGGGTAATACCGGCAGAAGTATTCGCTGTTTGAAGGGCTAGTATTCCCTTTAATGTCCAATTGTTGACTACATACTCACCAAATCCGCCAGCCTCCATAAAATTCACAGCACGTCCATTAAATGTATGCAAATCAAGCATGACACGCGCGCCAACTATTGCTTCGTTCCACTGCTGCTGCACACTCAAATGACCATTCAGTGCATTATCCGATATCGTTCCGGATGTATTCGAGAGACCAAGTCCTGCCCATCCACCAACAGCCGAATAGCCGAATCCGTTATAGTCGCCATTCACACCAATTTTTACGGAAAAATCAGTCGTGGTACGTTCGGGTGCAGATGCAAGAGCATATAAATTATAGCTTTTACGATTGAAGTCTAGCGTCGTCTCCGTCTTGCTTCCACCAAAAAAAACATATTTATCTGGAGCTATATAATCAGCATTAAGATGAATATTGAGTTTGGAAAATTCAGCATTATCGATATGACCGGTGCTAGAAGCATAACCTGCGAGTGCGTTGAGATTATAGCCGCCTGATTCTATACCGTATCCACCGGAAATAACCGGAGAAATAAACTGACCGAATTCACCACGTAAAAAACCGTTAGAGAATTTCTTTTTAGATAAATTATCATGGAGAGTCCCGAGTGACAAAAGCAAAGCAGGCTGCTTTTCAAGAGAATTTAATGAATCAAGTTCTTTTTTTGAAAGCGGCTTCGGCTTCTCCGGCATTTGTTTAGTACCCGCCGGAATATCGACTTTTTCATTCCCACTGATGACAATATCCGGCAATTCTAGCGGCGGCGGACTACTCGGCTGCTGCGCCGATGCAATCGTGCAAAAGAGTAAAAAAACAAATATCACAACACGTTGAAACATAGACATTAAGCCATAAGTAAGATAAATACTCTATTAATTCGGTGAATTATACTTTTGCATTCCTTTGGGTACCCACCATTCGTTGGCATTATATCCCGGACGCGGCATATAGAATTTAACTCCTTGAATTCTCTTGTGATATACGGCAGGATTGACGACATTCCACAAAAATGTATAAGGCTGTTCATCGCTGATTACACGTTGTAATTCCTTCAACATTTGGGTGCGCTTTTGCGTGTCAAATTCTAAACGAATACTTTCGATAAGCTCGTCTGCGCGCTTGTTATTGAAGCTCACATAATTCGAACCGCGATTCGCAATTTGTGAAGAATGAAAGAGTTGGAATAGATCGGGTGGCTGTGGATCCTGCACCCAAGCGCCGAGATACGCATCGAATTGATGACCTTTGGAGTTCTCCAAAAACACCGACCAATCAATCGGTTGCACCTTCACATCAATTCCCACTTTTTTGAATTCATCGCGGAGAATAATAGCAATATTCTGACGCATTTCATTGCCTTGATTGACCATAAAGGTAAAACTAAATTCGACTTTTTTACCATTGAGCACTCTATCCAAAATTCCATTGCCGTCGCTATCATTCCAGCCCGCTTCGGCGAATAATTTTTTGCTTTTTCTGGATTGTAATCATACACCGGCAGGTCTTTGTCATGTTCAGGGCGGTGGAAATCGACCGGACTGCTCGTCGGCATCGCGAATCCAAGCGCGATAGATTTAATTAAACGTTCACGATCGACAAGATGTGAAAGCCCTTGACGAGTACGCTTATCTGCAAAAATCGGTCGTGAAGCATTCCAACCGATATAGGAATATACAGGATAGATATAACTCGTTTTTTTCAAAAATGGTACTGCTGTCGTATCTAAAGACTCTACATATAATTTTGGCGGCATGTATTCAATAAAGTCTAAGTCACCATTTTTCATGGTGGTAAGAGCAGTATTCCGGTCGTTCACCGTCTTGTAAACGAGCTTGTCAGGATAGCCGACCATATTTGGATTATTTGACCCATTCCAATATTTATCATTGCGTTTGAGGCGTATCGACTCACCGGTGCGCCATTCTTCGAGGATATAAGGACCGCTTCCAACCATGGTTTTCACATCGCGCTTACGTTCAGCCGCGCCGAACCATTCAGCAAACTCTTTCATGGAAGCGTTTGCTTGCGCTTTTTCAAGTGAGTTTGTTTCGGCAAAGGTGAAATTATCGGTTAAGTTTTTGGGGTCGAAGATGTGTTTTGGGAAGATTGGTACATTATTTCCGAGCACTGCATCTGCGATAAAATAGGGTTTGTTCAGCGTCATGACCACTGTATAATCATCCGGAGCAGTCACATCAACGAGTGATTCATAGTAATTACGGAGTGCGGCGCCATCGATAAGAAGAGGATTCTTAACAGCTTTAAGTGTGAATATAACATCTTTAGAAGTAAGTGGCTTACCGTCGGAGAAAGTGACATTTTTTTTGAGGGTGAATGTGTAGGTCAAGTGATCATCGGACAACGTAGGAAGTGCAGCGGCGATATTTGGTGTCAGCTCACTTGTTGCATAATCTACATCGAGAAGAGGTTCGAAAATCTTAGAAAATACATTCCTCGCGCCTGCATCTGAGGTAGTAATTGGATTGAGACCTTCAGGGTCACTGAGCTGATGAATGATAATCCAATCACCTTTTTCAGGTTTACCGCCTGCTGCCTGTTCCTGAATCGTATTGTTCGATTTATTACACGATATGAGCGCTATCGTGAAGATAGCAAACACCGCAACCCGTTGAATAGAAGAAAATTTCATTGAAAATATCCTAAAATTGTGAGCCAATAATTGAGAAATATTGTGCAAAATAACACATGGCTTCGACAATCGAACCACGAAACGTAAATTTCTGTATAATAACTGAATTGAATTAGATTGTAATCAAGACTTCATGTATTGAAATAGTTATGAACTTGCGTAAATTTGCACGTCAAGTGTTCGTGTAAAATGTGAAATCTTCGCTCTCTATTATGATTACTTCCGAACAATTTATTTACGTAGGTTTAGCGATTAAAACTGATGGCACAACAGGATCATACGCCTGAAATTCGAGTCTTTATCTCATCAACATTCCAAGACTTACAGGATGAACGTGAGTATTTGGTCAAAAAAGTATTTCCCGGTTTGAGGCAGCTATGCCGTGAACGAGGAGTGGAATTTACTGAAATTGACCTGCGCTGGGGTGTGACCGCCGAAGAAGCAGAGCAAGGTAAAGTGCTCAAGGTATGTTTGGATGAAATAGATCGATGCCGCCCATTTTTCATAGGAATTCTTGGTAATCGCTATGGCTGGATACCGACACTTGATGATATTGCGAAAGATGCAGAACTACTACAACAATATCCATGGATTGTCCATGCAGTCGAAGATCATCACAGCTTGACGGATATTGAGATCATGCACGGTGTTTTGAGGAAGGAACGTCTTGATTTAAAAGCTGTTTTCTACTTTTGTGACCATGAAAATAGTGAAATTTTCCAAGGAGAAGAATCCTCGGAATCATTGATGAGACTAAAAGACTTAAAACAAAAAATACGAGATGCAAAGCATGAAATCAGAGAGAAAATCACTTCACCGGAAGTATTAGGACAAGCGGTCCGCGAAGACTTTCTTGAGCTCATCAACAAGCATTTTCCTGCCAATAAAATTCCCGGACAATTAGAGAAAGAACGATTCGCGCACGAAGCCTTCGGAGCGGCTCATCGCCAGGGATATGTCCGTAATGAAGTCCAGATGAACGCACTTACACGGTATTGTGAATATGATATCACGACGCCGATTATTCTGACCGGAGAGTCAGGTTGCGGCAAAAGCGCATTTCTAGCCAATTGGGCATCTGAATACCGAGCGAATCACCCTGATGCATTTATCATTCTCCATAATATAGGACTTACTGCAACCGGAAATGATCATTTGGATTTTATTTGGCGGGTGTGTTCGGAAATTAAAGAGCGCTATTCGCTCAATGATGAAATACCTGCCACTGCCGAACTCCTCGAGTCTATGTTCCCACTATGGCTAGCCCGCGCTCAAAGTGATAGACTCATAATTATTATTGACGCGCTCGATAAATTACAAGGAATACCTGAACAATTACGATGGCTCCCCGAGTATATTCCACCGAATGTACGACTCATTGTCTCGGCAGTCGAAAGTGCAGAATTAGAAATTCTACGTTCGCGCTCGTGGACAGAATGGAAACTAAAGCTCCTCTCCAAAAAAGAACGTGAAATGCTGATAAGTAAGTATCTGTCGGCATACGGCAAGTCTCTATCTTCACAACAAAAGCAGCAAATTGCGCACGATTCGAAGTCGTCCAACCCATTGTTTTTACGTACGTTATTAGAAGAAATACGCATCTTCGGATACTTTGAAAAATTAGACAGTCAGATTGAATTCTACCTTTCTGCTACTGATATTGCCGACCTTTTTCAAAAGGTACTCGAACGCTTAGAACAAGATTTCGGTACCCAACTTGTCCGCAAAGTGGCTGAATCATTATGGGCTTCACGTCGCGGACTTTCAGAAACAGAATTACTCGAAATGACCGGCGCGAGCAGAATGGAACTATCAAGTCTGCTCGTCGCGCTCGAACATCATATCCTCCGGCGCGCAGGATTGATGAGTTTTTTTCATCATTATTTGCGTCAGGCGGTCGAAGAAAGATACATAGATAGTATAGATCTCCAAATAACAGCTCATATTCATGTAGCAGATTATTTTCAAGAATGTGTCGTAACCGCAAGAATATGTGATGAGTTACCTTGGCAGCTACTTCAAGCCGGTGCGACCAAAAGACTTGTGGAATGTTTGGCGAGGATACCGATATTTCTTACCCTTCATACCGAACATAAAAAATACGAATTGCTGCAGTATTGGCTTACCATCAATGATTATACACTGATGGTTGATAGTTATAGAAATACTATTTACCGTTATGAACAAGAACAGAATAATCCGATTATACTAGCAAAGGCAATGAGTGAAATTGGAGAATTTTTCCGTTTAAGCGGTGATTTTGACAGCGCTGAGCCCTATTTACGACGTGCTCTTATGCTCCGTGATAAGCATCTCGGGACACTTGAGCAAGCCACTCTCGATAGTCTGAATCAGCTCGGGACATTGTTATTTGAAAAAGGGAATTATCTCGATGCTGAGACGTTCCTTCGCACCGCTCTCGCAATAGCAGAAGCGATGTACGGTTCGTCCCATCCCATTGTCGCCCATAACCTTAACGACATGGGTATGTTGTATTTTGCCCAAGGAAATACTGAATCGGCCGAGCCGCTTTTGCAGCGTGCTTTGACAGTGCGAAGCGTGAATTTCGGGAATAATCATCCTCTAACTGCTCAAAGCTTGAATAATATTGGACAGCTTTTATGTAGTAAAGGTGAGCTCAATTCAGCAGAAATACATTGCAGAAGGGCTGTCGAAATTCAAAAAGCTCTCTATGGCGAAGAGCATCCTGATGTGGCTGTCAGTATGGGTAATGTAGCGCATATTCTGCGATTGAAAGCAAATTACGAACAGGCAGAACAAATCTATCGTCAGTTATTGACATTGTGGAGCAAGACACTCGGTGAACATCACCCTAATTACTCTTCAACTCTTCATCAGCTAGGGGAATTACTCTACGAAAAAGGTGATTATATTGTAGCGGAAGATGTTCTGAAACAAGCACTTGCAATTCGTGAACGTACTCTTGGAAATGAACATTCCTCGACCGCCGAGACTCTTCAAACGCTCGCTGAATTATTAGCACGGGTCGAAAAATACGACGAAGCTAATCATTGTTTTCTCCGTGCAATTGCCATGCGGCAGATGTCACTTGGAAACAATCATCCCGATACAGCTTCAAGCTTTCACTCATATTCTGAGTATTTAGTAGAAAAAGGAGAATACCAATCTGCGCTTAATCCTGTACAGAGTGCTTTTTCCATCCGCATGCAATTAGGTGGGATGGAGCATCCCGATACTGTCAAATCCTATAATTTATTACAAGCGATCATCGATACGATGAAGAGTGATTAAGCCGGAAAAATTGCCGGCATCATCAATTTTCAAAATAGTCAGCTAACTACTACAGGCATGAAAACATGAATAGTACTGTGTTTTTTGATTGAATTTGTCCAATAATCTACTTTTATAGACTTAATTCTACAAAAAATACCCGAAAACCGCATGAAATCTACATTCTATGAAAATAATGCTTGACAGATGAAGTGAAATAAACTAATTTTGCGACGCAATTAACTATTGTAGAATTTTTAGAAGGGAGGGCATTCGTGAATAAACAGGAATTAGTCGCAAGCATTGCTGAAAAGTCAGGTTTGACCAAAGCACAGAGTGAAAAAGCACTCAACGGTATGGTAGGCGCTATTACCGAACAATTAGGAAAAGGCGAGTCAGTCTCGCTCATAGGATTTGGTACTTTCGATGTGTCGAATAGAAGCGCACGTCAAGGGAAAAATCCTCGCACCGGGGAGGCAGTTCAAATCGCCGCCCGCAAAGTTCCACGATTCGCTCCCGGTAAAACCCTCAAAACAGTCGTCAATGAATAATTGATACTGTTTTTCAATCTTGAAACTTTCGTAATGTTCGCTAAAGAACTGAAAGCCGCTCCAAAAGAGCGGCTTTTTTTTGTTGCAGTGTATTCGTTCCCGCTTTAAAATTCCACCTTCACTCCGCCTACCGGCAAAAATTGCCATTGCAGAATGCGATCGGCTTTATTCGTCTTTTCATTCCACACCGGATTCTCGATATTAGCGCGATTGGTCGCATTTTGTGCGTCAAAAAACACGAGCATGTTGATTCCTTCACCAAGTGACATCCGATAGTCAACTCGCAAGTCGAGTCGATAATAATCATCGAGACGTTCGCTGTTAAATCTCGTAAAATCAAAGACTCCCGTACGGGCTTGTTCGGAAAGCTGCGTGTTGAACGGCGTAATCGGCCGCCCGCCGCCATAGCGGAATTTCATACTGAAGTCTAAATTATCCATCAATTTATACCCGCCAATCAGCGTAAAAATGTGCTGAAAATCGAAGCTGCTCGGACGCTCAACGCCGTCAAGCGCGGTGAAGCGAATCTGCGAATACCCGTAATTAATCATCGAATACAAGCGGTCGGTCAATTTTTTATGAAAAAACACCTCCACACCACGCGCATAACCGGTGCTCGCCGGCAAGAGATACTCGTTGTTGAGATTATAATCCGTGCCCGCATTCGAATACGAATACTGCGGATTGAGCACGCTTGTCGGGTAATCTTTATATTCTTTGGAGAATACTTCGAGCGTAATTTTGATATCTTCAACCGGTAAATATTCAATTCCTGCAATAAGTTGCGTCGTTTTCATGAATTCTAAGTCTTTATTTCGCGGATCACCAATGAGCCAAAACAGCGGCGGTGCCTGCGCGTACAATCCACCCGAAACATTTAACCGGATATTCTCCGTCGCCTGATAGCTCGCCGAAATTCTCGGCGAAAATGCCACCGGAGAATTGAGATAACTGAAGTAATCGAGCCGCACGCCGGCCGTAACATCCAGCACACCAAGGAACGAATGCGTGAATTGTCCGAATACTCCTGCCTTCGTCGCGTTTGTCGTCATGTCGAGCAAAATCCCCGGACGCTGCACACCTGCGCCATCGGTCGCCGGCTCGTCGTAGAGTTCGTTTTTCGCTTGAATCGACTTCGCCGTGAGCCCGATTTCCAATAAATCGGATGAAGATATTCGGTAGGAAATATCCGAACGAAAGAGGAATTCACGTTCGAGAGCGCGGTTGTAATTTTGATTGCGCCCCACTGTATCTCTCTGAAAATCAACATTATACGCATTCGCCGAAATTGACGAACGTATAAAACAGTTCGGGCTGACGAGCCAGCTATCTGAAATCCCTGCGAGTCCCTGCCATCCGGTGTACGTTCGCTTGCTCAAAAATGGAGATGCTTCAGCTCCAAAATCATCAAAAGTAATTGCATCAATTCCGCCAAGTCCAATGAAGGTCAACTTGTGAGATTGACTCAGAATATAGGTGGCTTTGGTATTAAAATTCCAGTAATTCGGTATTGCCGTCAGCCCGGTACCGCCGATGATGAGATCGAGATAACTGCGCCGAGCTGAAATCAGAAATGAACTTCTATCTGTTTGTAATGGACCTTCGAGAATTATCCCACCGCCGCCGAGCCCAATATCGACTTTGCCATGAATTCCATGTTTGTCGCCTTCACGATAGGTGATATCCATAATAGAAGACAGGCGGTCGCCGTATTTCACACCGAAACCGCCGGCACTGAAATTCACATCCTGAAGAAAATCAACATTGATCATTCCAATCGGTCCACCCGAAGCGCCCTGCGTGGCATAATGATTAATATTCGGTACTTCGATACCGTCTATCATAATGAAATTCTCCGATGGACTCCCGCCACGTGCAATGATGTCATTGCGGGCATCGGAGGCGGTGACCACTCCCGGCAAACCTTGCACCATACGGCTAACATCTTCTACAGCGCCCGGCGCGCGGCGCACTTCCTCCTGGGATAGCATATTAGAACTGACGCGTGTATTTTCATTATTTTCAAAGAATTTATCTTTATTCGCTGATATAACTACATCGCTGGACGTTGTCTCCCATTGCTGTAATTCTAGGGTAATTTTCGCGCTTTGCGCCGGTCCGACGCGAATATCTGTTTTGACGATATTGCGATATTCAAGCGCCATAATTCCCAACGAATACGTGCCTGATTCGAGCCCGTCGATACGGAATCGACCAAGCGAGTCGCTAATGGTAGTACGTTTGATCTTAAGAACAGTGACCTTTGCCTTATTGATAGGCTGCTTGGTGTCGCGGTCGATAATTGTACCTTCAATTGCGCCCTTGGGCTGCTGTGCGTGGAGGGAAAGTGCGGATAAAACTATGAACAATGCACCGAAAAAGTGGCTAGACAACCGAACCATAAGCACTCCTAAAAATAATACTTAAAGAGGAAAGAAATTGAAATTACAGCGCAAAAATACGGTAGGGTGATTGGTGGGAACGATAACAAATGTTATTTAATGAGGTTTTATATCAATTTTTGTGAAAAATAGATTTTGTGTAGAGGCGGATTGAATTTAGTCTGGTTGTGCTTTGTTTTTGGTGAATACAAATCGACCCTATACCGGAATTCTTCTATCAAACAACAACAATCGTCAGAGGAATTGAATTTCACATGATAAAGTTTTTTATTGTTTTTCTTCTTGGATTATCGGTTAATGACAAAAGCGCGTTCTTGAGTACGTTTGCCATCTGACAGTCGAAGCGTAAACATTCCTGATGAAATGTTCAGAGCTTTTACATCAAACGGTATTCGTACTTCTCCTACAGGTAATTCACCTTTAAAGAGTTCGCCAATTCGTTTTCCTGTTAAGTCAAATACTTCGAGGGTATAAATACCTGTACGAGCAATTGTAGCCGGAAGAATTGCCTTGTTATCCTTACCCATCGGATTCGGTTCGGTTTGCTTGAGAGTGAAGTCTGCTTTCAATGCTTCTGTTTCGACGGATAGTTTACGCCAGTCTATGCCTTTGAAAATACGAAAATCACCATTTGAAGCACATCCATAGGCAACATCTCCTATTCCGTCACCGGTTACATCACCTATGTATTTAACATCTTCATTCATTACGGCATTACTAGTAATAAAATAAAAACAAAGGGAAGGATTTGTAACAGGATTTCCCGAGTTAACTAAAAACCCTCGTTGATATACATTGTTTTTCTTAATTAAACCCGAAGTCACAAAATCTTCCACACTGTCTCCGTCAATACTTCCCGAAAGGCAGCCAAAGGGCACTGTTGCTGCAACATTGTTGCTACATACCGAAATTTATCTTGCTCAACTGCATACCCTCTGCTTTCACCTGGGTTGCTACCAACCTGAGCAGTATGAATTATCAAAGAGTATTCTTTTTTTACCTTACTTTGATAAAAGCTATACACATATTTCTCAAATATTTGCTGGTCATTTGTTTGCTTTAACACCTCAATAGCCGATAGTACCTTCAAATTCACTACAACCGAATCATTCGGTGTTGTTTCGAATGTTAGACCGTATAAGTAAAAGCCCTCGCTGAAATCAGATCTACGAGAACTAATTAAACGACCATTACCTTCCTCATTTACATAAGCGCTTATCATTTGCCATTGGTCAGACATTGAATATGGAGGCATAGAAAGTATTGTTCGACGTATTTTGGTAATATCCTTACCTCCAAATATTATCTCAAAGTCTTTACCTGAATTTGGTGCAAATATATCTTGATACCCATCCCCGTTAAAATCTCCAACGCTTGCCCACAAAAAACTACCCCGTGATAGTGTTTGAACTGGTTCGGGATTTGGCATTTCGCCCTTCTTTAATCCGGTATAGATACGACCTCGTGTATCCATATAATCCGGTATTCCATCGTTATTAAAATCTACAGAAACTACATAGTGCGAGCCAAGTTCTTTCCACTGAAATCTACTTACCGTATCATAAGCAAACTGATTGAACCATGTAGGGTCACCACTACGAAGTTGAGTTACAGCATTCATACCGCCTTGAGCACTAAAGCCCGGCAGATAAGAAATATTTGAACCCAGAGCACCAGGCCACGAATACCATTCTTGCAATTCAGGCAAGTCTTGTACAGGTTTTTGAGCATATATAGAAATAGAACCCAGAAATGCCACTACAAGGAGAGAAAGAAGAATTTTCATAATAACTCTTTATGAAAGAAGATAAATACAATGATTTGATTATTATCTACTGCGAAATTACATAGTATTATCTTTTGTCCGTTTCACAATTAAAACTCAATTTTAGGCTGAATTGTACATTGACGTCTATAAAATAACCAATCTGTTATGATTTATGTTCCGTTGAAATAGAATAGGGCGTAATTTTCATTACGCCCTCGACATTTGTATCTTCCCGAGCCCCTCGCTTCCCCGCGAGCGGCTCGGTAGAGGAGTGCTCACCATTGTTGTCAACGTACGAAAAAATAGGTAAGTAATTGAACCCTTCGACAAGCTCAGGGTGACTGTAAGCTGTTAGTCAGACTGAGCTTGTCGAAGTCTCAGATACAATGCCAATTTCTTTCCTTGACAGCATTAAAAAGCTTACTTCCCCGAAAGCTTGCGCCGAATCCGACTCAAATGCACAGAACTAATACCGAGATAAGTGGCGATCATGTGCTGTGGAACACGTTCGATGACTTTGGGGCGATCGGCTATTAAGGAGAGATATTGCTGTTCGGGTGAGTCAAAAACGAGTGAATTTTTCCGGCGCTGCACTTCGACGAAGATTCGCTCGGCAATTAGCCGTCCAAAACGCTCCCAAGTCTTATATTTATGATATGCTTTCTGCGTATCCTCGTAGTGAAAGACGAGCACATCGGTGGGCTCAAGTGCGGAAAAAGAATAACGGGAGGGAGTGCGATTGAGAAAGGAGTCATACTCAGTAACGAAACTATTCTCAAAGGAAAAATTTCCGCAGTATTCATTGCCGTCCTTGACATGATAGTACCGCACCAAGCCGCGGAGAATAAATCCAACATGCGAACAAACTTCGCCCTCTTTCAGAAAAAATCCATTTTTGGGAATATGCCTCAAACGAAGTGGCAGAGCGAATGCCTCCCACTCTTCTTCACTTGGCTCAATGAAGCGTTCGATGACATTCCGGAGCATTTGTACTTGCTCGGTAGTAGGAATTTGAAGCACGTGTCCGTTGCTAGTACTCATGCTTGTATAAGTCGTTATTTTTTATAAACATTCTGAATTGTCGCCGATGCTGTTTCCTCGGCGCGAACAATCTCAATTTCCAGGATACTTTTGAGCGATTCATCGGCGCGGAGAATATGTTCGCCTTGTTTTAGAATCGCAAATCCACGCTTGAGCGGCGCAAACGGATGAGCAGACTTTGTGTGGAGTTCGAGCGCGTCGAGGCGTGATTTCGCCTGAACTATCGCGCGGCGCATCGCCTGTGCCATGCGGATTTCTGACGTGTCACATTGCTGCGTAAAGGTGCGGAGTCGTTCGCCGACCCGACGGAAGGCCGAACTATCCCCGGCATTATTTACTTTGCGGCGGAGAGTTTGAAGTTCTTGTTTGATAACGCGTTGCAAGCGTATTTCTGTCATCGAAAAATACTCTGAAAATTGCGCGGACGGCACAGGAGTCACCATCTCGGCCGCCGCAGTCGGTGTGGCTGCGCGAGCATCGGCGACAAAATCAGCGATCGTGAAGTCAATTTCATGTCCCACCGCCGAGATAATCGGCAAGCGTGATTCGTAAATCGCCGTTGCCACAATTTCGGTATTAAATGCCCATAAATCCTCAATCGAGCCTCCACCACGACCTACAATTAATACATCACACGCCCGCTTGCGATTCATCTCACGTATTGCCTCGGCGATATCCTCGGCCGCGCCTTCGCCTTGCACAAGTGCAGGACGCAGAATCACTTCGCACACAGGAAAACGCCGTGCGAGGGTCGAACATATATCCTGAATAGCTGCTCCGGTTTTGGAGGTAATTACACCAATTCTCATCGGCAGGCGGGGGAGAGCTTGCTTGCGCGCGGAGTCGAACCATCCGAGCGCATTCAGCTTTTGCTTGAGTTCTTCGAATTGACGTTGTAATTCTCCAATTCCAAGTGGTGTGAGGGTAAAACAGTCGAGTTGGTATTTACCTTGTGGCGGAAAGACGGCGATTTTGCCGGCTGCGACGACTTTCATCCCATTACGAGGTTGAAAACCAAGCGGTTTACCGCGCCAGAGAACGCCCGAGATCTGCGCTTTGTCATCCTTGAGCGTAAAATACCGATGTCCGGATGAATGATTGACATAATTGGAAATTTCACCGACGACGCTCACGGCTGCCGATACCTTCTTCGAGCAGAAGGCGGATATCATTCGTGAGTTCGGAAATGCTGAGTGGAATAGTAGTATTCATACCGGCAAAAATACGGGAAATTCACGGGTAATTATACTATTTTTGCGCCATTCTTTCTCATTATTTGGATGATAATTATGGTAGGACTTGGTTATGATATTCATCGCCTTGCTGAAGGTGAATCACTTGTATTATGCGGTGTGAGGATCCCTTCAACTTTCGGCACGGTGGCACACAGCGACGGCGACGCGGCGCTCCACGCGCTGACCGATGCCCTGCTTGGTGCGGCAGGGCTTGGCGATATAGGAGAACATTTCCCCGACACCAATCCGCTCTACAAAAACGCCGACAGCCGGCAGTTTGTGGAATACGCCGTGAAATTACTCGCCGAAAACGGACTCAAAATCATCAATATTGACGTGTCAATTGTGCTCGAAAATCCCAAAATCCAGCCCCACAGAGCAGCAATGCGTGAGGCACTCGCAGCAATGTGCGGTTTACCGCTCAACAGAGTATCCGTCAAAGCCACAACGAACGAAAAAGTTGGTTTTGTAGGACGCGGCGAAGGCGTAGCAGCATTTGCGGTGTGTCAAGTGGAGGAAGTGTAAGTGATTTATATAGTAATAAGTTGCGCGTAAATTCTCGCCAGTCACACTGAGCTTGTCGAAGTGTTCAATTACCTTCCGAATTCCCGGTATCGCGCTTGAGCAAATGGCACGCAGACGCCAAACTTCGAATTCAAGAATCAATACAAGGAGAAAATTAAATGTTAGATAATATCAATCCTGCTACAAGAGAAGAAATTCCTCGAAATCTCAATTGGGGTGACAAAATTGATGTTACGATTGTAAAAGTAATGAGCTATGGGATTTATTTCGAGTACAATCATATTTTGGGTTTTATTGATCACGGTCGAATTACTCATAAAGACTATATTGATTTTCATAATGGCACTATTAAGCCAGGTGATAGTTATTCAATTAGAATTGGTATTATAGAATTTCTAGATCTTACTTATCCAAATCAAGGAACTTTCCTCTTAGTGGTTATAAATGATGATGATGAGATTAATCAAAGAAAACAGAATATGTTGTTATTTGGCAGTAAATTCAAAGTTGGAGATACTTTCATGGGAGGCATTTCTGGAAAAGGCAACTTAGGTGTACATATTTGTAGAATAGATGATAATGATGCAAATGTAATTTTGGATCCTGCAATAGTTGGGTACTTTACTACTCCTAAGAAACAGAAAGAATTAGTTGAAAAATTATGTGTACGAGCTTCTAAATTTCCGGTCAAAATCATAGAGATTGATAATCAGGTCCTGCGTATTGTTGTAGAGATAGACTGGAATACACTGTCTCGAAACCTCGAGATGGAAGAGTTTAATACTCAAGTATAATTCTCCTACGATAAAATTCCCCCAATCATCACCTTAAGAAAAATCCAATTGTTTGATATGCCGTTGTACTTGGCGCACTACTAAGTCAAAGTCCGGCAAGTCTTTTATTTGCTCATGTAACGAATTCTGCCATCGGCCTTTGTATTGCGGAAGTCGTTCCTTTAATTTTTCAGGGAAATTAGTGTGGTCGATTTGTTTTATTGAACATTTAGCGCCAAATTCACGGAGGTAAAAATCAACATTCATGCCATGTATTTCAAGCAGATACCAGATGTCATATAAATCTCTTGCCTGCATTCGCTGCATGAGAGAACGCATTTTTTCAACCAAAATCTCTTCCAGCCGGTAGCAGAGAAGTTGATGGGCTTCGATATCCGTGTAGCCGATGAAAACATCTTTTCGTATCGGCTCAAATACCAATTGCTCACTTCGTGAAATATCTATTTTCACTTTTTTGTTGCTCCCTTTTCCACCAAGCGGACCGATGTAACTGATGTAAAAATTGATACCACCATCATCGTGTTCGTTGTGGTCGATGATAGCCAGCGGGATATTGCTCTCCTCTTTGACAAAGGCGAAGGATTGATTGAACCAATCGAAAATCTTCTCGTTCGGAATGTTGTCGTCAAGTAGCGTAAAATCAAGGTCTTCCGAATACCGATAATCCTCAAAATAGACTTTCTTTAAGACTGTCCCACCTTTAAAAGCAATTGCCTCTGAAAGCTGCCCGTGCTGAGCCACACCACATAATATCCATGAAAGCACGTAATCTTTTTCGATCTGCTGGTCACGTACGCCCGATGCGCCGGCTTTTTTCTGAATTTCTCCGGGTTTTATCATGTTAGAATAGCTGAAGCAATTGTTTCGGTTTCTATATTTTGTTGAATTCTCCAGCGGCTGCTGCGTTTGCCGGATTTTGGTAATTCTGTGTCCAGAACGACGTATGACGACGTTCGAATCGCTTGTAACTTGTCGAGAATAGTAGTGCTTATGCCAAGAGTTTCCAGCAAAAATCCCAATCGCTTTATCACCGCCTGGGAATTAAATTGTATGGCATAGTCAAGCAGCTTTTGGTAGTCGATGGTGTCTTTTGAAGTATGGAGTGCGCGGGCTATTTCAACAATTCCACCGGCGTAGTCGGGCTTGAATAAGCAATCAATAAATGTTTTTTCCAAGTCAGAACAAAGTACATTGTGATAATTATTTATCCACATTTTCTTTGCGCCGAAAAAATGATCTGCATTGTGATAGATGAACTGAAAGCGAACATTTTTGATGAGAATTTCCTGAGGACGAATTTGCTTGGAAACGACAATCTGTTCTTTCAGCGATGGCTGGGTAATGAGATTATGAAGCTCAAGTGCCGAATAATAACCGACATAGTGATTGGTACCACAAGCAAGGTACCCGGCTACCAAATGCCAGTCGGGCATAAATAGTTCAGCATTTTGTTCGTATGGAATAATGTAATACACACCATCCTTCAATCGCATGAGCAGCCCACGCCGCGTCATATCACTCAGCAATTCCCTGATAGTACTGTCTTTAACGCGAGGAAGAGCTTTAAATGCCTGCGAACTATCAAAGCAAGCAATACTCTGCTCGTTGAAATACGCCAGAAGTTCGCCGGACTGTGTGGATATATATTTATGTTTCATAGTAACAATATCAGGATGAACCTGACTATAATGATACGAAATATAATGATAAGTTTGAAGTGATGTTGTGTTTTTTTATGTAATTTACCATATATCCACCCCCAAAAAAAAACAGACCTGACAGGTTCAAGAAAACCTGTCAGGTCTATAAAGAGCCCTACTTTATTATCTTCTCCAACATATCCTTCTGCATTTGTGTCCACTGTCCTGCGCGGTAATACTTCACAATTTTCGCTTTAGACTCTAATTGCTGATAGAAATACGTGAGCGTTTCTTTGGCGGGCGTCGCGAGACGTTCGTTGGGATTGAGAGCGCCGTCGATGAGATGGGCTATTACTATATCCGTGCAATGATTGAGGCGTTTGAGAGCAGTGAATGCGTTGCGGCGTGTCCAGAATTCATATTCAGGTCCGGCGTATTCGACGAGCTTTTCAGTGGCTGCTTTGGCGTCGGTGCCGAGCTGCTCCTGACTTGGGCTCTTGCCGGGGATTGCCATTGAGCTTTTATCATGGGCTGCAAGTGTTTCGAGCCATTTGATGCGGACTACATTATACATACCGATTTCGTTTTTAGTCTGCGCTAAGTATTGTGGTACATTCTGTGGATAAGCATCTGAGAGCTTGTCCATTGCACTTGAAATGAGCGCGTAGGATGAGTCTTTGAGTAAAAATTCAACATCATTTTGGAAGTCCGCAGGAACGCCTTTGAGATTGTTCAACACTGCTTTACGCACTTCTATCTCTTTATCCTTGAATGCCTTATGAAGCACCGATTTCGCTGTTTCAGACTTCTCTTCTGCTAGCTGTGTGACGATTTCTGTTCTCATCGAGGAGTACTTTTCACGGTCGAAGACCTGCGCAAGCAGCTTATGCTTGGCATTTACATCGCTTGAGTCATTCTTGAGTCCAACAAGCGCGTCATACCGGTCGATCATATTCGGAGCGCCAAGTACTTGAGATTTGAGCTCTTCAAAGGGTTTTTTGAATGTCATTTTTTTGATAATACGACTAGCAGGGTCGAATAAAACATACGCCACTTCTTTACTATTCGAATTTGGAATCACCACCGTTTCTTGTTCTTTTTCAATCCATTCGCGTTTTTTCTCGCTCGTTCCGTCAGCGTAATGCACTTCAAATTCCACCGGCATTTTAAACAAACCTGATAGCTCATCCCGCGGCTGAATTTGTGCTACCGAAATGCGTGTTTCACGTCCCGATTTACCACGCAAATCATCCCATTTTACTTCATAATGCGGTTCGCCGCCGCGATACAACCATTCATCAAAAAACCAATTTGGCGTGACGCCAAGCACATCTTGAAAGGCGAGATAAAGGTCATTGGTTTCTACGTTGGCATAGCTGTGTTTCTTGAGGTAATATTGTATCACGCGTTTAAACTCCTCCTCACCATAGACATAGTTCATCATGTCGATCACGGCTGCGCCTTTTGGATAGAATCTCGAACCACCCGCTTGAGTATGCACAATCGGCAAACGGTCTTTTTCAGATGCGGAGAGCGCTGCATTTTGAGAACCCCGACGTGACCACTGATATGCATCTTCTCCATAATATTTACGACTAAAAATGGTAGGGTAATACGTAGCAAAGCTTTCTTGCAACCATGTACCCTTCAAGCTACGCGCGGTAATGAAATCGCCAAACCATTGGTGGGTAAGCTCATGCACATTGGTGCCTATATAGTTGCGATCAAGGAAGCCACGCACATCCACTTGTGAGAAATCTCCAAACACTGTAGCTGTGGTATTTTCCATAGCGCCGAAGGTAAACTCCTGCACCGGAATCTGCGAATACGACTCCCACGGATACGTTACACCGGTCTGCTCTTCGAGAAAGTCAATTGCCTCCGTCGAGTAGCGATAGGTTGGTTCCATGCGTTCAGGATAATCGGTATAATACCATAAATGCACCGGAACGCCTGACTTAGACTTGCGGTGTTCGATTGAATATTTGCCAATTCCCAGCATCAACAGATACCCTGCATGCGGATGCGTCATCGTGTAATGCCATGTTTTGGTGCCGTTGCTATTGTTTTTCTCGCTGACTTTTGTTCCGTTGGAGAGCACCTGATAGTCCTTATCAAACGTAATGATCGTCTCGGTAATAAATTTATCATTCGCATCATCGTACATCGGTATCCAGGCGCGGTTGTCGATTGCCTGACCTTGTGTCCATATTTGTCGATGAGTTGCGCCCATTTCTTTGGTGTTTTTTACCTCGGTATTCCACCCGATGAAATAGAGTCCTTTGCGAGGTGTAGCTTCGTAATTAAAAATTATCGAGTCGGTACTTCCCCACGAAAGTGCCTGCGATGGATAGACGATGACCGTGGAATCGGTGGAGCGAAAGCGGAGTGATGTGCCGTTCAAAGTAGCAGATTTGATGGAAATTTTAATCGCATCAAACACAATCGAATCAACACCACGGCGAAGCGGCGTAAAGAGATGCGTCACCACACCTTTGACGATACCCTTCGGCGCGTCAAATTCCACCTTGAGCGTCATCCGACTGATGTCAATCGGGTGCTCGCGCGGCTCACCAAGCGGCTCGGTATAGTGCGATTCGGTGTGAAAAAACTGTCCAAACCCGGCGACAGAACTGCAGATAAACAAGGCAAGAAGGAGGAGCAATCGGCGCATAGAAGTCCTTAAATAGATTGAGTAATCATCAAGAAGTTGAATCTTTTCACAAAAATACAATTTTACCGCTGTTGGACTCTATTTTTGGTTCCCCTTCATCAAATTCCAAGCGTCGCCTGCGGTCACCCGTTGCCGTCCAGGCATTTATTGGGAATACAGAGATAGATTAAAATAAACATGGTAATGCCGTTCTGCCGGTATTTTTTAACGCAGAGGCGCTGAGGTGCAGAGATATCATTGCGTTTTCCGGGGCTTCGTGTTGAAAATCAGTTTTTAACACTAAGGCACAAAGGTAACCCACAAAGAACACTATAGATACCAATTTTTCCGATGACATTGCAGCTTCGCTAGTACTACTCTTGTCATACGTAAAGAGTGAGAAATCTTTGCGTTCTCTGCGCCTCTGCGTTAAAAAAATCCTCCGTATAGCTATTCATAGGGACCAAACAAGTAGCCCTTCCAAGGATACCGAAGTAGAACTTCCCGAAATTTGAGGTAGTAACTTCCATAAATACATCATTTCCTTGCTCACCAAACAAAAAACTGCTATCTTGCCACAAGTACATAATTTTTACAGTAATTTCTCTCAATTTTCCATTTTATCGGAGGTCACAATGCAACGTTTATTCACAATGGTATTCATCGCAAGTCTCTTTTTCAGTGGCAGTTACGCACCTGCTCAACAGAAGACGCATAGCGAACGTATTCTCAGCGGCACACCGGGCACGGTGCAGTTTGATTTGAAGGGACATACAGAGTATGTCAAGGATGTTCGCTGGAGTCCGGACGGCACAAAATTAGCCACCGTGTCGGGCGGCGCGCTCGATAATTCAGCCATCGTATGGTCGGCAGTGACCGGCGAGAAACTCTACACGTTACCCTATGCTAAATCTATCAGTTGGAGTCCTGACGGATCGAAAATTGCGACGATAAACAGTGATTCTACACCTGCTAATTATAAAATTTTCGTGGTGATTTGGTCAACAGCTAACGGTGAAAAGCTCTTGACTATCAAGGCGCATACGATGGCAATTGAGATGCTGAGCTGGAGTCCGGACGGGTCGAAAATTGCGACAGCAAGCACAGATAAAACGGCAGGTATATGGTCGGTGACAAGCGGTGATAAGCTCTTGGGGTTAAATGCTCATTCGAAAACAGTTAACCATATATTTTTTAGTCCGAATGGTGAAAAAGTGCTTACGGCTAGCGCTGATAATACAGCAATTATTTGGTCATCTTCAAACGGCGAAAAACTCTTGACATTGAGCGGACATACATTGGGAATTCAGGATGCGGCATGGAGTCCGGACGGTACTAAAATTGCAACTGCAGGCATGGATAAGAATTGTATTGTTTGGCAAGCTTCAAATGGTGAAAAGCTGTTTACAATGAGTCATTCGTGGGTCGTTGAGAGCGTGAATTGGAGTCCTGACAACTCAAAACTCGTAACGTCAAGTATGGAGTCTGCGTTTGCATGGTCTTCATCAAGTGGTGAAAAACTCCAAACACTAAAAGGTCATAGAAGCAGAATCTATACCGCATACTGGAGTCCGGACGGCTCGAAGATAGCCACAGCAAGTTCGGATAGTACAACAATCATCTGGTCATCTGACGGCGCAAAACTCCTCACCCTCAAAGGGCACACAGAAAATACCGGTGTCAATACCGCGCGCTGGAGTCCCGACGGCAAAAGAATAGCCACCGGCGGAGATGACCGCACCGCAAAAATCTGGTATATCACCGACCCAAACAAGGTCGAAGAATTACCCAACGCAACAAACCCCGGATTCACGCTGTATCCGAATCCCGCAGCCAAGAATATTCAACTGAATTTTGGAGAATCAATCTCGCATCCGACGACACTCCGCCTTGTCACTATGCTCGGCATGCAAGCTGCGAGCGTCACACTTCCTGCCGGCACAAGCGAGTGGACAATGAGCGTGGAAGGATTGCCCGCCGGTATGTATATGGCAGAGTGGAATGGCACGGCGCACGCTGTGGTAGTGGAGTAAAATTTGAGGCAATAAACGATAAAAGCCCACGTATTTTCGTGGGCTTTTATGTTTTTGGTTGTATGTACTTGCTCCAAATTCAGTGAATTATGAATTGTCTGCCTTTTCTAAAAAGTATGTGTTCATTATCCCTTTGCCTTTGATGTCGAGCTTTCCTCGATCGATGAAGCTGAGGGACAGTGGGGACGTTGGGGACGATAGCGACGTGGCTCGCATAAATTCCTCGCTCACGTGGATCTTCCCTGGCTCGCCGTGGCTCTCCATCCTGCTCGCTGTATTCACCGCATCGCCCCATAAGTCATACAAAAACTTGTTCTCGCCCACTACGCCCGCCGCCGCCGGACCGCAATGCACACCAATCCGCACTTGTATTTCAGGGATGGATTCTATCCAACTTCTATCGCCGTAATTATCAGGAAAAGTGACCACAAGATTTTGCATCACATCGAGCAACGTTAATGCTGCGTTTGCGGTGCGGTGCGCGTGGTCTTCGCAGGGCGTCGGCGCACCGGCTACCGCCATGTACGCGTCGCCGATGGTCTTGATTTTCTCCAATCCACACTCCCGCATCACGGCGTCGGCAGCGGAAAAGATGGCATTGAGCAAATGCACGAGTTGCTGTGCGGTAATACTTGAGGCAAGAGGTGTAAAATCAACGATATCCATAAAGAGAACACTGACAAAATCGAAGTGGTCTGCAATGGGATTTTCACCTTTAATCAGGCGTTGTGTTATTTCTTCGGGGAGGATATTGTCGAGGATGCGCCTCTCGGCGGTGGCGCGGGTGCGCTCTATTTCTATTTGTTTTTCTCGTTCGGCGGCTTGCCTGCGTTGTTCCATGAGCTCGGCTTGCTTCTTGGCTTCCTGGCTATGGACTTCTTCATTTAGTTCGTGGTATTTCTTGAAATGCTCATGTGCTTCCTCCCATCTTTTTTCATTCTCGTATAAATCGGCAAGCGATTTATGAACCACAGACAAATACTGTTTCGCACCTATTTCTTCATTCATTACCATTGCTTTCAATAAGTACTCTTCGGCTTTGGTCGCATCGTACCCGACATAATCCGACTTCGCGTAGGTCATGCCGATATTAGCTAGACTGCCTGCTTTGCCATATTGGTTGCCAAGTTCATCAAAAATCGCCTGCGCATTTTGAAAAAATTCCAACGCTTTGCTGTAATCAGAAAGTAAATAATACACAAGCCCTATATTGCCAAGATTGTTTGCAATACCTATTTTTCTGCTGAGTTCTTCATTGATTGCCAAGGCCTTGTGGTAGTACTCCAAGGCCTTGGTGTAGTCCGAAAGATCCTGATACACATACCCGATATTGCCGAGATTAGCTGCAATGCGGGATTTACGACCGAGCTCTTCATTGATTGCTAGCGCTTTGAAGTTATACTCCAACGCCTTGGGAAAGTCTGAAAGATTCTGGTACACATTTCCGATATTGCCTAAATTGTTTGCAATACCAGGTTTACTGCCGAGTTCTTCAAAGATTGACAGTGCCTTCTGGTAATACTCGAGCGCCTTGGTGACATCCGAAAGATCCCAATACATATTCCCTATATTCCCAAGATTTAGCGCAATGCCCTCTTTGTTGCCGAGTTCTTCAAAGAGTGCCATTGACCTTTGCAAATACACGAATGCCTTATCGCTGTCCGAAAGATCCAAATAGACATTCCCGCAATTACCGAGATTCTTTGCAATGCCCTCTTTTCCGCCGAGTTCTTCATGGATTGCCAGCGACTTGTGGTAATACATGAGCGCGTTCGTGTAGTCCGATAATTCAAGATATACATTACCGCAATTGTTGAGATTTCTAGCAATGTCTTCTTTGCTTCCGAGTTCTTCATAGAATGCCACTGCCTTTTGGTAATACAATAGAGCTTTGGGGTAATCAGAACTAAACTGATACACATTCCCACAACTTCCGAGATTTTTTGCAATGCCGGATTTGCTGCCAAGCTCTTTATTGATTGCCAGTGACTTTTGGTAATACACGAGCGCATTGGGGTAGTCCGAAAGACGAAGATACACATTCCCAATGCCATTCATTGCTTTTGCCATTCCCTCTTTGTCGCCCCTGACTTCACTTGCGGCTTGGGCGGCGGATAAGCGGTCGAGTGCAGTGGAGTAGTTGCAGCGCAATAGGGCGACATTGCCGAGTATGTAGAGCGCTCGTGAAAGAATCCCATCCCGACCTTCCCCCGAAGGTATGGAGGAAGAAGCAGGAGAGTCCGACTCTTGAATACCCTCCCTTCGGAGAAGGGGTTGCGTGGGGTAAGCGTCGATGGCTTTTTGCGCTAATCGCTCTGCCTCATCATAATTGCCTGCTTCTGTTGCTGCTTCAGCGCCAACAAGTAGCTCATCTATAGTTTCTTTAGGGCTGGTCATAATCTCTCCAAAAATACGTTTTCATCATCCCTTTGCCTTTGATATCCATCTCGCCACGTGGGATAATGGTTAATGGTAAATGATTAATGGTTAATGAGGAAAAATCGTCTGATTCTTCCATTAACCATTCGCCATTCACCATTAACAATTTCTTCAAAAATTCTTCTGATATATGTATCTTCCCCGGCTCGCCATGGCTCTCCATCCTACTTGCTGTATTCACTGCATCACCCCATAAATCGTAGAGGAATTTATTCTCACCCACGACTCCTGCAGCAGCCGAACCGCAATGCAAACCTATCCGCACTTGTATTTCGGGAATAGATTGAATCCAACTTCTATCACCATAATTTTCAGGGAAGGTAACAACGAGGTTTTCCATCACATCGAGTAGCTTGAGAGCGGCTTGCGCAGCGCGTGCGACATGGTCAGCTTGAACGACAGGTGCGCCGGCTACCGCCATATAAGCATCGCCTATAGTCTTGATTTTCTCTAATCCGAATTCACGCATCACGCCATCGGCGGCGGAGAAGATGGCATTGAGTAAATGCACGAGTTGTTGTGCGGTAATTGAGGTAGCGAGGGGTGTAAAATCGACAATGTCCATGAATAAAACACTGACAGATTCGAAGTGGTCGGCAATTGGATTCTCACCATTAATCAGGCGGGCGGTGATTTCTTTCGGAAGGATATTATCGAGAATTTTCCTCTCACCGGAAGCTTTTGCCCGTTCAATTTCAATTTCTTTATCACGTTCGGCAGCTTGACGGCGATGTTCCATCACGCTCGCTGTTTTCTTGGCTTCCG
>JADJXV010000001.1 GCA_016720145.1 Ignavibacteria bacterium | reverse complement strand
TCGATAATTCGATACTCTTTTTTTCTCAGCAACGTAATGCTTTTGATGACAAGTTTTTTGGTGCTTGATGGATTGAGAATTGATACTTTTGTCTGTCTGATAGCCCCTATTCGCGTGTCCGGAAATCGAATAAACGATTCTGTGATTCGAGGGTGTTCTACTTCATACCGCAAGGTATCCATGACATAATTTCCGGCTCTGTCCATCACCTGAACCACTGCAAATGCATCTCTAGTCTTGTCGATGACCTTGAGGTCAAATTTGAATTCCGTCACGATGGGGATAGGAATAATCGTCGGGCTTGTAATGTATTTCAAAGTGTAGTTATAACTCAGAGAATCGATGATGCGAATATCAAAAATTCCAATATCATATTGTCCTGAGTCAGGAGTAGGGCTAAATCTACGAAGCTCGGTCGCGAGATAATTATAGTCACCGCATTCCGTATCAAATGTCAAGACAGGGGGTAACGTATCAATTGCATCCAAGGATCGTGTAGCCGAGCCGGCAGGCCATGAATACCCATTAAATGAACCAAAACCATAGACATAACCGCCGAATTTTGAAGTGCTTGTCACGACATGCGGACCGGGTGACACGAATTTAAAACCCCAATAATAATTTGTACCCGGTACTTGGTTGAGTAAGAGCTGAGGGTAGGATTTATAGACGCTGTCGCCGTCGATGACGAAGGATTTCAGCTTCACATTATTGGTATCGGTCGTATCACCTTCGACTATATAATTATACCAATTATTGATAAATGCCGGATTGGACGGCGTTTGGAAAAGAGTCGAACGCATGAACTGTTCGACAGGAGTGACGAGCACCATATCCGGATCAAAATTATCGCCTCTATCCCAGTTCGCCGAATATTGATACTGCATTACCATTGTCGGCTTGTCGGATTCCCAGACCGACACACCGCGAATTCCGGTAATTGCACTTTTACCTGCCCAATTATTATAATCTTCAAAAAACTCGCCACGGTTGAGGACTCCGCTGCGTTGTCCGAGTAGTGTATCTGCTAATTTATCATAATACTTAAGTGACCATTTGGTATTATCTCGGCACGCCACTATTCTAAAAAAATCTCCTTTGTTGTCTCGTATGAACTCAAGAGTGACATGTTTTTTACCCCATGCTGAGGTAGGTCGTAACATTTCTACCAGGTGATCACGTCCGTTTTGGCTGTTTTGCGGAAGAAGTGTACGCTGATGATAGGAGATTACACCAATAGGCTTGTCGGATTGAACAACCGAACCTGTAAGGTCAAAAGTATTGATAGTCGTCGCATCACCCACGACATTAAACACCTGACCTTGATTGAGAATCACAACAAGTGTATCTCCAATGTTACTACCACTTTTGGTTCTTGCAAAGCCCTTGCCTTTACCATTTAAATGGATAGTTACTTTTGTGCTGTCATACGCTGCAACTACCACGAATCCGGCTCCAAGCGGACGATATTCATTAAAATCATAATACGCGCAATGAATGTAATCCGTACCCCATGAATTAATCGGCATACCCATATAACCGTCTGAAGTAACATCCTTACCATTAAGCATATAGACGGAAAGTGGTTTATCTGCAAAGATATGAATACCTTTGTTATCGGGCACTTGACTTGATTCAATTTCCCAGTCGAAGTTTGCCGTCCCATTTTTAGTCGAAAATGTCGCTACTTCATAAGCCTTGATTTTTTTTGTTGCCGCAAAACCCGCTCCCGGGACTTCCAGTGTAACTAAAGTATTGTATTGTGATGTGACATAAATTTCAAGGCTGATTGTAGGTTGGGTCTTGCCTTCATTGAGGGGGATGGCGAGCCAGAATTCCCTTGCCTTGGGTGGATCTGAGCAGCAAGTCGGCAGTGAGCACAAAAAGCGGGAACGTCCAAGCGTATGGCGAACTGAGGAGAAAAGAGCGAATATTCAACGAAGGAAAACAGTAGTAATGTTTCAAATAGGGAAATTCAAGTATGTGTAGTACATTCACAGAAAAAGGTACGCGGCAAAGTTATCGAATAATTATCTGACAACCAACAACTATTTCACCAACTTGGACGCTCCGCCCGATTGCACGATTAATTTTGTTATTTTTGTGTCAAATCTTCCTCAGACATTCTCCATCATTTACAAGGAATAATCATGCAACTCTATGTGGACTCAGCAAATATCAATGAAATTCGTCATGCGGCATCACTCGGCGTGATTCATGGCGTGACGACCAACCCGTCACTGCTTGCAAAAGAAGACCCAAACGTCGATGTCAAGCAACGTATCCTAGAAATTTATCAGACAGTTGGCGGTCATCTTTCCGTCGAAGTTATATCAACCGATACCGCCGGAATGCTCAAAGAAGCCGAAGGAATTCTCTCGTGGTTCCCGGAAGCAACGATTAAAATCCCGATGATCGAAGCAGGTCTCTCCGCCGTAAAAGAACTCTCCCGTCAGAATATTCCCACCAATGTCACGCTTATTTTTAGTCCAACCCAAGCACTTGCTGCTAATAACGCCGGCGCAAGCTATGTGAGCGTGTTTCTCGGTCGGCTCGATGATCTGGCTCAAGACGGCGTACAAGTCGTCGAAGAAGTCTGTGAAATCTGGGATCGTCACGGACTCGAATCTCAAATCATCGCCGCCTCAATCCGCCATCCGATGCATATCCTGCAATGCGCAAAAGCCGGCGCTGATATCGCAACCGTGCCGTACAAAACGCTCATCCAATCTCTTAAGCATCCGCTGACGGACTCCGGACTCCAAAGCTTCCTCAAAGATTACGAAAAAATGCAGGCAGAGAAAGCGAAGTTACTTGGAAATGTATAAGCATAGACCGATGAAAAGACACTTCTTTACACTTATACTCTCATGTATCGTAGTTTGTTCCTTCGTGATTGCTGTCGCCGAAACAGCACTCATTGGCACTAAAGCCAAGCAGTTCACACTCGTCGATCAATTCTCCAAAGAATATCCGTGGTCGATGTATCGCGGGAAAAATGTGATGCTCTTTCTTGCCGACCGAAAGGGAAGCGAGCTGACGACGCAATGGACTACTCCGCTCAGAGAAAAATTTGGCAATGCTATAGAATATATACCAATTGCTGATGTGAGCGCTGTTCCTTTTTTCCTTAAAAGCTTCATCCGCGGGAAAATTAAAGATAAGTATCAGTATCCTATACTGCTTGACTGGGATGGCGATGTAGCCGAACATTACCTCCTCAAGCCCGATGTACCGACCCTTGTTTTTATTGATAAATCAGAAACTGTTCGGTATTATACCTACGGCAAGGGAACAGAGGCCGAAATCCAAAAGGCAATCGGGGAAATTGAAATCATCCTTCGGAAATAACTATACAACTCAGAAAATCCATTACTCATTATATATCAATATCTTATGACCAAGAATAGACCACTGACCAAGCTCACGATCAAGAATGCACAGTTCTATGCATATCATGGTGTCAAAACCGAAGAACAAACCCTCGGCGGTAAGTATCAAGTCGATGCCGACCTCTATTATGATGATAAATCAGCCGTTCTCAGCGACAATGTCTCGGATGCAGTCAATTACGAAGAGGTGATGTTCTGCATCGATGAAATCTTCAACAGCGACCGCTTCAATCTCGTCGAGACACTCGGATACGATATTCTTAACGCGCTCTTAGAACGTTTTACAACCCTCCAAAAAGCGACCATCAGAGTGCGCAAGCTGAGCGTACCGATACGCCATATTGTTGATTATATTGAAGTTGAGCAGACCATGTCCCGCGAGAATGCCTGATGACATCTCTCAATTCTCCTACCAAAACGTATGTACTCCTGTCGCTCGGCGCTAATCTTGGTGACAGGTTTGCTGCATTGCATCTTGTTGTGGAATTACTGTAATTAAATCATATACTTACTGACATTATAATGTCATCGGTGTATGAAACCGAGCCGGTCGGCTATAAAGATCAGCCCGCTTTTCTGAACTGTTCGGTCGCCGGATTTACCGAGCTGCCGGCAGCCCAATTCCACCAGGCAACGAAAGCTATCGAACGTGAAATAGGGCGAATGCGCCGCGAAAAGTGGCATGAGCGGGAAATTGATATCGATATTCTTACCTTCGGCGATGAAGTGCATGATACGGAAATGCTCCATATACCACATCCACGGATGAATGAACGGAAATTTGTGCTCGTCCCGACGGCTGAAATTGCGCCCGATGTGATGCATCCTACAGCGCAAGCGACGATGAGCGAACTCTTGGCAGCATGCGCGATACAGCCGAAGTGCTTCTTTATGAACAAGATAGATAATTATACAATACATCTTCAAGGAATAGTATGTACTCCAAATTGATACCTTTTCTCTGCGTAGTTCTGCTGCTCTCATGCGGCGGAAAGAAAGAACAAGCCATTCAGAGTTCCGGCGCAGGCGGCACGTCCTACGGCGGGGAATACCGCACAAACGAAGCCGGTGAACTCCGTTCGCTCGATCCTGTAGGAATCAACGATGCGACGTCGCATCATATCGCCGAGCAGATTTACGATAATCTTGTCACCTTTGACGAAAAGCTCCATATCAAGTCGGAGTTAGCAGAATCCTGGGAAGTGTCACCCGATGGAATTACCTATACCTATCATCTCCGTAAGGGTGTGAAATTCCACGATAATCCGTGTTTTCCCAACGGCAAGGGACGCGAGCTGACTGCCGAAGATGTGAAGTATTCCTACACGCGTATTTGTGATATGCGTACTAACACCCGTGGCTTTGGATACTTTCAGGATAAAGTTCTTGGTGCGTCCGAGTATTTTGAATCGACGCGCTCGGCAATTCAATCGCAGTCTGAACCGACCATTAAGGACATTCCCGGATTTATAGTTGTCGATAAATATACCTTCCAAGTCAAGCTTACCCGGGCATTTGCACCATTTGAAAATTATCCTGCACTTGGTGTAGCGATGATTCATCCCCGTGAAGCGGTAGAGTATTACAAAAAAGACTTTTTTCAGCATCCTGTCGGTACAGGACCCTTTGTATTTACGTCGTGGACACCGGACAGAGAATGCCTGATGTCGCGTAATCCGAGCTATTGGGAAAAAGACGAACATGGTAATCAGCTCCCGTTTTTAGATAAAATTAAATTCACGTTTGTCAAAGACTTAAAAGCGCAATTACTTGAATTCAAACAAGGTAATCTCGACGAAGCATATCGGATCCCAAGTGAATTTTTCGCCGATATTGTGGGCGAAAAAAACGCTCCAAAAGGTGAGTACGCAAAATATCAACTCCTGAGTCTGCCGGCGATGTCCACGCAATTCTACGGTATGCTCTTTACCAGTAAAGAATTCTCCGATAAGCGCGTACGTCAGGCGTTTTCGCTGGCTGTCGATCGGGAACGTATAATAAAATATGTACTTAAGGGGCAGGCAGCAGCGCCGGGTTTTCATGGTATAATTCCTCCTTCCATGCCGGATTACGCATGTACTTCCATTGAAGGCTACAAGTTTGACCTCGAACGCGCTCGGAAGTTACTCACTGAAGCCGGCTATCCGAACGGAAAAGGATTCCCAACAGTGACCTTCCAGCTTAATTCAGGTGGTGGACGTAACTTGCAGGTAGCCGAAGCAGTTCAGTCGATGCTGACGGAAAATCTAGGTGTCAAAGTCGAACTCAAAGAAGTAGAATGGGCGAAACATTTGGACGAAGTCGATGCCGGTCATTCGATGTTTTTCCGTCTTGGATGGGTGGCAGATTATCCGGATCCTGAGAATTTTCTGAATTTGTGTTATGGTAAAATCGTTCCGCCTGAAGGTGCCGCAAGTCCAATTAATCAAGTACGATACGTCAATCCTGCATTCGATAAACTCTTCGACGAAGCAGTTGCGACCATTGACCGCACCAAGCGTCTCGACCTCTATCGCCAGGCCGAGCAAATCGCAATGACTGATGCGCCGATGCTGATTTTGTTCTATGATGCCGACTATCGTTTATTACAACCCAACATCGAGGGATATCATAATAATCCGATGGACAGAAGATATTATAAGCATATCTGGATCAATCCGGCAAAGCCGGCAGCTAAACGGTAAGTAATTGAATTGTTAGCAAATCGGGGAATGATGGTCATTCCCCGATATTTTTTTGTACAAAATTGAACGCATATCTATTGGCACACTCTAACGTTGTCACCGAAACTCAGAACTGGATACGCTCCGTTGTCATCGGCTGTAATTTTTGTCCGTTTGCTGCTAAAGCTATGCTGCGTAATACGATACGCTATACGGTGATGGCGGATTGCACAACTGAACAAGCACTCGATGGTTTGACCGAAGAGTTCCGCTTACTGTCTGAAAATGATTCGATTGAAACATCATTTCTCATCTTTGAACATTCATTTGCAAACTTTGATAATTACCTGGATATCGTTCACTTAGCGGAGTCGGTCGCTGCGAGTAAGTCGTGGAAAGGAATATTTCAGGTTGCAGGTTTTCATCCTGAATACTGTTTTGAGGGTGAAGACGCCGATGACCCGGCGAATTTCACGAATCGCTCGATGTACCCGATGTTTCATATCTTACGTGAACGGAGCATCACCGCTGCCGTCGAACATTTCCCAAATACTGATACAATTCCCGAACGCAATATCGAATATGCTCAAGGCAAGGGATTGAAGTATATGGAATTACTACGTGCATCGTGTTTTGCTTCATAACGCAAAAGTGTGATAGTTAAAATCATCTTCAATCATAAAAAATCAGCGCCATCAGCGTGCCATTGAGAGTCAAGCAAGATGTCCCCAAAGCTTAAAGCAACGATATTACTAGCCCTTACCGCTGTTCTCTGGAGCACTGGCGGACTGCTCATCAAAAGTGTGCAGTGGGATCCTATCGCCATAGCCGGTATGCGGAGTGCGATTGCATCACTACTCTTGCTGGCAATATCCGGCAAACCGAAATTCACCTGGTCACGCGCGCAAATAGGTGGTGCGATTGCCTATATGGCAACCGTTGTACTGTTTGTCATGGCGACCAAAATGACCTCAGCTGCTAATGCCATTTTACTCCAATATACAGGTCCAATCTATGTAGCATTATTTGGTAGATGGTACTTAGGCGAGCACACAACCCGGCTCGACTGGATTACCATCGGTGTCGTACTACTGGGAATGGGAATGTTCTTCATGGACTCGCTTTCCACTGAAGGAATGGCAGGGAATCTCATTGCAATTGCAAGCGGCGTGGCGTTTGCATGGCTTGCTTTATTCCTCCGCAAACAGAAAAATGAGCGTCCTGAAGATTCAATTTTACTCGGTAATTGGCTTGCTGCATTGGTTGCGATACCGTTTATGGCAACAAGTGGAATGCCATCGACCGAAAGTTGGATCGGAATGGGACTGCTGGGAATTGTTCAGCTAGGATTCTCCTATATTCTTTATGCAAAAGCAATTAGACATGTGAGCGCTCTGGAAGCATTGCTTGTGCCTGTGATCGAACCAATCCTCAATCCCGTCTGGGTGATGCTCTTTATTGGTGAAACTCCGCAGAAGTGGGCGATCATAGGAGGCGCGGTTGTGCTCACGGCTATTACTGTTCGCGGAATACTCACACTACGATATCAGGAGCATGGATGAGCTACGAAGAAGAAATCCAATTACTTCATGAAAAAGCATGTGCTGAGGGGAAAAACGACTATCGTGACCCTAAAACAGGGTATGTTGTTTTTACGAAAGTGTATCACCTGGCGCGTGGTTTTTGTTGCGGTTCGGGGTGTCGGCATTGTCCGTATGAACATGTGAATGTGGGGAAGAATAGTCGTAAGTCTGTAAGTCGTAAGTTGTAAGTCTTTAAGTTGTAAGTCTTTAAGTCGTAAGTCTATAAGTCTGTAAGTCTTTAAGTTGTAAGTTTTTAAATTGTAAGTGGTCGGTGATTGGGTATAAGTAGTGACTAATTAGGTCTATATCAGAACATTAAGGATATAGTTCAAAACGATAAACCTTAGTAGAAAAATGTCAGGGTAAGAATTCACCTTATTACCTTATAATAGGCTTATATAGCGTAGAGGATGCCTACTTTTTATAAATTATTGTTGCTAAAATTGATACGTACAACCTACACCACCTATCGTCGGATAGAGTCGGAGTGACGTTGATGTGGTGGATCGTTGGGCTTGATGTGCAGAAGTAATGAGTTTTCCGGAGAAATACCCAATAGATGCGCCAAGCACTACATCACTAAGCCAATGTTTATCATCGTAGATACGGGATATTCCTGTTGCTGCTGCGATGGTGTAGAGACCGACTGAGGCCCACCAACGGTCGATGTGATCCGACAAAACGGTTGATATTGTGAATGCTACCGTCGTATGCCCCGAAGGCAATGAATTATAATCATTTAGGAAATTCAGTGGCTTGAATTGATCTTTCCCAAGATTCAAATACGGTCTTCCTCGCCCGAGGAGTACTTTTAGTCCGCCATTGACTACGCCGGAAATTATAAACGCCTCGAGGACTAATCTTCCCGATGTACGCACTTCTTCACATTCGGTAATCAAACCTACTACATACAAACCCGCACTTGAGCCAATTATCGAATATGTGCCACCGTATTCTCTCAATACTCCACTGACCTTATCAATTTTGGTCGAATGTTGGCTCAGCAATTCTTCCCGTACTTGTTCATCAATAATGTATGCTCCTCCTGTAGCTGCAACGACACTGCCGGCAACTGAAAGAGAATAGACACTTCCTGTATTTCCAAATGAATTCAAAACAAAACTCGCATCTTTGCAGACAGCAGTATAATCATCAATAATCGAACGACGAAGAGATTGAAAATAGGTGAGGGAGTCCGACTCCGCAGCACAGGGAATAACAAATGAAACATTGAGGAGAAAACAAAGCAGGTATTTCATAAAAAATTTATAACATATAGTTAAACGGCTTCAATTGCCTGAATGACGATAATGATACAACACAATCGCACTAGTGGCGGCTACATTCAACGATTGTACATTTGCAATTGGAATAGAGACAATTGCATGACAATTTTCAAGTATTGACTGATGAATCCCTCGACCTTCACTTCCGAAAATGAAAATGGAGTTGTTGGGGAAATTGAGGGAAGATATGGGCTTGGAATCTTTGGTAAGTTCTATAGCAATAATTGTGGCATTATAGTTGGAATGTATTAATGTCAAAGATTCGTGTAAATTCTTGACTTCATATATTGTTAGACCAAACACAGCCCCCATCGAAACACGCACAGCTCTTCGTAAAAAAGGACTACTCGTTGCTGAATCTACTATCACAGATTCGATACCAAAAGCAGCACAATTACGAAGAATTGCTCCCACATTTTCAGAATTTACAATGCCTGAAAGCACTACCGCAGGAAATAGTATTGTGCTAAGAGGGAGGGGTTCCGGTTGTCGTCCAATCGCCATGACTCCTTCGTGTAATCTAAATCCAACTATTTGATTCATAATATATTTGTCTGCTGTGAACAGAGAATCAACTGAGACATTTTTATATTCAAGGTAGGAAGAAAGCTCAGGATAAAATTCAGGCAATGCAAATACTGAGATAACCTCAAGGTTGCTTTCGAGTAGTGTTTTGGTGATTTTCTTCCCTTCAGCAATAAAAATACGGTTCTGTGAATGATATTCAGGTGTTCCGTCGAGTGATCGGTATGCCTGAATCCGAGGATCTTCGATTGATGTAATGAATATTGGTATCATCAATTTACGCTTCTACAGGTGTTGGTTTCTCTCTTTTGAGAAAGCCGAAAACACTACCGCAGAGTCCGCCGACGATATGGGCGAACTGTGATACTCCGTCCGGACGGAATGATTGAATAATTTCTTTGCCTAAAAATAAAGCTACGACAAGGATAAATGTAAGTGGAATATGACCTGATTTGACACGTGAAAGTGAACTGAGGAGAATCAACATAAAGACAATACCACTTGCACCATAGAGACCACTCGAGAATAGAAACATATTCAGTAATGCAGTAATGAGTGCAGTGGCTAGGATCATGAAAAGCATGAGTGAAGAACCATATTTTTCTTCGAGTAATGGTCCAATAAGGAGAATTAACGAGAAATTACCGGCAAGATGACCCCAATCCGCATGTCCGATAATATGAGAAAAAGCCTGAAATATGTAAATGGTGAAAAGTATGACATGTAAGGACTTACCGTAAAAAACTGTTGAGTGATCACACCACCTGTGATACTACTTATACTCATAATAAGTACAGCTATGAGCGTATAGGAGAGGATAACAGGGGAATTGTAGTCAATTTTCATAAATGTAGATCTAGTCTGAAAAATAATGAGAATAAAATGGCATATATAGTGCTGTCAAAGGGATGTAATTAATTTATGTACTTCGAATGCTTCATTTGTCATCTCGGTATATTTCCGTAAAATTGCACTCAGTTATAACAAAACATCCGGAATATATCCGATAGTAAACCGCTCAAACTCAATGAAATCAAAGAAACTTACAGTTTTACTCCTCTTACTGATGCTCCTCGGTGGCTATGCAATTTACGAGTTTTTTATTAAGGAAAAGCCACCACTTGTTACCGTAGAATCACCAGCTTCACCTTTACCAAAAGAATCCCGAAGATCTAAACATACTGAAAAATCAAAACGATCTAAAAGTATCGATGTAAGTACCCCAAAAGATTCAACTCGCACAAGTCAATTTAAGGATTCAACAATTCTAAAAAAGTCTGGTGAACCTCTCTTTACTGTTGAAAAAGATGGTGGAAAATCATCCTATAAAGGTCAGAGAGTGAATATTGCCGTCATTGGTGTAGATGCAAGAATAGGTGCAGGTACAAAGCACGCAGATGCTAATCACGTCGTATCAATACTGCTCGATAGTGGAAGAATAGAAATAATCTCTATTCCACGCGATACACCTGCAGATGCAGGATTTAGTGATACGAGTTCATTAAATAAACTCACTATCGTACATGCGAACAGAGGACTGAGGACATATTTGAGTGAAGCTTCGAGGATTGCCGGTGTTGGAAAGATTGATTATTATGTAGAGTTCGGATTTTCTCAAGCGATGGGAATAATTGAGTTACTTGGACATAAAGACAGCAAATCGACGCTTCAAGTATTACGTTCGCGTCAGGGCTTAGGTGGAGATGATTATCAACGATGCTACAATCAGGGACAGTTTATTCGCCAAAATATTCTCAAAAATTTTGGTCGAGCTGACGGATTTTTTGGTGAAGTGTTTATTCGAGGTGGATTACTTCTTGTCGAGACCAATCTTACTGCAGATAATATATCACAAATTATAAGTCAATTAAAAGACAAAGGGTTTCCGAAGGATTCTTCGGCAATTTCTGTTCGTGTACGACCATCAGCCGGCAATAAATTCAAACTTTATGATTTTTCGAATGAGAGTACAATATTATCGCTAAAGAATAAGATTGAACGGTATAATCAATCGAAACAAAAGCAGGATAATTTGATTACTAACTCAACCAAGCCGGATATTCATGGTCAGTTACGGCGAATTATATCCAACGCTCGATTAGATTCTGCCAAGTATCCAAAACAAGTAATCCGACGACTTTCAATGTATTTTGACCAACATGCTTGGTTGCAAATTTCTGATAAAAAACAACGCGAATCTGTCCGTAGTGAAATGGAAGCATTACTTTCAAATGCGTATTTACGAATAAATAAATTGTCAGAAGCCGATAAAATACATGCAGTTGTAAATACAGAGAAACAAATGTTTGAGCATCAAGAAAAATCAAAACGGTGAGATATCAATCTCATAAAAAAAGCGAGTCGAAAATTCGACTCGCTTTTTTTAGTATTAACCAAACTTTTACCAACCAAGTACCCACCCGAATATCAATGGCGCAACGATCGTAGCATCACTCTCGACGATAAATTTTGGTGTTTCGATACCAAGCTTACCCCATGTGATTTTTTCATTCGGTACGGCACCGGAATATGAACCGTAGCTAGTTGTGGAATCGCTAATCTGACAGAAGTAACTCCAAAAGGGAATATCATGCATTTCCATATCCTGATAAAGCATTGGTACGACACAGATAGGGAAGTCGCCGGCTATTCCACCACCAATTTGAAAAAATCCAATCCCTTTACCTTCGCAATTGGCTATATACCACTTGGCAAGCCAAGCCATGTATTCAATACCGCTTTTCATTGTCGATGGCTTAATATCATCTTTAATTACATACGAAGCAAAGATATTACCCATCGTTGAATCTTCCCAGCCAGGACAGATAATTGGAAGGTTTTTCTCAGCAGCAGCGAGCATCCAGGAGTTTTTCGGGTCGATTTCATAATACTGTTCGAGAACGCCGCTCAACAACATCTTATACATAAACTCATGCGGGAAATACCGTTCGTTAGACGAATCTGCATCTTTCCACAGCTTATAAATATGCTTTTGAAAGCGCCTAAAAGCTTCCTCTTCCGGAATACATGTATCAGTCACACGATTGAAGTGATTCTCCAGTAAGTCCCATTCATCTTGAGGAGATAGATCCCGATAATTCGGCACTCGCTTGTAATGTGAGTGAGCTACTAAATTCATAATATCTTCTTCGAGATTGGCACCTGTACATGAAATAATCTGCACTTTATCCTGACGAATCATTTCTGCTAAGGATTTGCCAAGCTCGGCTGTACTCATTGCCCCTGCGAGGGTAATCATCATTTTACCATTTTCGAGTAAATGACGTTCATAGCCCTTCGCTGCATCCATCATTGCTGCTGCATTGAAATGCAGATAATGATGCTCCATAAATTGTGAAATCGGACCACGTTGAATAGACATATATATCTTTAATTGTTAAAGTGTTAGAAGTATCACCTAAATTAAACTTACTGTTTTTATGAAAAAGAAATACCGTATTCTTCAATTGTGAAAAATACGGTATTATTAAATCATCTTCGATCAAAACGGTACATCGTCAAAGTCTTCGGCTTTGCCGGTATTAGGTGCAGGTGCATAGTAATCATCTTCTTGAGAAGAATTCCCACCACTAACTGCTTCTACTTTCCAGGCGCGAAGGTTGTTGAAATACAGAGTTTTACCTTCTTTATTGGTGAACGGCTTGCCGGAGAGATTAAAGTGAACTTTGATCTCTTGTCCATTTTTGTAACCGTCAAGAAGGCTACATTTGTCTTGTGAAAGCTCGAACTTGATAAAATTCGCGTACATGCCATCTTGAATTTCGACGACAAATTCACGTTTGCGAAACTTTTCACTGACTTGAATTTCCGGAAAATTTCATGTATTTTCCCTGTTGCATCATATGCCATAACGAGTACTCCGATAAAAATTAAAAAAACAAAATATATAGTGATTAGAGGCCTAAGGTAGTTGAAAAAGAAGCTAATGCTTCACTAAGCTTATCGATATCTTTACCGCCTGCGGTAGCAAGGTGTGGCTTACCCGCCGCCGCCGCCGAGCTGCTTGGCAATTGAGCCGACGATTTTACCTGCCTGGAATCGGGAAGTAAGATCATCGGTGACGACACAAACTAATTGAATCTTTCCGTCGGTTACATTTGCAAGTAATCCAATCCCTTGCTTTCCAAGACCATTACGAAGGTGATCGCCGAGTAATTTTAACTGTTCACCATCGGTAGTAGGGATCTGTTCTGCCAGTACTCGAATACCGCCAATGTTAGTTGCTTTTGAAATCATAGCCGGGATTCCATCCGCTATTTGTTCTACTTTATAGTTAGAAAGTTCTTTTTCCAAATGTTTGATTTTATCAAATAATCCGTTTGCTGCATTTTTCTCATCTTCAATTGCTTGATGAAGTCCGTGAATATAGGATTCGACTCCGGCAGAAGTAACGGCTTCAATTCGACGAATACCCGATGCAATAGAAGTCTCATGGAGAATTTTGAATCATCCAATATCACTTGAATTTGACACATGCGTTCCACCGCAGAATTCAGCAGAGAATTTCTCATCGATTATCACTACACGCACTTTATCACCATATTTATCACCAAAAAACATCTTAACACCTTGAATTTTGCGTGCTTCTTCGATTGGTAATTCAAGCGTTAGCACAGGGAATCGTTCACGAATTTTGTCGTTGATAATATGTTCAATTTCAAGGAGTTCCGCAGGAGAGACTTTTTGAAAATGCGAAAAATCAAATCGCAGGGCATCGGGAGCGACAAGTGAACCTGACTGCTGAACATGATTACCAAGAACGCGTCGTAATGCTTCATGTAAAAGGTGAGTAGCCGAGTGATTGCGTTGAATATCCCATCGACGCCGTGAGTCCACAGTCGCAACAGCAGTATCGCCAACCAAATGCTCGATATCAGAGTCTGCAAAGTGAATAATTGCATCGCCGGACTTACGAACATCTATAATTCCATAGCGATTACCTCCAACGGTGATTTCACCAAAGTCTGCTTGTTGACCACCCATTTCGACATAAAACGGCGTTCTATCGAGTACAATTTGATTGTCTTTGACAAATAAGACAGTCGATTCTGAGCTCAAATCATTCCATCCTACAAACTCTGTAGATGCATCGACAGAAGGAAGCTCAACCTGCTGAATATGAGCTTTTCGTGCAGCGCGTGAACGTAATTTTTGCTCTTGCATAAGTGAGTTAAACCGCTCGATGTCGATTGTCAGACCACGTTCACGGGCGAGGAGTTCGGTTAAGTCAATCGGAAATCCAAATGTATCATAGAGTTGGAATGAATCTTCGCCTGAGACTGTAGTGGAATCAGACGCTCGAACTGAACGCTCAATATCACCAAAACGTTCAAGACCACGATCCAAAGTCTGTAAAAAACTATCCTCTTCAGCTCGAATGATACGCTCAACAATTACTTGCTGTTCAACAAGTTCCGGGAAAATATCACCCATCGTATCGACAAGTGTCTGCACTAATTTCCATAAAACCGGTTCATGGAATCCAAGATTGCGTGAATACCTCGAAGCACGACGTAGAATTCGGCGGAGAACATAGCCACGACCGTCATTTCCTGGAATCGCACCATCGGCGATTGAGAATGCTAATGTGCGGATATGGTCAGCCATCACTCGCATTGCAATTCCGGTCTTGCTTTCTAATTCTGTCTCATACTTTTTACCGGATAAACTTTCAATATTTTTAAGAATAGGGGAGAATACATCAGTATCGTAATTAGATGATTTATTTTGCATTACAGCACAAATACGTTCGAATCCCATACCGGTATCGACATGCTTTGCGGTCAAATCTTCTAATGTTCCGTCTGGTTTGCGGTTATATTGAATAAAGACATTATTCCAAATTTCAATGACTTCAGGAACGCCTTTATTGACAAGTGGTCCGCCGGATAAATCAGGTGTACGATCAAAATGAATTTCTGAACACGGTCCGCAGGGTCCAGATTCTCCCATTTCCCAAAAATTATCTTTTTCGTCAAATCGGTGTATTTGGTGGTCAGGTAGGTAATGTCTCCAAATGGAATAAGACTCATCGTCCGTTCTAAATACTGTGGCGTGTATTCTATCAATCGGAAGATTCCAGACTTTGGTCAAAAGCTCCCAACTCATTGCAATAGCTTCAGTTTTGTAATAATCACCAAAGCTCCAATTGCCAAGCATTTCGAAAAAAGTATGATGATACGTATCATAGCCCACTTCTTCCAAATCGTTGTGTTTGCCTGAGACACGGATACATTTTTGTGTGTCGGCGCAGCGCGTAAAATCGCGCTTGCCTACACCGAGGAATACATCTTTGAATTGATTCATACCGGCATTGGTGAAGAGGAGAGTAGCGTCACCGTGTGGTACGACGGGAGCGCTTGGAACTATTCGGTGACCACGTTGTGAAAAAAAATCTAAGAATGACTGACGAATTTCGCGAGAAGTCAACTGCATAACATTGATTGAATAAGAAAATATTGAACTCATACCATGGAAAAGAAACTCTTTCAAAAATACATAAATTCTTTTAACATCAAATCAAAATCTACCAAATGTTAAAATTTAACAGAGAACACATTAAATTGATAAATGACCAAAATTTAATTTGTTGTGCAAAGTAAATACTCTATTTTCGCAACGATTACAATTCGCAATGCTATAATTTTCTCTTACGAGCCGCCGCTTCTGCACGTCCGAGCCGCCGCTTCCATTAGACCTAAAACATAATCAAAAGCGACAATTTCTGCACTCCTTCGAAAGGAGATACCCCTATGAACATACTCTCCCTACCGGTTCGCACCTGCTAACATCAGCAGTGTGGACATTCTGACTTCACAAAGCATTTCAAACTTGAAATCGCTAAAAAAATCAATTCTCAACATCAATTAACAACTTCTCTACAAAAGTAACTTTATGTTGCTTGTGTATAGATAAAGTAATTCTATTTTGTTATTTCCCATAGATTTATAGGGGAATTCAGTTGAATACTACGATTTATCCACATCATTCGCTGTATTTGACAAGTTAAGAATTACAGAATTACCGAAAGTTAAATCTATACAATTGATAAATGAGATTCTAAATAACCAATAAATATTTGAAAGGATTACAATATGAATATACAATACAAAACAACACTCAAAGATGAAGTATCAATTTCTTACATTGTTGTCAATGAAAATCTTAGTGGAGTGCCAATAGTCATTATTCCTGGCGCGGTTAACTCTGCAGAAGAAATAGTGGAAGCATTTGATGGAAAGCTTACATCGTATCACATAATAATAAGTTTACGAGGAAGAGGCAAAAGTTCTTCACCGGTAACAGGATATTCGCTTTCAGATCAAGCTTCGGATATTCAAGCAGTAATTGAATGTGAAAAAATTGAATCATTCGTGCTTTTTGGACATTCGGTTGGATCTACTATTGGAATTCGTGCAGCACGAAATTTCCCAAATAATATTAAAGCGTTAGTAATGGGTGATTTCCCTCCATTTTATCCTCCGTTCGATGAAAATTGGGTGGCACATGTTCTTTCTTATGGAGATGGAATAGATATTACACCAATAGCTCTGCACGGAATTGCAAGAGATGCCGAGTACATAGATGTTATTGATGAACTAAATGCTTTGAAATGTGATAGTTATGCCATCAAAGCGAGTGGCGAAGACTCACTCTTACGCACGGAAGATGCTCAGAAACTACAGGAGTTATGCCCTCGATGCACAATTCTCGAACTACCGGAAAGTGGACATGAAATGATACGTGATAATCCTATTGAACTTGCACGAATACTTGAGAGTATTTCAAAACAATTCGAGTAGAATTATACGTATGATTTCATAGAATTAATAAAAAATATTTATCCACTTACCCAATTTAACCATGTTACAAAATAACTATTTACCGAAAGAATACCAATGTTTGATTTATTTGAAGAAAATGACGATTTCGCAGAAGAACAGAAGAAAGCGATCAAGCTTTCTGTGTTCAAGCGCATGATATATTTGTTTAGCGGTCACCGACGAGAATTAATTTGGGCGGTTGTTTCTGCCGTATTATCGACTGTATTTCTTGCCGGATTGCCGCTTGTGTTTCGTAAAATTATAGATGACGGCATCACTCCGGGTAATCCTTCTCTATTACTGTGGCTTTCCCTTGCCTATCTTGGAATGCTGATTTTTCATCGTGGATTTGAGTACTTTCAATCCTTAGTCGTTGGTTCTATGGGAATTACTATCGTCAGTGATCTCAAGAAAAAGCTGCTAGGACATGTACTCAGTCTATCGATTCGATTCTTTGATACCACCGAAACAGGAAAGCTAATCTCGCGGATTGAGTCTGATTCTCAGCGCATGTTTATGCTCTTTTCTTCCGTTGGGTTACAAATGTTTTGGGCTGTACTCAATATCGGTGTTTCTCTCGTTGTAATGTTCACCGTCAGTGTTGAATTTACCTTATATGTCTTACTCTGTGCTCCGTTATTTATTGGTAGTGCAATTATAGTATTTGGTAAAATGCGACCTATGTTTCGAAAAGATAGAGAGTTGTATGCGACTATTACCGGTTTTTCCGGTGAACATATTACTGCAATTCCACTTTTGAGGAATTTAGGGAATTTAGAATGGTCTCGAAAAAAATTCGCTGCAATGAACCGAGAAAAAACAGTGTATGCCACCAAAATCGAAAGTATTGAAGCGGTTTTTTGGTTTATAATGTTCCTCACACCGGTAATTGTCAATGTCATAATTCTCCATGTCGGAGCAGGAAGAATCGCAGCCGGCACGATGACAGTAGGTACTATCTGGTTGTTTATTCAATATGTTGCAGCGATTATCCATCCACTTATTATGATTTCAGAACAAATCAGTGAACTCCAAAAATCGATGGGAGCAGCCGAGAGGATATTTGACTTGCTTGATATGCAATCTGAAATAGTTAACCCTGCTAAACCCAAAAAAATGGAACACTTTGAATCTATGATACGATTCGAAAATGTGAAATTTGGCTATACAGATACTCAGGTGTTACGTGGAGTGACATTTGAAATTCCGAAAGGGAAGTCGGTTGCTATAGTAGGAGCAACCGGTGCAGGAAAAACGACAATATTATCGTTACTTACGAGATGGTATGATGTTACGAGCGGTAGAATAACTATCGACGGTACCGATATCCGCGACTTCAATCAGAAGGATTTGGCTGAAAAAATGAGTTTTGTGATGCAAGATATATTTTTATTTCCCGGAACGATTCGAGAGAATCTCAAGGCATTGCGGTCTGATATAACAGATGATGCTGTCAATAAAGCTATCAAAAGTCTTGATATCGAGCACATCATCGATCGGTTTGAAAATGGGCTTGATACTGTACTTGTCGAAAACGGGAAAAACCTCTCGTATGGTGAGAGACAATTACTGTCATTTGCAAGGGCTCTTGCATTTAACCCTGATATATTAGTGATAGATGAAGCGACGAGTTCGGTAGATCCAATTACCGAAGCACGAGTGCAAGCGAGCTTGAATATACTTCTCGAAGGGCGAACATCGGTGATTATTGCACACAGACTTTCTACAATTATCCATGCGGATATTATTCTGGTGATGGAGAATGGTCTCGTTGTCGAGCAGGGTAATCATAGAGAATTACTCGACAAATGCGGCATGTACGCTCAATTATACAAATTACAGACAGGAGTAACTCATTATGTATAATTTATTACTATGGTTTATGAGGTTTTGGCGGAACAATGCCAAGCAAATGACAATTGTATTGATCCTCACCGTGATTACAATCGGACTAAAGACAGGATTCCCGATTATGCTAAAGCTTATAGTGGATCAAATGCAGGGTAAATTTGAACTTAGCAGTATTCATTCAGCTATTTGGCTTTACTTTATTGTTGGAATTATTCATGAATTATTCTCCAGAGTTTTACCACTTTCGAGAGCAAGGATGAACTTCAGAATTGCTGAACAGGTGAGGACATTCTATTATAATATATTCACACGTAAGGGGTTCCAGTTCTTTCAAAATTTCAGAACAGGTGACTTGCTCACAAGATTGACGGATGACATCGACGGCGCTCATGATCGTATTTCGTGGTTCGGGTGTTCTGGTGTTATGCGACCGATTGAAGCAATATTAATTCTCGGATTCTCATTATCAGTCATGACGTATTATTCGTGGGAGTTAACTCTTTGGAGTTTTTTTCCGCTACCTTTTCTGGTGATAATACTTTCGCAAGCACAAGATCGACTCGTGAAGTATGCTGAAGCTAAGCAAAAAGCAGTGTCACAATGTAATAATTTATTGGAAACGTGTTTGTCCGGAATCCGTGTAGTAAAAAGCACGCAAAGCGAGGCAGATCAATTGTTTAAGTATCAGCAAGTACTCGATGAACGAGTAAAACGCGAGAAAGAATTTCTAAAAATCAATCAATTAGTCCATTTATTCTCAATGCTCACCAATCATATCGGGACGATCATTGTCGTGATAGTTGGAAGTTATTTTACAATTAGTAAAAAAATTGACTTAGGTACTTTTTTATTATTTGTGATGTACTTGGAGCGCTTAGTTGAGCCGATTTGGACGCTTTGCTGGTCATGGGCATCATCCAAACAGATTATGAAATATGCGGAGAGGCTTACGGAGACTGAACAGCAGGAAGACTTCGAATATTTCCCGTTCAAAACTAATATTCTGAAATCGAGTATATTCGAAACTCTTACATTTCAAGATGTTATGTTTGAATATCCTTCTACGGACAGTACGACAATTGCTCTCAAGCCAACGAGCTTCACACTTCAAAAAGGAGAAATTATGGCTGTCGTTGGTGAAGTAGGTGCCGGTAAGACTACATTACTCGAGCTTGTGGCAAAAAACCTTCAGCCCACGAATGGTAAGATTCTGCTTAATGGTGTGGATTTGAGTCGCGTTTCATCACTTGAGCTATCTGACTATCTTGGATATGTGAAGCAGGAATCGGTGTTATTTAGCGAAACTATTATACAGAACATTAAGTTAGGCGATGAATTTACTGATAGTGAAATTAATACAGCACTCGAAACTGCACAACTTTTACCGGAGATTGTAAGGTTCGATAATGGTTTAGAGTCAAGATTAGGACAAAAAGGTATATCTCTTTCAGGGGTCAAAAGCAGCGTTTGTCGATTGCAAGAACGTTAGTGAGATTACCGCAACTATTACTCTTAGATGATTGTACGGCTGCAATGGATGCCGGCACAGAAAGTAGGTTCTGGCAGTCTTTTAAGCAGAAATATCCTGATACAGCATGTATAGTAGTTACTCATCGAGAGCAAACAATGAAAAATGCTGACAAAATTTTACAACTTGAAAATAATCGTACACCAACGGACGAAGCTCAAAATGCTGTCGATACGCTTTTAGATTCAATTGGTCTCAATGTCCGATCTACAAAATAGTCCCCTTCTTCGCCACAATTACCACGACAAAGGCCGTTTGTTTGACAAACGGCCTTTATTTTTTGATACTCTTCTGTAATATAAAAAATTACTTCATATACTTCATAACTTCATCCTTGTCACTGCAATAGCGCTTTTCTGATTGTATAATCTGATATGTTTCATGTCCTTTACCGGCAATTAAGATAATATCATCTATTTTTGAATTGCATAGAGCAGTTTCAATTGCTAACGCGCGATTCGGAATTTGAAGTACTTTTGAATGATCATTTATTCCCACATATATATCTTGAATAATTTTTTCCGGTGATTCTGAACGTGGATTGTCATTTGTCAAATAGATAGTATCTGCGTAAGTTTCAGCAATTCTCCCCATTTCTGATCTTTTGGAAACGTCTCGATCTCCTCCACAGCCAAACACCACAATCAAATTACCACTATTTTGAAGCAAGTCTTTACAGGATTTCATGGCATTTTCGAGAGCATCAGGTGTATGGGCGTAATCTATAATTGCTGTAGCATCATTTACCAAACGGTAGCTTTCCATTCGTCCGGGTGCGCCAATTGCAAAAGAGACTGCATTCTGTAATTGAATAATAGAATAACCGCTCTCGACCAAGTATGCGACACTTTCAGCACAGTTGTCAATGTTAAATCGACCTACTAATGGAGTGGAAAATGTATATGAGTTAAGTGAAAATTGAGAACCATGAGCAGTTACTTTTTCATCAGTAATTCTATACTCAGAATCTATGCTACGTCCAACAATCACTTTATGAGCACTCGTCGAAGATGCCAGAAATGATGAATATGCACTATCTCCATTAAATACTGCAGTTGAAGATGATGAAAGCGAATCAAAAAGGATTTTTTTTGCATCAGCGTAGCTTTCCATAGTACCATGATAATCTAAATGGTCATGTGTGAGATTCGTGAAAATTGCACCGCTAAAATGTACCCCGAGTACACGTTGCATATTGAGAGAATGAGAGCTCACTTCCATCACTACTGTCGTAACTCCTTCATTTATCATATTGGCTAATAATGTAGTGAGTTCCGGAGCTTCGGGCGTGGTGTAATTGGTAGCGTAATATTTATCTCCTATGTAATTTCCAGTCGTTCCGATGAGTCCTACTTTTTCTCCGAATTGCTCTAAAATCTGTTTGAGGAGAAATGTGATGGTTGTCTTTCCATTAGTACCGGTAACCCCAATAATTCTAAGTAATAAGGAAGGATTGTCATGAAAAGCATGTGAAACAATTGCACAGCTTGTTCTACTATTTTGTACTAGAATATAGGTTGTATTCGGTTGGAGGGTTTCGGGTAAATTTTCACAAACTATGGTATGAGCGCCATTTTTTATCGCAGTATCTATATACGTATGACCATCGGTTGATGTACCTCTAATTGCTACAAAGAGGGAGTCTTGTTTACAATTTCGGCTGTCATTTTCAATGGAGCTGATAGGTCGATCTGTCCGTCCAACGACAGAACAAACTTCGAGAAAATCGTGCAATTCTGAAAGGATTTTCATGTTCAACCGACGTGAATACGTCCGAGAATGACGGGATTCTCAGCTTTACACAATCTCATAACTGTATCTACATTAACAGGATCCACGCACATTATTATTCCAATTCCAAGATTAAATGCTTCTCGCATTTCTTCATCGGCTATATTTCCGGTGCGTTGTATAATATTGAATAGTGCGGGAATCTGCCAGGAGTTCCAATTAATTTCCAGTGAAGTTCCGGCGGGTAAGATACGTTTTGTATTGCCAATTATTCCACCACCGGTAATATGCGAAAGTGCGTTTATTAAGTTTAATTCGAGCATTGGAGTGATAACCGATAGATAGGATCTATGAATTGCAAGTAATGCATCGCCGAGAGTGGATCCAAGATCATCGAAATAAGTATCATGTGAAAAAGTAGGAAAGAGGGCTGCTCTTGCGAGAGAATATCCGTTGGTATGGAGTCCGCTCGATGGCAATCCAATTAACACATTGCCAACTTTGACATTTGAAGGAGATAGCACTTTTGATTTATCCACTATTCCAACAATTGTTCCGGCGATATCATATTCACCTTCGGAATACATCGACGGCATCTCAGCAGTTTCGCCACCAATTAGTGCACAATTATTTTCTAGACAACCACTGACAAGACCGGTCACCACCTCTTCAGCGACATTGGGATCAAGCTTTCCGGTAGCAAAATAATCTAAAAAGAAAAGCGGCTTAGCTCCGCATGCAAGAATATCATTCGTACAATGATTGACAAGGCAATGACCTACTGTCGAATGCTTATCGGTCATAAATGCTACTTTGAGTTTGGTGCCGACACCATCAGTGCTTGATACTAAGACGGGATGTTCATACTCCGGGAACCGAGCATCGTAAAGTCCGCCAAATAAACCGATATCCGTCAAAACAGCAGATGTAAATGTAGATCGAACAAGTGGCTTAATGCGTGAAACTGTTTCATCGCCGGCTGCGATATTCACACCGGAAGAAGCGTACGTAATCATGAAGTATCTTAGAATAGAGGGAGGAGTATGACTGTATTTTTGTACAAAAATAGGGAAAAACATTATAGAGAAGCGATTAGACTTCATAAAAAAAGCCGTTGAATTCAAATTCAACGGCTTTAAATTTTTACAGATATTTAAATTATCTGTGACCTTTTCCATGATGTGGTGGTCTAGTGCATGGTACAGTTCCGCTTGTCATCCAAGCATCCCAGATTGCTTGCTGATCAGCAGTAAGTATTGCACGAATTTGTGGCAATAATCCATTTTGCAAATCTGCGATTGCTGCTCTTGCGGCATCACGAAGGGGCTTGGTATCTGCGATGAGTTGAGTGCGTATAGCTTGAATTGCAACACGGGCAGAGTCACGAGTCATTGTACCTGCAAGTACTTGATCTCTAATTGTTTTGACTTGTTCATCAGCGTCTGTGCGGAATGGCTGCTCTGCTGCGCGGGTATCTGACATGATTTGATGAGCTGATGTTCTAAATCCTTCCATTAGCGACCGTAACTGTGTTAATTGATCAGCAGTCAAAGTCAGACAAGGAAGTATTCTATGTAGCTGTCCGAATCGGCTCGTATCTCTCATACCGATTCCGTCTTTCGGACCTCGATCATCACGACCGCCTTTGAGTCCGCGATGATCATCACCCATTGGAGATCCGTATGGAGTGACTCCATCATCATTTGGGAATTGTCCATCCGGGCATATAGGTGTCAAATCAGTTGAGGAGTTGTCCATAATTGTTGTGAGAGCGTCTGTTCCATCACGTGAATCTTCAGGATTTGTTCCATTATTTGAACATCCAACTGACAGCATAAGAACTGTACTTGCAAAAGTCATAAAAGCGATTTTCATTGAGCGTTTCATAATAATCTCCAGATTATAAAATTGTAAAAACTAGGGTTGAGAATTTTTGGGAATGCATTTCCGATTCGCCAATACTAACTTTGAAAACTTTTACTTTGTTACATTGAATTGTGACATAAAATTGACAATTCCATGACATTTTATAATATTTATAACTGTAAGCTCTAAAGTTCATGATTTAAGATGATGTTTGTAACTATTAAACAATATATATAGTTGAATGTCAGAGCTCTTCTTAATCTATATGTTGAAAATTATTTTTTTAGTTTGTTCGATAAATGTCTTGTCTGAAGTACATATTATCAGATCTCAATCAATTCACCAGGATGAATGAAAAAGTACTTTTATAACAACCCACTTTGTACTTTATGAAACGTACGAAGTATGCTACTTTTGAGAGTACAAAATCAAAAGAAATATGACATTATATCTGAAAAATAAAATTTCTACTCTTCATGGAAATATTTACAAAATTGAGGGGTATTGGATGAATTGGTTCGACTATTTTAAAATTAATGGAATTGAAAAGTTAAAGAATTCACTTTGAAATTACTTTTCGTGTTTATTCATGTAAGCAGTGATAACTCTTTCATTTATATATAAAATAATATTTAATATCATAAAATTGCAGGAGAGAATACACCTTCAATTTCTATCAGTTCTTTCTTTTTCTGTATTTTTGATTTTTGCATGTCATGTTTTTTACATTCTTAATTAATTTCTACATAGTACGATGCACAACTTTACGATACGATGGTATCAATTATTATTAATAAGCTCATTATTTCTAAGTGGAATACATGAGATGAATGGACAATTATTGATAGATAGTGTTCATTATAAACTGTCTTTTTCAAAATATGATTCATTACTCTACAGAGTTGTTTCGTATGATAGTATTTCATTTCAAGGACAGCTTCCATTACTCAAGGAGCGGGCAGAACTGTACCTTGTTGTGTGTGATTCTGTGGGCAGTAATGGACATTTTTATATTAGCCAACAGCTTACAAAATTCGCATCTAAAGAATCCTCAGGAGATGTACGTGATAGAGTTCGGACTGAGTCGTCATGGATAGGTAGAAAAATTTGGTTTGAGATCGATTCTGTTGGTAATCGATATAGTTACGGAGCTGAGGATTCACTCAATGCCGATGTATCGCCTGGTGGAGCATTCCAACCGAATTTATTTTTTCCTTTTAAAGAATCAAATCATAAATTAGGACAATCGTGGATTGTTGAATCACTGGATGACCTACCTGAAAATTGTATCCCTCCTCCTTTGCGTAAACAAACTTCGATCTTTCGCTCTTTACCTACACTAGACACACTTGGTGCACTTTGTAATCAGTTACAATATACGTTAACCGGTCAAGGTAGCGTACAACTGCGCTACACTAATGGTCAAATGCTTAGAACAAATGCAGTTATAGCGCAATTTGGAAAAATGGAATTGAACAGAAATTACTTAGTTCCACATCATTTATTTGCAACTGCAGAAATTAAATTAACGATGAAGCTTCCAGATGGCAAAGAGCTAAAAGGAATACATAACCTTAATTCGAATTATTTTTTAACAGAGATTCATACACAAAGACCAAAGCAAGAATTCAATGCAAATACTGAATCTCTGAAGCCTTCTAAATCCAAGCAAACAAATAAAAATAATCGTAAAAAGTAGTTCATTACAATCGAAACAAAGCCCAACAATTTAGAATTAATTCAACATAAACTACTTTCAATCACTTGATATAAAGTCCATGGGCTTACAATTATTCACACCCGGTCCCTCAATTATTCCACCGGCAGTACTAAAGGCGATGTATAATCAGCCACTTTATCATAAGAGTAGTGAATTCAAACAATTACTGAAGAGAATTCAAGTTGGATTGCAATCAGTTTTTCATACAAATGAGTATGTTATCCCTTTGTCATGTTCCGGTACCGGTGCCATGGAAGCGGCTATGATGGCTCTTCACACACCTGGAGATTCGGTACTTGTCTTGAACAATGGTAGATTTTCAACTCGTTGCTGTGCAATGCTTACTACGTTCGGAATTGAAGTAAAAAATGTAGAAATATCACCTTCGCTATCATTTACAATAAATGATATCAATCTGTTAAATGATTTAGATAAACTATCGGCAATATGGATTACGCATTGTGAAACATCCACAGGTGCGCTACATGATATTGAAAGTTTAGTAAAATTCTTCAAAAATAAAACGGATGCATTGATATGTGTAGATGGAGTTTCTACAATTGGTACGCAAGAATGTTTGATGGACAAATGGGGGATAGACGCGCTGATTACATGTTCGCAAAAAGGACTGATGACACCACCGGGACTCGGATTTGTTGCATTAAGTTTGAAAGCAAGGAAAGTAGCCGAGAGAAATACGACCCCGACCTATTACTTTAATCTAGTACGTGCTTACGACTCTTTAATGAATAATCAGACAGTATTTACACCGGCTGTCAATTTGTTAATGGGATTAGATGTGGCTTTGCAACTAATTCAAAATGAAGGACTTGGCAATGTTTATAAGCGGCATCGTCAAAATGCTACTTTGATGAGAAATGAAATGAATACATTAGGATTCGAAATTTTTCCGAAGAGTCCATCTGATTCATTAACAGTTATAAAAACAAAAAAAGCTAACAAGATTATTGCACAACTCAAGAATAATCATGGGATTATAGTAGCTGAAGGGCAAGATTTATTGCATGATCAAATTATCAGAATTGGACACATGGGATATTATTTCGAAGATACAATCTTGGAATTTTTAGATGCTTTTAAAAAAGTTGTCAAAAGCATCTAAGTTTTAATTCTACATTTTAGTTGTATTCATTTATACTCATATTATTTTACCATGAATATTGTTTTAGCAACCAATAACAAACATAAAGCTGATGAAATTATTAAAATCATGGGTATTGAAGATTATAGAATTTATTTACAAAATGAAGTACTTGAATTTCCAATTGAAATAGAAGAAACCGGAAATACACTTGAAGAAAATGCTTTTATTAAGGCAATAACTCTTTATAATATAATAGGAATGCCAACTTTAGCAGATGACACAGGATTAGAAATAGACATACTAAATGGTGCTCCGGGAGTTTATTCAGCACGGTATAGTGGCGACAATGCCAATGACTCTGAAAATCGTGCTAAGATATTGGATGAAATGAAGATACAATCGGTTCGGACAGCTCAATTCAGATCGGTATTATGTTTTCATGACGGTGTCCGAACCTTATTTGCCGAAGGAATCTGCAAAGGTGAGATCATTTCTACTGAAAGGGGATTGGGTGGGTTTGGCTATGACAGTATATTCTTACCACTAGGAAAATCAGTTACTTTCGCTGAAATGACACCAGATGCCAAAAATGAGATAAGTCACCGACGTAAAGCACTTAATGAAATGAGAATAATCTTTGAAAAGTATAGGTAGTAAGAATGATTACAATGGAAATTCTCAAAAGCAAAATCGAATATAAAGTATTGCTTGAAAAGCAGTTAAACGAAGTTGATTTATCACCTTCCGATAGATTGCTTTGTTTCGTATCTACTGCTGCTTCCATTAATAATATGGATGCAGTCGCTGCAGCAATTGAATTAGGGATAGAAAAAAGTATTTCTTCGCAAATTGAGCTCTATGAATCTTTACTTCAAACATATCTTTTTGCCGGATTTCCTGCTGCGATTGAAGGTTTAAGTGTTTTGTATAATTACTTACAATCTAAATCTAATTACAGCATAACACTTGAATATGATTTACACGAATTCTTACGACGAGGTGAATTATTATGTCAATCAGTGTACACGACGGTCTATGATCAAATGCGTACGAATATGAGAAAAATATCACCGGACTTAGATCAATGGATGATTATAGAGGGGTATGGAAAAACTTTATCTCGGCCGGGTCTGAAAGCTAAGACACGGGAGCTTATTTCGGTATCTTCCTTAGCAGCTCTTGGGTGGGAGAAGCAATTATACTCTCACATCAGAGGAGCATTAAACCTAGGTGCAACTGTCAATGAATGCAGGTCGTTACTTGACGGCATTGCTATTTTATGTTCAAAATCACGATATACATTCGCCACAAATGTCTTCGATAAAGTATTGGAGGGAGTGAAATGAAAAATTCTTTCGGTATATGTACAGTAAGTATAATTTTTTATGCATATTTTTTCAGCATAACTCCACAATTACTAGCGCAATCTCATACCAAAAATGATCAAACAGACTCAGTAAGAATCAAGACTCTGAATGTACTTCTACCAAAAACATCGTCTGATACAACCAAGCAAGAGCGTCGACAGGTTCGATTCTCACCAGTGAGGGAATTACAAACGGATATTGACGGACTCGTTCTCACGCCTGAACTTTCCAACGCTAACATAGGAATTTCAATAGTTTCCATCGAAAGTGGAGAAAATTTTTATCGTAAAAATGAAACGAAGAATTTTATTCCTGCTTCGACACTAAAAACTCTCACAACCGCTGCCGCACTTGATTATTTAGGTAGAGATTTCCGATATTCTACTAAATTCTATTTTGATGGCGAGCCACCGAAAGATGGTGAATTTATTGGGAACTTAATAATACGTGCATCAGGTGATCCAACTATGTCAACGTATTTTTATACAGATCCAATCGATGTACTTGAAATTATAGCTCTAAAGCTAGACTCACTTGGTATAAGGTCTATTCGTGGCAATATAATAGCAGATGACAGCTATTTTGATGATAATTATTACGCATCCGGCTGGGCGTTGGATGATGTGATGTATCCCTTTTCAGCTCAAGTAGATGCCCTTTCTTTCGGTGATAATAAAGTTGATGTTCGAGTAGTACCTGCGCAAGTTGTAGGCGAACTTTCCAGAATCACTATGCAGCCTGATAATTCTTACATCAGGATTATAAATAACACATTAACAGTTCCATCAGATGTGCCCGAAATTCTAACACCTTCCAGAGAGCCACGCACAAATTCCATTGAAATTCGAGGCAAAATTCCAATTGATGCGAAGGGAATGAATAGTAATAGTGGCACAAGACTCTCGGTAACTATAGATAATCCGGCATTGTATTTTTTGAATTTGTTCAAACAAACTTTAGAAAAGCATGGAATAAAAGTACGGGGAGCATTACTCGATTATGAAGATTGGAACATGAATATCTCATATACGCAGCTCCAATTAATTGCTGAACATACCTCACCGCCTCTCTCAGAAATCATTGCTGTCGTCAATAAGTACAGCCATAATCTATGCGCTGAAATGCTGATAAAAACTATCGGGAAAGAGACGACAGGAATAGGATCATTTGCAAAGGGAATCGAACAAGTGAAAAAATATGCTTCCAGAATTGGTATCCTTCAAGATAATATATCTGTCGTTGATGGTTCCGGTTTATCACGCTTAAATCTACTTTCACCACAGAATCAAGTTGCATTACTTTCATCTATATACCGTTCGGACAAGCGAAATGACTTCATAGAATCACTCGCAATCCCAGGCGCTCAAGGTACACTGAGGGTCGTATGACACAGTCGAGAGCCGAAAAATACGTACATGCCAAGACTGGCTCAATGAATAACGTCTCAACGATTTGCGGCTATGTAACTACCCGTGATATTGAACAGTTAGCGTTTTCTATTATGGTTAATGGCTACACAGTACCAGAAAATATTGTGCATAACTTACAAGATTTGATTTGTATGCGCTTGTCGAGCTTTAGTAGAAAACAATGAAAAAACTTATTCTCAAAAAAACTACCCACAGATTATTACTTTCTGCTCAAAAAGAATACAAAATTCCGTATCACAATGAATTGAACGATGAACAATATAAGGCAGTAATGCATAATGATGGCGCTGCTCTTGTAATAGCAGGGGCAGGAACCGGTAAAACTCGTACTCTCGTCTATCGAGTAGCTCGATTGGTAGAGGATGGTATTCCTCCAGAAAATATCTTACTTCTGACCTTCACCAAAAAATCATCTGCCGAGATGACACGCAGAGCTTCGCTATTGCTCGATGGCAGATGTGATAAAATATCAGGGGGTACATTCCATTCCTTTGCACACCAAATACTTAGAAAATATGCTCCATTGGTCGGGTTGGATAGAAATTTTTCAATTCTCGATCAATCAGATGCAGAAGACACTATAAATTTACTTCGTGCACAGCTTGGACTAGAGAAATCCAAACGTCGATTCCCCCAAAAGCAAACTTTGATAGCAATGTATAGTGCCTCGATTAATCGCTGTACTCCGATTGCCGAAATTATCGAAAAGCAGTATAACCGATTCGTCGAGGATACGGAGCAAATCCAGAAGATTATTCAAAATTATATACAGTACAAACGTCGTCATAACCTACTCGATTATGATGACTTACTTGTCTATTTGTTATCACTTTTAAATGGAAAGGGAAGTACTGATATTCGCCGGAAATATCGATATATAATGGTTGATGAGTATCAGGATACGAATTCATTGCAGCATGAAATCGTTGTAGCTCTCGCCGGTGAACGTGAGAATGTGATGGCGGTAGGAGATGATGCGCAGAGCATTTATTCATTCCGTGGAGCAAATTATCAGAATATCATGAAATTTCCGGAATCATTTTCAAATTGTACACTCATCACCATTTCCAAAAATTACCGTTCAACAACTCAAATCTTGGACGTGGCCAATGAAATTATAAAAAACGCTTCCGTTAAATACGAGAAAGAGCTCTCTTCATCCGTTGTGGGAATCGATGCTCCGATTATTGTGAGTATGTCGGACGAACACCAACAGTCGGAATTTGTTGTTCAGCAAATACTTACTGCTCGTGAAGAAGGTGTGTCACTAAGCGAAATTGCCGTCTTGTTCCGCTCAGGATATATGTCATTTGATTTAGAAATAGAGCTCAATAGGGCGAATATTCCTTTCCGAAAATTTGGTGGAATGAAGTTCATGGAGTCATCACATATCAAGGATTTACTCGCTTTTTTCAGAGTGCTTTACAACCAACGAGATGTAGTGAGCTGGCATCGATTGCTTCTGCTTCTAGAAGGAGTGGGTCCTCGTACTTCTTCACAGATAGTTGATAGTATCAGTGCAGGTCAGATTACGATCGAAGATTACTCTACGATCGAAGGTTTCAGAGGCAATGAAGGGATACTTGATTTGTTTGGAACGATTCGTATTGCTTCAAAAAACAAAGATGATATTGCACAAAATGCAGCGAAATTTTCTTATTTCTATCGACCAATACTCAAAAAAAAGTATGACGATTTTGCAAAACGGTGGAAAGATATTGAGATGTTTATTGCTATATGCGAACGGTATGATACACTTGCAACTTTCTTATCTGATATGGCATTAGATGCACCTGTAGAATCAACAGATGTCGATCCCGAAGAATCACAAGATGAACATCTGACTTTATCGACTATTCATTCAGCAAAGGGGCTAGAATGGAATACTGTTTTTGTGATTTGGGCATTGGATGGGCGATTCCCTTCTGCTAAAGCGCTTAACTCACTTGAAGATACAGAAGAAGAGCGCCGTTTACTTTACGTGGCTGTTACGAGAGCTAAAGAAAAATTGTTCATTACTTATCCTACTAATATTTACGACCGCGAGACGGGATATGTGCTTGGATCACCGTCCAGGTTTTTGGATGCAATTAGCGAGGAAGCAGCCGATCGATATGTTTTGGTTTCACAAATTGAAGAATAAGCTTAATTTTGTGACAAACCATTTTAAATCAACTATTGCTGTCACGTGAATTCAAAACCAAGATACTACCCAAAGCTGAATATTCTGTTTCTTACGCCACGGTTTCCTTATCCACTGATAGGTGGTGATCATGTCAAATGTTACTATCTTGTAAAGCATCTTGCTACGCAGCATAATGTCACGCTCGTTACATTTAATCATGGGGGAAAGCCAACAATGGAGCAAGTGACAGCGATCGAACAGTTGGGTGTAAAATTGGTAACAATTCCACTCAGTCCTTTTCGCGCAGCACTTGGATGTTTTCGTACCTTCTTCACACACCTACCTTTGGAAATACTTTTTTATCATCGTCCTGAATATAAGGCGGCAGTTGAAAAGCTCTTTAGTGAGGTTACCTTTGATGTAGTATTCTGCTTTTTCATGCGAACAGCTGAGTATGTCCGCAAAAAACATGTATCGAAAATACTTGTTGCCGAGGATTGTCGGCTAATGTATCAAGAACGTTCATATTCCGTAAGTACTTCTTTAAAGCAGAAGTTAGTTCGCTGGTGGGAAGTGCGTCAGCTTCGAAAATATGAACCTAACGTAGTAACAGATTTTGACCGAACAACTCTAGTAACTCACCAGGACATTGCTGCGATGAAGCGTCAAAACCCAACTGCTCAATACAGATTACTCACCAATGGTGTCAATTTACCTGATTTTACACCGAATTTAACAGGTGAGAGGAAGATGTCAGTATTATTTGCAGGCAAGCTTGATGTGTGGGCGAATGAACTGATGATACAAAAAATAATCAATGAAATTGCACCTCGCATTCATGCTTTTCTTCCGGATGTTGAATTTGAATTTGTCGGGGCTAATCCTACCGACAGTCTCCGAATACTTGCCAAAAATTATACGTATCCCGATAAAATTCATATACATGCAAATGTCCCTTCGATAATTGAATATTATCAAATGGCCGGGGTTTTTCTTCATCCTCATACGGGTGGATCCGGAATACAAAATAAACTTCTCGAGGCAATGGCATGTGGATGCCCGGTAGTTACAACTTCAACCGGAATACAGGGAATTCCTGTCGTAAATGAACGTGATGTTTTGATTGGAGAGCATGAAGACGAGCTCGCCGCACATGTCGTAAAATTATTAAAATCAAAAAGTTATGCAGTAGAGATTGCCACTAATGCTCGTATGCAGATTGAAAAGTATCATTCGTGGAACTCTATAAATAGTGCCCTTGATGAAATTCTCGATGAAGTATTAGCTGGGGAAAGATGATGAAACGCAAAGCATTCTTTTTTGATCGTGATGGAATTGTCAACAAACGCCTAATGGGAGGCTACGTAACGAGACCCTCTGAGTTTGAATTCCAACCTGATTTTGTAGCATTATTTCAGCTTGTCAAATCTCACGGTTTCTATACGGTAATTATCACCAATCAGCAAGGAATAGGGAAGGGAATAATGACCGAGAATGATTTAAGTGATGTGCATAATTACATGCAATTAAAGCTAATTGAAAGTACCGGAATATCATTTGATGCTATCTATTACTGTGGAGATTTAGAGCAAACGAATAGTCAAAGGCGAAAGCCAAATCCTGGAATGCTACTTGAAGCAATAGAAGCACATTATCTTGACTCAACAATTTCAATTATGCTTGGTGATTCTATTTCAGATGTTCAGGCAGGTAAGGCAGTCGGTAGTACGACCATTCTAATCGGAGATTTTTCGAAAGTGGATGTTCCCGAAGCTGATTATATTTTTGATTCTCTTGGTAGTTGCAGCAAATTTTTAGAAACATATTTACAGTAACAATTATACAGTAACACATTATGAATTATTGGCTTGTAAATCTGAACCAACCTCATATTCATGGGATGATTTTGTGAAAGACGGGGAAACGATTTGGTCAGGTGTGAGGAATTATCAAGCTCGAAACAATTTGAAGCTCATGCAGAATGGAGATTTAGTGTATTACTATCACAGCAATGATGGTTTGGAAATAGTTGGGATAGCGATTGTAGTGAAGGAATTCTACCAAGATCCTACTACAGAGGATAAAAATTGGGTCGCAGTGAACCTAAAACCTTATCTACGATTGCAGAAACCAGTTACTCTTCGTCAAATTAAAGAAGATGAAAGACTTACAAACATCAACATACTTCGTCAGGGGCGGCTCTCCGTAGTGCAGATTGCGATGGAGGAGTTTTTTATCGTGCTTGATATGGCTGAGAGTAATGATCAATTTAAAAAATTACTACAATAAAGTAGTCATTTCTTTCAATACCCCATAGCGCAGACCTTTAGTACTTACAGTACAGACATTTCTCCCTGAAAATTCCATAATAGATTTGAGTAGTAACACACCGGCAAGAAGAATATCGGCTCTCTTGGGATGCACTCCCGGTAATGCTATAATTTCTTCTTTAGTTAACGTAGAAAGCTGAGTTGCAACTTGTTGTATATCTTTATAATAAAGCTGATAGTTATGAATGAGTTCAGCATTATAATCTTTTAGTTGCAACACCATTGCAGCCACTGTCGTCGGCGTTCCAGCTACAGCAGTAATAGCATGAAATTCAAATTGAGGAAGGGAAGTTAAAGCTCGATAAATTTCACCTTTCGCATATTCAATTATTTCGTCAGATACGGGTAATTCATTGAAATACCGTTCAGTTAGACGCACAGCACCGATGTCGATACTTGTACCAAACTCTATTGTACCATTTCTTCCGGAAATAATCTCTGTACTTCCGCCTCCAATATCGATAATAGTGGCAGGGGAGTCGTCTTCAACTGTTCCGATGTAGCAGAATCGTGCCTCTTCATCACCGGAAAGAACCTCAATTGACACACCAATGGCGAGCGAAAGTCTATCACACACTTCACGACTATTGCTAGCATCTCTCAAACAACTAGTACCTACAGCTTTTATCGTTATCTCCGAGTATTCATCACATATTGTGCGGTAATTCTTCAAAATATTTTCGACTCGTGAGATCGCTTCTTCAGCAATTTTACCGGTAGTATCCACGCCTTGACCGAGCCGTGCGATGGAATGAACGTCATCAAGTATGGTCAGCGATCCGTTAATCGGTGATAACTCGGCAATGGTAAGAAGCACAGTATTAGTACCAATATCAATCGATGCAAATTTTGGATTCATAATGAATTAAGCAGAAAATCGTATCGCAGCCCATTCATTTTCTATAATGGTTTCCTGATGTATAAATCCTGTAGTTTCAGCAGCTTCAATAATTTCATCTATATCATATTTTAATATTCCGGAGACTATTAGGCAGCCGTGAGATTTGGTGAGTGAAGAAAGAAGTTTTGGAAAATTTGGAATCAGTAAATTTCTATAAAGATTAGCACAAATACCATCGGATTCGGGTAATTCTACCGTAAACACATCGGCTTTAGACGATTTTACAACCTCAACAACTTTATTAACCTCAATATTTTCTTGTGCATTATCGACTGACCACTCATCATTGTCAAAGGCAAAAACTGATTGTGCTCCAAGCTTAGCTGCAAGAATTGCAAGCACACCTGTACCCATACCTGCGTCAATCCAAGTAGAGTTTGGTGTAACATTCTGTTCAAGGAGCCTGCATACCATTCGAGTAGTGGGATGATATCCGGTACCAAATGACATTTTTGGATTAATTATTATGGTGAGTTCCTGAGTGACATCTTTTAGCTTGCATTCTGGAGTAATAGCAACTCTTTCACTCACGATAACAGGTGCTAAAGATTGCTCCCACTCAGAATTCCAGTTTTTGTCCTCAATCACATCTTCTTTTATTACATTTACCGGAATAGTAGAGTGAGTAAGCTCAGCAATGACTGAATCTCGAAGTTCGTGACTATAGTCAAGCTGATTGAATGAAATAATTAACTCATCCAAGCATTCCTCAACACCGATCAAAGGATACTTTTCAAGTGCATAATAGGCTAAGTCGAATTGTTCTTCTGGGATAGATAGATGTAGATTTATGAATTTCTTTGGTACCATAAGTAAAAATTTCAAGTGTTATTGTGAAGGGATAAACTGACGTTATAGCTAATATAATTTGCATTATGTAAAGCTGATGTAATTCTATTTGTTTTGTTATTGAAAGAATATCATTGCATTTGGGTTGATACCGACCTGAAATGTATTGATGACATTCCATTGTTTATCATAAATGAGCACCTCACCTTTTGTTGTGTACTGTTTTGCATTGGCAATAAATATAGTTCCGTCAAACGGACTAACATGAACACCATACCAGTTTTCACTCGTTTTGGATGTCGCTACTATTTTTGGTGTATTATTCCCAACCGTATTGAGAATTGACAAACCCTCGCTATTGAGAAGCAACAATGAATCACCACTGAGTGATAATGCAAAATTCTTGGATACTTTATACAACCAGCGACGTGTTTCTTTTAAAGTCGTCAAATCAATTTCCACTATACCTCCAAGAGAATCTTTGTCGTATCTAGGTAAATGTGTGAACAGTGCATAAAGTAATTTTTTTGAAGTATTAATTTGAAGTGACTGTACATTCGGTCCAATAGGTATTAAAGCTATCTCTTTATTCATGGATATATCAACGACGCTTACATTCTGTGCTTTGATTTCCGGATGATCAAAAGCATAATCACCGAACCCGGAATTAGCAACAAATACATACTTTTCATTCGATACAATAGATTCTGGAGCATAGCCTACAGCGATCATATCCTGTTTAATTTCAAACGTCGTTGGATTAAACTGTGTAAGTGAATGTGAATGGAAGTCTGATATATATCCCACTGAATCATTTACTATAGTTATATCACGTGGCGAACGTTTGATGCCTGGCAGAAAAATCCTACCCAAAGACTTCCCTGTACTTATAGTAAACAGCTCAATGGAACCATTGGAAGTGATAGCAATGTACGCAGTATCACCTTTAATTTTCAATGAATTACCGGTATCACCTAATTTTAAAGTAGGGTTCAATGTGTTGAAGTAATCTTGCGTAGAGACAGATTTTGACTCCCGATAAGAATAACGCCACAACGTTGTATTATTTTGTCCTTGAGAGCCCTCACATAGAATATATGCTCCCTTCCCTTCTGGTGTCAGGTCGTAATCGGAATTGATAATAAGCTCAGGAGTACCAACGCACGAACTGAGACATAGAAGTGCTGACATACCAATGAGTAACATCTTTATCGCAATTAATCTACTAATTCTGAATAATCTATTTATGGACACAAAATAAAGGGATAAGTAGAACACGTCGAATTGTCTGTAGTCTTGATGACTAGCGCAAATATTCCGACTGGTAAATCTTCAAGAGAATATATTGAGGAATTTGATATTAACTCTTGTTTCGATAAAAGCTTACCGGATATAGTATAACAATATATTTCAAAGTCTTTATTACAAATTATATTTGCTGCCTTATGAGAGAATGTCACAGATATTGGGGTAGTTGGCATAGGTAACAGATATAATCCTACCACAGCATCTAGGTCAAATCCTGTGATGACTGCGTCATACAACGGATGTTTACGATTCTGTAAAAGTCCGGAAATATCTTTAATTCTAATATAGCGAATAGTATCGACGCCAATTTCAGCTAAGTCAAAGCCATTACCACCACTTACAGAAGGATTGAATGGATCATTGTCACCATTTATTGGTGTGATTCCCGCACATCCTTGTAGAGTATAAGAGTCGTAAGGAAATGAAAAGAACGTAACTCCATCTCTACTAACAGAAACTTCGGCAGGCTCGATAAAAAACTTTTTAAAATCTGGTGAATAGAAGGCATTTTCAAAAATTGAAAAATCTATACCAGGCCATCTACAAGGATTTTCTCACGAAAGCTGAGAGTGATTTCCCCACCTAAACCGAGAGAACAAATCGATTCCGGGCTCGTAGCCGGTATTTCGTAACGTGCTGAAATATCCGGTAAACCTAATACATTCTTTGGGAAATATTCTGAAGATTGTCCTGAATTCTGACCGGTACCGGGAATGAACGAAAATACTTCATCTGCACCTGCATTCATATATTGCGAATGCATTGGAATCGCTAATATAATTGACAAGAAAAAGAACGTAAATTTTATGAGAAATGGCGTATTTTTGCGCATAGAAAAAATTGATTAACATACCTTAACTACTACATGAGAAAGTATATGAAGACCGAAAACATGAATCGATTATTTACAATTGGCGGGATGATTCTCCTCGCTGCAATTTCAAGAATATTGCCTCATCCACCTAATTTTGCTCCAATTACAGCTATGGCCTTATTCGGTGGAGCTTATTTTAACGACAGACGACTTGCGTTCATTGTTCCACTGTTGGCCATGCTTATTAGCGACTCCATCATTGGATTCCACTCAACACAGCCTGTCGTATATGCGTGTTTCGCTCTCATTACTTTGCTTGGATTTAGACTGCAAAATAACAAAAGTATAGGGAAAATAGCTCTTGCTTCTGTTGCTGGATCAACAATATTTTTTATTATCACAAACTTTGCTGTCTGGATTATGGGTGATTTTTATCCACATACTTTATCTGGATTGGTGATGTGTTTTGCAGCCGGAATACCTTTTTATAGTTCATCCATTTTCAGTAGCCCAGCTCTCAATACGTTTTTTGGTGATTTGACTTATACTTCTTTATTTTTTGGGGCGTTTGCTTTTGCTGAAATGAAAATACCATCTCTAGCTCGGAAGTAAAAAAAGTTCATATAAAAATTAATCTTTAAAAAAAATCCCCTTCATAATAAATTTCATGAAGGGGATTTATTTTGTTCAACTCATTGCTATTTACTCTTTTTATTTGACCAAGTTGAAGAGAAAGCAGATACTGCTTTAGCTACTCCTGAAACGACTGAAGCTGCTTGCATAAGTGGTCCCTCGATTTTACTTTGTAGCCTTGATTCAAGCTCATCTACACGTTGAGCTACTGCGTTAAAATGCTGTAAACCGGATTCTATGCTTTGCAGTTGTGTTTCGAGTAGTGTAACTGTTGATGTTGTCTGCTTGAGGGTTTCATTAGCGCTCTCGAGTGTGGGTGCTAAGTTGGTTTCAATCTTAGCGACAATTTTGACTGTATCGTCTAGAGATTGCGTCACTTGTCGAAAAAGAATTCTTGAATCTTTGAGCGCAATGATTACATAGACACACATTGCAGCAAAACACAAAAGTGCTATAATTCCTACATATACTAGTACTTGTGACATAGTTCAATTTAAAATTTGAATGGAAAATTAACCCAATTCTGTGTCAACGTTACCTTTTTGATTTAATTCTGTTCGGAATGCATCTATTCCAGCCTTTGCTGCATCTTTCACCCGCGTAGCACTATCTCCTACAATGTCTTTCGCCGATGATGCTCTATATTTTGCTTCTTGAATCATTTGTTCGGCGTTGTGCATCAATTGTTCTGCCTGTGAGCGAGCATTATGAACTATTTTATCAGCTTGGACTCTACCTTGATTTACTACATTTTGGGCTTCGTCCTTTGCTGCTGATACATAATCAGATGCTTTGTCATAGAGTTCACCTGACTTACGAGCTATATCTTCTCTTAGCTCTATCCCCGGCTTTGGGGCAAACAATAATGCAGTAATCGCACCAACTGCTCCACCAACTATTGCTCCGAGTAAAAATCCCTTTGTATAGGAATTGACAATTTCACTTTCGCGTTCCATACTTTTCTCCTGTATTGTATTTATAAAATAGTAATTATTGCTTAATTTTTTATGTAGTTACCAATTATCTTCCGGTACTGTCTGTAGTTTGTTTTGGGCTTTAAGTATCATATCTGCAAATTCCCTCACGGCTCCATTACCTCCGGTAGCTAAGCAAATATAATCAGCTAATTCTTTGATTTGTATTACAGAATCAGACGGACAAGCCTTCACGCCGGCTAATTTAAAAGGTGGGATATCGTTGACATCATCTCCGATATAAGCAATTTTTCTTAGTGGAATTCCTAAATTTTCAGACAATTCCAATAATGCACGATACTTGTTTTTGCTTCCTAGAATTACATGGTTGATTTTTAGTTTTTTTGCCCTAGCGGTGACAATTGGTGACGACTCACTCGTCATAATTGCAGTTTCTATGCCAGACAATTGAAGTAAATTAATTCCCATACCGTCACGAGTTGAAAACCTCTTCATTTCTTCACCTTCTGCAGAAAAATACATCGCACCATCGGTTAGAGTACCGTCCACATCCATCACAAGTAATTCAATTGCCTGTAATTTTTCTTTTAAAATTTGCTCTTCCATCAATTTTCCCCTAATTTGCAGTCGTAAATGTTCTCAACTTTAGTGTATGGGTTTCCGTTCTTCAATTTCCAAGCCTGCGCTTGCGGTCACTCTTGCCGTCCAACCAAATTTACTTACAATGTTATCATCAAAAATAATTCCAACTTTTCTTACATTCTTAGTGTTAATACTATTTTCAACTATTTTTTATGGTTGCCCAAATGCTAAAGACGCACCACCTGTCGAGATTCCAACTTCAAAACCTACTTCGAATATCACGAACGACACCATCCCTTTGTTCGACGGACAAGCAGCTTATTCATTGGTCGAGAAGCAATTAAATTTTGGAGCAAGAGTTCCTGGTTCTAAAGCTCATACCTTATGCCGTGACTTTTTACTTTCAGAATTACGTCAACTAACCGACACAGCTTTCCTTCAAAGCTTTACATCTGAAATCTATGGTAAGCAAATTAGGTTCTCTAATATAATTGGTTCGTATAATCCCAAGTCAGTCAAACGTATCCTCCTCTGCGCTCATTGGGATAGTCGTCCACGCTCCGATCAATCTACTAATCCAAGTGATACTGCTTCTCCATGTCCTGCGGCAAATGATGGAGCAAGTGGAGTGGCAGTGCTTCTCGAAATTGCTCATAAATTACGAGAAAAAACGCCTACTCTCGGAATTGATATTGTCTTATTCGATGGAGAAGATTATGGGTATGAACATGATTTATCGAATTATTTCATCGGTTCTCGGCATTTTGCCGGTAATTTGCCATTTTCTAAACCGATGAGTGCGGTACTTCTTGATTTGGTAGGCGATAAAGATGCAGAATTCCGATTTGAACCAAGCTCCTATAATTCTAATCCAACTGCAATTAATAAAATATGGGATATTGCTGCTCGGCGTGGATGTGGGTATTTTAAAGCAGAACAAGGCAACGGTGTCAGCGATGACCATGATATGCTCATTCAAGCTTCAATACCAAGTATCGATATCATAGATGTAAATCTCGTAGGACATGTCGATAAAAATCCTCGAAGAAAATACTGGCATACAATTCATGATACGATTGAAAACATCTCACCAGAGACACTCCAATGCGTAGGGCAATGTGTGCTCGAATACGTTTATACTTTTTAAACTGTACTTTGGCTTTATCGTAACCTATATAAATATAGTATGGTTTAATGATTCAAAATTATTTCAAAAACTCATTCAATGCTTTTCCTGTTAATGACTTTTTTGATTTAGCCACTGTCTCCGGAGTGCCACAAGCTACGAGATGTCCACCATTTTCTCCTGCTTCAGGACCTAAATCAATGACATAATCTGCAGAAGCTATCACGTGAAGGTTATGCTCTATGATGACTACCGAATGCCCCCTATAGACTAATTTACGAAAGCAATTTAAAAGTTTTGAAATGTCATCTAAATGCAAGCCGGTTGTCGGTTCATCAAAAATAAATAATGTTTTAGATGTAGTTTCAGAATCTATATACGTAGCTAACTTCACTCGCTGTGCCTCACCTCCGGAGAGCATCGAGCTCGGCTGGCCGAGCGATACATAGCCAAGTCCAACATCTGAAAGTACTTGTAATTTATTTGTTACTTTTTTTATTCCTTGAAAAAAAGTGAGCGCCTCATCGACGGTCATTGCCAACACATCGATTATGCTTTTACCCTGAAAGAGAATATTGCGCGCTTCTCGCTTGTAGCGTGACCCTTTGCAGGATTCGCATACTAAAGTGATATCCGGTAAAAACTGCATTTCTACTGTCACCGAACCGCTCCCCTCGCACACTTCACATCTTCCTCCTGACACATTAAACGAGAAATATCCGGACCACCACCCCATTTGCTTGGCAGATTGTGTCGCTGCAAATACATCTCTAATAGCATCAAAAGCTTTAGAATAGGTTGCAGGAGTTGATCTCGAAGATGCTCCAATCGGTGACTGGTCAATCATCTCAACAAAATCAATATCATGTCCGCCTTCGATATATTCACACGCGCCTACTGTCCCATTATAACTTGTCCGCATCCGTTGCAAATTACCATAAAGCACATCATGAATGAGTGTGCTTTTGCCCGAGCCGCTCACACCAGTCACCACAGTAAGTGTATTTAAGGGTATTTCAATTGTGTCGCCCTTTAGATTGTTGTGTATCGGCTTGTGAATAACAAGCTTACCAATTCCTTTTGATCGTTTGTCAGGGAAACTTATAGATTTTTTTCCCGACATATAATCACCTGTTATTGATTTGTCACAGGTTAAAATATCATGCACATTTCCAGAATACATGACTTCCCCACCAAATTCTCCGGCTTTAGGACCCATATCAATTATATAATCAGCATTTTTAATAATTTCTAAATCATGCTCGACTACTACAACCGTATTACCGATATTGCGCAATTTATACAACAGGTTCAGCAAGCGCTCCGTATCACGCGTATGGAGCCCAATGCTTGGTTCATCAAGTACATACAGCGTACCAACTAACGAAGAACCAAGAGAAGTGGCAAGGTTTATACGTTGGGACTCACCACCCGACAATGTATGTGATAACCTGTCAATCGTAATATAACCAAGTCCAATATCAACAAGTAAGTCTAGTCGCCAACGAATTTCACGTAGAATTTGACCCGAAACAGCAAGCTGGTGATCTGATAGCTTGAGGTGATGGAAAAATCTATAGGCAGCATCGAGAGTATATTGAACAATTTCAGGTAGATTGGTACCCTGGATAAATACTTGTCTTGCAGACTTACGCAAGCGTGATCCATTACATTGCAAACACTTGCTGTATCCACGGAATCTACTTGCTACTACACGAAAATTCATTTTGTGATTGCTTTCATCGAGCATTTTAAAGAATCCAACTATGCCAAAATAATCACCACCATCGCCATTCCAGAGTATATCGAATTGTTCTTTCGTAAATATTGCAACCGGCTTATCTATTGGAATGTCATTTCGCTTGCAGCACAAGATTAAATCTTCGTTATAATCTCCAAAACCATGCAACGCAAATGGTGCAATTGCTCCTTTTTTAATAGACTTGGTACGATCAGGTATTACTAAATCTTCATCAATGCCGACGCTACGTCCTGAACCGGTACATCGAGGACAAGCCCCCGACGGACTGTTAAAAGAAAAGAGCCGTGGCTCCGGCTCTTTGTATAATGTCTGACAATATGAGCATTCAAATTGATTACTAAAATGATATTCTTGTGTGGAAGTAAAATTTTTAATAGTAATCTTACCTATTCCCATTCTAAAGGCAAGCTCTATTGAGTCTGCTAGTCGGGTGGTAGTCTCATAATCTTTTTTATAAACTAGTCGGTCGGCAATTACTAAAATGTTCTGGTCTTTTAATTTTTTAGGTAATGTATCTTCTTGAATATCAATGATATCCGTCGTACCTCGCAGTAATATCCTCGTAAAGCCATTCTCAACTAAATTATCCAAACGTACAGTTAATTTATTATCGCTCTCCGGCAATGGAAATAAAATGTAAATTCTATCTCCCTCATCAAATTGGAGTGATTGCATAATCGATTGTGGAGTGTCTTTTTTAACCTCTCTTCCACAAGTACATATTGTGGTACCTATTCTTCCAAAAAGCAAACGCAAGTAATCATAAATTTCTGTTGTGGTTCCGACGGTAGAACGTGGATTACGTGCAAATCCACGCTGCTCAATTGCAATTGCCGGAGGTAAACCGGTAATTGAGTCAACGTCTGGCTTGGTCATACGTTCCATAAACTGACGTGCATACGCTGAAAGTGACTCGGTAAAGCGTCGCTGACCCTCTGCATATAATGTATCAAATGCAAGCGAAGATTTACCGGAACCGCTCACACCGGAAATAACGGTAAATGCGTTGCGTGGTATATCTACTGAGATGTTCTTGAGGTTGTGAACGCGGGCATTTCGAATGGATATTACTTTTGTACTACTACTTGGCTTTGAAATTGTCGTCTCTTTAATTGTCTTGGATTTCATAAAATACTATAGTTGAATGCGTTACTGGATCAATGATGTTGAGAATTAGTGAATCCTCATTGTTCTTATTTACTCTTTTACGTCTGAAGATTTATCCAGCGTATCAAGGTCTTGATAGAGGAAAAAAACTGCATCTTCCATTCCCATGAAATACGGCAAAGTTGCATTAAAGCCAGAAATATCAAGTACTTCCTGAACGTTGGATTTAAGTGAAGATAGTGCTAGCTTGCCTTTTGCAGCACGAATAGTTTTCATTCCCCATAACAACACGCGAAGCCCGGCACTCGATAGAAAATCGAGATGGGAAAAGTCGATCAGTAATTTCTGTTCTTTTTCAATTAAAATTTTCTGGAGCTTTTCTTCTAGTTCGCTTGCTGTGTTACTGTCAAGGCGTCCTCGCACTTCGAGTACTGTCACGCCATCTTGTTTACGTTCAATTATTTCCATAGTTTTTCTAGATAAAAGAGTAATAAATTTTGATTGTAATTTCTAAAAATACAATTGAATATATTTGAGTATTTGTCTATTTACCGGAGATAATAAAAGACATTGATAATACAATATATTTAAGGATTAAATATACTTAGGTAGGAATGGAATCTAGAATCATCATAGATTATCGCTCTTAAGTGTAAGGTATTTAATACACTTCGAGGAAATGAGTCGTTATTGTAGAATTCATCGAACTCAGTTAACTAAAAACATAAAATATAACTATCTCTTTGCTTCAAGCTGGATAAGCAATGATAAATTAAGACTCACTGCGCTTGACGAAGTAGAATGAATCTATGATTTTGGTAAGTAAGCATGTTAGTGTAATATCCTTTCGAAATTATTAGCACCACTCCCCTTTTGTACTTTTCACTTAATATTGCTATAAAAGTTGGAATCAATTGAATTTACAAAAATAGCCCATTTTTCAACAAATTAAACGTTATAAATTCTCATTTAAGTTCACAGCATTTATACGGAATTCGAATATCTACAATTGATATTCACAGACAAAAAAAACTATAGTTTTATTAGAAGTTGCAATCTCCAAGCTACATTTAAACAAAAGGAAATTTATATAAGTATTTATAAATTATCTTGTTAAACAAATCATTATGCAAAGCTATACAAAGAACCTAACTACTGCATGATTTCAATTGATGTACTTTAACAAGCCTTAAATTTAAGATAGAAAAGAATACTTATCTAAACGTATCTTCTTTACTTTTTGATAACATTTTGTAATTCTTCTCCCACACTCTGCATGAATTTCCCAACACCTTCCATGATATGACCGACTCCCTCTTCAATCTTTTTTGCACTTTCAGTAAATGAATGATCTATAGAAGGATAGAGCGAGAAATCACGACAAAAATGTTTGACATCTTCTTTGACTGCAGAATAAACAGTAGTATCACCTACATTAGTTAATACTCTGTCGATTAGACGCGCGATGTGTCGCATATCATCTTCAAGCATACCTCTTGAAGTGACAGCTGCACTTCCTAGGCGAATACCTGAGGTGACTAAGGGAGATTGTGTATCAAAAGGGACAGCGTTTTTATTACATGTAATTCCAGATGCGTCAAGCGCTTCCTCTGCTTTTTTGCCTGTGAGATTTTTGTTGCGAACATCAATCAACATGAGGTGATTATCTGTTCCACCACTTATGATATTATATCCCATTCCACTAAGCTCAGATGACATCGCCTGAGCATTTTTTATGACTTGTTCGGTATAGAAACCGAAATCATCCCGTAGGCATTCACCGAATGCAACTGCTTTGGCAGCAATTACATGCATCAACGGACCACCTTGAATACCGGGCATGACCATCGAATCGATGAGCTCACTCATCATTTTGACTCGACCACTTTTCGGTGCAACTTGACCAAATGTATTTTCTGTATTTTTCCCCAGTAAAATTAAACCACCTCGTGGTCCACGTAAGGTCTTGTGAGTAGTTGAAGTAACTACATCGCAATACGGGATTGGACTTAATAACTTCCCTTTTGCGATCAATCCTGCAGGATGAGCGATATCGGCAAAGAGAAATGCGCCGACTGAGTCGGCAATTTCTCGGAACGCTTTGTAATCTATAGATCTGGAATAGGCAGAAGCACCTACGGTAATCATCTTGGGTTTATGTTCTTTAGCAAGCTCTGCTACTCGGTTGTAGTCTATCAGTCCTGTGTCTTTGTCCACGCCATAAGGAATAAAATTGTAAAATTTCCCGGAGAAATTAACCGGTGAACCGTGTGTAAGGTGTCCACCATGAGAAAGATCCATTCCAAGCACAGTATCTCCCGGCTTGATATAGGTGAAATACACTGCCATATTTGCACCACTTCCAGAATGTGGCTGCACATTAGCATATTCAGCACCGAAGAGCTCTTTTGCTCGATCGATGGCTAGGTTTTCGGCTACATCGACCCATTCGCAGCCTCCATAATAGCGTTTGCCGGGATATCCTTCCGCGTATTTATTGGTAAGAATCGAGCCTTGAGCTTGCATGACGGCGAGTGATGTGTAGTTTTCACTGGCGATGAGCTCGAGTTTATCTCGTTGTCGCTCATATTCTCCCATGATAGCTTCGTAAATTTCATCGTCCTGATTTTTTAGTTGTGTGTTCATAATTTATAAATAGAGAAAACTTGGCGTATGTATTATAAAAATTAAATAGTTAGAACAATTAATGTTGAACAATAAATGACTTGAAAGTATGAATATCGCCGGCGGAATATTTTACAAAATAAACACCATTATGTAGGTCATCGATTGGTATGGTAATATTTTCGTTAAGACCAACGGATACTGAATAATTATTCATGCTAACACCAATTGAATTAAACACTTCAAGCGACAATAAAGGTGAATAATATTCTTGTGGAATGGATAGAGAAATTGACTTTGAGGCAGGGTTGGGAGATAATGTTAGGTATTGTGATGATATTTCTTCATTTACTCCCACAGCGATGGCTGTACATTTTGCTTCTCCGGTCAATGCGTGTACTTCGCAGTTGAGAGTACCATTCGTACCAACACCTCCAAAGGTCAATCGCCAAATTGGACTATTTGAAGGGAAATAAAGACAAAATGGAGTGTATCCTACCGGAACAAATGATGCTTTTGGATTTGGATTAGCTTTTGCATAAAGCTTGTAATCTGCAGTTGCCTGAATATTGCGAATCATTTTGTCACTTTCCAAAAAATTATTTGGAAGTACTGAATCTTTTGAAAATAGATTGCCAATTCCTGAAAGAGGTAAATCAATTGCTAATGTTTGAAATCCAATAATGGGCAGCTTAGCAATCGGAATACTTAGTGTGGTATCGCTTGATGTAGTTTTTGACTTTCCTCGAAATAAATAGATCCAGCCATCAGATTTACCGGAAGTATAATCAAAAAAATTAGCATTAATCGGTAATTGAAGGGCTGATGAGGTGTCACCAAGGGTTACAACTCCTACCAGTTGTGAATTTGTTAAACTCGCATCAGATAATTTTTTTGCGGCGCTAACTCCCTCAGTAGCTTTGTAAGCTACAAATAGTTGACTATGTAATGTAGTGCAACTTAGGAGTAATAGTATAGAGAAAACAGTAATTAATTTCATCATCTACCCTTTCTACGAAAGATTATTATATTGAATTTATTAACTGCAAATTATTGAATTTACCGCTCGTAGAAAAAGACTTTTTATCTGTGTTGTATCGCGAGAGTAATTGATATGAGGTTTTCTCAGTGTAATAAATCACAATTGTTATACGATTGGAAGAAACTCTTCTTTTTTTGTAATTTTGCGCCTCAAACAGACATCTCATTTAAAATTAAAGGACAATTCATGACCAAAGCTGACTGGATTTTTACAGCAAAAACTCTCCTTACATCTCGATTAATCGACACCATAGAAGAAACTGAACTCGCTCCATCAGGAAAAGTGCTCTATCAGTTTTCTTCACGCGGACATGAACTTGCGCAAATTCTCCTTGCAGTCCACTTAGATGGAAAGCATGATGCTGCAACGGTTTATTACCGTTCACGCCCATTTGTCCTTGCTGCAGGTATGACTATTGAAGAGGCATTTTCCGGTCCGATGGCAAAGTCTGGCAGTCGGAATGGAGGACGTGATATTGGAGTCGTCCATAATCTGACTCCTCGTAATGGTATTACAGTACTACCTGCTAGTGGAGATGTTGGGGCACAATACACACCGGCCGTAGGATGGGCGCAGGGTGCCGATTATCGAGCGAACGTATTGAACGAAAAGCAATGGAAATCAAGCTGTGCGGTGGCTCTTGGTGGCGATGCCTCTGTAGCGACAAGCGGGTTTTGGGCAGCTTTAACCATTGCAACCACAAAAAATTATCCGATGATTTTCTTTATTGAAGATAATAATTACGGAATTTCTGTTCCGGGTACCTATCAAACTCCTGGAGCAAACATTGCTGAAAATCTTGCATCTTTTAAAAACTTATTAATTCTTGACGGAGACGGAACTGATCCTGAAGAAGCCTCATTGTTAATTAAACAAGCAGTTGATACTGTCCGTAAAAGACAATCACCGGTTCTGTTACGCTTAAAAGTTCCACGTCTTTGCGGACATTCAGGTGCAGATAATCAATCATACAAGCCACTTGAAACGAAGGAAAGTGAAATCAATACTGACCCATTACCACGACTGAAAACATTTCTACAAAAAAAGAAAATATTATCGGCAAAAGATTGGACTAATCTCGAAGCTGAAGTGACAATCGAAGTACGTCAGGGCTTGGATCGAGCTGTGAACCAATCAGAGCCGGATGTTTCAACAACTAAGAATCACTTGGTTTACGACGGAATGAATGCACAAATTGTAGGTGGGTTATTGCCTGAGATTACTATTTCCACCATCAGTCAAGACGAAAGTGAAGGACCAAGAATAAATCTAATTCATGCTGTACGATTGACTCTAGAGCAAGAATTAAAAGTGAATAACAGAGTCATGGTATTTGGAGAGGATGTCGGTGTAAAGGGAGGAGTGCATGGTGCTACTGTCGATTTACAAACGAAGTTCGGCGATGACCGTGTATTTGACACTTCCTTGTCCGAAGAAGGCATCATAGGCAGAACTATCGGGCTGGCTTTTGCCGGTTTGATGCCGGTACCCGAAATTCAATTCCGTAAATATCTTGATCCTGCAATGGAGCAGATAAATGATACAGGTACAATCCGCTGGAGAACAAACAATCAATTTGCCGCTCCGATGGTGGTTCGAATTCCTGTCGGTCACAGTAAAAGAACAGGTGACCCTTGGCATAGCGTATCAGGTGAAGCTATATTTGCACATACGCTAGGATGGAAGATTGCAATGCCTTCTAATGCAAGAGATGCAGTGGGCTTGCTTCGTACAGCATTACGAGGAAATGACCCGACGTTTTTTTTAGAACATCGTAATTTACTTGATACTTCCGCAGGTCGAAGTATCTATCCCGGGAATAATTTTATGATTCCATTTGGTGTAGCGAATGTAATTGAAACAGGCACAAAAGTAACAATCGTCACATGGGGTGAAATGGTGCATAGAGCAAAGGATGCTGTAAGCGCTCTTGGAGAATCGATCGAGATAATTGATTTGAGGACGATTGCACCATGGGATAAGCTCACTGTAATTGACTCGATCAAGAAAACAAATCGATGTATGATACTTCACGAGGATACAATTACCAGTGGATTCGGTGCTGAGATTGCTGCTATAATCGCCAAGGAAGCTTTTTCATATCTTGATGCTCCGATTGAAAGAGTCGCGACACCGGATGTACCAATTCCATATAATCTTAAAATGATGGATGTCATCATACCAACGAATGAAATAATTATCGATAGATTGGAATATTTGATTAATTTTTAAATGATAGAATAGATTTTTACAAGGTGATTTCGGTTAACTAATTAATATACAAGGATACACTATGCATAATATATACAGTTTTGAAGGTGAGCGGTACTATTTTGACATCATTGCACAGCCAAAGGGCGGCAAACAAACTTTTGAGATTCGGGCAACGTGTGTAGATTCCGGTGCTTCCGCAACGGTGACACATATTCCTTATGTGATGGAGCAAATTTTAGATGGAACAAAAGTTGAAGAACGATTCAAACTACCTGTTTGGATTGTAACTCCAGCAGAAGCAAAAGAATTTAGCACACACTCAGTTTCTCTATTTTCTCAGCAAGACAAACTCGAGCTCATGGAAGACGCAATGAATGATGATCGAGCAGGTGGAAAATGGGTAAACGAAGAAGAATTTATTGAAGATGAATTCGAATTAGATGATGAGGATGAGGAAATTGATGACTGGGAAGATACAGAACCTGAAGATAATGAGCAATTAGATCATTATTAAATTTATGTATTAAAATATCGAGCTTGATTCATATATCTCAGACTTGTACATAATTACTAAAAGTAGTGGATTTGTAATAATGACAGAAATTTCATTGGGTTATGTAATATATTTTTCGTTTATTGCACTTATTATATTGTTGTAAATCGATAATATAGGTAGTATTCAGTGGTTTGGTTAGCACTCCGAAGCGTGGGGGATGCATCGGGCTGCAAATAGTTTTCTCAAACATAAATTGGAGGATATCCCTATGATTTATAGTTATTTAACGCGTTCAAGACTTGTTCGATTCGGTATTTTTACCCTTGTAGTAATTTCAATTCTATCAGTTCGATTAATCCTATTAGCACAGGATATCCCACTCCCTTTAATCGAACCACCTGCAAAAACTATAGTTCGTTTGCAACCGGCAGAAAGTCAATTTTATCAATCAGGTAAAGCTTCGTGGTATGGGGGGATTTTCCATAAAAGGAAAACAGCAAGCGGTGTACGATTTGATATGAATGGGTTTACCGCTGCACACCGAAAGCTTCCCTTTGGATCGATTGTTGTTATTACAGATTTACGCTCGGGAAAAAAAGGATTGGTTTGTATTAACGATCGAGGACCATTCATTAAATCAAAAATTTTGGATTTATCTCGGAAAGCTGCTCAAGATTTAGGTGGAAATTTGCAAAAAGTATCTATTGAAGCTTTTATACCAGAAAAATGTACTCCACTACAATCTGACAGCACTCTGCTCTTAAGTTTTCTTGCCGACTTTACTCCAATTTTACTTGATATATCTACCTGTACTTTAATAGAATCTTTTGAAGATTTTACACAAGCGGTTACACTTCAAAAAGAACTAACATCTGCATCTCCGGATATCCGCTATACTCTTTCTATAGCATTTAATCCTGAATACACCGGATCAGGTCGAAGACTTGCCGGCAGATACATCTATCATATAAGCGCACTCGATACTGATGTACTGACTCATGAAGAAATTTCAAGTATATATATTCAACGTCAAGATCCTTAAATATATATTAGTTGTAGTTTATACTAGATTGTTAAGACATTTTCTGATAGGCGGCAGGGATATAATTCCTTTGCCGCCTATGTAGTATTTGTTAATTTCGCTGTGAACTTTTATGAAGTTGAAGTAAGTGTTGGATAGGTTAATTTTACGTTTAAAAACTAATTCGGGAAGTATTAGAATGTCTAAGTATTTGTATTTCATTTTTGTAGTAGTATCGTGTAGTCTGGCTTTGCAAAGCTTTGAATGTGCTTCGCCTGAATTTACTTCAGCAAAGCTTGCACTCAATCAAAAAGACTACCTTCGCGCTCGAGATTTATTAGAAAAAGTAGTTGCGAAGAACCCAAATGACGCTTATAGTTGGTATTTACTTGCTAATTGCCGTAGGACGCTTATGGACTATTCAGGTGCAGGAGAAGCTATTATAAAAGCTCAAAATTTACCAAGCGAAGGTACCTTACGAAGTCAAATTACTACTGAGAGTTATCAAATCTGGGTTGAAGTCTATAATTTAGCAGTGAATTCTTTTAATCAATTTCAAATAAATCATACATTAGACACCAAAAAACTGAAAGAAAATCTTCAACTGGGAGTAAGGATCAAACCTGAAAACTCTGAGCTCTACGCTTTGCTTGGTTCTATCTATGAAACTGAAAACGATACAGTAAATTCTATAATCGAATACAGCAACTATATTAAATCCCAAGAGTCAGCATTTAACCTAGCAAAAGATAAAAGTATTTCTCTTGGAATGGTACGTTCGTCTGCAATTCAGCAGCTTGGTCGTCCAGATTCGTCTAAAGTATCGATGCTAGACAATGGCGATTCACTCTATTATGACCATATTATTTCGGGGACTAAAGATGTGTATTTGTTTTCTGCCAAAAAAAGAAAAGGTCAAGCCGTTGTAGAGGGCTGGAGAGTCGATTTACCCAAAGTATGGCTACCTCAGGAACGCGAACGTCACTTTGTCTATAACTCTAGACCATACTTAGCACTTGCATTGATGTATTATTCACAGAAAAAATATGATGATGCATTAGCAACTATTGACAAAGCATCTTTACTTACACCAGAAGACGAGCAGAACTCCGCATTTAAGCTTCAGATTTACGAGGAACAAGGCAAAACAAATGAAATTTTAGCGTCACTTGTGAGCCTTACAACAAAAAATCCGACGAATAAAGCATATATGCAACAATTAGCATATATGTTATTCAAGCTTCAAAGGAATGACGAGGCAATTGAAACGTATGAAAAAACATTGGCAATTGACCCAACGTACGACATTGCACTCTTTAATCTAGCCACTACTTATAAAAACAAAGCGAGTGAGTTCCAAAAGTATGAAGCGGAAAAAAAGAAATCTAATCCTAAATATAAAGAAGATGAAAGTAAATATTTTCCACTTCTCAATAAAGCATCTGACCTTTTTAGTCGTTATATACAGCTTCCTCAGCATAGTTCAGATTTGTCAGCTTTAGAGCAAGTAGCTAATATATATGAAGTAACGCGGGAGTCTTCTAAATTAAATCAAATAATATCTATTCTTGAATCATTAGAACCCTCTAATACTACCAATATCGAATATTATGATTTCATGGGTGGTATCTATGCCAGGCAGAGTGCAGTGAAGAAAGGATATATCGAAAAATCAAAAGCAATGTATGATAAGGCAGATGCTCTCAAGAAGAGATAATTTATTTAGCCGAGAATACCCACGGCACTTTTTATATTTATATTGGAGAACGTATCACAATGGCAGACCAAAAAGAACAACATCAGCAAATTAGTATTGAGCTCGGCGAAAAAGAAGCAGAAGGAATATATTCGAACCTCGCAATTATCAGTCATTCTCCAGCAGAGTTTGTTGTCGATTTCACGAGAATACTCCCTAATTTACCTAAAGCTAAGGTACATGCCCGAATTATAATGACTCCTCAGCATGCTAAGCTCCTCACTCATGCTCTCCATGATAATATCGTACGATTCGAAGAAGAGTATGGAGAAATTGTATTAGAAGGTCACAATCAATTTCCAAGCGGTCCTACAACTAGTATTCATTAAGTTACTTTTTGAGGATAGTAGTATTTGTAGATTAGCCGCGTCCATTTTATCTAAGAGTGACGCGGCTTTTTTTTTGAAATTATGAGGAACTACCATGAATGTAGGTAATTACGTCTTAGTGCTGCATACTCATCTTCCGTATGTACTTCATCACGGGAATTGGCCACATGGCAGCGATTGGCTTTGCGAGGCTGTAGCTGAATGCTATATTCCCCTTCTTAATTCATTTCATGAGCTCCTTGCTGAAGGAATCCCGCCGAAAGTAACCATTGATATTTCACCTATTCTTTGTGAACAGCTTACGCATAAAGATTTCCCTGCACTTTTTGAACAATATTGTACTAATAAAATTCGGCTTGCTTCTGAAGATGAAAAATACTTCCGTCGCCATCAAGCAGTGCCACATAATATCTATTTAGCACAATTCTGGCAGCAATGGTACTCATCACGTAAAACTGAATTTATAGAGAAATACAGTCGCTCAATTATCAATGCATTGAAAAATCTTCAAGACCTAAATGCCTTAGAAATAATAACTTGCGGAGCAACTCACGGTTATTTGCCATTATTGGGTGATGATCGCAGCGTTTCGTTGCAAATGAAATCAGCCGTTGAAAATTACAAAAAACACTTTGGGAAAAGTCCTCGAGGTGCGTGGATACCGGAATGTGCATACCGTCCATCATACGCATGGCAAACGTATGTCCCGGTTCCGACTTTCTCCGAACTTCACCCACGCTTGGGAATAGAAGAAATACTTGCAGATAATGGTATTGAATATTTCTTTATAGATCAACAGCCAACGAACAATGCAAAGCCACTCGGTGCCGTGCAAAGTGGAATGTTTGTACCGACATGGTCCAAGGATTTCGTCGTTCGTAAAAATAGCTTTGACCGAACTCCTTTATCACTATTTAATGTACAATCCGAACAAAAAGTTCCGACAGATAAATCATCCGTCGCATTCACAAGACATCAAAAAGTAGCGATGCAGGTATGGAGTGGTGACTCAGGGTATCCGGGCGACCCGACATATTTAGACTTTCATAAGAAGCATTTTAGTTCTGCACTTAGGTATTGGCGTGTAACAGATAATAAAGCAGACATGATGTACAAAATGCTCTATGTCCCTGATTGGATTTCTGAAAAAATAGATGTACATGCCTTTCATTTTATCAAGTCAATTGAGTCAACGCTTATCAGTTACCGTTCACAATCAGGTAAATTCGGTACTCTTTGCACACCTTTTGACACAGAATTATTTGGTCATTGGTGGTTCGAAGGACCACAATTTGTCAAAGCAGTTCTCAAAGGTTTATATCACTCACCGTACGTAAATGCTGTAACCGCTTCAGAACAGTTAGATTATGTCAATCCTCGTGAAGTAATGTCCATTCCGGAGAGCTCCTGGGGACGTGGTGGTCATCATGAAGTATGGATAGGTGATGATACAAAATGGACTTGGGAAGTAATCTATAAGGATGAGCTACGTTTTGCTGAATTGATTCGCAAATTCCCTGTTGATACAATTTCAGACAATATACGCCGCATTTTAACTCAAGCTCTTCGTGAATTGATGCTATTGCAAGCATCCGACTGTCAATTTTTAATATCAACTTTTTCGGCCAAAGACTACGCAGAGCAGCGATTCTCCTATCATCATTCAGATTTTAATCTTTTATGCACTATGGCCGAGCGTACCGAAGGAAATAAAAAACGAATAAAACAACCGGACTTGAAAATCCTCAAAGAAATTGAAGAACGCAATGCTGTTTTTCCGGAATTAAAACTTGAATGGTGGAAGGTGTAATTAAATGCTAATTATTTTTATGTAATAGGTTACTTCATCAGACTGACAAATGCTTTTTGAATATCCGCAATTTTAGGAACTGTGTGAGATAAACCAGGAATTACTTTTCTACTTACATCGCAATTTTGTAAAGTAAGGTAATCAACAGCAAGGTTATGCTGTGTAATTCGCTCGTCATTTGCACCTACGATAAAAGCGAATTTGGTAGAAATAACTTTTGGTGTTAATTCCTGAAGTCTGTAGGTACACCTACTACCCATAATAAGTGCATGAGTTATAGGTATCCTACGCCGAATTGCAAGTGCAAAAGCCACATCTCCGCCTAAGGAAAAGCCACAACAAACAATTTTGGATGTGTCAATGCGATATCTACTATGTAACATTGACAACTCTGACTCAACTTGGTGCTCAGCTCTGTGAAGAGTAGCCGAAAAAGTAGGAAAAGTATATCTTGGTTCGTGGAAGCGAATAATAATAGCATCTACACCAACAATATCTTGTGATATTGTAGCTGGCTCCCCCCCCATTGCCGGAAACACAATCACCACAGGTAGCTCTTTATTACCATTGAGGTTCACTGGAAAATCATAAGTAGGTGAAGTATAGCTAATATACCATTTATACAAAGATATGGCTGAAAAAATCCCAACAATAATCGCAATATAAGCGTTATTCTTAACCATTTCCCCGCTCTTCGAACAATGCATTGACATAATCACTAGCGTTGAAAGGTTGTAAATCATCGATTTTCTCCCCAATCCCAATATATCTCACCGGCAATTTTAATTCATTGGTAATTGCTATCACAATTCCTCCCTTTGCAGTCCCGTCAAGTTTTGTCAGCACTACTCCGGTCAATTTTGAAACTTTTGAGAATTCTTTAGCCTGTTGCAAAGCATTTTGTCCTGTAGTTGCATCGAGGACTAAATAGACTTCATTCGGGGCATTGGGTTTTACCTTTTTCATCACTCGACTCATTTTTTCGAGCTCAGCCATGAGATTGGTCTTATTATGAAGTCGTCCTGCCGTATCGATAATTACAACATCACATTTGCGGGCAATGGCTGCTTTAAGAGTATCAAAAGCTACAGCAGCCGGGTCTGCACCATGACCTTGCTGTACAATCTCTACACCGGCTCGTTCTGCCCAGATTTCCAATTGTTCATTTGCGGCAGCACGGAAAGTATCTGCTGCACCTATAATTACTTTACGTCCGGCTTCGCGATAATTACGCGCTAATTTTCCAATAGTGGTCGTTTTGCCGACGCCATTGACTCCGACTACCATAATTGTATGAGGTACATCATTGGAATTAACTGCATAGATTGCATCTTCTTCAGGTGCAGGAACTGCTGTAAGTATAGACAATATCTCATCTTTAATCATATCATAGATTTCACTGCTGTCTGAGAATCCGTCTTGCTTTGCTCTGAGCTTTACAGCATTCATTATCGAAACGGTCGTCCCAACGCCTATGTCAGATGTTAACAAAATTTCCTCAATATCATTGAGGAGTTCAGCATCAATTTTACGTCCGCTACCTAAGACAGATTTGAGTCTATTGACAAAAGCTGAACGAGTTTTCTCGAGACCTTCCTTTAGTTTTGTAAATGAAACTGCTTCAAATGCTGATGCAACCTTTTGTTTGATTTTGTCAAATAAACCCATATAAATATATAGAAATAGAAAAAAAAATACGTACAGAATATTCTTAATGACTTTGAGGCGTGATAATTTGTTAACTAATAAGATAGTTATGAGTTGGTTTTCAAAATAGCAATGAATCTATTCGTATATAAGACAAGTGAAACTATCATAGCAACTACAGAAATCCAAAGCAAGTACATCGTCAGCGTTCCCCAATTCAATGCAAACCCCAAGAGAACAAATGATACACAGACGACCGCAATTTTACCTGCATAATTAGATGGTAAAACATAACCATTTCGTTTTTTAATATACATTCCACCTGTAAAAATCAAAACATCTCTCGTTATAATACTAATTAAGAACCACGGAGGTATTTTGCCGAGCATTGATAGAATTATCACCATCGCACCTATAAAAATCTTATCTGCAAGAGGATCTATGATTCTTCCGTACTCAGTTTCTTGTTTGAATTTTCTTGCGAAATATCCATCCAGTATATCGGTAAGTACTGCAGTTATACAGATTATAATAACTGATAAAGAATTGTTATTCAATAAGGCAAATGCCAACGGTACTACCAGCAGACCACGAACGATACTGAGAATATTTGAGAGAGTCCAGAACATATATTTAGCGTTGAATTAGAATTGGTAACACCCTCACATCACTTCCAAGATAAAAATAAGCATAGTACACACCGGTAACTAATTCGTGAGTATCAAATAAGTATTCTATGGTAGTTACTTTGCTATCTTTCAGAAGATTAACAGATTCTCCTTGGATTTGAGAAATTGGTACAGTGTTACCAAAAATATCTTTGAGTATTGCCTGAGGTATGAGAGAATGTTCCAGCGTGGTGGGTTCATGTACAGTCAAGGTAAGTGTCGTTATAGTACTTGACGGCTGTGGATAAGGGGCAGATAACTTATAACTGGCACCTAAGGTATAAATCATTCCTATAAGTGGTACTTCACACCGTGAATCACCATCAACAAGGATTTTTTTTCCAATAGAGACTAACGGTAAAAATTGGTGAGAGCATGTATCTTCAAAAACAAGGGTGTCTCGTTGTATTGAAGTATCGAATGGTGCAAAACATACATTTAAGGGAATAGAATCTAGAGGAGGAATAATAATCGGCAATTGGTTTTGTGGTATAGAGAATAGTATATTATTAAGCAGATATGGATTATCAAGTACATACGGGAGAATAGAATCGCGATTATAAAGTATAATTTTTTGACAGTTGCGTGAGGCAAGATCGGTTGAGTCAAATTCATAACGTCCATCAGCGACCATTATTTGTAATTTGTTCTTAGCAATTAACTCAATAGCGTTCACAGTATCCGATACACCAACACATCCATTTGAATCGACAACAATGACAGAAAAAGGACCACCAGTTTTAGTCGTAAATGTCTGTGATGTAGTGCCATTAGACCATAAGTAACTGATAAATCCTAATGGTGCATTCAAAATGAGACTGTCTCCTCGACAAAAAGTAAAATTTCTTTTGGCTGTAATGATTGGCTTAATAAACGGGATCGATTTGATAGTGATTGTGTCTGAAATACCAACGCAACCATTATTATCTACAACACGTAGAAAATATAGACCCTCCTTCGTAATTCTAATCTCACGAGTAGTGTCACCATTTGACCAGCTGTACATAGGGTAGCCGAGTAAAGCAGATAGTACAAGTGTATCACCATAACATATAACATACTTAGGATTGCTTGACAAAATTTGCGGTTTTGGGCCGGGATAAACTACTACATCTACAGTATCATAGTTATACACGCATACATCTTTATCAAATGCCATCACTGTATATTTTCCTGAAGTGCTCACAGTTGTAATTCTATCTTTCGAACCATTCGACCAAACATAATTCTCAAATCCTTGGGAAGCTGAGAGGGTGACGGAATCTCCTTCGCAAAAGAACATTGGTCCTGATGTATCTATATTTAATGCTAGTGGCTTAGGGTAATACGTACGATATATACCATTACCGACAGCCCAACCAATAGAATCGGTGACGAAGTAAATATCATCGAGACTGTCTTTTGCTTCAATACACAATTTCGATTGACCCACGAAACTCCGCCATCATTGGTGTAATAGACAGCACGATTACTTCCTACTCCCCATCCTGTCATCAAATTTGATAAAAATGTGCCATACATTGATTCACCGGTGCTATATCTTTTCCATGAAAGCCCATTATCAGTTGAAAAACGTAAAGAACCTCCAGTACCACCTCCATCACAGGAAGTACCCGCGGTAGGTACTAAAAATGAACTACCAATATTCGTTATTTCTTCTTGCCAATCATTCGTACCTGTCGGTGAAAATTCTTTCCACGTCTTGCCACCATCGAGAGTATTCCAAATCATTCCGCTGCTTGATGCATATCCTAATCCATTTTCACTATAAATCATTGCATCAGTCATTCCACTATTATCATAGCCACCTCTAAATTCAGCCCAAGTATTTCCACCATTAGTAGTCCTATAAAAAGATTGATTGTCTCTTCGAACTACTTTTTGTACTGGATCAAAATATGGACATCCTCCTCCCACTACCAATCCAACATTTGTATTAAGAAAGAAACAACCCCACAATCGTTGTCGATCGATATTTTGTGGTGTGACATCAGTCCAATTAACACCACCGTCACTAGTTTTATATATACCGTGTTTGCCAGAAGTATAACCAATCAATGGAGTTACAAAGCTCACACTTTCCAACATCGGTGCTCGTGAATCTTGAGGATCAAAGAAAGTAATCGTCACACCTTGCCACGTAAGTCCTCCATCAGTTGTTCTGAGCATATACCCATCAAAACCACAAACCCATCCATATAAAGGATTCGAAGGGAGAAAGTAAACATCAAGATAATATCCTTGGTCGTAAGGTGCAGGCAGGTTGGCAACTTTTTTCCATTGTGCAGACATCTGTGATGTACCACCGAGAAAAATGAATAGCACTACAACAAAAATTGTAAACACAGATCGAGATAGTGTTTTCATAAAAATGTAAAAAGAGCAATAATGTTCTTGAATTGGTTGAATTTCACACAGCTCTTTTGAGCTTATAGTTAATTGCAAAAATACTATACAAAACAATAGAAAGCACGATACCTGGTATCATTGGTTCGACAGATATTAAAATATCAAGTATATTTTGGGGAAACAACTCAATAAATGGAATAAACATCCATAGTAACGACAGTGCAGAAGCACTGCACATGAGGATAATAATTTGAATTTGGGTCAATTTATTGGTTGAAGAATAACCTATAAAGATAGGAATTAATAATCCGGGAACTGCGATGGAAGCCGTTTTGTAGATTAATTGCACAGCCGACGGTATGATGATTGCTAATAAAATTCCTATAGAAGTAGATACAACTAAACCTACACGAACCCAATAGGTCGCATTTTTTTTCTTAATTAATTGAAATAATATATCGTTACCAATAGTGATTGCTGAAAGAAAGGCGTAACTGTTCAGCGATGACATGACCGTCGCAAGTAATGTAACTGCAAACAGTCCACGCCATACCTCTGGTAATACTTCTGCTCCTAATGCAGGGAAAGACATAATAGCTTCTGTATTTATATATGCCCGAGCGTATAATCCGGTTGTAATCGTTAGAAAGTCAAATAGTATCCAAAAGCCAACCGAAATCAAAATCCCCTTTTTGGCAACAGATGGAGTGGTAGCTGCAGCCGAACGCTGATGGAAGCTCGGGTCGATAAATGTTTGTAATGCTATTATAAACCATGTGCATACTACTTGCCAAGAATTGTTTCCGAGAAGTAGTGTATGTGAAGGTGGAAGTATAGATATCATGTCTGTTGGTGAACCGTATTTGATGAGACAAAATACTAACAACGCTCCGAAACCAACATACATGAGCACAAACTGTATCGTGTTTGTTTTGACATCTGCATCGAAGCCACCGGTAAATAAAGAACTTATAGAGAGTATAGCGCCGATAATTATTGAATAGTTCAAATCAATTCCAAGAATCATCTGAATAAGTACACCGAGCATTAATATATAGGCAGCAGGAATAGAAATTATTAATACTAAAATCGATGCGATTTGTGCGGAAAACTGACCAAATCGTTGATTAAACATATCAGGTATTGATATTATCTTTGAATTTCTGACTTTCCCGGCGATAAAAATGCTAAAGAGAATAGCGGCTCCATAAAATGGTAATCCCATACAAACCCAAGCGACAATTCCTTGAGAATAAACGAATTCCCCAATTCCAAGAATTATTCCATACCACGTTGCCACAAGTGTCGCTATGAAAAAAGGCAAAGTTAATTTTCGACTTAAAAGTATATACTGAGTCGCTGTCTTATTTTTTTTCGAATAAAACCCAACAGCTAGTACTACTATGAAATAGATAAATATAATTACAAAATCAACTACTGATAAATTCATGAAATCATTACCTTTGTGCTTCGATGGAATTGCATTTAAGCTTCATTATTCTGACAGTATAACAATCAATTTTAAAGAAGATGCAATTTACATGAAATTCTCTCCAAGAATTACTTTCTGGTTGTAATTTTTCATATAATCTTATGTATTTTTGCCGCAAATCAGTACAACTATCGAATATTCAATAAGGGTTTTATGACTACTACAATTACTACTCGCAGTTCATTTAGCTTGTGGATACAAGCAGTTAGAGCATTTTCTTTTACAGCATCAATGGTACCAATTATTATTGGAGCAATGCTGGCATTGTCCTTTCCAGGATATGTTCGCTGGGATCTGTTTCCAATTGTCATCCTCTGCTCTCTCCTCATCCATGCCGGTACGAATCTCATCAGCGATTATTATGATTTCACAAAAGGTGTTGATAAAGAAGGTGCTTTTGGAGGTAGTGGAGTATTAGTCGGTAAGTTACTCCAGCCAAAGCAACTCTTGATGGGTGGAATTATCTGCTTTTCATTATGTTTTCTACTTGGCTTGATTTTCGTCCAAGTCCGTGGTATTGGTATGCTATATCTAGGTTTAATAGGGATTATTGGTGGATATCTGTACTGCGGTGGAATTGGCTATAAATACATAGCATTAGGCGACGTTTTGGTTTTTTGGCTTATGGGGCCGCTTATGGTGATTGGTTCTTATTTTGTGCTGACCGGTACATATAATTCTACTATTCTCCTCACTTCATTACCAATTGGATTGTTAGTAACTGCCATACTTCATGCGAACAATCTCCGTGATATAAAGCATGATCAAGCAGCAAACGTACGAACTATGGCAAGCATCATGGGTCTAAGTGGAGCAAAATTGAATATTACTTTTTAGTTATAGCTGCTTATGGTAGTGTAGTTGTAATGGTCACACTGCAGTATATTTCACCCTGGACTTTCTTAATAATGCTTAGTCTTCCGCCGGCAATTAAAAATATGAAAGCAGTATCGAAGGCTACACCTTCGACTCAAGCCGAACTTGCGATGATTGATGTACATACTGCTCAGCATCACTTTCTGTTCGGAATATTATATGCAATCGGTTTACTACTTTCTGCAATTTTATAACTTATTGTGAAATCATTACTTATAGGAATCTCATTAGCAGCTGTATTGTGGTTTATGATGTTTTCCCATTTTCCTGAAACAGCAGTTGTAATTCATACGCAATACTTTTGGTATGCTATGACTTTATCAACAGTAATTTTATCATTCTATTCTCTTTACAATCAAAGAAGTTCACTTAAAAGTATTTTTACGTTTGAGTGGAAATTTGTTTGGATTGGATTAGTACATGCCGTATTTTTGTACGGTATGTCACGTGTCGGTGTGACTATAGTTTCACAAGTATTTGATGGTGTACTGCCTCAAATCGAATCAATTTACCAAACCCGTACTCAGCTTTCACCAAGCATCATAGCTCCATTATTGTTTTTTATAATTGCTCCTGCAGAGGAAATATTCTGGCGAGGTTTTGTCCAAAATAAACTCATGGAATATTATGGACTTACCAAAGGTACAGTTATCGGAATTGGTTTGTATGCAGGTGTTCATGTTTGGGCTTTAAATCCGATGCTACTTCTCGCTGCTTTAGTTCTCGGAGTACATTGGAGCTTGTTATACAAAAGATATAAATCTCTCATACCGGGTATCGTATCACATGCTGTATGGGATACTGCAATTTTCGTGATTTTACCGATTACTTTTTAAGAATGAAATGTTCGAGCCACCTGCAATATCACATGAAGTTACTAAGCTAGAGCTATACAACATACTTAAGCGTCAAGTGGTTTCTTTGTTGGAAGGAGAAACAGATTTCATTGCCAATTCAGCAAATTTCGCATCTCTTCTGTTTCATTCGTTACCGGCTGTTAATTGGGTTGGATTTTATTATGTTAAAACAGATGATTTAGTTTTAGGTCCATTACAAGGTCAGCCGGCTTGCGTTGGAATTCGAATTGGCAAAGGTGTATGCGGGACAGCTGCTCTGAGCAGAACATCGATAATAGTTGATAATGTCCATGAGTTCCAAGGGCATATCGCATGTGATTCAAATTCAAACTCTGAAATTGTGATTCCATTACTTCACAATGGAATTTTAATTGGTGTTTTGGATATTGATAGTCCAATTTTCAATAGATTTGATGAATTCGACCTTAAAGAATTAGAAGAATTAACCGCTTTACTTTTACATTTTTCACATTTATAAAAAGAGTACCACCATGAAAACTCTTCTCATCCTGCTATGCGGGCTATTGCTTTGCATATCAACTACTTCCGCACAGCTTATTATTAATGAATTTCAGCCAAATCCGATTGAGGATGCACCTGAATGGATAGAGCTTTACAACAATTCGGATAGTGAAATTAATGATGCTACGTATTACTTGCATGATACTAAAAGCGTAGTTAAATTTCATATATCTAGAGTAGAGCCGAGAAGCTATATTGTTGTTTCTCCGGATACTTCCCTACTTCAATCGCAACAATTGCTTCCATCTAACATTCAGCTACTTGAAGTGAAATTCCCAACTCTAAATAACTCAACAGATAACATCGTTCTTCGTAGTTCAGATTCCACACTCCTTGACTCTGTATATTATAATGTAAAATGGGTAAAAAAAGGGATTTCTTTTGAACGGAAGCTTCCTACTATGCCTGCATTTTCACAATTAAATCTGTTCCCGAGTGTTTCTGTTGATAGTTCTACTTGTGGATACAACAATAGTATATCACCTAATCCGCATGATATTTCTTTATCATATTTTAATTATTCTAAAGCTTCCACTTCACTTCGGATTGCAGCCATTAATGCAAGTAGTGAAACAATACAAAAAGCAGAAATAAAAGTCTTTGCTGATACTAATTTCAATAATACTACAGAGTTAAACGAAATTATAGAGTCAGTATCGATTGAGAATCTCCCAATCAATTCATTATATGAGTTTGAAATTCCCATTGAAAAGCTTCACAAATTCACGAATAAATATGGTACAATTCATTGCATCGCGGTATGCAAAGCAGAGTATGATACCAGGAATTCTAATGATACTATTGCAACCTCTGTATTTATATCGTATCCACGACGGAGTATTTTAATAAATGAAATATTGTACGAGCCAGTTTCTGGCGCTGCTGAGTTCATTGAGTTGTACAACAATTCAGAATATCCAATCGATGTAAATGGCTGGCAGATCCACGATAAGTCAACTTCTTCTGGTGCAGATACTTTGCACCTCAACTTGCAAATTATTCAACCATTTGATTATATAGTAATTGCATGGGATTCTATAATATTTCACCAATACTCTTCAATTATTGAGTCGAACAGAACTCAAATTGTAAATTCATCTTTTAGCTTGAATTCAGATGGTGACGTCATTGCTCTCAGAGATGTGAATGGAGAGTTGATAGATTCATTGTATTATACTTCATCATGGCACGACGAATCTCTTTCTTCATCTAAGGGTGTATCACTTGAAAAGCTTAGCCCCAGTCTAGTATCTCATGAATCTATCTCATGGTCAAGCTGTGGTGATCTTGTTCATCGCGCAACACCGGGTGAAAAAAATAGTCTCCTACTTAATACCACCCTCAAAGAAAATCTTGACGCTACACCAAATCCCTTCTCTCCTACCTCAAATTCTACTCAATTTACTCGTATATCTTTCAAGTTAGATTCACCAAATAGTGTTGTGAATGCATCTATTTACAACAAACAAGGTGTCTTTATAGCAACTTTATTAAACACCACGTACTCATCTTCAGAGGGAGCAGTAATTTGGAATGGAAGAGATGCTGAAGGATCAATCGTACCACCGGGTGGATACGTATTGATTGTTGAAAGTACTGATAGCTCAACAGGTAAAGTAAAGAATCATAGGCTGCTAATTGCAGTTGCGAACTGAACGATACATTCATAGCTAAAAAATCAAGCGAAAGTAGTCAAAATCCTTTTTAAACAAAAAATATTGAATTCCTCGATTATATCATCATGAAAACTATGTATTCAAAAGCGTTAGAGAAAATATTCAGGTGATTCTGATTTTTAGTTTTGCTGATGGGGCAAAACGTCGTATTTTTGCGTTCCCAAAACGCGGAAGTGGCGAAATTGGCAGACGCACCATCTTGAGAGGTGGCGCCCATTGGGTGTACGGGTTCAAGTCCGTCTTCCGCACCACCTACAAAAAGCTGTCTAATTAGACAGCTTTTTTTCGTTGTAATCTTATAGAAATAATCATGTTACCTATTTAAAATATTGATATGCACTACTTTTTAATACAATTTGTTTTGTCAATTATTATCTTATTCTCCGTTGGCTGTAGCCAAGGATTAGAACCAAACTTTACACATAATCCTGATAATAAAACATATCTCACCGGAACAATTTATTACAAAAACGGAAAGGAAAATTGGAAATTCGCACAGGATTCTCTTGCTTATATTAGGGTGGTAGGTTTTAAGACGTATCCTGATAGTGCAGGTATAATCAAGGATATTTTAGCAGGAAATGTATTCATAACTCCTAAGAATATAGCAGAAAGCTTACCAATGCATGTTGATTCATCATTATATTCTATGGAGTTTACAGAAGTTCCGATTAACGTAGTGTACCTCGCTGTCGTACAGCAATATGGATTAGATCTTACAAAACAGCAGCGTGTTATTGGAGTATTTTCACTGACTTTAGATAACTCAAATCCCTCTGCAATACTTATCGAAAAAGGAAAACAAAACCGAGCAAATATTTTTGTTGATTTTGAAAATCTTCCACCACAACCATTCTAAGGGGATTCACGTATGAACTTAATTTCAAAATACTGGATATTCTTATGTCTGTTATTAACATCTACAGTATCTGCATCTGCTACCGGTGGTTACCTCAAAGGTACAGTGATAGATTCTGCTACAAAACAAACCATCGCCGGCGCTGTAGTTAAAATAGATAATACTGCTCGTGGTGCTTATGTAAATAAAAAAGGTGAATTTTCGATTTCATCAATTCCTTCAGGATCCTACACGCTAACTACATCACTTATTGGTTACTTCCCTTCTCAGATTATCATTACAATCAAAGATAAGGATACTCTCGATGTACAAATTTCACTTGTTTCTCAGGATGTGCGACTGAGGACGGTTGTTGTATCGGCAAGTAAACATTTGCAAGCCGTGCAGGATGTACCGATTAGCATATCCGTTGTTGATTCAAAAGAACTCAAAGATCGAAATATTATTCAAATTGACGATGCCTTGCGATACATCCCTGGTGTAAATATGGCAAAAGATCAAGTAAGTATTCGTGGTTCATCAGGATTTGCCTTGGGACTTGGATCGCGAGTTGCACTATTACTCGACGGTTTTCCCATGCTATCAGGCGATAATGGCGATATGAAATTTGATGCTTTGCCTTTTCTAAATATCAATAGAATTGAAGTGATTAAAGGTGCGGGTTCAGCTTTGTACGGAACCTCAGCCCTTGGCGGTGTCGTCAGTATTTTCACAACCAATCCTACATCAAAACCAGAATATAAGATTAGAACGTACGGTGGATTCTACACACAGCCCAAATATGAAGGATGGAACGTATTTGACTCGCCACCAACAAATTATGGAGTGGATGTGAGTTATTCACGAAAATATGGTGCATTAGGAGTGACTATTTCAGGAGGTACGAAACATGACCGCTCATTTCGATTATTCGATGACACTAAAAAATGGAACTTTTACTCCAAATTATCTTATGATTTTTCATCTTCTACTACTTTAACCGGATTTGTGAATTTTGCAACGGAAAATCATGCTAATTGGGTCTATTGGAATAGCTTAGACAGTGCTACGAGACCTCCAACTACGACTAATATAAATGAACGCCTAATTTCTGGTAAGCTAGCAACAGCGATTGAGCTTAAGCATATCTTTGATAATAAAAGTTTTATTGTCCTTCGTTCAGGCATTTACAATACTGATTTTCATAATGAAGAGTTAGCAATCGGTGTGACAGCAATCAATTCTAAAGCGTCTGCATTTAATTCTGAAGTCCAATTTTCAACTCAACTTACCTCTTTACTTTTCCTGACTACGGGCGTAAATGCAGTCCAGAATACTGTCGAATCGCCTGTATATGGTTCGCCGCATCAAACAATATTCTCAGGTTATGCTCAGGCAGAATATTCGGGAATTGACAAATTGATAGTTACTGCCGGAGGTCGCTATGATTATGAAAAAACAGATAGTTCCGAACGTAACATTCAATTTAATCCCAAGCTTGGGATTTCATATTCGACCGATTTTGGGATTCAATTCAGAGCATCTGCAGGTAGAGGTTTCAGAGCGCCGATGGCCGGTGAGAGATTTGCAGCTTTGCGTTTTCAGGGAATTACCGTGGTGCCCAATCTTAGCTTGATACCGGAGGAAAGCTGGTCTTTTGAGGGAGGACTAAGCTACACGTTCGAATGGATGTCTTCTCCGAATTCAATCGATGTAGCCTACTTTCAAAATGAACTCTATCAATTAGTTGAGCCACAATTTACCCTCGATGGAAAGATCAAGTTTGAAAATATAACGCGGGCGAGAGTACAGGGAATTGAATGTACCTACAAATCATTTTTTTGGGAATGTAATAGGATTAGAAACCTCGATCACCGTAATGAATCCTCGAGAATATACAAAAGGACTCACGCTTCCCTTCCGATCATCAATTTTGTGGTATAATAAATTATATATACCAATAGTTAGTGGCATCGAACTCCAAGCTGATTATAGGTTTATAAGTCGAGTTGAAAGAATTGACGATAGGATTACTGCACTCAATGTCGTCGAGGATGCCGGTGCTCGTGTCGCCATACATGTAGTAGATGCACGAGCTGTTTTCAACTTACAAACACTCGCAGGATCGCCTATTACCTGTACATTGAACTTTCGAAATGCTCTAGATTATTATTATGTTGAAATATTAGGTAATCTATCTCCAATTCGACATATATCCTTACAAGTAGAGACAAGTTTTAAGAGGTATGTTTCCGGTAGAATATTCAATTAAACAAAACGATAACTTTAGATAAAGTATTTTTCAAATCAACTACATTTTTATGCAACATCAACTAAAAAGGACAGCTCGTATCGAACTGCCCTTTCTAATATAACCACCACGATATAATGTTGTTGTAAGATTATTTTTTAAGTTTTTCTTTAAACATTTTCTTAAATTTTTCTACTTTTGGACGAACTACAAATTGACAATAAGGCTGTTCTGAGTTTTCATTGAAGTAATTTTGATGATAATCTTCTGCAGGATAAAATTTAGTAATTGGAACTATTTCAGTTACAATCGGATCATTCCACGTTTTTGATTTAATTAATTGATTTTTATAGTCATCAGCTATTTTGTGTTGCGCTTCTGAATGATAAAATACGACTGATCTATATTGTGTACCTTTGTCATTTCCTTGTTGGTTTAGTGTCGTAGGATCATGAGTTCCCCAAAAAGCTTCTAAGAGCTGTTCATAGCTTATTTTTTGTGGATTAAAAGTAATCTGACATACCTCAGCGTGACCTGTCGTTCCGCTGCAAACTTCTTTATAGCTTGGATTTGATACATTTCCCCCGGCATAGCCTGAGATTACCTTTTCTACGCCATCGAGGTTTTGAAAAACAGCCTCTACGCACCAAAAACAGCCAGCCCCTAAGGTCGCCGTATCTATTTGTGCAGATGTTATCATATTTTTGCCTTTCTTTGTTGGAATAGTTATTGTTTCGCTACCGCTACAGGATGAAAGTATCAACCAAAGAAACGGTAGAATAAGAAATAATTTCATACATATCAATTAATTAGAGTTGTTCGAACATTGATGTACTAAGCTGGAAATTACTATGTATTTTTTTTGTACTATATGAATATTTTACTATTAGGTGGTTCAATATTTCTTGGTCGTCATATCGCATTAGCTGCGATACAAAGTGGCCATACAGTTACTTTTTTTAATCGTGGGATACATTATCCTGACGATTTCCCGCACATAGAAAAAATTAGAGGTGATAGAACTACCGATATACACCTATTGCAACGTCGGAAATGGGATGCAGTAATTGATACATGTGGTTACGTCCCACGTATCGTAAATATATCCGCACAATATCTATCTGATTTATCAGATAATTACGTATTTATCTCTTCTGTTTCCGTATATTCTGATGTTACAGGTCATTTAGATGAAAATGCTCCTGTACTTCAAATTGTAGATACTACAACTGAAGAAATATCAGGTGAAACCTACGGCGCACTCAAATTTCTTTGCGAGCAAACTTGTGAAAAACACTTTAAAGGTCGAGTTCTAACGATTCGCCCAGGATTAATTGTCGGACCCAATGACTGGAGCGGTAGATTCAATTATTGGGTACATAGAATTAGACTCGGAGGTACGATACTCATCCCAAATGCTTTTGATTTAACGACACAATTCATTGATGTCCGTGACTTAGCTGAATGGATTGTCCGATTGATTGAGAAAAAAACAACAGGAGTATTCAATGCTGATGGTGATACAAATATTACTTTCAAAGATGTTTTGGAATCTTGTTATCAAATTGCACAGTCAGAAGTAAGTTTCATACCGGTATCTGAGTTTTTTCTAAAGGAACACAACGTACAACCGTATTCTGAGCTTCCGTTATGGATACCTGAAGAATATGGTAATCGTACATTTAGCACTTCAAAAGCTATAAATCTAGGACTTACTCATCGTACTTTATCTGATTCTGTTCTGCAGGCTGCTGACTGGCTCTCGACAATTGATCCTCTAACATCTGCTCTTGGAAAAAGCATGACACATCAGAGGGAACAGGAATTACTTGAAATCTGGTCAAAAGAATGGCAATAATATACACTGTATAAATTGATTTATCTAATATATCTCATTTACATTTTACTATTTAACTGTTTAAAGCCCACATCGATTCCAGATTCTATTTGTTTCTTTGCGAATTTGCCAAATAATGTCAATGTTATAGAAATTTCAATGAGTTTATCTTCTAGAACTACTGTTCCGGACCCGAATTTTGAATCTATATTGAGCGTATTACCAACCAGATTGCAGTTTTGAATAGTGAGCTAAGTTCTTTTCTTGAAAGAATATTCTGATTGATATAGAGTTTCATTTCAGATGCTGTATAATTCGTTTCAATTGTTTTTTTTATTTCTGACATTGTGAGTAAGAATTAATGTTTAAGAAAAATACAGTAAGCTTTGTATAAATTAGTCATATTGAAAGTAAGATTATCATTCTTAAAAGATTGAAGTAATAGATCGACAAATTACTTACATCAATGCTTCTCTCACTCTTGCCGATACATAATCCATCACCCAGACGACGATAGCAATCATCATCACTATTAGTCCCACTTCGTTCCACTGTGCAAGTCCTAAATATTGCATTAAGATAGTCCCAATTCCCCCACCACCGACTAATCCGACAATCGTCGCCATTCGTACATTTATATCCCAACGATAAATCGTAAAACTTAAGAAAGGTATGATTATTTGAGGGACGACTGCGAACCAAATAACCTGTAAAGGGTGTGCTCCTGTTGCTTCTATTGCTTCTGATGTTCCGATATCAATATCTTCGATTTGTTCAGAATATTGCTTCGTAAGTGAAGAAATAGTATGTATTAATAATCCGAGCATTCCTGCAAAAGGACCAATATAAACCCAAGCGGAAAATATAATTGCCCAGATGAGAGGTTCGATAGATCGTGTGAAATTTGAAATGAACCGGATGGTATTATAAATAGTAAAAGTTATTGGATTATGTTTCATCAGGTTTCTGGCTGAAAGAAATCCAAGAACAAATGAAAACGGAATAGCGATAAGTGTAGCCATTAGAGCAATATACACTGTTTCGATTAGTGCATATAATGCTTGAAAGAAAATATCAAAATTTGGAGAAATCAGTGCAGAGAAAATTCTACCTGCTGCTTGTAATCCTTAAGATGAGAAAAAATCTATAGGAGAAATTTTGGTGATAACCCATCCTGCAATGATGGAAATCAATATAAGTATCCAAGCAATATTTAGAGAAACAGCTTCCCGCCAACCATAGAGTTTTTGACCGAATATTTTTGCAGAAAAAGAGCAATTACAAAGAGACGATACAGAAGCAAATACAGAGCTGAAAACTAAATAACTAATTATATTATAAATAGTTATACTCGAAGCTGTCGAATTTAACAGAACATGATGATAAATAATTCTGTCAAATATAACCGCAATGTAAGCACCCCAAATACAATCAAGTAGAAATATTTGAATGTGAAGTTTCAACGAACGTGGAGAAATAATACTGTTGATCATTATACCTGTTACTCGAGTAGTAATGTAAAATAAAGTACATATTAACTAAAAAACCTTCACCCAATATAATCGGATGAAGGTTTTTATTTGATTCAAAAATTACCTGAGATTCGGGTACTTTTTAATAACGATCACGTCCGCCACCGCCGCCGCCGCGTCTTTCACCGCCGCCGCCGCCGTATCCGCCGCCACCACCACGATTGCCACCACCGCCGCCACCGCTAAATTCACGGCGTGGACGCTCTTCGCGTGGTCTAGCTTCGTTAACAACTAAAGCACGACCATTATAGTCTGCGCCATTTGTTGCTTCGATTGCTTGTCTTGCTTGATCATCGTCAGCCATTTCGACGAACCCGAATCCACGTGATCTTCCGGTGAACTTATCGGAAATAATCGAGGTGGAAGTTACTATGCCATAATTTTCAAACAATGCTTTCATATCAGCATCATTGGTGTTGTATGGCAAATTGCCTACATAGATATTCATAAAAACCTCTTCCGGTGCATAAAAAAACTTCTCGTCGCCAAACATTTAACTAAAACAGAGAGGAGAAACTACCTGCCGCTCGCACCCAAACTTCACGGCAGAACGTCGCAAAGTTACGATAAGTTTTTGAATACGCAAGAATTATTTTAAATAATTATAAATATATTGAATAATTATGCATAAAATCACCAAATATTCTGATTTACATAGGGTTTTCAGCGTTATTTTTGTGGAAAATTAATTGATAAATGTTGTAAGAATAATGGTGAAGAATCTAAAATATGAATACATTACCTGAGAATTCAATCGATGTGCTTGTCGTTGCTGCACATCCGGACGATGCAGAGCTTTCTTGTGGAGGCACAATTGCGCAGCTAACGTCAAATGGAAAAACTGTAGTGATCGTAGATTGTACTCTTGGAGAGCTTAGTAGTAGAGGAACAATCGAGCAAAGAGCGATTGAGACACAGAAAGCAAACGAGATTTTAAAAGTTAGTGGGAGAGTGAATTTATTGATGGAAGATGGTAACATCGAGCTGTCGAAAGACAACATACTTTCATTGATCAGATCTATTCGTCAATATCGTCCAAAAATCATCCTTTGTAATCCTCCGCATGAACGTCATCCTGATCACGAAAACGTTCATAAATTAGTACGAACAGCAGTGTTTCAAAGTGGTCTTACCATGATAAAAACAGAATTTAATGGTAAACACCAACTCCCCCATCGACCTGATAAATTATTTAGTTACATGCAAACCTACGATTTTGAGCCGAGCTTTTATGTCGATATTAGCGATTACTTTCAGGTAAAAATGGAATCTATTCGAGCATATTCATCTCAGGTGTTTGTAGCTGGCGAACACAATACTCAACAACCTCAAACATTTATCTCAAAACCAGCGTTTATGGAAATGATAGAGGCGCGTGCACGGTATTTTGGAGCACTCATTGGTGTAGAGTATGCAGAAGCTTTTCATTCACACGAGCCAATTGGATTTTCCTCATTTGCTCATTGGTTATAAAGATAGATCAATCTTGTATAGAATTGGTTTACTTGGAGATGCGTCTGTTTCAAGTGATGCTATTTGTAAATTTAACAAGTATAAACCATCCGGAATTTCGTTTGGAATATATACTAACTCAGTAATTGTCGCTCCAAATCTTGGAGCGGTAGGGTAATTCCAATATTCATGATGCGCACGTAATTCACCGGAATCTGCTTCTTTATCGACAGATGGAACGTCAAGTAAAAGATGCTGCACTCCCCTGTCTTTTATAAAAGCTGCCGCAGATGTCTCTAAATAAACAGGATTGGTACCCGAATAATGGAATGATTCTTTCTCATCATTATTCGGAAGAGTACGTATAACTAACGCATCTGTAGTAAATTGCAATACAGATTCGAGCGAAGATTTCGTAATTATGCTATCATCGTTCAATTCTACCGGTTGTACTGTCACTAGCTCAGCAATAAATATAAATTCTTTCAAACACTGATTGATAGTAATTTTTTCGAATGATATATGCCCAACACATTCGGTATGTGTGCCATTGCCGTGTGGGGCGATAGTAAGAACTTCACAATTACATGCACCGCCCTGTTGCTTAGACAACACTGTATTTCCATACCTAAATGGTTCAAATTGAGGAGAAGGTAAGTAAAATGCCTCAACATTACTTTCATCTGTCCTCATCGATAATGATATATCGATTGGTTTTGAAAAATCAACTGTAAATAGTAAATCCTTATGATTGATAGTTGCTTTCATAACTATTTGAATAATAGCAAAATAGACTATTGTTGTAATCCAATATAAACACATGATCTGCCTGATTTGGCACCATCACGCCTGTACGAATGATAGTTTGTATTGCTTATCGTGCATTCTGAGCTGATGGTTATGTTTTCTGCTTTGAGACCGGACTCTAATAACTGCTCTTTAATCCGCAATCTATTATTAAACAGGTAATATTCTTCACTGATTTGTACTACTGCTGTTGGAAACAATTCAGCAACATCTTTCCGTACTTGATAGTTATGCTCAGATGCACATGGCGATAAATATGCTTTAAGGAGTTCGGGAATAGTACCAAAATTCTGAACCATAGTATTTACACCCTTTGCAGCGATATTCAGATATGTCCCTTTCCACCCTGAATGAAGTGCACCAACTGCTTTATTATCTTGGTCATAGAGCAAAATACCACAACAATCAGCAACTAACACGCAGAGTATAACTCCCTTTTGATTCGTTATCATTCCATCCGATTCAGGTTGAATAGAATCTTTGTTGATAAATGCTATCGTATCTCCATGAATCTGTTTTTGAAATTTAAGACAATTCCTATCAACACTTAATGAATCGGCAAAGTACTGAAGATGTGATGATAATTCTAACGAATCGAGATTGGGCGAATTAGCAAATGTCAATCCAATCGGTTGAAATATATCAAGATGACGCTCTGTAACACCTGAAATCACGGTATTTCCCCAGGGAAGATTCATACACATAAATTAAGAATTATGGATTTAGTTTCGGAGAATTTACTGCAATTACATTGCGTTGTAATCCGGCTAATTTTGTTCGCTTGATAGGACTATTTTTAAACCGCGAAGAGAAATTATCTTGTGTAAATGCTTCAATTGCTTGAAATTCCAAACAAGTCTCCTCTTCTCTCGGTTCAAATCGCTTTTCACTCGTATCGATTTTAAAACTATTCCATGGACACACATCCTGACACGTATCACATCCAAAGATCCAGCCATCCATGGATTTTGCAATCTCAAGCGGAATTTCAACCTCGGGCTTGGTTTCAATTGTCCAATAGGATAAGCATTTTGTAGCGTCAACAACATAAGGCTCCACAATTGCCGAAGTAGGACAAGCATCAATACAGGCAGTGCACGTCCCGCAATAATCTACGATTGGTTCATCTGTAAGTAACTGCGCCGTCGTGATTATTACACCTATAAAAAACCACGAACCATGCGTTCGTGAAATTATATTTGAATGCTTCCCCTGCCATCCAATTCCCGCTCTGACTGCCCATGCTTTCTCCATTATAGGACCGGTATCAGTATAAACTTTTGATGTACTTCCGGGAGTGAGAAGATCAGAAATTCTTGAAAGCTCTAGTAATTTGGATTTCATGATATCATGATAATCATCACCCCAAGCGTAACGAGATATCTTCCCAAACTGATCAGGAAGATATCGTTGAAGTTCATGATTGTGAGGTGTGTAGTAATTTTGAGTAACGACTATTACAGAGCAAGCTTCCGGTAGTACTTGTGATAGATTCTCGCGTTTTTCTAAATTTCGTTCTAAATAGCTCATCGTACCGTGGAAACCGAGCTCGAGCCATTGTTGATACCGTTCGATTTCCTCAGACAAAGGAACTGCGTCCGTGATCTTTACGCTGCTAAATCCAATATCAATAGCTGCTTGCTTTATCCTACCGGTAATATTTTCTGTATGCATGGTTGTTCAAAGTGAATTCATCCATTTGGGAACATGTAATGTGGGTTTTTCTAAATACACCAATCCCTGTTCTTCCCATATTTTGTAAGTCTTAAGATTCGATGGACTTCCAATTGTTTGACCAGATGCTAATGAATAAACCCAGCCGTGCAACGGACACCTCACGGTCAGGTCTTCAATAAATCCATCACAAAGTACAGATGCATGTTGGTGTAAGCATATATTAGAAAGTGCATAAAGCAATCCTTTTACTCTAAAAACAGCGATTTGCAATTCTTCTTCAAAAAAGAAATTTTTACCTTTTCCTTCGAACACATCAATACTCTTACATATCTGTAGGTATAGAATACTTTCACGCTCAACATGTTGATATGTATCAATCATACCATTATACTGGAATTGTTTTTATGAAATGAAGATTCATATTTTCATAGTTGAACTATCTCTCCAATTTTATAGCCCTTTTCAGTCTCAATTACATGTGAAGCTGCGATGAATGCATCGTGTTCATAACATATCACCCAATTTTCCGCTACTATTTTGGGTAATAATGTTCTCTTTTCGTTCATTGCTGTAAGTGGATAATTATCATATCCCATAATAAAAGGAACAGGAATATGAGCAGAAGTAGGAAACAAATCAGCAGGGAAAATGAGCGTTGATGAACCATCACTTATCTTGACCATTTGTAATGACTTAGTATGACCATTGAATTGTTCTACAGATATTCCTTTATAAATCTCGCCATTGCCGTCGAGAATTTCCATCATACCTGATGAAACAATTGGTTCCCAATTTTCCATGAAAAATGAAGCACGATCTTTTTCAGTCGGATTCCTAGCCCAGGCAAGGTGATCTTTTTGAACATAGTATTTAGCATTTGGAAATGATGGAACAGCTTGACCATTCTCAAGATGAGTGGCACCACCGGCATGATCAAAATGCAAATGAGTGAGTATGACATCTGTTATGTCATCAGCTTGAACACCTTTATTTTTCAAAGAATTTAGTAATGTTTGTTCTGAGTTGTCGAGTTTGTAAATCTTTTGCAATTTCTCGCTTAGTTTAGTACCGCAACCCGTATCAACAAGTATTTTTTTATCTTTTGACGAGAGCAATAGGCATCGTGCAGCCATTGGAATTCTATTCTGTTCATCGCCCGGATTATAAGCTTTTGACCACAAGTTTTTGGGAACCACGCCAAACATTGCTCCACCGTCCAAACCGAATGCGCCGGTATTAATACACTCAATCGTATATTCTCCAATTTTCATCGATATCTCCAGATATTAAGTTAATGTTATCCTTTTTGAGTAATTATCACTCCACAGATTGCTATCAATCCACCCACAATAAATAATGGTGTTGGTTGAGTACCCATAAAAATCAAAGCAAGCACAGTCGTGAAGACCGGTTGTAAGTTATTAAATACAGATACTTTACTTGCATCACCCTTGGTAAGTGCATAATACCATAAAGCATATCCCGCTGTCGAGGTAACTCCTCCCAAGTAGAGCAATTTCCACCAGTTACCTGATGATACTTCACTTAAATTCAAGGGAATTGGCATCAGTCCGAAAATCGGAGCATAAAGAATAAATCCCATTATCATACACAAAGCAGTTGCTTGAACAGCACCATATTTCTGGGCAAATTTTTTGCCGAGTATAGTGTAAAAAGCCCATGAACAGCTTGCTCCAAGTACCATTATATTTCCCCAAAAATGCTTGGAATTAAGTTCTAATCCTTTTTCTAATAAGACTAATACCGTTCCTATTATCGCTATAATAATTCCGATAACCTTCCACTTTGTTAATTTTTCACCAAAAAATAACGTAGCAATAATCAAGACAAAAGCCGGTGATAAGGCATACGCCAAAGCAGCATTCGGAGCTGTCGTGTAGCTTACACCCCAAATAAACATGAGTTGATTGATTGGAATATTGATGGCTCCTAAAATGAGCAAAACCGGCAAATCACTCATTTCAAATGGCTTGAGTTTCTTACGTTGTATAATACTCCATAGTCCATAAGCAATTACTGAAAATACTCCTCGTAACAAAACAACAACGGCGGGATGCAATTCGGTAGTAACACTTTTGGCAAAAAGATGCGTGCTCGATGCAATTAGCTGTTGAAATATAAGAATGATATACATGTAGTAGTTCTTTAAGAATCAGCAGATGTGTTTGTAAAATGATTGATACAAACAGATTTTAAAAATCAATTTCAGATTGCTTCAATTATATTCATTTAACTCGTTGATAAAATGATATCCCACAAACTGTTTTAGCCATTAAAATATGAGAAGAATCAATTATATATAATTTTGAACGATGAGGATGTGTATCATTTATAAGTACAATATCATATTTATCGTAACTACTCGAATCTGTAAGTTGTTCCATTAGTGTATACCGTTGGTTATTATTCAAAGAAAATAATGCAAATCTAAATGTCTCTGCATCATAATCCGAATCGTAGCCGATGCTTTTACTTCTTGATGTGTCAATATGTTGTGTTAGTTCTTCCAAACAGTAATCTCGACTGTAAAACTCATAATGTCGTGTTTGAAATAACAATACTAAACCGATAATCAACACAGAAATCGTTGAGTATAATACTAAAGGTCGTCTTAGAACATTGCAATTATCTGCCAACCAACCCATTGCGATACTAAATGGTATGGATAAGAAAATCCATGAGCGTTCGAAAGGAATCACACTATGTAAAAGCAATAGAACAGGAGGAGCTAATAATAATGCAATAAGCACAGTGAAATGCGATTTTTTTGTTTTAGCTGCATGTACTAATAGCACTAGAGCAACGCCGACAACAGCTATCGAGATATACTCAGAAGGCATTGCGACTAACCATTTAGCAGTACTCAGGAAATGTGGTAATAATCGTACAGCCACTTCCCCTCTCGGTATTGGCATTGTATAATAATTTCCAACAATAGATTTCAGACCACTAATTAATAAAACAGGTGAATATACAATTATCGTACAACACGATATAATCGCTGAAGAGATAATGACTTGCAAAATGAGATTAAATTTATTTCTTCTCAATAATTGAAAGATGACGTACGATGTGAGGATACAAAAAGGGTATAAAAATGATGGGATAGCCCAAAACCCGATAATACTTGCCAAAATATATACTGACAGGTATTTCTTGCCACCTTCAAATTGTAGAAACTGAAACAAATAATAAAATATCACAATGGTTGCAAATAAAAGAATTTCATACCCCCGTGCCTGAAACGAATATAGCAAATTCATAAACAAGAAGGCGAAGACGGTGGTACTTATAAGTGATGCCCTATCTGAAAGAAATTTAGTGGATAGTCGAAAGAAAAGCAAATTCGTAAACACTGATAAAAGCACGTTAATAAGACGAATAGATATTTTCGGTGAAAAAGGAAAAATTGAATAGGAGATATTCGTTAGAAATGAATAAAAAACATGATTATTCGGTTGGGGGTAATAGGATAAAGATACAAAAAGTGAATTTTTCGTAAAATCTTTAAATGTAATTACTTCGTCAATAAATATGGGTGAGGTTACTGCAAAATACAGAGAAAAAGAAAAGGCAATAAAAATGATACCTGCTAAGGTTCTTTGGGTGATTTTGTCTAATAAATGAAAAGATTGATAGAATCCCTGCATTCCCACTAATAACTCATTAATAATTATTTCAATTCGTACTTTCAGACTCTTTCGCCAATATAAAATTCCCATCAATAATACTATAACTACTATAGTCAAAGACCATTTAATCACTAAAAATTTAGATGCTGAAAGGTATTTTTCTTTGAAATGGGTTAGCTTTAATGGATCATTAAAAATACCATCGACAATGCCGCATATTGTCGAATAATTAAGGAAAAATAAAGCTACACCAATTGTAAGAATGAGTACGATCAGTACAATTACAATACTATAAGCGAATTTTTTCATCTTGTAGGGTACATTAGTAGTAGCGATAATTATTAATCAAAAAAAGACCACGACACACTTAAACGAAGGTTCCTGTCAAATTGAGGGTAAATAGATACATAATAATATGCTTGCGACAATATATTAAAATACGTAGCCCGTACATAAGCATTCCCTAAACGAAGAACAATATAGGCATCGATACCATTAAAGGATGCAAAAGAAGGTTCATTTTGTGCTGTAACCGAGCTCCACGTTTGTGGCATGAAAGCATCACTCGAATGAGATCCAATGAATTTAACTGTGAGTCCACCATACATCACACTTTGCCCAACGGAATACATATACTGAGCAGAAATCCCGGCATAAAACAATGGAAATCTATTACTACTGATAAGTACATCAGTACTCTGATATAATTGCATAAAGCCGGTTGCACTAATATTCTTGTAAGAATATTTTGCTTCTGTGGTCAATCCATAAATTTGTCGAGAGTCGATATTGTATGAATGTGTTGTAAGTACCGAACCCGTACTATCGCGCACTACTTCTGAGACAATAGGAGAATTCACAAATCGCGCAAATCCTGAAATACCAATTGATAATGAATCATAATGATATTTTATTCCGGCTAATGTCAGAAAATGTTTTTCTGAATTGAGTGCTGTACCTTCGCTCAGACTCGGCATACGGCTACTTTGAGAAATATCGAATGATAATGAAACATTATCGGAAGATTTCATTGCGAAAGCTGCTCCAAAAGATGGTGTGAATATTCCATTTTGAACGGATAGTCTTGCACCACCTTTTAGAGATAAATTTTCAGAAATGTTTTGATGTATATGTCCATAACCCGCAATTATTCCATCTTGTAGTGATTCATTATAAACAGATGGATCTATAGATAAGTACTCTGCTACTCCCCCAATTCTCAATGTGGAATGTTCGAAAAGCTTTTGTTCGTACCGTAGGACTGTTCCGAACTTTACAGACATAGCTTCGACTAATGAAAAAGTATCCGCCGGGGTTACCGCCATTGAGCGTGGACGGTTCTTTTGCCATACAGCATTTGAATAATAGAGAACCGGAAAGTGAGCTCGTAGTATCGTCAGTTAATAAAGTTGTACCGGAAAGTGTTACTTCATGTCTATACACTCGTTCATTGAATTCAGCATACTTTGGGACTGCAATCAGCTCATTACTAATACTAGGCGAAGTCGAGTCAATTCCACCATTTACGCCTGTTCTTCGGTGAGTAAACAATTCTGACAATGTGAACGTTGTTTTGCTGGTAGGGCTCCACCGAATATTAGCCCGTATATTCCATAAATCAAGATCAGAATTTAAGAAGCGTGAAGTTGATGATTGTCTTCTATAACCAATCGTAGCATTCCAATTTTTAGCAATATTTTGACTGAGGATGCCATCTGAGGCGACATAATCATATCCTCCCTGTGAATACCAAAGATGGGTAAATGGAGTTTTTGTATTAAAGACCCGTTCCTGTATATTAATTAACATCCGGCAGAATTATCCGAAAATATCACTGCATCCGCGCCGGTAAACACTTCGATTTGTTCTGCCATTTCAGGTGGATACTCTTCGATGTTAACTGCACCAAATATTTTTTCGTTGAGGGAACGTCCGTTAAACTGCATGGTAACATCTCTCAAGCCGGCTCCAAAAACGGACAGTCCGTTTACCTGGCCATAACTCCCTAAATGTAAAGGATATACGAAAGCAGAAGATTGGGCAATTATATCATGAAAAGCTACGAAATTCATGTATTGCAATTCTTGCTTCGTGATTTTTTGGAATGAATACGGGATTTGTAACAAACTCCCATGTGTACGTAAGGGCTTGGTTGGCTTTACTGTATCAGTTGGAATCTTTGAAAAGGATGAGTCGATTGGGGTTTTAACTTGTTCTAAAGTGTCAGATCGAGTTGATATTATGTTTGATGTAATGGTATATGCAATATTTCCCATGAAAACATGAGCTTTTACATCAATAAACGAAACAAAAAGCAGTAAAAAAGCAACGATATAACACACGAACATTCTATTCTTTCGAGAAAAAATATTCCGAATCATCATCGAATTTTACATTAGTTACAATCCATCCCCTTGTTGGAGATTTATAAAATGTAAATACCCAGCGTAAAGGATACTTATCATGCAAGGATATATAACGTAAACGAATAAAAGATTCTGTCAAACTTTCCTCTCCGACGCGTTCAAAACCTTTAATGATTCCATAGATTTGTTCTGCTTTCTTTGCTTGATCTATTATCTGCGTCGTTAAGGTTTTATTATCCGCCATCGGGCTGTTTTTAAACAAACGCTGAAAAGCTTGATCGGAATTGCCGGACATCATTAGCTTAAAGAATTCAGAGCTTATTCCAATTATATCTTTCGGTAATGCACTCGTACCGGGAAGATTTTCGACCGGAGATGTGGCTTGAGGTGGATTGTCTTGAGCTTTCGCAAGAACGAAAGTAGTGCTAAGAAGCAGAAGGAGAATCAAATATTTCATGAAGAACCAAGTTTTGTAAGTAATTATATCACAATAGATTATTCCAATCCAACTGACTTTTTAAGTATTATTTCTTCTGTTCTCGTTAGATGTCTGTATTCACCACGCGCTAATCCTCGGGTAGATAATGTTGCAAAAGATTTTCTGTCTAATCGCTTTACTTCATAACCCATGATTCGAAAATTCTTCTCACTTCTCTATTGCGACCTTCAGGTAATTCTAATGTAACATGACTACGATCTGATGGCTGAACGAGTACTTCACAGGGAGATGTTTTTCCATCATCCAAATCTATTCCTTGGCTGATTTTTTTAGCATCTTCAAGATCAATTCTTTTGTCGAGTGTTACATTGTAAACCCTTGGTACTTCATAGCTAGGATGAGTGAGCCGATATGCCAAATCACCGTCATTTGTCATCAGTAGCGCGCCGGTAGTATTACGATCAAGCCTGCCGACCGGAAATATTCTATCTTGCTTGCGAACGATATCCATGACTGTTTTACGACCTTTTTCATCACTCACGGTCGTAATAAAATCTTTAGGTTTATTGAGCAAAATATAGATAAGGTTTTTATAAATAGTCACCGGCTCTCCCCTGACTGTGACAAAATCACTTTTGAGGACTCTACGTGCAAGATCTGTAACCACTTCGCGATTGATTTTTACAAGCCCTTGTACTATAAGATCTTCCGCTGCACGGCGTGAACAAAGTCCGGCATCTGCAAGCTATTTATTAATTCGCACACCTTCTGTCTTTGATAGCTCAAGTGTTGATTCTGTTTTGGATATTCGTTTCTTAGATGATTTCATTTTGGAGGTAATTAGCAGAATAAATTCAATTTATATCAGCAAATTACAAAAAAATCGGCGTTTCAGTTGTCCTTTTTGTTACAATTATCCTATCGCCGAAATAGTTCTCGTTGCCATCAAAGGAGTTATGGATTTCATGCATTCATGTGTGCCTATCGGGCATACATTTCCTCCGTGTATAGCACAAGGTCTGCATTTTAGGAAAGTGTTTTCGAGAATTATATCAGTTTCTCCTCTTGGAGCGAAGCCGAAAATTGGTGAGGTCGGACCATAAATGGTAATTGTACGACATCCTGCAATCCAGGCAAGATGGGTAGGCGCAGAATCGTTGGTTATGAGTGCAGAGCAAAGTCTCAATAATGCAATAGTTTGAAGAAGTGAAGTCTCCCCTGCTAAGCTAATTGCTTTGGAATTATGGGCTAAACGAGAACACAATTCTATATCTTCTACTCCACCGACAAATACACATGAATGTCCTTTTTTTGTAATTCAATAGCAGTTTTAATAAAATTATCTTCAATCCATCGTTTTGTATTCCATACCGATCCCGGAGCAAGTGCTATTATTGAAGATGGTTTATGAGAAAATTCACGATCTAACAGCTTTAATACTTCTTGCGTATCTACATGTGAAATTGTCACTTGCGGACGTGGTGCTTTTTGGAGCCATAGTTTATTAGTTTCATCAAACACACTAAGTAGCCGCAAGTTTCTTTCGACCTCATGAATATGAATTGGGTATTCGACTCTCTTTGAATACAACCAAGATAGCGCATTTACTGTAAATCCAACGGAATACTTAGGCTTGATTAATTTTGATATAAGTGTTGTGCGGAGTGATCTATGTGGTGAGAGAACGCATTCTATTGATTTAGAAGAAAGAGATTCTGCAAAGCTTAGAATTCCTAGTAACGATTTATGTTTACCACGCTTATCAAATACGTGGACATAGTCGATAGAATCTGTTGATTCTGCTAGACTTGCTGCTACAGGTGTAGTAATAAAGTGAATTTCAGCGGAAGGATGTATTGATTTTATGGCATCTGCGACCGATAGTGTGAGGACTACATCGCCTATGAAAGCAGTTTGGATAATTGCAAAACGAGAAAACTCTGTAATATTCATGTTTTCCAACGCTTATGTTGCCATGACCACTGTTCAGGATGCTTGCGAATTGCTTGTTCTAAAATTTCAACATGACGTTTGGTAAGTTCAGCAATTCCATCCTTGGTATATTCTAAATCATGAGTTTCAATTTCTTCCAAATTAACAAGATATTTGCCACTATCTTGACGGACGGCAAAGCCAATAATCATAGGTATATTATACTTTAGAACGAGGGCTGCCGGTGCTTCATACGTAATTGCAGGACGACCAAAGAAATCTATTGAAACATCTGTGGATGAATTTGCAGCTTGGTCTGTTAGCATAGCTACGGCACCGTGTTTGTTCAAAATTTTTATAATATCTCTTGCAGCATTTGTCATCGGAACTATGTTATTATTATGACGAGTACGGAATACATTGATATATTCGTTTGCAAATGTATTATGCTGTGGAGCGACGACAATATTAATTGGAATTCCGGAAAATAGACCGGCTGTGTACGCGAGTAATTCCCAATTTCCAAAGTGACCTGATAATAAAATCAGACCTTTGTTCTTTGCATTAGCAGTTTGAAGTAGGTGAATATTACTAAAATCAATGAGTTCTGTCATCTGCTTATCAGACATGTGCTGAAAAGCAATAATTTCTGAAAGTACTACACCCAAATTATTATAAGAATTTCGAACAAGTGTTTTGTGCCATTCAGTACTTTGATCTTTGAATGATTGTGTTATGTTATCAAGTGTAATCGAACATCGTTTTTTACTGAATTTTCGAAGAACATATCCAAATACTGCACCTAGAATAAACCTGTATCGTACTGATAATAGGTAGCTTATGTATCCTAAACTATAGATAAGGATAGCAACAATTGATTCGGTTATTCTTTTCATAAATTCAGAACCATCTATTCACACCACTATCTGATGACATCATCTTCTACTTTAATTACCAAAACATATCTTTCCTTCCAACTATCATTACGTGGCTCACCGAGTGCAGTTGAATTCACTTGAACATAATTTCCAATGCCTTTTAAATCAACAAATTGAAATTTTACACCACCTTGTATATTTGCATACAACCATTCCTCGTATGGTCTTGACTCACTGTTGGCAGGATATCGGTCAATTTGAGTAGGAAATCCATACTTTCGAAGGACTCTTCCGGGGTCAGTGCGCCATCCATCTTTAATTAACAAGTTGGAATAAAAAGTATTGGCATGTTTGATTGCTTTGCGAAATTCTTCAAGTCTTTCATTTTGAGGAGTTTCAGCTACAAAATCACGTTCTTTCCAAAACCGAAAGAGAAACTTTTGTTTTGCAGATATCTCGGTAAGCGCTTCAAACAATCGAACATCAGCTTGAGTAGCAAGTACCTTTGCTTTAACAAATTCATCTTGAATTCTTTCCGGAGATAGCGTAGCAAATTCACTTGTCTGAAAGAGCTCATCTTCTGAAAAAGTACGCAAAAGTTCGGCAGGCATTTCAGGATTTAATACAAAGAATTTTTTCTTAACGGAAGTGCTATCATTTGAATTATCTGAAGGTTTAATGATTACCTCAACAAAATACACACCACTAGGCAATGCATCTAGTGGAATAGATGTTGTTTCGATTTGTGAATTACCTACAATTTTCTTCTTAAAAAGTAAGATAAACTGTTCGCGTTTTGCTCCGTCAGTTATTTTATACTCTATGTCAATACTATCTTTGGCTGTCGAAGTAGCATTGTAAATTTCTGTATAGAGTGAAAGAGTTGGTGAATTTCCAATACATTCGTGTCCTGGATTAGGAAGTACATTTAACTTACTTTTAACAAACTGTTGATTTTCTTGAGATGAATTTTCAACATACTCGATTGAACTTGCAATTTGAACATCGCTTAATGCAAGTTTGTTCGAAGGAATCGAACGAAGAATAATAGGAAAAGACCTTTTGGAAAAACGAGTCGTATCATTTATATCTTTAATAAGAATATCAACATTATATTGACCGGGTAACAATACGTATGACTTTTGACCAATCAAATTTTTGGAATGTGAAGTTAACTTATGATCAATCGTATTATCAGATATCCATTCATTGCTTGCTATAATTCCAATTGAAGAACTAATTTGTATTGAAAAATACATTGATCCTACATAAGTATCTTTATTAGTAGATACATATCGAACCGAAGTATCTGCATAAGAATAGTACATTTCCCACAACACATGGGTATCGTCATATCGAAATTGAGCTGCATCGATAGTGAGTGGGATGTTTTGACTGTTTGTAACGGTAGGATATATAAATATTCCGAACAATATGCTAAGTAAATACACTATAAGTCTCATTATACTTTCCTCTAAAACAAAATTGCCGTTGAACGAATTATCCAACGGCAATAGAGTATAAATTCGTGCAAAATCACGGACTCAATTATTGAGTAAAGCGACAATTATGGTACTCGCATTGAAATACTAAATCGATTTACGACGCCAAAGTTATCAACAGGGTTAATTGAATAATCAAGTTGTCCATCAAATCCTCCACCAATATATTTTAGTCCGATTCCACCGGCTAAGCCGAATGTATCATGACCGAACCTATATCCACCCCGTATAGCAACAAAATTATTCCAGACATATTCAGAGCCAATTGAAAATTGCTCAGGAGTATCAGAAAGTGTTTCAAAATCTGCACTTACTATCCATTTATGATCTGCATCATCCAGGTAGCATTTTCACCATTGACGATACTCATGACATCAGTTGAAATACCTGCTCTGAATATCAAAGGTAGGTTATAAGGACTTGTGAGTAATTGAGCGTCAACAGGATTGGCATTTTGTTCGGCGACGGTCTTACTGGTTCGATTTAAATCTGCACCAGTATAGGATTGTTGTCCACCTAAATTATGAATTGAAAATGCAACTCTTGTACCTTGGAATCCTGTTTTATAAATAGTACCTAAATCAAATGCAACTCCGGTAGCAGATACAGAAGCGAATGCATTTTGTACATACTTAATAGTAGCACCAAAAGCGAACTGATCCGTGACATGTCCTCCAAACGAAAGTCCTATTGCAACATCAGAAACTTGATAGTTTGAACCAGTTCCGGACTCTTTTTCAATGGTAGTAATTGGTATGTTTCCACTGCTGAACGATGTAAGAGTGACGGCCGCTCTATATTTATCTCCGATTGGTACGCAACCACCAACAAAATTATGGGAGAAACCGGCGAACCAAGATGTATATGTGAAATTAGCGGCGAGACCTTGTATATCAGCAATTCCTGCAGAATTCCAATACAATGAAGTCACATCACTTCCTATGCTTCCATACGCTCCGGCCATACCAGATGCTCGTGCACCCACACCAATTTTAAGAAATTGACCGCCCGAAGCACCCACTTTTCTAAAATCTCCGGTTGAAGTTCCACTAGAACTTTTTGTTTCTTCGGCATGAACTAGTATTGCACCTGCCATTACACAGGATAGTACCATTGAGAAATTGAGTAATAATTTTTTCATTTTAAAAATCTCCTGAAATTAAATTCTAAGAAATAATACACTTAGAATGTTTTATAAAATATATTCTGAAGTATCTCCGAAAGAAGACCTCACTTAACAGAATAAGTGAGGTCTTTATGGAATATTTATTCTGATATAAGTCTAAATCCACCAACGATTAATGAGAATTTTTGGATTGACTTTGCACCATTTGGTGTAGATATTTCTGCGACTAATGTTTGGCTAGCTGCACGTTGACGGTTAGTCGTCAACAAATCCCACGGTTCCATTGCATATTTATCCGGCTCAGGAGAAGTAGTTTCATTGTGCTCAATTGTACGAAGTAATTCGCCGGTAATTGTGTAAATCTTGATAGTACATTGCTTTGGAAGCTTTGTAAATCTAATCTTAGCATCATAAGGGGAGCGTTGTGATTGCTCAGTCACGTAATAAGGATTAGGTACTATTTTAACTTGGTCAAGCATTTCGTCTGTATAATCGGCTACATTAGGTACACTTGTAATTACTTTTGCTGCGATTTTAGCACCGGGCAATGGAAGTCCTAAAGCACCACCGACAACTCTGAAAGCAATTTTATCACCTTTTTGAAAATCTTTGTTCCAGACATAATTAACTACAGTATCCCACATAGGTGAATCATTCGAAAATCGGCGTGCTTTATTTCCATAATCGATACCGAATTCTGCGCCGGATGCTTGGAACACATGGATGAAATCGACTGTATCGATATCATCAACTACTGATAAATAATATCTTCCTTGTCCGGATAATCCAGATGACTGTGCACGTCGTGATGTCAGATTATTTCTACCACGGGCACTTACCCATGCATAGGAAGATAAGTTATATTGTCCGACGGGTACGTCAGTTACTAAGGGATAACTACTAAACACAGTCAATGGATTAGTATACGAAGGTACTTCATTGGGATAGGCAACTACAACGGAATCGCCATTTTCATCAATTCTTTTATACGATATTTTGTTTGTTACTTTGGTATTCAGGTATTTTACTTTTACTTGCTTGGTATCACGAGGTGATTTTGTTCCATAGGCTAAAGTAAGTGTAGTATCTCCTCCTTCTGTAAACTCGACTTCGTAATCAGCAGGTCCATTATTGAATGACCCATAAACAAACGAACCCCCATTTTCATTAAAGACGGTATCAACACGCTGCATTCTTTGAATATCACCTTTTTGTAACGGTGTTTCAGCACCAGAACTATTGATTAATGCAAAAGCAGTGTCCGGTCTGATTATACCACCTTGTTGCAATATTCCGTAATCAAATGAAAATCCAAGAGTTAAGCGCGCTTCGTTGTCCAATAAACCACTATAACAAGTAGAGCTTGTACCAGTTTTATTAGTAGTGAAAGTACCATTTCTTAGAATACTACCTCTATCGTTAAACACTCCGAAGCTATTTATTTTACCGGAAATAGAGTCTGTAATCACTGTATCACTAAAAATATATGTAGCAGCATTTTCAGTAAATAGGTTAAGGACTGAAGTATTACATAGTGTAGGCTCTAAAAATGTAGTTCCGTCAAACAATGACTTACCGGTCGATTTATCACGCATTACTATTCTTCGTTGGTATAGTCCATAAATTGGAGGCTGTGGATTTGCTTGAGATGCCGGAGGATAATTAACAGGAGAAATTGCTGGTAAAAACTCAATCTCAATTTCATGCCCACCATTATCTGCGTTGGTAAACAGTTGATTTAATCTGTCTTGATTAAGTACGTGGAATCTAAAATTATACAATCCACCTAAAGTAGAAGAATCTGACATAGTTACCACTACTCGAGCCTCTTTTGCTCCAGCTGCTGCGGCATAAGGAGATACTTTTAATTGGTTCAGTTCGGATATTCCAACATTTTCCTTCTTTGGTGATAGCTGCTTGTAGTCTCCCTCATCATACGCTTGTAAGCGATAGAAGTAATCAACATTGTTAAGCAGTTTTTCAGTAATTGTAGGATCTGGGTCTTCATTGATTTCACCATTTCGATCATCATCACCCAAATCAACAAATGAACTGTTGTTTGTAATACTATCCATATAAGGCACTATTACTTGACGACGTATCTTTTCGCGTTCAACACTGTCGATTTCTATATCCACAAAATTAAGAACTGCTTTACCTTGGCGAAGTAACGCCAAAAGACCACTCATTAAATTTTCATAAGAGATAGAATCAGCTACAGAAAATCCTTGGGCTGAATTCTGCTTCCACGGTACTTCCATTCCGCTTGGATCAGCTATCCATGGTATAGCATTAAGGTTTTTCCATTTTGGTGGGGTAGTCACCAAAGCACGATTAATATTAATCTCCCCGGTCAATAATTTTTGAAGATTTGCAAAAGGCATTTCTGAATAATATTTTTTCCATTGGGCTACACCAAAAGGAGTATTTTGTGAAGCCCGTGAAGGAAATCGACGTACTATAAACTTAAAAGAATCGACTTGCTGAACAATTCTCAAAGAATCCAAAAAAGGCATATTCACATCACCGTCACCAACTTGCACAAAAGACTTTAAGAATGGTGTAAGCATCTCCCATTGTGCTATTTGTTTCCAACCTAACGGTCCGCGATTAATTGGTGATTTGAGTACATTTACATCGAAAGAATCCAAATCATCTCGTCGAGCTCGGTATAGCTTATAACCTAAGAAATCAAGTCCTTCCTCTAATCGATCAAATGACATTTCAGATGTGCTGTCCCAAGTAACGAGTATTGCATTATTAAGCGGTCTCCAGCTTATTTCAGAAGCATCTGGGGGAATTGGAGCTCGGAAGTTATCATCATATACCTTTTGAGCAAATTTATCTTTACGAATAGTTTCTACTAAATCTTCAACCGTTCCATCTGCATCGCCACCTTTACTTGTGTTAGCAAAGACAATCCCGACAACAACGCGAACTGTATCTTTAGGCACCATCGTAAACGGACCAGTTGACATAAGAAATCTCTTATCACCTGCTTCTGTATCACCGTCTTTTTGTTTTTGTGATACAAAATCATAGCGATCGCCATTATCTTTTAAATCTTCATTTATGGACCAATTCCTAAAAGTGACCAATCCTAGCTGTTCTTGTTGATCATAATACTTTTTATCGTGTCTAATTCTACCGGTTGCATCTATAGCAGGACTTTCTAAAAAGTCAAAACCTATATATCCAAATCCTTTTCCGCGCTCACCCTGTGTTCCCAATGACCATTGTACAGCAAGGTTCAAAGAATCTTCATCTGAATAAAACTTGCATCTGTCATTAGCTGCACCATTTTGTCCATTAGTTGCTTGAGCAATATCCATATCATAAGCAGCGGCTACCCAACAATCTTTAATTGTATCGACCGATTTGTTTATGATAGCATATTTCACGAAAATAAAGTCACGATAATCTCCGAAACCCCAAGAAAATATTGTTTGTTCATATTGCAATCTCATAGGAAATCCTTGACTTCTACGAGTGCCTACTCCGCCTTCATATCTGTTGAGATCAGTATCTTTAAAAATTGAAAATATATCTTCTCCGGAGATAAATGCCGGACCTTTAGGGTTGAAGGTTCTGTTACGTAACGAAATATCATCAACGTAGTTACCTACATATCTATCTTTCTTTAATGTATCATTTGGAATTTCACTGTTGTCCCATATTGGCCAGTTAGGACCATCATTAGAATTAAAGGGAGCACCATTATCGGGTCTAAAGTCAGTAGAGAAATAAACTCTATATTTAGTTCGGTATTCATCCATTGAAAGATCACCATCCTCAATAGAACCAGGCGCGAACCATGATGCTCCAGAATTAGGATTATATGAAATTTCACATAATCTGGAAGGTTTACCATTAGCAAGAGTTTTGGTACCGCAGAACCACACCCCACCGGCATATATATATTGGTTTTGAGATCCACGAGGCCATATTCCACCACCTAAACTATTCCTGGTATCGTGACCTATAATGCCATAATTTGTATTGTAAAATTCAATACGGCTTACTTTGTTTTTTTGTAAGTCAAATGTATTTGAAGCAGTGCGCAGGGTGGACTCACCTGGTTGGTTCTTCCCTTTTGTCTGATCCTTCGTACGAGCGTTTGTTGTAAATGTCATTGCAACGATCATCACTGCGGATAACAAATATAAAGTAGTTGTTTTCATTGGAGATTTTCCTCTCGGTTATAAAACTAATAGTTATTGTTTAAAGTAGATACAGCACAACTACTGTATTAAAAATTTAATTTAACGCCGAAAAATATTCTACGCGGAAGTATATAATTAGGTAGGCGAGATTGAGCATCTTTTACATAGTTCAAATAACTTTGGTATTTTTCGCCTTGTGTCACTTGACCATCGTGATTGAAATCTATTTGCTCTGCATAAAGTCTATCTCCAAATTTGTCATATTGATCACTTCTGAAAGTATTTGCGTTCAATAAAGTAGCTTCTTTGAATAGTACTGTACCGCTAAAATCCCCTAACTGACGATTTAACGCATTGTTATCTTGATCAGGATCTCCACTTCTTGGATAAACAGCGCTAAAAACTGTATTGTTGGTGACATTAAAAATATCTACGAAAAAATCGATAGAAGTATTTCCAATTCCATCGCCGAACCAATCTTTAAGTGGGAAAGATTTTGAGAATCGAATGTCGGATGACCATGTTGATGGCTGACGTTCACCGTTAACATCTCCAATGATTATTCCCTTAGGACTAAGTCTGGTATAGGGAGTGCCTGTTTGATAACGAGTAGTAACATTTAAGTTTACATTCTCCATAAACTTAATTCCTCCTATAGAAGGACCCTCATCTCGATTCCATAGAAAATCTACCGTAGCATTGACTTGATGTCTTCGATCGTTTGAAAATGGATAATCAGACAATGGAAATGCAATAGAACCAGTATATGGATCAGTTGTTAAATTATAATTATCTTCAGGAGAAGATGATGTAGTACTAGTCTTTGCAATTGTGTAGTTGACATTAAAACCTATGTTATTAACCGGGTTTTTCCTGAATGTAAATTCTAGCCCGCGACTGTTACCATATTCTGATACACTATATTGATCGTATGGGTCAGGAGAAGTAAAAATTCGTTGAATACCTACTTGATTGTAATTGTCTTTGTAATATGCAGTAACGTCAAATGCAAAGTCATCGTTAAGCTGTAAATTGTAAGCAATTTGATATTGATTTGTTCTTTGTGCAGGTAATTGAGGATTACCAAGAATAGATCCGCTTCGTAAACGATCAGCATTATATGCATCGAACAATTGATTTAACTGAGGCATCTGAAAATAAATACCGTATGCAATTGTGACAACAGAACGGTCAGTCACCGGATAGGCAATCGATACTCTTGGGCTAACTTGTAATTTTAGAGTGGTATTTGCAAAACCTGAATCGCTTGTAATCGGTGTGAAATAAGGACTGGTTAATCTATAGGTTGAATTTGGATCTGTAAAATCTACTCTAAAGCCTGGATTGATAATAATACCTTTAAAGCTTAATTGATCTTGTGCGTAGAGTGACCCGGAGAATGGTTTTTTGGGCTGCTCAGTTATTAGCTTAGCAGTAGTATTATCAGCATAAGGATTACCACCAAATTCATCAGTATACACATCATAAAACATTACCATCCCAAGGTAGACTATTATAATGTCTGCGTCAGTAATTGTACGGAATTCAAATCCTGCTTTAATATTATGCTTCAAATCACCGGCTTCATAACTGTATTAAAATTACCATCGAATTGTAAGATATTTGTGCTTCTGAAATCAAAATTACGATCATTGCCATGGTAATTGAAATATCCGGATAAACCATAAGGGTTCTTTGTTGGAGAAGCGTCGGAAGGTCCTTCAATATATCCTGTTATAAAGTTACGTTGAAGAATATCCCCTGTAGCGTACCCATCTGAAGTTGAGACAGGCTTGGCTATTGATTGGAAGAAATCTAATGCTCTGTCACCACCCGAGGCTAAGCGTATTTGGGCTGGATCGGTAGGATCGAATTCAGATTTGTAATTATCGGCAGGAGTATAAACTGTGAATCCTCGAAGAAGAGATGGGTCTGAAAAATCAGTTCTTTTTGATACATCACTTGTATTGGTATTTATAGAAACTTTGAATTGGTAAAAAGATGTGTTGCTAAGCGTATGGTTTATAAGGACAAACAGATTGTTTACAACTTGATTGACCACAGCTGGCTTCGCTATTGACTCTCTTACAAAACTTGTATCGCCGAATGTACGACCATTTTCTGTCCGAATGTTAGTCACGCCAAAGTCGTTTGCATAAAGCCATCCCCAAGACCCTCTTTCGCGAGATGATAAACCAAGCTGTCCACCTACGCTTAAATCTATGTTGTTAAAACTAAACTTAAGTCGACCTGTTACATTTTTTACCCAAGTCTGTGTATTCTCTAATTGACCCAAATTATTTCCCCAAGGATCGAGGACGCCAAGACTTGCTGTACCATATTTTTCATACGCATGCTTTCCTGTAATATAGAATGTTGAACCATCCAAAATTGGTATAGGACCTCCGACTCCAAATTCTAAAGCATTTTCGTTTTTGCCCATAAGCTTTATTCCATTACTTGCTGTACCAAATAATCCAGGTGCATCTACTCTGTAACGAACAAAACCTTCGTAGTTATCAGTTCTTCCAGTCTTTACAACTGTATTTACAACGCCACCTAATGCAGATCCATATTCAGCAGAAAACGCACCTGTCATCACTTGTACTTCTTCTACAGCAGATGCGCTTACGGTAGGTGTATAATTAAATCCACCATTTCCAAATCCACCGGTAAACTGATCTCCGACATCCAAACCGTCAACTTTAATTTGTGTTTCACTTGAACGACTTCCACGTACTTGGAATCCACCGGCATCAACTTGTACCCCTGCTTTAAGAGCTACAGCCTGCTGAACAGTCTCACGGGCTACTTTCGTCATTTCGGCACCACTCGTATTTCGAACAGTACCAATCTCTGTTTTTTTAACTAACTCTTTATTTCTTTCAACAATAATATCAACTTGTTTTGAGGTAACATTCGAATCAACAAGCTTTATCATCAATTCTGTCGTTTGATCAGGTGTTATTCTAACATTGGTACTGTATAATTTATACCCAACATATTTTGCTTGGACAGTATAATTTCCAGCCGTGATATTAGAAATGAGAAAATCACCTTTCAGCTTTGTGGAGCCTCCCTTTGTCGTACCTAAAATTCGAATAGATGCTCCCGATATCGCCTTACCCTTTTCGTCCACTACCTTGCCGGAAAGTATCCCTGTAATACCTGCGTACGCAGACAAAGGACATACGATCATGACAATTATCAGAAAAAGTAGATTTCGCTTCATACTTTTCTCCCTTTATAAATGTGTTAAATATAATTTTAGAATTGAATTTTCATAACTTGGCTAAGAATATGGACTGATTTGATATAGTCGAAATCTGTCTATATACAAAAAGACTTACCTACTCGGCATATAAGGAACAAATTTCAAGATTGAATTGAATTTTTCTCGATAGTTGTGTAATAGGTTTCCCATCATCGGTTTTAGATTTTATAATACTGCAACGTTCTTCGTTAACAAGAGTGAAAATAGAACCATATTTTTCATATTAAACTCCAAATAAACAAAAATTACACTTTTTAACATCTCCGAAAATAAGAAGAATTACGCGATGTTGCCAAACTTTAATTTTCAACATTTGATTAATCTCACCAACTTTGCAGTTCGTTAAATTTGATTTGCATGCCATAAACAAGTGAAACTCCTGAACTAACATCAAATTGCTTTCCGGAAATCATAGGGGCATGAATCATAAATGCATTTGCCTCTGCGCCTAGCGTCAAAGCAACACCGGAATAGACACTATAGCGAGCAAACGCTCGAGAGAATGCCATAGGACCATCATTTGACCCACCTAATCCTACACGACCATTGAATGAAATGTTGCCTGATTTGAAGCATAGTCCGCTCGTAAAATGCGGCTCCCCAATACATGTTCTTCTCTAAAGAATATTCGACAATTTTCGTTCATCAAAGCCATTGGACAAGCTGAGGATGATCGTTCTTTAGATTGCATCATTTGCGCCTGGCGATGGATCGTCCATTCCGAGTGTTTTACCTGAAGTGCCGGTGATATTTGATCTGTGGTATGAGTACTGTACCTCCATCATTATAAGAATAACCAAAATAGCCGACTTCATGACCTACTCTATTATCATTCCCAATTGCGTATGCAATACTTTGGGAAAAAGTTGAAGTTGTGTTAGTATAATCGCCCGGAAGCGATATCATTGTAGAAACGAATGTATTTACCTGTACATCAGTGACGATATCTTGGAATGGTTTGGTTGTAATCACTAAAGGTTGGAGTGCAATTTGGGTAGAGGTAATACTTGAAACTTGTTGTACGGGGATAGTACTAATTGTATTATTTGAAGTCGTTTCTAGGAGTTATGACATTTCGCTGCAGATTGAATTTTGAGAATTCTTGCAATTAAATTTCGAGTCGTTGTTTCAGTGGATTACTGCATTTATAGTGTTAAAAGACTCTAAAATGGAGCCATCATGCGAATATGATGTATTTATTGTACTTTTTAAGTCTGATGTATACGTGATGAGCTTTTCGAAGTTGCTAACTTTAGGTTCATTTGTTGAAATTTAAGTTATTCAACTTATTATGAGGTTGCACTGCATTAATCCTGATGATCGTAAAGGAACGTGGCAGTGCTTTCATCATTTGTATTTCTATCGGATTTGGCGGAACTGTCTGCAAAACAATCAATAAGTTGTATCACCAATCGGCATTACAAATAGTACAATAAGCAGCATGGCAGACCTAATGTACAAATTACGGACATTTTTGCCTTTGTTTGGTTTGTCTTCTATTGGTACATTTGCATATTTCCTAATAATTAAGTTCTTCAGTTTGAAGAATAAATCCGATGAGGAACTTGGACTCAGAATCATCTTTCATCATAAAATGAAGCATTGTCGCAGAATCAAAATCTTCTTTTATGGCTGAGCTTTCGGACAGTAAACGACGTAACTCGTTGTCTTCATCAAAAGAAAGCTCGCCGTCTAAATATTTTGATATAAGTAGGTTATGATTCATACCATTCCTGAACGACAGGTGCTAAAATTTTCTTAAGGAGCAATCGAGCACGGTGAACTCGAACTTTTGCAAGTGACAAATCTATACCGACAATTGAAGCAATTTCCTGATAGGAATAACCTTCATATTCCCGGAGTATTGCTGCTTCGCGTAGCTGCACAGGCAACATGAGCAATGCTTTTTCTACACACATTTTCATTCCAAAGTCAGATTCTCTCATGTATGTAACTTCACCATGTATTTCTTCGTCAAATTCATCATGTTTTTTCTGTGATCGGAGGTGATTTAGGCAAACTCTTCTTGCGATTATAAATAACCAGGCCGGAAAATGATCCCCACGAAACTCAGATCTATGTTCAAAGACTTTGATAAATGTTTCTTGAAAGGCATCTTGTGCTGTATTTTGCTCTCCCACCATTCGAAGGCAAAACCGATAAACGCTTTGGGAATGATACCGATACAACATTTGAAAAGCCGACGAACTTCCATTGCGAAACCCTTGGGTCGCATCTTGAAGTTCCTCTTCACTCGGCTTTCTTGGTGCAGTCGACATTGCTATTCTCCAAAATATCTACTTTAGTTATCGGTTTCAGTTTTACAGACACGATGATGAAATATTTAGTTACATCATAAAAGGTAACTTAATTACTATCATTAAGTCGAAAACTAATCTATGAATAAGTATGGTTTCCAGTTTTCGTCTAAATTCCCCATAAATTGCTTTAAAAACATCACATGATGTGGGCGTCTTGGGCTAGACAAGAGCTTCATTTGTGCTTCCTCAGGAGTGCGATTTCCTTTGCGATTATTACACTTTACACAAGCGGCTACTAAATTTTCCCAAACATCAGTCCCGCCTCTCGATCGTGGAATGATATGATCGAGTGTCAATGGTTGATTAGTTGAATTACAATATTGGCATCGAAAATTATCCCTTCTTAGAATATTCTTTCTCGATAATTCAATCTTCTTAAATGGGACTCTAATATAAGCTGAAACTCTAATGACACTCGGAAAAGGAAAGGTAGCATTCACGGAACGTAAGGTTCGGTTTTTCCTCTCAGCAACTACTTCTGCCTTCAACATATAAATAAGAAGAAATGCTTTTTTAGCATTACAAACACTAACAGGTTCATAACTTTGATTAAGAACCAATACTTTATTGTTTAGCGATGTTGAAACTAAAGAATTTGAATTACTTGAATGACTGGGCAATACAACAGTAGGTACTACCAGAGTCAATGATATTGATTTTGTACTGAATGCAACCCCCTTTGTTGATTTAAGGAGAATATTGTTCTCTGCCACCTTAAACTTACGAAAAAATGCCTTAACTTTGCTTTTGAAATTCTTTTAATACTTACATTTTTTAGTAATGTAAAAAAAACTATGTTTAGATTATTGTGATTTATGAAAAAAACGGCATTATTGGCTTTAGAAAACGGTGTGATTTTTCAAGGTTATGGATTCGGTGACTTAGAATCTGAATCTCAAGGGGAAGTAGTTTTTAATACAGCGATGACTGGATATCAAGAGATTATGACTGATCCGAGTTATCATGGTCAGATAATGACTTTTACCTATCCACATATTGGTAATTATGGAGTTAATGATGAGGATAATGAATCAGACTCTATTCATGCCGAAGGAATGATAGTAAAGGAATATTCAGCCCATTATTCTAATTTTCGAGCGCACAAATCACTTGGATTATGGCTACAAGAAAATAACAAATTAGGAATCGAGGGAGTCGATACGAGAATGTTGGTCAGAATATTAAGAACTGAAGGCGCAATGCGTGGTATAATTTCAACCAAAGAATTAAATCCAATGGTTTTGGTTGGCAGAGCTAAGTCATTAGATTCTATGGAAGGATTGGACTTGTCAGGTAAAGTAACTTGTTCGAAGAAATATACATGGAGCTCTCATCCCGAACACTTTACATTACCTGAAATGCATCAAAAGAAAAGATATAAAGTGGCAGCCTTAGATTACGGTATAAAACGCAATATATTACGTCGTCTCTCAGACTATGGGTGTGATGTGACTATTTTCCCTGCTCATACTTCTGCTGAGGAAGTTTTGGAATTTCAACCTGACGGCATATTCTTATCAAATGGTCCGGGAGATCCTGCAGCTACAAAACATGCAATTGATACTATTAAAAAGCTGCATGATAAAAAACCAATTTTTGGGATATGTTTAGGTCATCAACTATTAGCACTAGCTTTTGGCGCAAAAACATATAAGCTCAAATTCGGACATCGCGGTGCTAATCATCCGGTTAAAAATCTGCTTACAAATAGTATTGAAATCAGTTCGCAAAATCATGGCTTCGCTGTAGATATCACATCACTTCCTGATGAACTCGAACCTACCCACATTAATTTAAATGATAATACTCTCTCCGGGATACGGCATCGTGACTTGCCAATTTTCTCTGTACAATATCACCCTGAGTCTTCACCCGGACCACATGATTCGGATTATCTTTTCAAGCAATTTATCGATATGATGGAAATTAATTAACCAATTATCTATTATTATAGTTATATGATCTCAAGTCCAAAATTTATTGGTATTATACAATCATAATTTAGTGGTATGACATAAGTATTTTACAATGTTCTCAATTCTATTGTTGAATTGATAAGTATGGTACATCTGCACTAATTTTTCGTCTATTTCAACTTCACTCAGTCACCATACATTTCTACATAATATCTTCTCAGAAGCCGACTTTGAACGGTTTTTCCGTATTTTTGCAAAGTTTGAATTTCAATTTTTATTTTATTTGCTAAGGATTTATGAGTATTGCAACACGTTCCGACATGCGGAACATCGCTATTATAGCCCACGTTGACCATGGAAAAACCACATTAGTTGACCACCTTTTACGACAATCAGGTACTTTTCGCGCCAATCAAATCGTTGCCGAAAGAATAATGGACTCCAATGACCTCGAACGTGAAAAAGGTATTACCATCATGGCAAAAAACGCCTCAGTTCATTGGAAAGGTAAAAAAATCAATATCGTTGACACACCGGGTCACTCAGATTTTGGTGGAGAAGTAGAACGTATCCTCAGTATGGTTGATGGAGTGTTGTTACTCGTCGATGCCGCAGAGGGCCCACTCCCTCAAACTCGCTTTGTACTTAAGAAAGCTTTGGAATTACACCTAGTTCCTATCGTCGTGATAAATAAAATTGACCGCTCCGATGCACGTGCTGCAGAAGTTCTAGATGAAATTCTAGAATTATTCATCGCCTTAGGCGCAGATTATGATCAATTACACTTCCCTGTCATATATGCTATCGCACGTCAGGGAATTGCTAAACGCTCATTAGAGGATGACTCTACTACACTTGGTCCGCTCTTTGATACCATCCTCGAATCAATTCCAGGACCTAAACATCAACCGGAACATCCATTCCAAATGATTGTGACTTCACTCGGTTGGAGTGATTACGTTGGTCGAATTACGATTGGCAGAATTCATTGCGGACGAGTAAAAGTAGGTGATTCTGTTGCCCTAATTCATATAAATGGTAGCACGGAGCAGCAAAAAATAACTAAAATGTATGCATACGAAGGTGTTAATCAAGTTGCGATTGATTCGGCAGAAGCAGGTGAAATCATTGCTTTTTCAGGGTTTGAAAATGTTTATATTGGTGAGACAATTTGTGATGCAGCGAATCCAGAAGCTTTGCCATATGTGAACGTAGAAGAACCAACTATTGCAATGTATTTCTGTGTTAATACTTCGCCGTTTGCCGGTCGTGAAGGTAAGCATGTCACTACTCCAAAGCTTCGTGAAAGACTCTACAGAGAGCTTAGAGTGAATGTTGCACTTAGAGTAGTTGATACCGATCAGGCAGATGTGTTTAAAGTATCTGGTCGAGGTGAATTGCAATTAGCGATATTAATTGAAACTATGCGTCGAGAAGGATATGAATTCGCTGTATCCAAGCCCGAAGTACTTATGCGCCGTGATGAAAATGGAGTTTTAGTCGAGCCGATTGAACACGTGTTAGTCGATGTCCCCGATAAACATGTCGGAACAGTCATTGAAATTCTCGGTCGTCGTCGCGGTGAAATGGTGAATATGGTTCCGCAAGGTGATATTATTCGTGTCGAGTTTTATGTACCGGCCCGTGGACTTATCGGATTCAGAACAGAATTTCTCACTTCTACTCGAGGCGAAGGTATTATCCATCATACTTTCCATGATTTCCAGCCGTATAAAGGTGCCATCAGCGGTCGTACAAAAGGATCGATGGTATCTATGGAAAATGGAACAGCGACCGGTTATTCTCTTGAAAGTGTCCAAGAACGTGGAGTTCTTTTTGTCGAGCCGGGTGTAGATATTTACGAAGGAATGGTCGTCGGAGAGAATGCTCGTGAAGAAGATATTCAAGTCAACCCTTGTAGAGCCAAACACTTAACAAACATGCGCGCAAGCGGTTCTGATGGTATCATCAGACTTGAGACTCCTCGTAAAATGAGTTTGGAACAGTTTATTGAATTCATCGAAGATGATGAATTACTCGAAGTTTCACCGGTGAGTATCAGAATTCGAAAGAAAATCCTCGATACTAATCTAAGACTACGAGCACAGAAAAAACAAAAATCATTAGAAGAAACAGTAGCTTAAAATAATTAACATTACATTCCGTAAAATCGCCCTCACATTTATTTCTCATACTAAAGGCAAATCATGCGGTCATTTTCTATTGAAAGTAATGGACGAATTGAAAATACAGCAGTCTATTACAATGGTGAACAGCTTGGTGGTATAAAAGAAATTTTCTTGAATCTCGAAGAAGACGGAACTTTTGATGCAGTGATTCGTTATGAAGGATCAGATAAGAATATGTACACAAAACAAATCTTCCAAGATTATTTTGAAAACATAAAAATCCGTCCTGCAGCATTTGATGAAGAAGAAGCTCAAAATCTTCAACTCCTTACAATTGAAAGTGATGGGGAAATTGAGAATACTGTTGTTTTCAGAAATGATCAATCACTCGACGGGCTGATTAGTTTACTTGTACATATTAAAAACGGTGTTGCAAAAGATGGCGGAATAAAAGCTTTATTCAATCGAGCGCCGGATACTTCTGAGCCCGTGACATTTAGAGCTGAATTGACTTTTAGAAATGATGATGATTCTACACAAGTTGAAGGAGTTTTTGCATGAAAATACGTCAAACATCCGGTAATGGATTGATACTACTGTTATTTACTATGTTTTCTTTTGTTTTTCTTCCTTTTATTGCAGATGCCAAAGGTAGCTTTGGAGGCAGTCGTGGAGGAGGTGGCAGAAGTTTTGGAGGCAGTCGTGGAGGTGGCGGAAGCTTTGGTGGCAGTCGTAGTAAGTCATATTCTAGGCCTAGTACTCCATCGTATGGTAAATCTTCCCCTTCTCGTTCATATTCCACTCCCAAATCGAGCTTTGGAGGTAATCGTTTAAATTCAAAACAAGATTATACTCGTTCTTATGGTGTACCAAGGCAGAGCACACCTATGCAGCTACGTAATAGTCAAGGTGCAAATCAAAATTACGTTGTACATAATTACGGTGGTCGAGGTGATGGTTTTATGATGGGATATATGATGGGCAGTATTCCTTTTATGTGGCATACTCCCTTTCATCCGGCGTATTATTATTCTCGTCCTAGCTATGTCACTAATCCCGATGGTACGGTGGAAGTGTATCCACCTACTTTTTCGTATGGAACTCTCTTCTTTACAATACTAATCGTGGGTGGAATTATCTTTGTTATCGTCCTCATTATCAAACGACGTCGTAAAGGTTATGATTCCAATTTTGAATCGAATTCATCATTCAGTTAGAATTTCATTTTTTAAAAATGAAAAAGCGTGAAACATATTTCATGCTTTTTTTTTGTTAAATATCAGACAAAAGATGACAAAAATGTAGTCTCTGTCCTACAAAACGTAACTTTTTTTCACCTTTATTATTTTAGAATCTAAATTATTCTTTGTCAGCTTTCGGACTACAAATTATTTGCTTATGTTTGTTTTGAAGTTAAAATAATCAACCCTATAATCTATGATCATAAAATACTACCTGCTTCTTTCACTTTTGTTTATTCCATTATTTACATCAAATTCTGAGGAAATTCCCACAGATTCATTAAGTAATGTGCGCGGTAATTATTCAATCGGATTGATTGGAGGCTATACAAAAGTTTGGAATAAAACTTCTCTTTCCGTACTGCCTGAAGCTACTGATTGCGGTATTTTCACCGACGGTGTTTCATCCGGTTATTTCGCAGGAATTACATTTGATTACAAATTATTACCTGATTTCTTAGAAGCAAGTGGACGTTTGATTTATACATCCCGCCCTGCAACCCTCGAAGCTGACAATTCTTCGTTTGAAATTCTCGACCCCAATACAAATCAATACGTTCCACTAGTTCGCCATCACGTATATACTGCCAATTTACAATACATTTTACTCGATATCGGGCTGAAATTATACCCTATTCCTGACATTCCAATCTATGCTCGAGTTGGATTTGATGTAGGTAATCCTATCATTGGTAACGACTTCACACAAACAGAAGAAATTACATCACCAAATGGTGTCTTGTATTCTGACGGAACACGTAAACACACAGTAGCAGCCGGTAAAATCCCCGGAATAAGTACTGCTTATGGTGTACTCGGAGCAATTGGAGCAGATTTTGAATTTCAACCAGACATTTACCTTTATCCGGAGGTAAGCTATAGATATGGAATAGGTTCTATAATTTCAACATCAGAATGGAATGTAAACTGTTTGAATATTGGAGTAGGTATCAGATATGAATTTGGAAAAGAATTACCTGCTCCACCGCCACCACCTCCTCCGCCACCTCCGCCGCCTCCGCCGCCGCCGCCGCTTGTAATTGTTGAAGTACCCAAAGTGGTTCCACCGCCGGCTGTTGTGATTCAATCTATAAGTAGTGTACCACTTCAAGTACAAGAAACGGTAGTCACACAGACTTTCCCCTTATTGCCGTATATATTTTTTGATAGTGCAAGTGCTGAACTTCCTGTAAAATATATTGCAAGTTCGAAAAATCAAACACAATTTACAGAGGCAAATCTTCCAAAAGAAACATTGCCTACGTATTATATGATGTTAAATTTATTGGGTAAACGCTTGAGCGCACTGCCTAATCAAAAAATTATAATTACAGGCACAACGGATGGTAAAGAATTACCAACTTCAGCCCAACGGAATGCTTTAGCTAAAGAGCGCGCTAATACTATAGCAACCCTGCTCTCAAAAGAATGGTCTATTCCTTTAGAAAGATTTGTACTGCAGACTCGCGACATACCGGAGTTACCATCCAATCAAAAGTATAAAGAAGGTATGGAAGAGAATAGGCGTGCTGAAATTACATCTGATAATGCTTTCGTGCTTTCGCCGGTTGTTCATTCACGATTTTTAGAGTTCGCTCCGGTTCAGAACAAACAACTCTTTTCTGTCCAAACACTTCACCCGGAAAATGCAGATACTTGGAATTTAACTATGAGTTACAAAGGTGTACTCATCAATCAGACAAGTGGGTTAACTGCTCCTCCAGCTTCTATTCCAATCGAATTATCCACTGATGAAACATCCAAAATAGGTAAAGTAATTACCATGAAAGATTCATTACGCGGTGAATTAACCATCAAGCAAAAAGATGGTACTACAGTGTCTGCTGAGTGTTATTTCCCAATACTTAAATCACAAAATCAGTTCGAAGTGAGCAGACTTAGTCTGATAGTCTTTGACTTTGACCGATCTGATATTTCGGATCAAAATAAAGACATGATGAAAAAATTCGTGAATGAAGCTCTACAACCTACTTCGGTTAGCACAATTACCGGGACTACTGACAGACTTGGTGAAGCAGATCACAATTTGCAACTCTCCGAGGAACGTGCTGTGAGTGTTCGAGATTTCTTACTTTCACTCAAGCCGACAGCGACGATTAGTTCTGTACGAGGACTCGGCGCATCTAACCTTCTCTATGACAATAACTTACCCGAAGGAAGATACTACTGCCGAACAGTTTCGCTTGAAGTAAAGACACCGATAAAGTAAGATTGGGTGATGTATTCTCGAAGTTGAAATACGAGCATTTGTTTTGTATTATTACAAGTTAGTGATTATATGAAGTTATCTATGAATTGAACGCGTAACTTTTCGTAAAATTTGTGATTCTTCGCTCGAACATATAATAGTAATGGTCATGATAAGTATTTAAAAAATAAAAGTAAAATCAATGGTTAATTCTACAATTTAAAGAGGTACAGATATGAATAGACGTTCCTTCTTTTCAATGCTCACACTTGACAGTCATGCGCGCGAAATGGCACAAACCTCCGGTACTATGCCTGAGCGCGCGGCACTTTCTACCGGACTTGAGCCCTACACAAAGCCATTAACTATGGCTGATGCACTTCATTTACTCCGCAGATTGAGTTTTGCTCCTACCGTTCAGCTTGCTACTCAGCTTGTCGGCAAATCAGCCGATGAAGCTGTAGAGCTGCTCCTTGGTACCGGCAAAGAACTCCCTACAACGACTCCTCCGACGTGGATTGATGCAACAGATGAGAATCCAGCCGGTGCTGACCCAATTACTCGAAGCGGAATTGAAAATAAATGGAAAGGATATTTCTCGGGGTTGATACGTTGGTGGGCTGAAATCATGAGATTAGAATCCTCGCCTCTTACAGAAAAGCTGACATTATTTTGGAGTGGACATTTCACATCTGAATTTACATTTGATGCAGCATACTTACCTCCAGCTATATTATACCGGCAAAATCTGCTCATCCGATCATCCAGACTAGGCAATTTCCAACAATTTGCAAAAGATATCACCTTAAATGGTGCAATGGTGGTCTATTTAGGGGGAATTCTTAATACGAAGAAAAGCCCGAACGAAAATTATGCACGTGAACTCATGGAACTCTTTACTTGTGGTATTGGGAATTACAGCGAAGGCGATGTCAAAGAAGCTGCACGTGTGCTTACCGGTTGGAAAGTAGGTCAATTCAATGATGAAGTTGCACGAAATGGAATGTTTGAGACATATTTCAATGCTGCAGATCATGATACCGGTTCAAAACAAATTTTAGGGCGCAGTATTATTGCTCGTGACAGCGATACAAATACAGAATTTTTAGTGAAATCTCAGGAAATTGATAAACTTATTGATATTATTTTTGAAATTAGAGCTGATGCTGTAGCGCAATTTATATCCCGCAAACTCTATAGTTATTTTGTCTATAGTAATCCTTCTGCAACTGATAATGAAATGATTATGCAGATGGCAACTCTATTTAAACAAAGTAACTTTGAAATCCGACCGTTAGTAGCTGCTCTCTTCAAAAGTGCTCATTTTTATGATGATGCTAATGTTGGAGTTCAAATCAAAACTCCGGCTGAATATGTAGTAGGTATTGCTCGGCAATTAGGTAAGACGTTCGTATCAGACGCCGGTAACGCGATGACTTCTATGGAACAAACGCTTATCGATCCTCCAAATGTAGCCGGTTGGGAGGGCTATAGAAGATGGATAAGCACCAAAACCTATCCAAATCGACGTTCATTTGCAGCAGCCATGCTTGCTTCAATGAATGATGCAGAAGTAGTCGCAATGGCAAAGCAATTTCCGGATTATACCGATGCCGATAAATTAGCGACTGCACTTGAGATGTTCTTCCTACCCAAAGCAGTTTCAGCTGCCCGTCATAAGTTCTATGTAGAAGAAGTGTTACTTCAAAAACAACCAGTCTATGAATGGGCTGCAATCATGAATGACACCCCAACTGCCGCTCGCAATATCAAGCTATTGCTGACTACCTTTATCAAAGCTCCCGATTTCCATTTATGCTAATTCCAAGGAACTATTATGAAACGCAGACAATTTCTTCATTCATCGGCAGCAATCGCGGCCGGTGCAGCTTTGGCTCCTCAGCTTATCGGTGGAATACCCGTTTATGCCAAATCTCCGGTCGGAGTACTCGGGAGTAATTTTCAGGAAAATGATTCTATCCTTATTATAATTCAACTATTTGGTGGCAATGACGGGCTTAATACCGTTATACCAGCCGATGATCCAAATTACTATAAAATTCGTCCCGAAATCGGGGTTCCTAAAGATAAAGCAAAGCGCTACGCAAATACTGATTTCTACTTGCATCCGGCTCTTGTTGATAATGTTTACGGTGGTGGGTTCATGAACTTACTCGATACAGGGCGTCTTGCCGTCGTTCAAGGTGTAGGCTATGAAAATCCTAACCTATCCCATTTCCGTTCCACTGATATTTTTCTTTCAGGACTAAACGGACCGGATCCGAATGCAAAACTTACCGACGGATGGATAGGTCGCTATTTTGCTAAGCATCTGACAAATTTCCCTACTGAAATACCTGATCATCCTTTATGTGTCCAAATTGGAGGTACACTCTCCCTTGCGTTTCAAAGTGAAAAAGGAGATATGGGGATTGCACTCACTGACCCGGATTCTTTCTTTAAGCTTGGTGCCGGACTTGCACCGGACGAACAGCTTTTACCGGGCAATAATTCGTATGAAAATGAGTTTAACTATATTCGTACTATTGCGTTACAATCAGATAAATATTCTCAAGTTATTAAACAAACATTCGATGCCGGAAAAAATACTATCAACTACTCATCCGCAGGATTAGTACAGCAATTCAAATTAATTGCACGATTAATATCAGGTGGACTCAAATCAAAAGTATTTATGTGTTCAATGGGTGGATTTGATACTCATGTCCAACAACAAGATGTTAATCTTGGTGGTAATCATCCAAATTTGCTCAATACACTTGCTAACGCTATTTGTCAATTCACCGGTGATGCTGTGAATCAAGGTTTTGCAAATCGTGTCGTCGGTCTTACCGTTTCGGAATTTGGTCGTCGTCCTTATGAAAATGGTAGTCGCGGTACTGACCATGGTGCTGCTTCAGTACAGTTTGTCTTTGGAACACGAGTATTAGGTGGTATTTACGGGAAGAACCCGGATTTATCCAATTTTGATAAAAATGGAGATGTTGTTTATCAAAATGATTATCGAAAAGTATATGCTGACGTGCTTCAAACTTGGTTCGGCGCAGAAAAAGCAGAGGCTCGTGAGATTTTACAAGATAATTCTGTTGTTGCTTTACCGGTACTTCAATCGCCAAACGGAGTAGTAGAAAATTTATCAGACTTCCCTACTCAACATCTCCTTATTACTCCGAATCCATCAAGCGGACAAGCGACGATATCTTTTGAGTTACCTAGAAATGCTACTGTAGAAATTTCTCTATCAGATATCGTAGGAAATACTACCAAGATACTTTTTGAAGGTAATCTAGACGCCGGCTTACATCAGCTTCCATTTGAGTTAACTTCGGCGAGCGGACATTATTTCTGCAAAGTAAAATTTGGTGATAAGTATATGGTAGGTAATATAGTTATTGAACGTTAAGCTTCTTATTGTTCTTTATTCATTGTCGATTGTCATTTTGTGTGTTAGCTTTGCCTTCTACGACTTTAGGAATATCTCTATGAAAATTTGTACTCTGCTGATTGCTATACTTCTTCTGACTTCATCCCTTCAAGCACAATTCCCTGCCGCTTGTGATAAGGATAAATCGTGTAATAACTCGCCTGCTCTGACGCTTACTCAGTTCAGTGATAAGGGAACGCACTACGCAGAGGTAAATAGATATAGCATTAGAGATAAGTCTCAAACAGCCCTGACTTTTGAAAGCTGGATAAATCTAACGCGAGTATCCGGTAAACAGCAGTTTATAGCCGGCTTGTGGGGACCATCCTTCGATGTCAATGATGTATGGGTTGTCTATATTGCGCCAAACAATGATATCGTATTCGAGCTTAATGGAGATGGGACAAAGCTCAAGAGCAATGACAATACGGTCGTTCGATTCCCTTTCAGTCAGTATTTTGGTAAATGGACTCATATAGCTGCAGTATTTGATGGTGCAGCTCAGTCTGCAACACTTTTTGTGAATGGAATTTCTGTAGTAACAGCCACAAATTCTCAATATCCTACCAGATACTTACGCCCAACAGACGAACCCAAACAATCAAAAGTACCTTTACAAATTGGTAGTTGTAATGGATTGTCAGACAATAAAAATCTGTTTGAAAATTTTAAAGGTCAAATGGATGAAATTAAAGTGTGGACACGCCCTCTTACTGCCCCCGAACTCGTTTGTCAAAAAGATCGAGAATTGAATGGGAATGAAGCAGGGTTGCTATTTTATTATCGTTGCAACGAAGGGGGAGGTTCGATAACTCTTTGTGATGCAACAGGTAGAGGTTATACCGGAGACATGAAAAGCGGTGCAAGCTGCCAAAAGTCCAACCGCACGGTTCCTCAATCTTTACTTGCATCCGTTTCGACTATTACCCAAACGATAAAATGTATTTCATCGACGACATTTGATATTACCATACAGGATACTTCATTGTGTGGAAGCGATGTGACGATGAGAGTAGTCAATGATGACTCAATTGGTGCTGCAAGACCGATGACTATTACAGGATACTCAGTTTACTTTCCACAGATTTTTCAGATTGTGAGTCCTGCCACATTCCCGGTAACGATACCGGCTGGCGGGTGCTTGGATCTTAAAATAAGATTTGTTTCCAAAGACACTACCCGTACATATTTCGACACCCTCAAAATTCAATCTGACGAAAGATGTCCCGGTGTGGTAGTAGTTGAAATAAAAGGAGTTGTACAAGACGTAATAGATCTTCCAAGTGATTTAACCCGCCCACGACTTCGATCTGTTAAATTCCCTACAATTTGTGTTGGGCAGCTCAGCGATCCAGTTGCGTGGACATGGCAGAATAGATCGAGCAGATTGGTAACAGTAGATAGTATTATTATACCGCCTGGCTTTACGAATACTCGTTTACGATTTCCATTTTTAATGCCATCCAAAACCGGCTTGCAAACGAATTATTTTCGATTTTTCCCTAATCGTTCGGGACTTTTCAATGATACTGTTATCATCAAAGCACGAATTCAAGGGTCGAGCTGCACAATTATCAAAAAAATTGCTGTGTCAGGTACCGGCTACGAAGCAAAAGTCGAGTGGCTAACACCTCTTGCAGATTTTGGGAATGTGATTGTCGGACAAGAAAAACTATTACCGTGACAGCTCGCAATAATGCTCCGGATGATATTAGAGTCTCTTTTTATCCGGAATCGGGACAGGTATTTTTCTTGACGGGTGCGAAGGCAGTGACCATTACCAAAAACGGTGGAACTGCTACCATACCAATTACGTTCAGACCGCTCAAGGACTCGATGTATATTGATAAGTTATGCTTGTTCGAACAAAAATGTTTTAATACTGTTTGTATGCCGGTACAAGGCCGAGGCATCCTCGAAACGTTCAAATTCGAACCAATTGTCATGGAAACGCAGAACGTCGTCGGATGTCAGTCGATGCTAGATACACTTGATATACAGAATATAATTAATATTGATCAGACGATTGAACAAATACAACTTAGTGATCCATCAGGAAGATATACTATTATTGAACCGAATCCTATACCGGCTACAATGCCTGTACCTGTCAATGGATCAGCTCGCTTTATATTTCGTTATACGCCGAATGACGTCACTCAAGATCGTGCTGACCGTGCATATTTGAAGTACATTTCAAAAGGAATACAATGGGCTGCTCCCCTTTTTGGTACTTCTACTTCACCGAAGTTAGCAGTTAACACACTTACAATTTTTGGTACTCTAGAAGTCGGTGATAAAAAGCGTGATTCTATTACGATTGAGAATATCTCAATCTTACCGGTTCGATTCGATAGCCTTCAATTGCCACCGGGATTTTCAGTAATTTCTCAAACCAAGCCGGATAGTACGATACTTCAACCTCGTGATTCTATTCAATTTGTCATTGAATTCGCTCCTACAATCGAAAAAGTGTATGATGGAAGTATAACTGTATTCTCTGATTCTCCTTGCTCTTCGATCAGAACAACCGGCACTTTCAAAGCACGAGCAATCATTTTAAAATTAGAAGCTCCTCTATCGCTTATTAATTGGGGTTTTGTAAAGCCATGTGATTGTATTGTCAGAGAGTTACCTCTGATTAATCCATCATTAGTCCATCAAATGAAGCTCGATTCATTGTGGATTGACAGTACCGGAATTCCTGGAGGAACGCCACAATTCTGGACATGGAGCTCAGCTTTCTCCCCTAATAGTACTTTTCCATTTTCGATACCACCGGATACGCGCGACACGCTTCGCTTGAAGTTTTGTCCACGGACACCGGCCGAAGATAAATTTGTGAATTGTGCCTCCCGTATGCACTTTAATGCAAGTGGTGCAGGATGGAACGATAAATACCAAATCTATCTCCTTGGAAAGCGCTCAATGCTGTACAAGCCTGCTGTTCTTCCATTCCCGGCAGTGACCAATCCTCCTACTCCTCCGATGACAATAGCTACATTTACTCCTGCGAGAGTGGATACGATAAGTGTACCTAAAATCATTGATGTGAGAATTCCATCAGTCGTTACGAATCCGGATCAGTTTTCGGTAGTGATTGATTCTGTTACCTTTATGCCGGACGAACGTGTATTCACGTATTCAGATAATTTAGGCAGAGCATTCCCTATATCGCTCGATCCGGGAGATTCTCTGAGAATCAGAGTTGACTTCAAGCCGCGAGCCCATCGCGCTTATACTGCTCGGATGAGACTACATCTCAGTGAACCTTGTCGTGATATTGATACTACTATTCTGGTCACCGGTAATGGATTCGCTCCTGCGTTCGGATTGGACTTTAATTTTGATAATCAACGAATTGAGATAGATACTTTTAAAATCACGACTTGCGATACACTTCGGGTTCCTGTGTATAGTTCACGAGAAATCCCTGCCAACCTTGTAGACATCTATTGCCGACTTGGCTATGATACGACGGAATTTCAATATGTAGGTGCTGATTCTCCGTATTTATCAACAAGTTGTTTTATTGAGTATTCGCCAAGTATTATTGCTAAGCCTTCGGCTTCGGTGGGTACCGAATTTACTTTGAAGAATTTCTGTCAAGTAGATTCTGTCCGACCATTTGTAACGGCGAAGTTTATATCAAAAACGGGTCAGCGAGCCAATAAGCCAATTACGGTGGACAGTATTTCCTTTGATACCGAACAAACCATTCTCTTTCAAATACTTGCAGGAGCAGATGCCGGTCAAGTGATTGTTCAAAAAACGGAAATAACGGTCATGAATCCGGTTAATTTCGACAGTGTGCGAGTGCTTGATTGTGCTGATAGGACTGTGACCGTTAAAAATACTGGTGATGTGCCGGTTGTAGTGGATACTCTTCCACTATTGGGTAAAGACGTGACAATTGTTGGAAGTATTCCTCCATCGACGGCGGTGATTAACATTGGCGATTCAATTGTTTATACTATTAGGTATTGTCCGACTCGTGAGCAAGCGGCTCCTCCAATGTTGAAGGCGCGTTCTATTGTACCTTGTTCTGTGTATGATTCGACGGCTATGGCAGGCGTTGGCTATGCTCCTGATATTCCGGTCGGACTGGCATTTTCGCAGAATTTTATCATTCCTGATTCTCTTTCAGGTACTCTTGGTGATACGGTAACGATACCGGTCTATCTCGAAAAAGACTTTTCAGCGACCTACAAAGGAAACACATATTGGCTCAAAGCTATGAATTTTGATGTCAATGTCAATTACAACTCCAGAATGCTCAAGTATTTATCGTCGAGTTCGCCTATCACTCAAAATCTAATCGTCAATCCTACTATAGGTTCAATTGATTTATCGTATAAAAACATTGATGATGTAAAAGCAGGTAATATTGCGAACTTAAAATTCTTAGTGACTGTACCTGATACTCTCATTGCTCCAATGAAAGTGATTGCAAGTAATTTCAAAACAGATTCGCTTCAATTTATTGATATTATTCCGGTTAATGGACAATCTCCATTTATTACTTCCGGGAAATGTGCAATAACTACTTTGAAATTTACAACGGCGAATCCTAATTTAGCGCAGAATAAACCTAATCCATTTAACACATCGAGTGTGATTGAGTTTACGACACAAGAAACTGCGCCTGTCACACTGAAAATATATTCTATAAGTGGTGAATTGGTAAGGACTTTGTTGGATGGTAGTTTGTACTTACAACCAGGAACATACAGCGTCGATGTGACTGCACAAGAATTAAATACCGGTTTGTATTATTATATACTTCAAGCAGGAATATTTTCTGACAAAAGAGCGATGACGATAGTTAAATAATTGAAACGACATATACTTTGCAGACGGTTACGAATTATCGTAACCGTCTGTTTTAGTATATACCCTTACTCGTAATGACTATTTCGAAGTCAAACCAAGAAATGAGATTACAGCTACTTACACCGTATGTTTATTACTTCATACTAAATTTAAAGTTTTGTATTAGTTACCTTCGAGATATCTATGTCTATTTTCATCATAAAGTTACAGTAATATTCAGATTGAGTAGTTTCTCCAATCGGTAGATTATTTATATCAAAATGTGAAGAAAAAGCTTCATTTGTAAATTTAATTTTTTGAAGAAGAGGAAAATCCGTAAGTTCGATTAATATCTTTTACTATTTATTTACACACGAAAGAAATAGGATGAAATACTATCATCTCATACCATCAATTTTTCTCTGTCATGCTTTGTTATGTTGTACTGTAACTGACATTGAGCCTCGATATAGTGTATATGAACCAATTTTAGCTGATCGCTCTACACTCAATACCATCTCTTTTTCCGTACCAATCCCAATCATAAACACCGGAAAAATATATTCCTACAAGACCTATATCCTTATAAATGAAATAGATAAAGGATATCACATTATTGACAATTCTAACCCTGCACTACCTCTAAATATTGGGTTTTTATCTATTCTTGCCAGTCATAACGTTGCAATTCAAAATGACATACTCTATAGTGATAATGCTAATGATCTTGTGTCAGTAAATATTACCGATATTTCCAAACCGGTGTTTGTTGAAAGAACAGAAAATATATTTCCAATACAAGATCCACCGGACAATCTTCCACTCTTACCGGAGTATGACATGAATAATAGACCTACCAACACTGTAATCATTGAATGGAGGAAAAGAAAATGAAAATATACTCTATCTTTATCTATTCAATAAGTTATATTTTCCTTCTAACAGGAGCGTGCGATACGAATATCGTCACCCCTACGACCAACACAACCGGCACCGGTGGCTCTTTAGCTAGATTTGTGATACAAGACACATACTTATATACAGTTGATAGAAAAACTTTGAGGATTTTTGACTTGAGTTCAGGTTCTGCTAAATTCACCTCTTCAAAAACAATTGGTTTTACCATAGAAACGATATTTGCTCTTGGGAATACACTGTTTCTAGGCTCGACTGATGGTGTATATATATATGATATTACAGATCGCATTACACCCTCATTTCTTTCAAAGTATGATCATATTGTTAGTTGTGACCCGGTGGTAGCAGATGCAAAATATGCATACTCTACTTTACGAACGGGAGATACTCGATGTGTTCGTGGGACAAATGTGTTGGATATTATAGATATAACAAATTTAACTTCTCCGAAAAGAGTATTTTCACTGGTTATGTCGAACCCTAAAGGATTGGGATTAATAGGTACCGATAAACTCGTCGTATGTGATAATGGCCTGAAATTATTAAATATTACAGATAGACTAAAGCCAATCCTTCTTCATAATTACACATCAATATCTGCTACCGATATCATACCATTTTCGAATAGTTTTACTGCGGTAACAGAGGGAGGTATGTCGAATTTTACCATCAGAAACGATTCTATAACTCTCATCGGAAAGCTTGAATACAAATGAAATCTATCCTCACCTTAGTTACTTTGATTTGTATGTTTACTACCACTTCAAAAGCAGCACTTACAGATACGATTAAAGCAGCTCCCACCGATTCACTTTCGGCTAATTATATGGTCGGTTTGCATCCTTTACAGTTGATAGTCAATGGTTTTAAGGTGGAAGTTGAGCGTAGGGCTTCCGGTAGTCCCTATTCCTTCTCTCTCTCTCCGGAGTTCTATTTCGGTACAATCGAGGATGCGAATACAAATATTATGCTTTATGCAAATAGGGATGTTGTGGATGTTACGGGTTTTGGAATTAACCTCTCGACAAGAATTTATGTCTATGATATGATAGTTCGCTCTAACTCTGTTAATTATAAAAGGCATGACAATCAAGATCCTTTTTCAAATTTCTACCTTTTCGGTGCACTTGAGTATCGCTATTTTGATTTGAACTATTCCGGGAAAGGATGGATACGTTCACAGGAAAATGGTATTGATATCTATAAGTTTGGTGATATTGAACAGCAAAATTCTGTACATCGAGGTGGCTTGAATATTGGTATTGGGAATACAATTTTCTTTGGTGACAGATTCTTCGTAGATTTTTTTGGATACTCTCGCATCAGTAAAGCTTTCCAATCTCCTGATTCTGAAGAAAGTCTGCCCTATAAAGATCGCTTTTTTACTTTAAGCGGTAATTCATTTGCACTTGGCTTTAGATTCGGACTGCTTTTCGAATAATATATTTACGATATTTTACAAAAAAAATCCCATTATTATACTTGTTAAGTATAATAATGGGATTGTAGTTAATGATGAATTGTCTATTCAGCTTTCATATCGTCGATATACGCCAAACACAAATCGATTGTCGCTTCTATTCCCAATGAATGTGTACGTTCCACTCCGTGCGAAGCAGCGACACCAGGACCAATTAATGCTACCCTAAAGTCATTACCTGCCGAGCGAGCTGCTGATCCGTCTGAACTGTAATAAGGATACACATCAAGAGCGTATGGAATTTTATGTTGGTCGGCAAGCTCTACTAACTTTTTACGGAAATGAAAATCATACGGTCCACTAGAGTCTTTGACGCATATAGAACATAACGTCTCCTGCCCGTCGCAAGTATCACCAAGTACACCCATATCGATGACCAATAAATCTTTGATTGTAGGAGAATAACCGCATGTACCGCCATGACCTACCTCTTCATAATTGGAGAAAAACAGCTCAACCGGTGCTTCTCTTCCCTGCTGCTTCAATCGTCTCGCAATTTCAAATAGTACATAACAGCCTGCTTTATTATCCATAAAATGAGACTTTATGTATCCACTCGGTAGCTCTGTATAGCGAGTATCAAAACTAATGCAATCTCCAGTACGAATGCCAAGCTTTTGTGTATCTTCTTTAGTATTAACTAGTTCGTCAATACGAATATGCATGTTGGCAATAGTTCGGCTAGCAGTTGATGCTTCCTTATTCGAATGTGCAGAAGGATTATCAAAGAGCAAAGTCCCGGTAAACACCTTACCTTCCATCGTATGAATTCTGACATAACTTCCCTCAAAGCTTGGTAATAATGGACTGCCAAGCAAGGCAAAAGTTAATGTTCCGTTTGTTTTCACACCAGAGACTATAGCGCCGAGTGTATCTGTGTGTGCTGCTATTGCAAGAGTTGGATTAGGTCCCAAAGCACACCGTACCGCACCTTTGGTCGTGTATTCAGGTTGCCATCCATAGCTGGTAAGTAATGAATGAATGTAGGTGCAGGCATTGGTTGTAAACCCGGAGGGAGAGTCAATTTCTACTAATTTTCGAAGTGTGTCGTAGTTTTTCATTGATTGAATGTAGTTGATTGTTGATTATATCGTTTTCTTATACTTTCACAAATCTACGGTAAATCCTCCGATTTTTTAACTCGTTTATAACGTGCTAAACGATTAAATCGCCAAAGATTGCGTAATTTGCACTCCAATCAACCTGTCAATTTATTCTATTGTCTATGAAAATTACCTACTTATTCATTGCCCTCCTTCTCCTCGTCCATACTACAGCATCTGCGCAAACCATCAAAATCTTTTCAGTCGAAAAGAATAAATATATTGCTGTCAACAAAATTATCTTAACCGAAAAACAATGGAAAAAGCAATTACCTGCAAAAGTATTCGCAGTAGCGCGCAAGCATGGTACCGAACGTGCATTTTCTGGTAAGTATCATGATAATCATGACAATGGAATTTACAAATGTGTGTGTTGCGAAACAGAGTTGTTTAATTCAGACCATAAATTCGACTCCGGCACCGGCTGGCCAAGCTTTTGGCAACCAATCAATGCTACTAATATCGGTTCATCCAATGATTCGACTCTCGGCATGAAAAGGACTGAAGTAACATGCGCACGATGTGATGCACATCTAGGACATGTATTCGATGACGGACCTCAGCCGACCGGACTTCGCTATTGTATAAATTCTGTCTGTCTGACTTTTGTAAAACGTTGATTATTCAATAAGTTTATTCAAACAATGAAAGTAATGAAATTTGGCGGTTCGGTGCTTCGTAATCCTGAAGGTTTCGCTCAAATGGTGCATATTCTTCGCGCAGAATCTGCTCCTATGCTCGTGATTATTTCAGCGTTTGGGAGTTCTACTCGAGACCTCGAGCACGCAGCCCGAGATGCAGAGTCAGGAAAGCAGGATCTTGCTTATGCCTATTCTGATGCTGTTCTTAACGAACATCGACATTTTGCAGACTCGCTTCTTAAGGATACAACCACCAAATCAGCGCTGAATTTTTTTCTAGATGAGTCTTCAATCCGTATCAAAGATCTTTTGAAAGGTATTTCGATTACAAGAGAATTGACGAATAGAACTCTTGATATCATATTGAGTTACGGAGAATTACTTGCTATCCATATTGTTCGTCATTTTCTCGATGAAGCAGGATTTGAACTAACATTTGTTTCGGCTGAAAATATTATAGTTACCGATAATGTACACGGTGCAGCAACTCCTAATCATAAACTGACAGCTCATAAAGTAGTATCTGCATTACTACCGGCATTCGAGAAAAAAAAAATCGTACTTACTCAAGGATTCGTTGCGAAAAGTTCACTCGGTGAAATCACGACAATGGGTAAAGAAAGCTCGAACTTAACAGCTACTCTCCTCGCTGAACTATTGAGTGCAACTGAAGTAATAATTTGGACTGATGTAGAAGGTATTTGTACTGCAGATCCCAAAATTGTATCCGATTCAAGGACAATTCCTTCGATGAGTTATGCTGAAGCACATAACGCCGCAGTGGCTGGACTAAAGTTGATTTATTCAACAATGATTGAGCCGGCTGAGCGATCCAATATTCCGATTACATTTCGTTCGGCTTTTCATATAACTTCAAACTATACAACTATATCGCACCAATCTGTTCATTCAGAATTACCGTTAATTGCACTTAAAGAACATACAAATCTATCTCAGATTACAATCTTAAATTGTAATGGTTTATACCTATTTAAAGCTCTTCAGAAATTCCCAACTCAATCTTGGGAATCAACTACTTTTAGTATGAATATACAACCGACTCATTCTCAAATTTCCCTGCCGAGTGGTGCCAAAACGGAAGAATGCATACGATTCCTCCATGCGGCTCTTCTTACGTAACAATTCAAGTATCTTTAATATTTATATATATTTACATGAAACGTATTCACGACAAAATCGACAAAACATCCGCGCCCAAAGCCGGCGAGAGCTATATTGTCCATCATAATAATGAACCATTGTATTCTGCGGAAGTGATTGAATATAAAGGAGGATGTTGGGCAAAGCTCAAGATAGATCAAGCGTTGAATCCCGAATTTAAAACACTCTATCACCAAGGAGACATTTTTGATGTGAAAATAGCGATGTATGAGTTTGAAGCAGTAGAATCTGAACTATCATAATCGAATCCGATTTACAGAGATTGCATTGATTTCACTATGAATATTTTAGACCGCTATATTCTCCGACAATTTGTGACTACACTCGTTTTTAGTGTGTTTGCTCTTTGTACTATCTTCTTAGTAGTCAATCTGTTGGAAAGTTTAGAAATTTTTCTTGACAAAAAAATTGAATTTGGAACCATTGTAGAATATTACCTTCACTTTTTCCCGGAAATTCTTAAGCTTTTAATGCCAATTGCTGCACTCATGGCGAGTTTATTTTCGATCGGTCGCCTTTCGACAGCCAATGAAATTACCGCCATGAAATCCGGCGGGATGAGTCTTTATCGACTTCTTATGCCTCTCGTCGTGTTTAGTATTCTGTTAAGCTGCGGACAATTGTATTTTAATGGCTGGATAGTGCCGATATCAAATGCTAAAAAAGCACGAATTGATAGACAATCTCTGCAACGAGGTTCTGAAAATACAATGATTTACAATCTTTACTTCCGAGATGAACCTCTCAGAAATGTCATGATGCAATATTATGACGGCATTAAGAAAAATGGGACAAATGTGACAGTTGAAGAGTATTCTTCCGAACAATCCCCACGACTGATCCATCGTACAGAAGCCTCTAGAATTGAATGGGATAGCAGCACTTCAGGTTGGAAAGCGTTCGATGTGATACAACGGGATTATACAGCTAATGAGATTCTCTATCATAAGCATGCGACAAAACCAATGAAAATCAATCTAACTCATAGTCAAATTATGGAGTTGCAGCGGTCACCCAATGAAATGAACTTAGACGAACTTCGCTCATATATCGATCTTCTTGCCAAGGGCGGCAAAGATGTACGCGCGCAAATGATTGATTATTATGGACAATACGCATTCCCTTTCGCAAATGTCATTGTAGTGTTATTTGGCGTATCCTTCGCATCCGTTCGCAAGAAATCAGGCATGGCGGTCAATATTGCCGCTGCAATGGTTATCTGTTTTAGTTATCTAGCTTTTACGAAAATTGGACAGTCACTCGGTAGTGCATTTGATGTGGACGCAGCTATCATTGGGTGGATGCCAAATGGTGTTTTTTTCGTAGTTGCAATTGCAAACATTCTCCGTACTCCTAAATAAATACGAAAGTTCAAGATTTATATTCATTACTATTATCATACTATGCAAGTACTTACAGCTAAATGCCCTTCTGATTCTCTCGTTATAATGACAGAATTAGTTCTGCCCAATGATACCAATCAACTCGGCAATCTTCTCGGAGGGAAACTCATGCATCTCGTCGATATCGCCGCAGCGCTCGTTGCAATGAGACATGCAGGACGCGTGTGCGTCACAGCTTCGGTCGATGAAATAACTTTCTTAGAACCAATCAAACTCGGACATGTTGTGCAATTACGTGCTACTATCAACCGTGCATTCCGATCTTCGATGGAAATCACCGTAGAAGCGTATCGCCAAGATCCACTCAATAATACAGAAGTCCACGCCTCGACGGCATACTTGACATTCGTCGCAATTGACCAATATGGTAAGCCGTTGCAAGTGCCGCAAGTCGAACCTCAAACACCGGATGAAAAGCAACGGTATGAAGAAGCTGCCTTTCGCCGTGAACAGCGACTCCGTCATCGTGAACTCATGAATGAAATGCGAAAGAAAGACTGATAGATTATGCTCCAACTTCCCTATCCACTTATACTTGCATCGACCTCTCCAAGACGTAAACACTTACTTGAGCAGATTGGTTTGCAGTTTAGCGTTCAGCCGTCTGATGTTGACGAATCGCTGATTACGACCGACGGCGCGGAGCCGGTTGAGTTCGTCACAAGACTCGCCCTCCTCAAAGCGCAGGATGTAGCAAGTAGAATTCATAACCAATCAATTGTCATTGGCGCGGATACAATTGTCGTATTGAATGGTCAAATTCTTGGTAAGCCACTTGATGCACATGATGCAATTCGCATGCTGCAATCGTTAAGTGGAAATACCCATACTGTTTATACAGGTATAGCACTTATAGATTCTCTGACCTATCGTAAAGTAACGGCTGTCCAACAAACAAAAGTGACCTTTCGCTTGCTGAATGATAGTGAAATTAAAGACTATGTTGCCACAGGTTCACCGCTCGATAAAGCGGGAAGTTATGGAATTCAGGATGACTTTGGTGCAGTGTTTGTATCGCATATTGAGGGTTGTTATTATACTATTGTCGGCCTCCCACTCGAACTTTTTTATCGTACATTACAATCGTTTATTCAGATGTAACCGTATGATTTATTTATTATTATTAATATTTCAATGATTCTTACCTTTACAATTACTGATGAATATATAGAATTATGTAAGCTCCTCAAAGCTGCTAATCTCTGCGACTCCGGTGGAGAAGCGAAATTTGTCATCGCCGATGGATATGTATCACTCAATGGTGAAATTGTCACTCAAAAAAGGCGTAAAATATTTCCTGAAGATGTGATAGAATTTCGCAATCAAAGCCTGAAAGTAGTCAAATAATGCAACATCCCAATGAGTTCCTCCCTTCTCGGCTTCACAAGCTAAGTATGCTTATTCTCGAAGCACTTGAGAGTATTATCGAATCGCGACGCCACGCGGATAAAGAATTACAAACTATCCTACGAAGCAATGATTTTGAATTCGTGGAACGTGAATTTGTCGTCGAAGTACTCTTTGATATGCTTCGTAATTTTCGTTTGCTCCAAGCAGCTGCTCAAACAAAAGAGTATAATCTTGACCTCTTTGCAGCATGGCTTGCCCTCAGAAATTATACGACCGGTTCGGTGAAAAATCTTCACGATCTTAAAAAACGTATCACCATGCTTTCGGCTGTGCGCGCTATGCGATATTCGTATCCTGACTGGCTCGATGCAATTGGCGCAGCCGAACTCGGCGAGAGACGGTGGGAACGGGAGATGTCGGCGCAAGACGAGCCTGCTCAGGCAGTTATACGTACAAATCTCCTCAAAACTTCCCGCGAACAGCTCCTCAAAACACTCAAGAATAATAGATTCGAGGCAAAGCCATATTCACGAAATGATTGTGGGATAATTCTACCGACTTCAGCCGGCATTTTCAGAACCGATGAATTTCAGTTAGGACATTTTGAAATGCAAGATGCGAGCTCACAAATGGTATCGCCGCTGACAAACGTTAAGCCCGGAATGCGAGTGATTGATGCATGTGCCGGAGCAGGAGGAAAGACGCTTCACCTTGCGCAACTCATGAAAAACAAAGGACGTATCATCGCACTCGATACATCCGAGAAAAAACTTGAAGATTTGAAAAAACGTGCTATTCGCGCCGGTGTTTCGATAATCGAAACACGTACAATCACTTCAACTAAAATCATCAAACGCTTGAAAGACAAAGCAGACGTCGTTTTGATTGATGCTCCATGTTCAGGGCTTGGCGTCCTTCGTCGAAATCCGGAGACCAAATATCAAGTAGATCCCGAATGGCTTGACTCTTTACGCAAGACACAAGCAGAAATTCTCGCTTCTTATTCACGAATGACCGCGCCGAAAGGAACACTCGTCTATACAGTATGCAGTATTCTGCCAAGCGAAGGAGAGAATCAGGTGCGGAAGTTTATTGAAGAACATCCAAATTTTACTATCGAAAAAGAACAGCGATTCAGTCCGGCAGATGATTTGTACGATGGATTTTATGTGGGTGTGATGAGGAGATGTGATGAGGAAGTAGATAGTAATAAAAAAATAGATCAGAATGAGATAGGATCAGAAGATTGATAAATAGCATTCGCAATATCGTTTGTGATATTTATTGTACTCTTTGATATTGTTGTACTTATAGTAGTATTTATTGTGCATAGGTTGTTTAGAACGCTAAATGAATTATACTATATATTATTTCATAAAGATGGTCACACACGAGTACAGTTATGTTTTCAATTGTTGAAAAGACCAACCAACCCGGCAACAATTTTTATATTGAAGTGCATGTTTTGTTGAAAATCAGACCAGAATAAAAATAGCCCTGTCTTCTAAAAGCAGAGCTATATAACCTAATTGGTAATCGCACTTATTTAATATTGTAACTACTTAAATCATAAGTACCTGAAGCTCCATAATCACCACCAAGGTAGCCAACCCCTTTGCCGTAGTAACTGCTGAATGTGGAATAGAGCGTCCAGTCCGTACCGATAAAGGAATAGTAAGATAAATTATCATATGCAATCACATTACTATAGGTTACCCCTTTGATAGTACGTGTAGCTCCTTTTGCTTTTATAATAAATACTGTTTTCATAGGAAATCCCTGTGGATTCGTACCTACGAAAACTAGTGAATCTCCGATACTTTGATTAAAATTATTGAGAACATATTCTTTGGTTTCATCAAATCCAAAGCCATTAACACCTATACTATACAATACATTGTTTTCGTATCGATAGTTGGTCTTGGCTGAAGTAGCCGAACTGTTCATCACAAAATATGTTTTACCGTTTATCACAGTTTGCCCTTCTATTTCATTCTTTACGAACGTTGGTAATTTGGGAAGTGTTGAAGAATATTCCCAAGAATTCCCTACTTTGAGCGGGAAATAGCTTTCCGATTGATCATCAGTGATAACATTAGAAGTTGGATTCGTACTTTCTTTAGTACACGAAGCAAATGTTGCAACGACAATCATTGCGAAAAGTAAAACGTTTTTTCTCATAATGCCTTTCAATAATTAAAATTAAGCGCGAAAAGCTATCACTGTATATTTGTTTTTGAATCACCGGACGCAAAAAATGCTATCACCGCAAATATAGCTATGTTAGCATTATAATTAAGCTAATAAATTAACAAGTAAAATCTCTTTATATAGTTGAAAAGCTATGTATTCTATTTGTACAGAGTTCGTTGATCTTCATTAAGGGACAGTTCTTTGACCTGGCTCAACAGCGGTGAATAAATTCACCAATCAAAATTCATTACCTTACCTATCAACCCAACACCAATTCCGCAAGCTTCGGAGCAACATGCCATGTTTCGATTTCCTCACGCACTTTCTGTTCATAGTCAGCAAACGGAACATCTTGATTTTTCTCAGCTTTAATCATAATATTCTTGAGAGTATGTTCGGGTGAAATGAATTCCATTAGCTGAGCTGAATATCCCTTTGATGCCAAAATATCGCGGCGCATGGAGTCGGTCAGCATGTCAGCAAAACGTTCGCGTGTGATGCCGTCTGAGAGGAGCAGGCGCACTGATTCGGGCACTGTTGCCGGCTTGAGGCGTTCATTCACATAATGATGGCAGCATGGCGCTGACAATATCGCTTTTGCATTACTTCCAATTCCGAGAGCGAGCGCGTCATCGGTGGCAGTATCGCAAGCATGGAGAGCGATAAGTATATCGAGTTCATTGGTTTGAGGGATTGAGTTAATTAATCCGTATGTAAAAGTAGTAGATGTATATCCTAATTTTCGTGCAGTCCGAGTACAGAAAGAAATTACATGTTGATTGGAGTCGATACCTAGGAGTTCGATGGTGAGACCGCGGAGGTTCGTGAGCCAATGATAGAGTGCAAAGCTGAGATATGCTTTCCCGCAACCGCAATCGATTACTTTTAGTACTTCCGGTGGGTTTTTAAGAATTTCGAGTGAAGATGCAATTGAAAGGAAATGATTGATTTGTTTGAATTTAGCCTGCATATTCTGCACAATGTTCCCTTTGGAGTCGATTATTGCCAATGCTTCGAGTAAGTCATGGGAATTTTGAGGATTAATGATGTAATTTTTCTGTTCATCGTGCGTGAGCGATTCCCACTGCTTTTTTGATGGCGGCGTGGACTTTGTGGACAAATATGTATCTTTCCCAACTATATTTCTGCAATAGAGATCTCCGTTTGGTGATTGTAAATGTACCTGACGAAAGGGTTCATTTAGTACAAGATCTACCGCCGATTCACAAGACATATCTGAGGGCAAAGTTTTGGTGAAATGTTGAGTTTGAGTATAGGCAGATAGTTGGATCCGGAATTCACCGCGCAATAGAATTGTTTTAAGTGTAATCTTATGAGGCTGTTCCGGTAGATTGAGTAATTGTAATACACCGGCTTCGGGGATTTTAGCACCATGATCCTGTTCGCTGATTGTGAGAATAAACCGAAGATGTTCATCGGTCTTGATACAATTAACGAGGCGTTGTGTGGCTTCTATTAACATGATATGATTGATTTGTGACTAAACTTTCTACAAAAATGGTCAAAATTCGAGGAATTATGGTAGGACGGTTATTTTTTAACGCAAAGGCGCGAAGGAATTCACGCAAAGTTCGCAGAGATTATGTTTTTTGGGTTTGGGAATATTATCCTATTTTTGTCGTATTGAATGTCATCCTGAACTTGTTTCAGGATCCCCGTGGCTGAAGTAACGTGCTAGTGCCACCTGCATACGGAGATACTGAAACAAGTTCAGTATGACACCGCCCCTTTTAACTTTGCAAGTGAATTACGTTAATCATAACATTCCATACAATTAAATGCACACACAAGAACTCATTCGTTGCGGCTGGCCAAGCGGTCGTGAACTCGACACAATCTATCACGATCTTGAGTGGGGTGTTCCCCTGCATGATGATCGTAAGCACTTCGAATTTATCATTCTTGACGGTTTTCAGGCAGGACTGAGTTGGGCGACAATTCTCAAAAAAAGGGAGAATTTCCGCCTTGCTTTTGATGATTTTGATGTAGTAAAAGTAGCAAAATATGGCGAAGAAAAGCTCGTTGACTTAATGCAGGACGTCGGTATTATCCGCAACAAACTCAAAGTCCATTCGGCAGTCACTAATGCACGAGCATTCATCGAAGTACAAAAAGAATTTGGGAGTTTTGATAAATATATTTGGCAATTCACCGGCGGGAAAACGATTGTCAATTCCTGGAAAACGATGAAAGATATTCCTGCGCTTACGCCGGAGTCGGATGCAATGAGCAAAGATTTACTCAAACGTGGGTTTAAGTTTGTGGGTTCGACGATATGCTATGCGTATATGCAGGCAGCCGGTATGGTCAATGATCATTTGGTGGGATGTTTTCGGTATGATGAGGTTCAATGATTGAATTCTATATTCGAGATTTCCGTCCAGTCAGTTGTTTCCAACTGACTGTAAACACTTGCCAATGAAACGTTTGCAAGTTGAAAAAGTAACGAGAATTTAATAACAATCTGATTTGTCTTCTACTCGGTTAAGAAAATTCAAACTATCTATGAACTTGACGTTACATTGGTAAGTGTTTACGGGCTGTTGTTGCAACAGCTCGGACTGGAAAATGCCCGTACTCCCCTTGGCACCATTTCATTGTTTATTTGTTTGTCGACTCATAGTAAAGTATTACTGCGCCACCACTAAATATTTTAGTTTTAATAAGTTTAAGTATATTCCTGTGGTCTATATTTTCGAACAATGGTAAACCACTTCCTGCAATTACAGGGTGAATACAAAGTTGGAATTCATCTATCAAATTACGATTCAAGAGCTGTAGAATCAAACTCCGACTGCCTACTAAAATGTCCTTACCCGATTGTTGTTTTAATTCTTGAACCATATCTTCGATGGGTTGATTGGCGAGTTTCGCACTATCCCAATCTGTATTATATATCGTATGCGAAAAGACAATTTTTTGAATTTTGTCCATAGCAATCGCAAAGTCATCCATTGATTTTTCGCCTGTTGGATTTTTCACCAGTGGTTGCCAGAATTGCATAAGTTGATACGTTATTCTACCATAGAGAATTACGTCTGACTCATTCAACAGATCAGCGTAATGATGATGTATTTCTTCATCCGGGATTATTCCGGTATGGTCGCAAAATCCATCTATTGTCATATTGATTCCGGCAATCAGCTTTCTCATGTTTTTGCTTTCTAAATGTACTTGTTTTGATTAAATAGTGAGTTGAATTACAATGCTCACAAACCTTCAAACAATCGCAACCTTTGCGTTAATTTCCTAACAACATTCGTTTGTAAATACATAATTTCCATTCAGCTAGTGTATCTCATTCGCATACACTCATTTAAGCAACCGATTCATCTGTACGTGTTTTCGGGCTGTTGTTGCAACTGCACGGTAGGGACAATTCCCATTGATATACTTATGGCTAATACAAGTTGTTAACAAACGCACTATCTTATTAATTCAATATTATTTTTCCATTTTTAACAGTAAAACTGTATAATTCTGACACATCAACCGAGTTATTATTTATTTTTCCGGCCGTCCATTTTTTTAACTCTGCAAACACTGCAACGATTTGACTATCCAATTCTGCACTTTTCGTTTTATTATCAATTTGACACCGCACAAGCTCGCCCTTGCAGTTAATAATTAAATTAACCATACCCTTATCTTCATAATTTGGTTTATCGTTAAGGAACTTCACCTTGGAATTCAGTTCTTGCATAATTTCTTCCTTGGTTTTAGGTGCTTTTGCTGTCTCTTGAGCATTACCCGGGAACGGTAGAATAGCAATTACATTTTCATTGTCACACACACCTTTTATGGGTTCTTTTACTTCAAGTCTAGCCACAAAGCTACCAATGCTGCTTTTTTTGGGGGTTGCACATGAACTAATTATTCCAACACCGAGTAAACCGATCAGATTCATTGTAAGTATGTTGTTTTTCATATTTATATAAATTTATGTATAAGTATAATTTGATTGATTTCTGTTTCGCTGATTATTAACGTTTTTTGTTTTATGAACGATTAGTGCTTAGAACTGACTGTAAAGACGTACCAAGGTGGCGTCTGCAAGAATAACGTGCAGCAGTACCGTATAGAAAGATTTAAGATTTACCTTCTAACCGGACGTTAGATACAAAGAATGGATGAGCAATACGTTAGATAAGTAATTGTTGATGTTAGTACTAAGAGCTGCACGGACGCTAATATATTATCGTACATCTGTTTTGTCATAGATATTACCATCAATGTCAAACCATACAATCTTGCTTACATTTTGGTCATTACACAGAATAGTATTTAAATTAATAGAGTTCCAACGAATAGCATTCAGGTTACATGCTTTTTCATTGTCATTTTCAATTTCTTTTTCATTGTTTAATTCAATTGTACACAGTCGGTCAGAATCGAAAGTACAGTTATAAATTATCCCACTTAATCTGTCTGCCCACGTATAAGTAATCTCAAAATAGTTTCTATCGTTTGTCTTATAGTCAACAATTCTTTTATTCGGGTAAAATTGTTCTGAAACAATTTGAGCTGTAAGATTGCTAGATAGTTCTTGTATTGTCCCATTATAGATATATGTAACCTTTGTCCAAACCAGCATTTTGTAACTACTTATTGGTTCATAATCGCATTGATCTGCTTCGCCTCTTTCATATAATCGCTTTAATATTTTTTCATCCTTCCCTCCATATCGAATTCCAGCAATACATGACACATTCATTGCATCAATTGCTCTTTCAATTTCTTCTTGTGTCTCGGGTTGTTTTTTAAAATAGCAATGTCCGTATTCAAGTTTGGAATGTTCAATCAAATCCGGTGCCTCAGCTTGTGGTGCTCCGCAGGAAATACAAGCTTGGTTTAGAACATAAAAGTCACCTTGTACATTTTCAGGATACCTATCAATTGCATTCATAACATTGCTTCCTTTTTCTGTTGTTAATTGATATATACAGGAGTTATCCTTCAGCAACATGGCTATTATACAAACATATCGGTCTATAAAGAAGGTAATAAGGTTATATTTGTGCGCTCCACTTTTGCTACTGAGGTTTTTCGTTCGTGCGTTTATTTCTTTTGCTACTAAGGTTTTTCGTTCGGGCGTTTAATTCTTTTGCTACTAAGGTTTTTCGTTCAGGTGTTTAACTCTTTTGCTACAAAGGTTTTTCGTTAGGACGTTTGATTCTTTTGCTACTAAGGTTTTTCGTTCGGGCGTTTAATTCTTTTGCTACTAAGGTTTTTCGTTCAGGCGTATAACCTCCCTTCAGCCCCAAATCCACCCTATCTCCGACTCTTAAAATACGCTTCTAAATTCACACACGAAGACAACTCATCACTGTATTGAGGATAACGAGATTTGAGTTCTTTGTACCTACTGCCAATATTATACCGCGCATACTCTTCCATTCGCAGACACAAGGCCTTGAATTTGTCTGTTTTAGCATTGTCATACGCCAAATGATAATACTGTTGGGCGAGTTTGCCGTTCCTGTATTCTATTTCATCAGTGTAGGATTCGTTGTTTCCTTCATTATAATGCGTTGTTGATGAATATCTCCGCATCATCCATGAATGACCATATTGGGTCATATTCATATAACAGGTTGCAATTAAAAAGTAATAGTAATCCCTGTTTTCGGTTTTGGGATTGTTGGCTTTTTCGAGGTACTTGATTAGGTGATTGGTTACCGATAATTTCGTCACCATGTACTTTTCCTCGTGCGGAATAAATGACTGTGTATAGTTGATGTCATAAAAAGGGTTTTTCTCAAACATATAGTAATCGTCGTACTTATCACGTTCCCAAGCATTGTAGTTTTCCTCCCAATACCGCTTGGAAGCTGACGCAAACGCCTTCTGCGCCGCCAACAGATTATTTTCCCGAATATACTTGGTGCCGAGTAAATCCTTGAGTTGATCTTCATCGTGCTCAACCTGACGATAGATAACTTTATAAAAATTATCGCGTTTGGTGGAAGTGAGCGAATTAACCACCGTCTTAACCTCTTCAGCACTATACACAAAATCCAAGTATTCAAAATAGTGATAGAAATACTTCAAATTGCCCGATGTTCGCAATCTATTCCCCTGCCATTCGACGGAGTTATTAAATATAGGTTCATAGTAGTCATCATTACCATGCCCATTAGCTACTGACAGCAATGCAACTGCATCGGGAAGATTATTGAGATACTCAAGTTCTCTGCCTATGGCAAATATAAAATGTCCATCATGTAAATATTTTAAAATACATGACTTGACTTCATTCTTAATAATTGCCTTCCCGGAATCCTGATGAGCAATGATGCATAATGCCTGTATTTTTTCTATTTCGGGAATGATCTTTTCATAGGCATAGCGTTTTGTAAAAGCATCCACAGCCCGCAAACATGCATCATACTTTCTGCTGATAAACAAGAGTTGAATCTCGGCTGCTTTCCAGAGTGGTGCATCGATAATCGTCGAAGGATCAACGGATTGCACAAATTCAAGGAGTTGCTGTGCGTAGATTCTGTCTTTTTCCGAACGTGCGCGGAGGGTATGTGTTGAGAGAATGTCGGCATGTTCATAATTCAAACGATCCGAAGCAAACTCCACAGAAGGCAGGTAATTCGTGTAATACGGTGTATAGACCCAATCTTCAATTTTATTCATCTCCCGCAGGAGTAAGAAGTCGAGAATTCTTGACTTACCATTCAAATTATATATTTTTTTGAGGTAATTAAGATTAGGTTCTAAGCGCTGCACCGACGCAAATGCATAGACTGCTGCACTATCCGCCGGAGTTGAAGCCGTTGCAAGGGCGTTATCAAGCGTAAATTGCCGATGAAAGTAATAATAAGTAGCATACTTTTTTTCTGCCGAATGAGCCATAATATTCGCAATATCAACGCTTCGCTCATTACTCTCAAATACATCAAAATACAAGGCCCAATAGTAGAGATAATCTTTCTTCCCTTGAGCAAAATAGAAGGTAAACAGCGAGTGCATGAGCGCGTAGTCGCGCCCATAATAGGCAGTGCGGATGGTCAAAAAGGCGTATTTTCTCTTGAGATAGTCACTTTTCTCGGCGATTGTCAATTTCTGCAATTCAACTAAAAATGTCCGATAGTCGCGAACGGGCTGGAGGTTACGTTCCCAATCATCATCGATATATGATGTGTTGTACTCTTCGCATTTCTTTGCAGTGCGCAGGTAGGTAATCACATCAACGCGTTTGTTGGCAAAGAGATACTGCACGAACTGATTCGATGATTCGCTTTGAATATCGGTGTAGGTCAAGGTGTTCAAGCACGTATTAATCTCATCCAACGCGACTTGATTCTTGGTAAAAGCATACCAATCATACACATTGGATTCGTATTGATTTTGGTAATCAAATCTGTACCCGAATGTTGGTGAATTGTAATAAAACGCGCTAAAATCCTGATAGTTGAAATACTCGGGTAGGAACAACGAGAACCGTATATCCTCACCATACGGAGAATAACCGCAGGAGTAAGTGTTCGAATAATTACTTAGTAAAATCGCTAAAAAAACCAGATATTTCTTCATGGGTATATTGTGCAAAAGTGCTGTCGTCCAAATCAAATAAACTAACGGTAATATTCTTGTCTAATGCGACATTCTTCTTAATAATCGAAATGACTTCCGTAATCGCTGCTGCCGGAACATCTTCACATTTAAGCTGATCTCCGGCTTTGAGATAGATGTTATAATTAATGCTCGTATCACGTTCGACCTGATACCACAAAGGTTTGACCGCCGTCGCAAACTTCTTGACTTCATTAGTACTAATATCCATGAGCCGGATAAAGCGATTATTCTGATAATGCTGCGTCCAATAAAAAGTCGGCAAGGCAATATCGAGATGCACGGGATAGGTGCGAAACTCATTCAGATATTTTTTCAGTTCTTCAATATCAAGAATGGAATTTTTGGACTGCTGTGAGAGGGGTTTGATGAGGTTATAGCACATGAGGGTTACTTTATCCACCGGCGGAACACCCATAATATCCGGGTACTTGTACGGATAGAGCCGCACTGTACAGCTTAACTTTTTCTTCGAAAGCTCTTTGATTTTCTTCAGAAGATAAAAGTATTTTTCTTTGGTGGATTTCGTCCAGTCGCAGTCGATTTGAATTTCATCGTAGGCAAATATGTTCGCTTTCCCGCCATACAACTCTTCCGAACTATACTTTTGAACAAGAAACACGATGTTATCGGCAAGCTTATCGAGTGATTGTTCATCATTATACGGGAAAATTTCATTCTTGATAAATATCGTCGGTACAAAGGTAATCGAATCATATTCCTTGTAATCATAAGCACTTGGTCGATTCTTCGAATACGGGAAATTACCGCGGGCTTCGCTATAATCAACTTCAAACAATTTGACATAGATTTTCCGAATATTGAGCCGGTTAAGTTCCTTACCATTTTCAAGCCGAAGAGAACTTTTTTTCCAAAAGTAGAAGGCACGTTCCACAGTTTCCACTTTCTTGGTGTTTGTACAGGAAATGAAGCACGATGCGAGGATGAGCAGGAGGAGGGAATTTTTCATGGGGTAACGATATGCGCGATTTTTTATGTTCAGTTTTTTGGGAGAACTTCATACATCACAGTTATTTATTCTTCTTCAAATGAAATAAAGATGTTATGGTTTAAAAATATTTCTTTTAATGCTGAACAAAATAGTTCAACTTCTTGTCTTGTGGCTATATTAAAGAGAATAGTAGAATTAGTTTTGCCTATAAAAATATATCCATCCCAAATCCAATCATGTTCGGGTATAATTTTGATTTTAAATCCATATACTAACCCACTATCATCTTTCTTAAGAAAAGCAATTTTATATCCTTCACTACAATAATTATTCAAAGTACTTAGAAGCGAATCTATATGGGATTCTCCTATAGTTTTTTCGTTTGTATAATTTATAATAAGTTCTTGTCCCATAATTTATCTACCGTGAGGTCTATTTCTAACTTGAGGTATATCTTTAGAATTATCGTCCGGTCAGTTTTTAAAAATGACCGTAACTACTTGCTGCTGAAACGGTTGCACGTTAATTGATAAGTATGTTTCTTAGATCATGTTTGTCGGGCAATTTTAAGAACTGCACGGACTGGAAATTCATCTTTGCTTTGCAATAGGATTCCAATTCAATTCACGGCTTCTTCGGCAATGTTTGAAGCATTTTCATGAAATTATCCGGTGGGAAGAACTGTAGTTTATTGACTTCAATTGTGTACGGAAGGTTTTCAACTTGCCCTTCATAGTACCAAAATAGATTATTGCTTATTGAACCCGGACCTTCTGCATTCATCCCGTATATTGTTGGAATTAGTTGGTTTATCGCCGTCACGACTTCTAAATTCTCAATTGGATAAAGAACTACAGAATGCCTATGGGGAATGCCGATAAGTGTGCCTTTCGTCCCTATGAGCTTTGGATAGTTTCCTAAGTCAAACACAATATTCGGGGTGAAGAAATGGTCGCCATGAACGAACCAAATTTTAAACGAATTGAATTTTTGTAGTGATATATCGAATTGATATTTGTTTTTACAATTTTGGAGTCCCACCTCAAACAACTCATCCATCCCTTTCTCCCATTTCTCTGCTTGTTCCGGCCGAACATTGATTACACTATCCGGTAAGTCGAAAACAAGCATAGAGTAAATATCTCCTGCATAATCTTTTCCAATGGTTGATTCCTTTCCAATATGAGCAGCATAGTCATTGGGATATAGGCGAACGCCAATATAGTGCTTGACGCTGTCATAGTCGTGAACGATTGTAGTAAACTCAGCGTCAAACTGATTTGCTCGCGCCATCGACTGAAAATGTTCGTACACGAGTCTTTCATAGTTTCTTGGTTTATTTTGTTTGCAAACTTGAGCAATGTTTGTCAATCCAAGCATTGAAAATCCGAAATCATTTACACCAACTGTTACCATGCCATCAGTACATTCGTAGACAAGATTCTCTTTTTTAAAATATGCATCTACTGCTTGAAGGAAAGATTCATACTCGTTATTGTTAAAGAATGCTGCCCATTCAGGAACGTCGGTTTTTTCTTTATTTTTTTTGAATAGTGAAAACATAGTTTATTTTGTTTGTAGTTACTTAAACGTAAACGGAATCCATATATCTTGTATGCTTTTTCTTTCTGCGCCGGCGCCGAGAGGAAGTTCGTAAAGATCATTGATGGTCTTGTCAATTTTAGTTGCTTCTTTGAGTGAAATCACTTTAGCATTAGCATCTGTATGATCACTTTGACCGCAAAGAAACTGCCAGGAGCCATCATCCTTGTCGTGAGTAACATACAAAATTTGTCTCTTTTTACGGAATACATGGTCACAAACAAAGCACGCAGTCCTAAATTTATATACTGACTTTTGATGGTTCAAAAAAAGGCGAACGTCTCACAAATCACCTCAGTTGTGAGAAAAAGCCTCCTCCCAATCTCGCCATTTATCTGCCGCTTGGCAAATTCATTCCGGTTGCTAGTGTATAGTTTGACGTTTTATATGCTCGTAATTTTCATCAAACTGCATTTCGTTGTGCAGCTTTTTATTGATACTTGCTTCTAATAAAGTGTAGTTTCCCAAGCGGTAGATATAGTCTTCTTGCAATGTCATCGGGAATGGCTCACTCCAAACATCCTGGGATTTTCGGGTAAGATATGCTCAATCGTGCAATTGCTTCTTCGGGTTGATAATCTGCCTGCTATCTGGTTTTCGAGCTTAAGTATGATATACTTTACTAACTCTTTCTTCCTTTTTGTATTGACACTTACAGTCGAAAATGCCTGTTCAAAATTATCTTGGTACATTATATTTCGAGCACCCTGCGTGAATTGAGGCATTAGCGATATCATTGGCTACTTTACTAAACACCCTTTCGGCTTCATTAGGATTAAGGTCGCTGATGTTATAGCGAAAAACGATGACAGCCAATTCGCGTAATAGGATTTTGAATTCAGTTCTCGGTAAATACGTAATAGCCGAAATCATCAACGAAAAACATGTCGTTACGGTAAGAATATCTATCACTTTCAAATGCTTTGTTTCTTCTTTGTCCCAAAGTTCATCATGAGGATTGGTAAATGCGGTATAATAAGGGCTAATCTTTTCCAAAGAATCCAAGAAATGTTGTGTGGAGTGTGATTCACGTGATGCTTAAACAACCTGTTATATTCATTAGGTGTAAATCTGGGTTGGGGATGCCATCTAGTTGGCTCTTTAAAGCCCCAATAAAATAAACAAGAATTTTTACAAGGCGGATAGCTTCCCAGTGGCGTTTCAAATACTTTAAATGCATCGAGATCATTGCTGACTATTATCTGAGTAAATACAATTCCATTACCGACATTTTTTTCTAGAAAATCTGATACTTCAGCACCAGATTTATTTTCATTAAATCTTGCTTGTACCTGATCATAATAATAATTAAATGCTTTTTGTAATAATCGTTGAGAAGGTTTTAGTTTTGCAATCGTTGACGGTGTTCGATAATTCAACAACCAACTTTTGTAGTAATCATCATTGTTTCTGTTCAAGGTAATTTTAGGGCTAATAGTCAGCTTTGACAATGAATAATTGCCGATATATCTCTCAGTGAGTTTCTCTTTTCTAATAGTATTATCATTGGTATCAATACCATTTTTCGACCATTTATCCAGCAGCGCTATCACAGCAAGTGCCAATATTGACAGCGTCGTTAAGCGTGTGCCCATTTACCCAGTTTTTACCATACGTGGGGACAACCGACGTGTCGTTGTTCTCCATGACTTGGGATTGCCATCTGAAAATTGTGACTGTTGTTGTCCGTGTAAGTACTACTTTAAATTTTATCGTCCCGCTACTTTTGAGCATTTGATTCACAGGCGAGTATTTCCCTGCTGTTGCTGAGGCAGTACAGAACAGGAATGCCTTGATATATACCATCTTATCCAATAGCCCGATCCACAATATGCCAACCCTCAAACGGTTTGACCGTTCCACAAGTAGGCCCATTGTCTTTTCCGGTGCCATGCACTCTTGCGACAAGCATGAGTGAACTATTAGTAGATAATGCCCTGATAGTATCCCAATCAATCCCGATTAAAGGAATTTTCATCCGGCGACTCCAGTGGGTGTGTTGACCGGCGCAAGCACCGATATCAATATACACAAAACGCTGACTCGTCGGCCCTTGAACGAAGGGACCCAGAAAGTTGGGAAGTCCATCTTTCGAAGGCTTGACGGTAATAGTGAACTCAAACTTGAGATTTTTCTCGCTCGATCGTTGTATTTGAATGGTCTCGTAAGTGTTCCCACTTCCCCTCTGTAATCCAAAGTCGATGCCGACGGGTGGATGTTCTATTATAATTTTTAGGGGTATTTCTTGAGTCATGATGGTATGGGAATTAATACGTAAAGCTGAACTAATAGTACACAATGTTTTATCATAATTTCCCGAAAGAAATTCAAGTGTTCAATAGCCCTGGAAGGGCGAAATAGTAATAGAAATTACGACCTCAAACTCTATTCAGCTCCATCGGAGCGATATAGTCAGTGATTCTACGATGGTACATGTCGCTCCGCTGGAGCTTAACACTTGACTTAGGTACAATTTATAGTAAGATTCCGCTCCGATGGATCTGAACCAGCAAGCATCCAATTCATTTTCTATAGGTTAACTGGTTAACGGTCATTTTTGTCGTTTTATGCGGGTTACAAACAAACTGAGCATTGCGAAGGGGTGGGATTAGAATTTCGTTTGCCTAAAACTACAGCTAATTGAAACTATATATAAAATAAAGAACTTAAGTCAAAATTTGTTTGCCCAACACATACAGAAGTTTGGATATTTGCTACTGACTTTGATACTTCCGTATAGCCACATTTTTGCCAAGCCATTTGTTGGGTATTGATTTATTCCGAAGCAATAACAATTCCGCCAACTGGAAGTGGAGGATTATTTAGAAATTCTTTAATCTTCGGTGTTAGAATGGTCAACTCTTCATAGCTGTTAATCTTTGCTGATAATACAAATACTGCAATTGTATATTTCACGAAATTTTGCTGATGCTGTAAGTTCTTGTCGAAGGTTAAAAGTGCATCAAAGTATTTTGAATTAATAGCTTTAAAAGCTCTCCGTTTTTGATACCATTCCACTCTTTGTCTCGAACCTTATAAATTTCATGTTCTGGAAAATCTAGTTTGAGTCGTTTAGGTAGATTTTCATCAAGCAACAGCAGCATAAAGTTGATCTAAGTTTTTGGTGTTGAATATTTTATTTGCCCATTCTAATAATGCGATAGCTTGTTCTTTTGTCACCGTTGGAAAGTCTTCGAGAAAGGAGTCCAAAGAAATGCCCGCCTCAAGATGATCAAATAAGGATTCAACAGGCACACGTGTTCCTTTAAAAACAGTCTGCCCGCCAAGTATGTCATTGTCGATTGTGATTAGTTCTTTAATATCCATGGCTTAAATTTACGAAATAAAATTCAATAGTAATGTGCTCTAAAATTTGTACTCGTTCATTTTTTTAAACTAACTGTAATTACTTACCAACGAGACATTTGCACGTTGATAGAGCAGTACGTTTTATGGGCTTATGTTGAGGGGCAGTTCTAATAAAGATATGAATATGATAGAAACGTATGTACAACTATGCTGTCATTCAGAACCATTCTCAGGGAAGAACGGCGGGACCTCCCAGAATGACAATTTTAATCAATTTTCGTATAAGAACTGCTCGAACTGTAAAAGATATTACTTTTCACAAATTTCTTTTAACGTATCAAGTGCCTTTGGGTAGGTCTCGTTCATAAAATCCACAAAATCGTCTGTGGTATCTAAGTCAACAGTCACCATAGTACTTCCGTTGTTTTCTTCAAAGGTATAATTCTCAAATCCGTTTGCCCATTTTTCCACTTCCGGACCTTCTGTGATTTCTTTATTTCCCTGTACCAGTCCGTAGTGGCGAATAGAAACAAATCGATTTGGATTAATATCAACAATCTCAGAAACCATTCCACCTTTTTCGCCCTTTTCATCGGTACCTACAAATAGCATTTTGCTGCCTTTATCCCAACTGCCTTCATAGGTCGATGTAGGATTGAAGGCCGCAGTCCATTGTTCATACGTTGATTTGTTGGTAATACCCAACATTGCATCATAGACTTTGCTTGCAGGCGCACTGATGTGAAGAGTGTATTGTATTTTTTTCATTGTTACAACCTTTATATTTGTTAAATAGTTAAATAGTTAATTTCTTAGAATTTTTTCCATTTTTCTACCCTTTGCCAATTCATCAACTAATTTGTCGAGATACCGTACGTGCTTTGTGAGAGGATTTTCTATTTCTTCTATTCGATAACCACAAATCATTCCGGTAATCATGGCAGCGTTTGAGTGTAATGTAGCACCCTCAAAAAATGCTTTAAATGTTACATTCGTTGCAATCAGTTCATGAATTCGCTTGTCGTCATAACCTGTCAACCATTCAATGACTTGATGCAATTCTCTAATCGTTCTGCCTTTCTTCTCCACTTTCGTCACATAATGTGGATAGACAGACGCAAACGTCATAGCAGCTATTCGTTGGTTATGTTCAGGCGTAACGTTCATAGTTTAGTTTAGGGTTTCCGCTTCAAATTTTTAAGGGGAAATAATCCATTTCTTTAGCCCTAGAAGGGCAGTTACCCCCTTTTCAACGTCCATGCGGGTGTTGTGATGCGGAAAACCTATAGTTTAGTTGGTTTCCGTATATTTTTTAAAATTATCCAATATCGCTTGCCAACCTTGTCGTTGAAGATCGACAGAGTGCACCGTTTCAGGGTCGAAGGTTACTGTTACTTGCGTCTTCCCTTCTTGTTCGCTAAACTCCACGGATGCAGCACGATCGCCAAATACATACCTAAAGCTTTGTCCTTCATTGATTTCGGTATAGGTTGCATCAAAGTCAAAACCAAAACTCTCGTCTTTGGCTTCCATTCTCGCGACATACCTTCCACCCACTTTTAGATCGTTAGAGGCCGTTGGACAGCACCAATCATCACTGGCAAAATTCCATTTTGTGATATGCTCGGGCAATGTATAATAGTCCCACACTTTTTGTTTGGGTGCTGAGATTGTTGCTTGTACTGTTATCGTATCCATTGTGGTTGTTATTATGTTGATAAATCTTGGGTTATAGCATGGCCTGTTACTTTTTACATACGCATCTGTTGCGGTTTCTTTCCGAACATTTTCAGTTGTTCAAGTTGTTGGGTCAATTAATACCGAGTGCCGATTGTTTGAGAAGGCATAGACTCTTGAATACGAGCCAAATCATTGGTAGTTAGTTCCACGGTAAATGCTTTTACATTCTCTTCAAGACGTTGAACGTTTCTCGTTCCCGGGATAGCCACAATTTCATCGTTTTTGCTTAGCACCCAAGCAAGAGCGACTTGCGCTTTGGAGACTTTTTTATCTTGTGCTATCTGATCTATTACGTCCACAAATTTTAGATTTTCTGTTATCGCTTGGTCAGTAAAGCGAGGTAGGGTAAGTCTCCAATCACTTGCTTCTAAATCTGTCCGACTTTTGATTGCTCCGGTTAAAAACCCACGACCGAGTGGACTATACGCGACAAATGTGATTCCAAGATCTTGGCACACATCCAAAATATCTTGCTCCGGTTCTCGGCTCCATAATGAGTATTCGTTTTGCACGGCACTCAGCGGGTGAACAGCATGTGCTCTCCGAATCATTTCTGCATTCGCTTCACAAATGCCTAAGTGTCTTACTTTTCCGTCTCTTACCAAGTCACTCATAGCACCAACAATTTCTTCTATTTCTAGTTTGGGGTCTTTTCGATGCATATAATACAAGTCAATAGTATCCACTCCCAAATTTGTAAGACTCATTTCGCACGCTTGCTTTACATATTCAGGTTTACCGTTTAGTCCAAGAAATTCACCATTGGGACCTCTCATCACAGCAAACTTGGTCGCTATAACTAACTCGCTCCAATGTTCTTTAAAGGCTTTGCCTAATAAACGTTCATTGGATCCCCAACCATACATGTCGGCTGTATCAAAAAAATTCACTCCTAAGTCTATGGCTTTATGCAAAGTATTGATTGATTCCTGTTCATTAAAGAACCATAAAACTCAGACATGCCCATACAACCAAGACCAATGCGGTTAACTTTGAGTGTACTGTGTCCTAATGTTGTTATTTGCTTCATTGTTGCTATTTTTTTAACTAATTAAGTATGAGTTTTTGTCTGTTGTTTTTTATGTCTGATTGCGACCGGTCATTCTTATTACTGACCGTAAATACTTATCGTTGAAACGGTTGCAGGTTGATAGTGTAGTACGGTTCTTAGATTAGTGTTTGATGAGCAGTTCTAAGAAATACCCGGACTGGGAATGTGTCTGCGAAGCACTGCCCACCGCGCAATCGCAAACCCCTTGTTATGTACTGTTTTATTGTCTGATTGGGTCATAAGTCTTAACTACTATTGGTTGTTGTGCGTCCATAAACATTTTTGCGCGTCAAAAGAGGCAAATCTTTCCAACACTGTCAAAAACATTGTGTTGACCTTGTGAATTGATTAAAACTTCGTCTCTACAAACTCCATCTTGGTGATTTGTTTGAATGTAGTCCCAATGATTATCTATTTCGTCTTTAAACACAATGGTAAACGCTGGTTGGCTATACTCGACAAGATAGTTTCCATCGTCCATTGCCATAGGTTTAAAGTCTGGATGGAAATTATAAATCTTGTCAAGGGTAGCTTTGGCACTGTCTTCTATGTTGTCAACTTTATTTGCAAAAAATGTCACAGTCCCGTTTTGGAAGATTGCGAATTGTAATTTGTCACCTGTGTAATATTTTGCCTTTTGATAAATCAGGTCTATGTCGGTAAGTAAGTTGGGTCTCCACTTTGGTTTTGGTGGAAAGTCTTTGTCATTAGTGTTTTTCGCTTTGGTGTCTGCCTGCGAAATGTTATGTTTGTTTTTAAATAAAACAATAGCAAAGATTAGTCCACCTACAATAAGTCCTATAATTAAGTAAGTCATTTTATTCATGTCGGGTTAGTAAGCAAGTCAAAAAATAGCACAAAACATCTGTATTAATGCAACCTTTGCGTTAAATCCTAAAAATTTTCGATTACATCAACATTATTTCCATCCAGTCAGTTATTTCTTCCCTACCAAAAGCAATCAAGCAAAACATTTCAACAGCAAATATTTACGGTTTGTAGAACCAACATCCCATCCGAAAAACCAAACAACCAAAAAACGGCCATTGAGCGAAGCCGAAATGGTCGAAATTACCTAATTCCCCAATTCCAACTGATTCTTCACTAAGTGATAATACATCCCTCGTGCTGCGGTGAGTTCGTCGTGGGTGCCGCGCTCGACAATCGTGCCGCGGTCGAGAACGAGAATTTGGTCGGCGTTTTTAACGGTGCTCAGGCGGTGGGCGATGACGAGAACCGTCTTGCCGGCGCAGAATTTGCCGAGCTTTTCCATGATGGCGCGTTCGTTGTTGGCGTCTAAGGCGCTGGTGGCTTCGTCGAAGAAGAGATAATCGGGGTTTTTATAGACTGCGCGCGCGATGAGAATACGCTGCTTTTGTCCCTGACTTAGTCCATGCCCGTCTTGCCCTATTTTCGTCGTATAGCCGAGCGGGAGAGATTCGATAAATTCTTTGATATTCGCTACTTCCACGGCATACATGAGGCGTTCGCGGTTGATGTGTTCGTCTCCCGGCGCAACATTTCTGGCAATCGTATCCGAGAAAATAAACCCGTCCTGCATCACCACTCCGCAATGCTCCCGCCATACTTTGGTGCTGATGTTTTCGATGTAGGAATTTCCAATGCGGATTTCACCGGTGGTGGGCTTGTAGAACTTCAAGAGTAACTTCAGGAGTGTCGTTTTGCCGCTTCCACTCACGCCGACAATTGCTGTGGTCTTCCCTGCCGGAATTATGCAGTCAATTCCCGAAAGCGTCGGCTCGGCATGGGGATTATCATAATGGAAGTTGATATTGTGAAGGCGGATAGCTTTGTCTGCCGGTAATTCGGACAGCAATTCTTGTTCGTCGTTTTCTTCATCGTCTTTGGTGTGGATTTCACGGATTCGCTCAAGACTTAATCGTGCATCCTGTGCAGTGGAAAAGAATCCAAGTAATTGATCAATAGGACTATTAAGCGCGCCAATGATATAGGACACTGACATCATCATACCAAGCGTCATATTTCCATGAATCACTTCATTGGCAGCAAGAAACGTTATGATGATATTTTTTAACTCATTGATAAATAAGAGCCCTGCCTGCTGATACTGCCCCAAGCTCAAGCTCTTAACCGTAATCTGGAATAAATTTGCCTGCAAGCGTTCCCATTCCCAGCGTTTTTCTGTTTCGATGGTGTTGAGCTTGATTTCCTGCATGCCGTTGATGAGCTGGATAAGCGAACTCTGATTCTCACTCATTTTAGCGAAACGTTTGTAGTCGAGTTCAGCTCGCTTGCGCATGAAAATAAACACCCATCCAATCGCTGCAATGCTGCCGGTACCGAAAATCAACGCCATTTTCATACTATAAACCGCCATTAATACCCCAAAAACAAGGATATTAATGATGGAGAAAATGACGTTTAGTCCGTTGCTTGTTAAGAATCCTTCGACACGCTTATGGTCACCGATACGCTGCAAAATATCACCGATCATTTTCGTATCAAAATACGACATCGGGAGCTTCATGAGCTTCATCAGGAAGTCGGAGACGATGGAGATATTGATGCGCGCACCTATATGGAGAAGTATCCAACTTCTTATAAATTCAACACTTGTGCGACTAAAGAATAACACTAATTGAGCTACCAACATGAGAGTGACAAAGTCGGTATTTTGCGTGTTTACACCATAATCAACTAAGGATTGTGTCAAAAGCGGGAAAAGCAATCCAATCAAACTTCCTACAACCGCTCCGATAACAAGTTGAATTATATGACGCTTGTATCCTGTCAGATAATCAAATAGAAAAGTGAAACCTTTGCCTTTTTGATTTCCTTCATCTTTCATTGATTTGAAGTCGGGAGTCGGCTCAATCATGAGAACAATTCCCTGTTCTTTGCTATTATGCGACCATTCATCCAGGAAATCTTTTTTGGTATAGGTAATGAGTCCGTGAGCGGGGTCGGCAATTACAAGTCTATCCTTCGTAACTTTATACAATACAACAAAATGATTCTGCCGCCAATGGAGAATACACGGGAGCGGAATTTCCTTTAATTGATCAAAATTGACTCTTCCTGCGCGGGTTTTGAATCCAATTGATTCGGCAGCATCGCTGATACCGCGCAGGGTGACACCTTCGCGTGAAATGTAGCTTCGGTCTCGGAGTGTTTGGAGTTGGTAGGATTTGCCGTAATACTTGGCAATCATTCGCACACAAGTAGGTCCACAATCTTTGGAATCATACTGACGATAGACGGGGTATCGTAACCTTACCATGTATGCGCTGTTGAATTCGTTGAGGAAGAATTTGACTGATTAATCTATCGAGCTGCAATTTAGGGAAAAATCTTGTTGTAGAGAAGAATGTGGGATTCCGTATTAAAATTTACGACCATGTGAATAGCTCCGTTAGGAGCGAAATCTTAGTAGTAGTACATAATAGCGCAAGGTAATAAAGCTCCAGTGGAGCGACATACTCTTCCACTCATCAACTACTATATCGCTCCGATGGAGCTTTTTAGGGTTTTTGGAAGCATTTTCTATTACTATTTCGCCCTTATAGGGCTTTTTGAGTATCGAATTATAGCACTGCGTTTAGATGCGGTAACCCTGCGAAGAATGTGCGTGGAATTGTTCTCCAGAAATTATTCGCTTCTACCGTTTCAATTCACGTTGAGCACGTTTCTGCGCCGAATCCATAATCGCTTTCAATACTTCCGGCGTGCGCGAATACTCCATAAACTGTTCACCAAAACTCTGCTGATCGTAACCATGACTTGCCATTACTTTAGCTACTTCAGTATTTGCTTTTGTGCTGTCTTGAATTTGTTCGCGGGTGATGAGAATTTCCATATACGTTTGCGTAAAATTCTCTTTTTTGTCTGACCAGCCATCATCTGAACATCCTGCAATGAATAAAGCAAATGAAAGTAAGAAAACTCCATAAACGCTTGGACGGCAAGGGTGACCGCAAGATGAGGTGAGGAATTTAGCTGAGGGAATAATAGAATTAACGAAATAATAATAGCACTTTAGCATGTTTTTTAAGAAGTATGTTTGATAGTTGCTCGAAATTTTGTTTATTGCCGTTTCAAGAGCCGTAAAATTACGGTAAAAACGATGAAAAATGACTTTTTACAAACAACATAGCGGATATAAGCAATGATTTTTAGGAAAAGAACGCATACGAATGGTGAGCTTCGAATCGAGAATTCGGGAGAGAAAATTGTGCTCAATGGATGGGTGAATTCGCACAGGAATATGGGTGGATTGATGTTTATCGATGTCCGTGACAGGTATGGAATTACACAAGCTGTCATCTTGCCGGATGTCTCTCCTGAACTTGCTGAAAAAGCAAAAGAAATACGTTCGGAATTTGTGGTATGGATTGCCGGAACCGTGCGTGAACGTGAGAATCCAAATAAGAATATTCCAACCGGACTTATAGAAGTATTAGTCGAAGATTTTGAAATTATTAATCGATCGGAAGTACCGCCGTTTGAAATTTCAACGGACACCCAAGCCAACGAAGAACTCCGCCTCACCTACCGTTACCTCGATATGCGACGCCCGGAATTGCAAAAGAAATTCATCATGCGCAATCAGCTCTATCAGATTACGCATCAATACTTTGCACAAAATAATTTTCTTGAATTCGAGACACCGATTCTTACCAAATCTACTCCCGAAGGAGCGAGAGATTATCTCGTGCCGAGCCGCGTGCATAAGGGTAATTTTTATGCTTTGCCACAGTCTCCACAGCTCTATAAACAAATTCTCATGATGAGCGGTTTTGATCGGTATATGCAGATTGTTAAGTGTTTTAGAGATGAAGATTTACGCGCAGATCGCCAACCGGAATTCACCCAAATTGACGTTGAAATGTCGTTTATCGAACAAGATGATATTCTCACTCTTGCCGAGAATTTCACAGCCAAAGCATGGAAAGAAATTTTAGGATATGAAGTGGCAACTCCATTCAAACGTATGACATTTCATGAATGTATGACACGTTATGGGAGTGACAAGCCGGACTTGCGGTATGGTCTTGAGCTTACTGAAATCACAGAAATTGTAAAGAATTCCGGCTTTACTGTTTTTTCCAATGCCCTTGCCAAAAAAGACGGTACAGTTGCTTTACTTAATGCCAAAGGATGCGCTGATTTCTCCCGAAAACAACTCGATGAACTGACAGAATACGCTAAAAAATACGGTGCCGGCGGGCTCGCTTGGATGAAGTTTACCGATGGCGCGGTGAATTCTCCTATTGCGAAGTTCTTGACAGAAGATGAGATAGCTTCTATTAAATCAGCATCGAACGCAGTTGATGGCGACTTGCTGTTAATCGCAGTCGATGAGTGGGAACGTTGTTTTACTATTCTCGGAGCTTTACGCACGGAAGTCGCTCGCAGAACAAGTATTTTGGAGAGTGTGAAGGGTACATTTTCCTTCCATTGGGTGGTGGAATTCCCTCTTCTCGAGTATTCTGAAGAGGAGAATCGATATATAGCGAGGCATCATCCATTCACGGCGCCAATGGCAGATGACGTCCATTTGCTCGATTCTGCACCTGAAAAAGCGAGAGCTCAGACTCATGATTTAGTTATCAACGGTTATGAAGCCGCAGGCGGAAGTATTAGAATTCATCAGAATTCCGTGCAACAGAGAATGTTTGATTTGATTGGACTTACGAAGGAAGAAGCAGAACAGAAATTCGGATTTTTACTGACTGCTCTGAAGTTCGGCGCACCTCCGCATGGCGGAATTGCTTTTGGATTAGATAGACTTGCGATGTTACTTGCAGGTACAGATAATATCCGTGAAGTGATCGCTTTCCCCAAAACGACAAGCGCGCTTTCGCTGATGGATGGATGTCCATCGGAGGTGGTTGATGAGCAATTGAGAAATTTGGGAATTGCTTTGCGTGCGGTGGAGAAGTAATTTAGGTTCTTTGACCATTTTGTGGCGGCATAAATAGTGCAATTTAAATGTGGTCGCTGTCATGCTGAACTTGTTTCAGCATCTCCGCAAGTATGAGACACAAGCACGACGGCACAGCCACGGAGACTCTGAAACAAGTTCAGGGTGACAAACTTAAGAAAACAATGTGTGGCCGATGTCATACTGAACTTATTTCAGCATTATCTCAAGTATGAGACACAAGCACTACGGCACAGCCACGGAGACCCTGAAACAAGTTCAGGGTGACAGACTGAAAGAATTATCCTGAATAAATAGAGTACAAATACCATAATAAACAGAAAGAAAAATTGATGAGAAAATGGCGAACAGAAGATGCTGCTGAATTATACAATGTCAATGGATGGGGAATTAACTACTTTGGAATCAACGACAAAGGCAATGTGACGGTGAGTCCGCGCAAGTCCAAGGGTCCTGCAATAGACCTCAAGGAACTTGTAGAGGATTTGATGTTACGTGATGTAGCTCTGCCTGTTCTTTTGCGTTTCCCTGATATTTTGGATAATCGAATTGAAAAAATATCAGGATGCTTTAATATTGCTTCGAAGGAATATGACTATAAGGGTAATTACTATAATGTCTATCCTATCAAGGTCAATCAACAGCGTCCGGTGGTTGAAGAAATCGTTCGCCATGGCAAGAAATTCCACATTGGTCTTGAGGCAGGTTCCAAGCCAGAGCTTCATGCAGTTCTTGCAATTATGGACAATCCCGACGCGCTTATCATCTGTAATGGCTATAAAGATGAAGAGTTTATCGAGCTAGCCCTTCTAGCTCAAAAGATGGGTAAGCGTATTTTTATCGTTGTTGAAAAGCTCAACGAACTCAAGCTTATTAAGTCTGTCGCAGAGCGAGTCAATGTACGTCCTAATATTGGAATTCGCATCAAACTCGCTGCCTCAGGAAGTGGTAAATGGGAGGAATCCGGTGGAGATCAAAGTAAATTCGGACTAACAGCGAGCGAACTATTGGAAGCAATTACCTACGCTCGTGATGCTGATATTCTTGAATGTATTAAGCTCATCCACTTTCATCTTGGAAGTCAGATTACGAATATACGTAAGATTAAATCCGGTCTCCGTGAAGTGGCTCAATTCTACATTCAAATTCAGCAACTAGGTTGTTCTATTGAATTTGTGGATATTGGCGGAGGTTTAGGAGTCGATTATGACGGTTCACGTTCAAGCGCGAATAACAGTATCAATTATTCGATTCAAGAGTATGCCAATGATGCTATTTACACGCTCAAGGACGCCGCTGACAAAAACAATCTCCCTCATCCACACCTTATTACTGAATCCGGTCGCGCGCACTGCACATCACTCGGTGCTGGTGTTTAATGTACTCGAGACATCGACACCGCCAAATCTGAATGAAGAAGAACGGAAAATCAAAGTCGACGACCATGATATTCCCCGTGAACTCAAGAAAATCCTCCTTGAACTTTCAAGTAGAAGTATGATTGAGTCCTGGCATGATGCACAGCAAATGCGAGAAGAAGCGCTAGATTTATTCAGCTTGGGTTTGTTGAATCTGACTATCAGAGCGCAAGTTGAGAGTTTGTACTGGACAATTGCCGGTGAAGTCAGGAGGTTGACAGCGGAGATGAAGCATCCCCCTGAAGAACTCCGCGCATTACCTAAGATGCTTGCTGACAAGTACTTCTGTAATTTCTCGCTTTTCCAATCATTACCGGATTCATGGGCAATCGATCAGCTCTTCCCTATTATGCCGATTCATCGATTGAGCGAAAAGCCAATGCGAGAGGCAACTTTACAAGATATAACCTGTGATTCAGATGGGAAGATTGACAGATTTGTCGGTCCACGGGACTTTATACCGTACATTCCTGTTCACGACTTAAAAGAAGGCGAACCGTATTATTTAGCTGTGTTCTTAGTTGGCGCTTATCAAGAGATTTTAGGAGACTTGCACAATCTCTTTGGCGATACAAATGCTGTACACGTCATCACCGATGGCGACGGATACGAATACAGCAAATCCTTGATGGTGAGACAGTTGCTGATGTTCTAGATTATGTACAATTCAGCGCGAAGAAGTTAGTAAGAACGATGGAAACATGGGTGAGTAATTCTGTAAAAGAAGGTAAAATTTCTGTTCTTGAAGGTAAGGAATTCCTGACAATTTATAGGTCAGGATTGTATGGATATACGTATTTGGAAGTGTAGGAATAACTAATTTGTTGTCATAAAAAAGGGCGATTTTCCATCTGGAAAATCGCCCTTTTGTTATCGAATTTATCTGATTATTTCACAAGAACAATCGGATACGTCAGCACTGAATTACCAAATCTAAGTTGATAATAATAAACACCTTGTGCATTATCGCTTGCGTTCCAGATATAGGCTTGATTACCACTATTTTGGAATCCGTCGACGAGTGTAGCTATAGTTTGTCCTAGAGGATTGAGTATAGAAAGTGATGCTTTTTGCGATGTTGGTAAATCGAACGAAATTGTTACATCACCGGAAGCAGGATTCGGACTAGCGGTAAGATGAACCATTTGCGCGATGTAATCTTCATGAACCCCACCTGGATTTTGAATTTCAAGTGTTCGAATTGGGCTGTACTCACCCCAACCATTGATATTGCTAACTCTCACACGCCAGTAATATGTATTCCCTCTTTGGAGTACCGATACCATTTTAAAAGTGTCAATTATTGTCGCATCGATAAATATATTTTGTACCATTGCAGAATCTTTGGCAATTTCTAACGAATAATAGGCATCAGGGTCAGGATCTGCCATCCAGCCAAATCGTACTCCCGGGTTTTTCGTTACGAATTTATCGACAGGATAAACGGGCTTAGCTTGATCGGGTAATTGCACTCTGCTAAATTGACGTTGCTCTGAAAACTCACTCCACATCGCATCATTCATGGCAGCAACGCGATAATAATATGATGAATCATAGCTTATATTAGTAAAAGTATAACTAGTATTTACGACAAATGAATCATTTACATTCATATAGCCCTCAATGAAATAATCATCGGTTGCCAATTGAACGAGATATCTAGTTACTGTAGAATCACCTTTTTTCCATGTAATAGTATAGGTGTCTTTGTTAATTACTGTAATATTCTCAGAAGTTATTTCCACTTTATCTGGCACAATTCCGATCGAAAAGTCATTAACGAAGGAAAAATCTCCCCAACCTGCACCGGTTTGAGCTTTTACGCGCCAGTAGTACATGGTGCCGTTTTTCAAGTTCGGAACATTAATGCTAGTGTCAGTCAATGTTTGGTCAGAAACTAAAGGATTCGTAAAGTCTTCATTATCGGAAAGTTCGAACCAATATCCGACACATTTCCAGGACTCTTGAACCATTTAAACGTCACAGCTTTTTGTGTGAGTACTGCTGATAAACCTGGATACTCGAGTGAGACTTGACCTGGGAGAGGAGATGTGAAATCTACTTTCACATTTTGACCTGAGAGGACTGCATTCTTAACGACTGTCGAGCCAAGTGCTCCGCCTTTAGCTTCAATAGTAACGGAGCCTGTTGTTCCGGGTTCAACGGGAATTGCATATCCACCGGAAGTGGAACTTACAGCATAATAATTACCCTTGGAAGCTGTGATAGTAACACCCGAAAGACCCTCGCCAATATCATAGAAGTTGTTGTTATTATTATCTTTATACACTACACCACAAATGAAAGAATTCAACTGACTACCGAAGTCATGCGTAACTGCAATCATGCCTGAATGTGGCGTCACTCCAATTCCCATTTCTTTGTATGCTCCACCACTAAAATTCATGATATTCTGACGATGACCAAGATCAGGGTTGCACCAATCTATTTGAAAGCCAAGATGTGAGAACCAAGGATCTCTAGCGTCTTTAAAGATATTTTCTCCTGAAGCACCTGTACTGGTATATCCGGCTGCTACCATTCTCTGAGAAAAAGTGCTACCATTCCTCCCCACATGATCCATGATTCCAGTTTCAACCATCCAGTCTGAATGTAATCGAGCAGCAGTAATTATATTCTTATTAAAAGCAATTGGAGGTTTTACAGGATACGTTGCAAATTCATCACGTACGGTCTTCATGTTTACACCACATCGACTTGCATTACTTAAAATATAAGGATCTGTTGTGTTGTAAATACGAATGCCCTCGTCTTTAGGGTTGGCTCTCGCACGATTGATATATTCAAGTAATACTTGTTCGATGGGGGTGGGATCTCCGTGTGAATAAAGTGTAGCAGTAGGAGCGAGAGTTTTCTCACTTTTATTTTTGTTATACATTTCCGGCATCACCATCACCGGTGGGTTCGAGGCGGGTTTAACTATTGTAGTATTATCAGGCATCACCATAACCGGTGGATTGGGAGCAGGTTGCACCAGATGCAATTTTGTAATATCTGTCGTTAATGTGGAGATTGGTTGAAGTATTTTGGAATTTCTCCACTATTCGTAGTTTTTGAAATATTGGAATTTCTAATTCCCTTAGACGGCGTATTCGACTGAACTTTGGTCGTCTCACTTGCTGTAGTGGACTGAAAAGAAGCTGTTAAAAGAATGCCGGCAATCGACATCCATATTGTATGTTTTTTCATGATATAAATCCTTACGGAATAAATGAATACTGAATTTGTTAGTAGATAATTTGCAATTTACGAAATTTCAGGAAATTGTGCTAAAAACTGTTTTCCACAGCGCTATTTCTTCGGTAGTTGGTGTTCGATGACGGCGCTTCATGACGGTCTCAGCTACTTCTATTGCTTTATCAATCTTATATTGTGTTCTATTGTCACCCCAACTAAATGAATCAATGACAGTTGGGTGGAATCCTGCTCCAAAAATATTAGCAAAAATACCAACAACTGTACCGGTCGAAAACATAGAATTAATCCCACATTTTGTATGATCGCCGCACAATAATCCGAGATACATGTTCCCTGTTTCTACCTTTTTTCCTTGAATGATTACACTGATGAGTCCATACGTATTTTTCAAATCGGACGTATTAGTATCGGCTCCAAGATTCACCCATTCACCGATGTAGGAATGCCCAAGAAAACCGTCGTGTTGCTTGTTTGAGTAAGCATGAATGATTGAATTTTCAACTTCCCCACCGACTTTACACACACTCACCGATACTACTGTTCTGGTAAATTTTAGCACCAATTTTAACGATAGAATTATCTCCTATATAGCAAGGACCTACGATTGTTGACTGAGCCATGATCCGAACATTATTACCAAGTATAATTGGACCATCTGTGGCATCAAGTACGACACCCGGAGAAATTGAACAGTTTTCAGCGGCTCTCATTCCATCCGGATTCTCGACGTACACACCTGCCTGAGGACTGCTTTTCATCGGTTCGAATTCCTTGAAAAGTGGTGCATCGTCAACTATGGCTATTCCATTGTATTCTAAAGCATTCCAGAGATAATTAATTAATAGCGCATTTACTTCAATTGTTTGAGAAGAGTTTAGTAGTGGATGTTCGGTAAAAGCTTCGAAATAACTCGATGCCGGTTGAAATGTATAATCATTTTCCGGTAAATAATAAGCGAAAGGGATATCATTTGAAGTGAATACAACTGGAATTTCAGGTGACTCACTGATGTTCAATTCGATATTTTTCTGAACTTCAGATGTAAGTAAAAGTGTTGCATTCACGATGAGTATATTTCCGGTGAGATACTCTTGCATCGGTGGCTTGTGCCTTGAAACAAAAGAGGCCAAATGAGCTGTACGCCCCATATAATATAATGGGTTATTAGGGAATCGTTTTTCAAATTTTTCGTATAATTTTAATGCACCGCATCGCACCTCCCAGGCGCAATGAAGCAAGGAGAAAGGATAGAGATTATTGACAGACTGAGGTTCGGCAAGGAGGATTGAATAAGCCATAGTAACTGTAATAATTATTTAACACTGAGCAGTTCAACTTCAAAAATTAGAGTAGAATTTGCTGGAATTCCCGATTGTGCTCTGCTGCCATATCCAAATGCAGGAGATATGACAAGCTTACGTTTGCCGCCTACTTTCATCCCAGGGATTCCTTCTTCCCACCCTTGGATTACTTGTCTAGCACCTAAAACAAATGTATAAGGCGTTAGTCGGTCGCGAGAGGAGTCAAATTTAGAGCCATTAGTAAGTGTACCAACATAATGCACCGTAATGGTTTTACCATTGGTTGCCTCAGCCCCTGTACCAATTACTATATCTGTGATCTCTACGGTTCCCTCCGGTTCTTCAATCGAGCATGACGACAGAAGCAAGCAAATGATGACCGTATATAATTTTACTATTTTCATATTGTTACGTGAGTTATGGTATAATTGTATGAATTCTTTCCAAAAATCGCCAAATCAGGCTGAACTTGTACTCCCATAACATATCAAATTGGAAGTGTTCGCAATGTCTACAATTCATCGATTACATAGGGCTATAATATCTCAACTTCAGGAGCATGATTTATTACCTTCTCAATTAATCAACGTATTTCAAATACAATAGGTTAGCACGTTGTACAAAGAAGTACACTCAAATAAATCACCGCTAATTTAGCACAATATTTGTATTTTTGCACGCGGAAAATATCCAACCGCTATTCGAATAAACAAGTTCTGAGTCAATAGCCGCAGTAACGGCTCTGCATAAGACCTACATTCCGAGAAACCCGCCCGACTTCACGTTGGGCTTTTTACTTTACTATGCGTCAATTTAAGTTACAATCATTGATAGTATCTTTCTCGTTGATAACTTTGCTGTCATGCTCGAAAGATAATAAAATATTCGGTGTTCCTTTTACTGTTAATTCTGATAAAACACTAACAGTTACAGAAGCGACAAAGCCTGCTAATTTCGACCGTGTACTTAGAGTAGAAGGTGAATGCTACCGCGTATGTCAAAGCGAAGGTTGCTGGCTGATCGTGACCGATGGTAAAGAAAAGCTACGTGTAACGATTAAAACAAAGATTTTGCGGCCCCGATGGATTTGGGATCAAAACAAATAATACTCGAAGGTATTGTTTCTGAACAGCTTACCAGCGAAGCTGATGCCCGCGAGTATTCTGAAAATGCCGGAAAAAGTGAAGCAGAAACTACGGCATTGCTTGGTGATCAACGAGTGCCTGTGTTTGTAGCAACAAGCTTAGAAATTAAATAGATATTTACATTTATCTCCTCATATTTACATTGACATTCCTACACTTTATTATTCCTCATGTTAGCAATTTCCCATCTTTCTGTTCATTTCGGCGGTCATTATCTCTTTGATGATATTTCATTTACTATCGGCACTCGTGACCGAATTGGTCTTGTTGGTAAAAATGGTGCCGGTAAATCTACGCTTCTCAAAATACTTGCTCGTGAACAAGAACCCGAAACCGGCGTCGTATCACAGCCCAATAATTTTCTCGTTGGCTATCTATCGCAAGATATCGAAGCTCGTCTTGGTAAAACGGTCTATGAAGAGACCAAAACTGCACTCGCAGAGCTCGTCGAACTCGAACGTAAAATCCATGATTATTCCGATCAGCTTGGCACTCGAACCGATTACGAATCAGATGCTTACAGTGATTTGCTCCACAAGCTTGGTGAAGCGAATGAATACTTTGAATTTCATGGTGGCTACACTATGGAAGGTGATATTCAACGAATTCTCACCGGACTTGGATTTGTCGAAAATGACCTTTCTCGCCTCGTCGATGAATTCTCCGGCGGATGGCAAATGCGTATCGAGCTCGCCAAAATCCTCCTTCGCAAGCCGGATTGTATCCTGCTTGACGAGCCGACTAACCACTTGGATATCGAATCAATTCAATGGCTTGAAGAGTATTTGAAGACGTATGAGGGTTCAGTCGTGCTCGTGTCTCACGATAGAATTTTTCTCGATACGGTCACTAATCGAACTATTGAAATTACCAATGGAAATATCGAAGACTATCCTACTTCTTACTCACGCTATCTTGTGCTCAGACAGGAAAGACGTGATCAGAATTTGTCAGCTTACACCAATCAACAACGGGAAATTGCTAAAACCGAAGCATTTATAGAACGGTTTCGTTCGAAAGCGAACCTTGCTTCCCGTGTACAATCCAGAGTAAAAGCACTCGATAAAATAGATCGTATTGAGCTCGAAGAAGAAGATTTGTCCGCGATTCGTTTTCGATTTCCACCGGCTCCACGGTCGGGTTCGGTAGTAGTCGAGACTGAACACTTAGTCAAATCTTATGGCGATAAAGTGATTTTAAATGGACTTGACTTTGGACTCGAACGTGGTGACAGAGTAGCATTTGTAGGTAAAAACGGCGAAGGTAAGACGACGTTTTCCAAGATCTTAGTCGGACTTGAAGAATATCAGGCAGGTCAGCTCAAGCTCGGTCATAATGTAAAAATTGGTTATTACGCATAACATCAAGCAGAAAGCTTGGACGGTAATGCGACAGTATTTGAAATTATTGATCATGCAGCTACCGGTGAGATGAGAACAAGAATTCGCAATCTTCTTGGTGCTTTTTTATTCAGTGAAGATGCTGTGTTTAAGAAAGTAAAAGTGCTCTCCGGTGGTGAAAAGTCACGATTAGCACTCGCAAAATTATTACTCGAGCCAATCAATTTTCTAGTATTGGATGAGCCTACCAATCACTTGGATATGAGGGCGAAAGATGTCTTAAAACAATCACTTATGGATTATGATGGTGCAATGATAGTTGTATCTCATGATAGAGATTTCTTGCAGGGATTATCCAATAAAGTGGTTGAATTTAAAGGGGGTAAAATCAAAGAATATTCGGGTGATGTCTATGACTTCTTGAAAGAACGTCAAATTGATTCTTTACGAGAATTAGAAATAAAACGAGATGCACGAAACAACCCACCTAAGGTTGAAGTAAAACAGGTTATCAAGCCCAATGAATACGACAGAGATGACCAAAAACGAAGAGATAAAGAAAAGCGTGCCATCGAAAAAAGTATAGTGGATGCAGAGTCAAGAATAGCAACTATCGAAGCTGCCGTCGCTGAATTTGAAAAGAAAATGAGTGCAACTGACTTCTATACTCATCAAAAAGAATCGTCATTTGTCACTCAACAGTATCAAGCAAAAAGAGGCGAACTAGATAAAGCAATGGCAATATGGACAGATTTGCTCGAGCAGCTTGAAAATTTGGGGTAAAAGTCAAGGAATCAAATTAATACTACAAAGAATTTCTTTAAAAAGGTATTAAATGTTTAAGTTAATATTTGTTATAACTACATATATTGTATCTATTAACATTGCTTTTTCTCAAACCAAAGCCAGCGAAAAAAAATTAGTTAAAATGATGTGCACAGTATTAAGTGAATTTAGTACTGCACCAGATTATGTAGTCGTTAATGTCATTAAAGTCTTAAATGGTACTGCGATAGATACCAACGAAATCTGTATGAATTCTAATGCTCTGTTTGTTGCGTTATGTTATGAACATACTGATTGGAACTATCGTATAGATTGCAAAAACTTACCGAATCTTTACCTTACGTTTTCAGCTGATAGTGCTTTACGATTAATTCCTAAACCAGAATATACCAAAGATGAGTTAGAAAAGTATAGTAAACCTTTAAAGATAGCAAAGTTAATAAAGGATATTAAAGCCGGAAAATTGACATCAAAATATTTCAATGTTGATGGTAATGAACAGACAATGTTTGCTCATATCATGTTATTATACGGCGTAAGAGTAAAAAAAGGCTGTTTGTCAGGAAATATGTGTTTTTTAAGTTATTTCCCCGATCTAAAATAAGCATTTCAGCACAATCATTTAACCCTACAATCGTGTTAGTCGCGCGCTTTAGACACTAAATTATAGAACACTTATTTATTATTATGTCCCAACCTATACAACCTCCCTATAGCTGCCAAAATTCCCCTCGCCACCACTATTCATGGTATTACTCTAATTGATAACCATTCATGGCTTCGCGGCAAAGAAAAGCCCGAGGTGATTGATGATTTACTACTCGAGAACGCTTACACTGAGTCTATCATGAGTCCAACCAAAGACTTGCAAGAGAAGCTCTATTCCGAAATGCGCTCACGAATTAAAGAAACAGACGAGACTTACCCTGATGTGATGGGTGATTATTTTTATTATTCCCGTACCGAAGTTGGCAAGCAATACTCAATATATTGTCGAAAATTTTTGTCACTTAATGCTCCCGAAGAAATTATTCTTGATGTAAACATACTTGCCGAAAGCCATCCTTTTTTTACTCTTGGTACCCTCAAAATCAGTCCAGACCATTCACTTCTTGCCTATTCTTACGATCTGACCGGTTCAGAATATTTTACAATTGTTGTCAAAGAATTATCGAGCGGTGATCTTCATATTGATTTGCTGATCGATACTGATGGTTCAGTCGTGTGGCTCAATGACAATAAGTCTTTTCTTTATATAGAACTTGATGAAAGCTTTCGATGTTACAAGGTATTCCGTCATACTCTCGGCACACTTCAAACTGAAGATGTTCTCTTATTACATGAAAAAGATGAAGCGTATGCAATTTCGATTGACAAATCCAAAGACGATACAATGATATTTGCTTCAATTGGCAGCGCGACTACATCAGAATGCTACTTTGCTAAAGCTAATGAAGCCTGCGATTCACTTACAATGTTTGCGCCACGCATCCATGAAATTGAATACTCAATCGATGCTGCCAACAATAATTTTTATATTCATACCAACCAAAATGCGAAGAATTTCAAGCTGTTAGTAGCACCTATCAGTAATTATTCACCCGATAACCAAGTTGAATTAATTTCACATCGGCCGGAGACAAAGCTACTTGGTATGGAAGTATTTGATAATCATATCGTTGCATTAGAGGTTACGAAAGGTATCGAACATTTAAGAGTGCAGAATTTGACTTCGAATGATATTCGTTATATCCCATTTCATGAAGTGACCTATTCCCTTTCGCAAGGACGGAATTTCATGCCGGCTGCAAGCTTTGTGAGATTTAATTACAGTTCGCCAATTACTCCGAATTCTGTCTTAGATTATGACTTTACCACCGGGGAAGTCTCTCTGCGCAAGCAAACAGAAATTCCAGGATTTAACCCTGACAATTATATTCTCGAGCGAGTTTTTGTACAATCGCATGATGGAGTAGAAATTCCGTTAACCATTGTAATGAAAAAAGATACTGTACTAGATGGAAAGAATCCTCTCTATCTTTATGGTTACGGTTCTTATGGTATGTCGATGAGTGATTATTTCTCCTCTTCCCGTTTTAATCTTATCGATCGAGGGGTGATTTATGCTGTGGCGCATGTACGTGGTGGTGGTGAAATGGGTGAACAGTGGCATGATACCGGTAAAATGCTGAATAAGAAAAACTCATTCAATGATTTTATCACATGTGCTGAGTATTTGATTTCAAACAGCTATACTTCACCGAAGCTTATTGCTGCCGAAGGGAGAAGCGCCGGTGGGTTACTCATGGGGGCAATCACCAATATGCGACCTGACCTCTTTAAAGTAGTCATCGCAGGTGTACCTTTTGTAGATATGATGAATACTATGCTTGATGCTACTCTTCCACTTACGGTCGGCGAATACGAAGAATGGGGAAATCCTAATGAAAAGCAGTATTTTGATTATATGCTTTCCTACTCTCCTTATGAAAATATCGTTTCTCAAGAATATCCTCATATTCTTGCTCTTGCAGGACTTAGTGACCCTCGAGTATCGTACTGGGAGCCGGCAAAATGGATTGCCAAGATTCGTTCAACGAGAACGGATTCAAATACGATTATACTAAAAACTCAAATGGAGTCCGGTCATTTCGGAGCATCAGGACGATTTGATTACCTCAAAGAAATTGCATTTCAACAATGCTTTGCTTTAAAAATGCTCGAAGTGATGTAGGTTATGGTTAGGCGTACATATTCACGATCATATTTCATAACATCAATGCAGTATAACCCTCTGGAATATAAAGAATAAATAACTTTTAGATACAACTATGAAAAGACCAAATATTTACATTGCTCTGTTAACACTTTTAGTAAATACCCTTCCACTTTTCTCACAATCTTCATCGCTCATAGATGAAGCATGGAAAGCATGGGAGATAAATGACAATTCGACCGTCGAGCAAAAATTTCTTTCCGCAATTAAGGCAGATCCAAAGAATTCTCGTGCTTATATTGGACTTGCCTATTTCTATGAATTACAACACCGAGACAAGGAAGCATGGGCAGTATTCAGAAATATTCTTAATTCGGAACCTGACGCAACCCCATATTTTTACAGCAGTTGGTACACATCTAAAATCAGCACGAATCAATACGATATCACAAGTGGTGTAATCGATGTGTTTGAAAAATATGCACAAAAAGCAGATCAAACCGGCGTTCTGAAGGCAATGTCACACGAAGTACTTGGTAATCTATACCAGCGAAAAGGACAACTTGAACGATCCAAAAAGCATTTCGAAGCTATTAGTTCTCTCGATCAATGGGCTATCATCGGGCCTTTTGAAAATATATCGGCAAGTGGATTTAACGCTGTCTATCCTCCGGAAACTGAATTTTCGATGTCTGCTGAATACGTTGGTAAGAATAATGTACCTGCTAAATGGTTCATACCTCCTTCAATTAAATTCGATAAGTGGCTTGATTTTCAAGCGTATTTCGGTGACCGCCAAACGTTCCTTTACGCAAATACCTTTGTCTATTCTCCTAAAAAACAAACTGTTCATGTACGGGTAGGTACATCCGGCGCACTAAAAACATTCCTCAATGATGTTGAAATTATCCGTGACTCCCTCGAAACGAATAATGATTTTGATACTTATATTGTAGAGACAGAATTGCAAGAAGGATGGAATCGCCTTCTTGTAAAGGTTGGATATTCTGAAATTGAGCGCTGTAATTTTCTCGCTCGTATCACCGATCAAAATGGAGAGCCGGTTCCGGGGCTCAAATCAAGAAATTCAGCACAATCTTATTCTAAAGTAACACCTTCATTTATAAAACATGTACCTTTGTTTGCAAAAGAATTTTTCAAAGATAAAATTGAGAAGAATCCCACCCATATCGAAAATTACCTCATGCTGGCTGATTGTTTTTTACGCAATGATCAAGCAATTGAAGCCGAATTATTACTCCGCAAAGCACAAAAGTTGTCACCCAATTGTGGTATTATTTATAAGTACTTTCTAGAAGCATATAATCGTGGTCGAAAACGCGACGAACTAATAACGACGTATGAAAAAATGGTGGCTCTCAATAAAGACCTGATTGATGCGCTTCTCTATAAATTTGCGCAACATCTTGAAAATGAAGACTTTGATAAAGCAGAAGAGATACTTCTTAAGATTGAAAAGCAGTTACCCGAATCTGAAATCTCTTATGCCTCACGTCTTGATTTGTATTCTAAAAAAAGACTCACTGAAAAAGTCATTCAGTTAGCAAAAGATGGATATGCGAAATTCCCAACTAATTGGAAATACGTTAACTTAGCATGCGTTATTGATTATCAGGCGACAAGAAAACAAGACGGTACGATTGAGATTATTAAAAAATACCTGCAATCTGACTACAATGAAACCGGGCTTTCTAATTTAGCCAAAGCATATCTTGAAGCATCCAAGCTCGAAGATTGGGAGAAAACCTATAAAAAAATGCTTGAATATGCTCCCTCTTCACCCGGCTATCATTATCAAATGGCGTCTGTTTTTAATTCGATGCAGAAATATGACCGAGCAGCAGAATCTGCCGAGAAAGCATTGACATTTTGTCCTTCTTGCGGGCTGTATTGGTCGAAATTAGGTGATATCAAACGCAGCAGCAAGAAAATTGATGAAGCCAAAAATTCTTATGCAAGTGCCTTACAATACGTACCAACAGACTATGATAGCAGAGATATTCTCAGAGAACTAGATGGTAAAAAATCGATTTTTACTGTTTTTGGAGAAACGAATCTCGATAGCGTCATCAAAGCTTCTCCGACTGCAAGTCAGCATCCGGAAGCTAGTTCATCGATCGTCCTCTGCAAGACAAATCGTGTCGTTTATCCTCAAGGTGCATCGGAGACATCCGAAGAACTCCTCATACGAGTATTTAACGATAAAGGAATTGATAGATTTAAAGAGTATTATGTCGGGTATAATTCCTATTCACAAAATCTTATCATTGAAAAAGCAGTCACCATTAAAACAGACGGTTCGGAGATAAGAGGTGATGTCGATAAAGGGCACATCGTCTTTAAGTCTCTAGAAAAAAATGACTTTATCTATATTAAATGGCATATACGAAATTTCAATTCAGGTAAACTTGCCAAGCATTTCTGGGATGAATTTTATTTTAATCGATATTTCCCTGTGAAGGAAGCAAAGTATTCTTTGCTTGTGCCAAAGGGTATGGATTTTACCTTCCAAGGTCAGAATTTAACGATCGAACCCAAAACTACTACGATCTCAGAAGGTCAGCTCTTCGAATGGAAAATGGAGAATCTTGAACAAATAGCGTATGAAGCTGACATGCCCAATTTAGATGAAATCGGAAAGATGCTGCGCATATCTTCAATTCCTGATTGGAATTACCTTGTTAATTGGTATGCTGAGCTTGCTCAAACAAAAGCTCAAACAACGTATGAAATAAAAGAAAAAGTACAGGAATTATTACCTAATCCCGGCTCTATATCAGATGCTGAAAAAATTAAAACGATTTACGATTATATCACAGAGAATATCAGATATTCAAGTGTCTCCTTTCGACAATCAGGACTAATTCCACAGAAAGCGCGCGATGTCCTTGTCAATAAAATTGGTGATTGTAAGGATGTATCGACGTTGGGTATTGCGATGCTTCGCGAGGTAGGAATCAAAGCAAATTATGTCCTCGTGAATTCTGGAGATGAAGAGCGCCGCGGAAATATTCCTCCTTCTATTGATTTCAATCATTGCATTGTGGCTGTCGAAAATGGAACATCAACACCTACCTTTCTAGATTTGACGGCGAATAATCATCCGGTTGGGTCTATTCCATCTATGGACAGGGATGCATTTTCGTTGGTGATTAAACCGGGAAATTCTTCTACAATTACACTGCCGAGAGTCCAATCTGTAGCACCCAATATGATATCAACTACCTTCGTTTCTCTCGATGAAAATAACAAAGCAACTGTAACCTGTGCAACCGATTACAGTGGAGTACTTACAGCAGGATTACGTGCTCGATATCGAAACAAATCTCAATCTGACCGTGAAAAACTCATGTTATCCGAGTTGAGTTCGGAATATCCAAGCGTAAAGCTAACTACTTTTGAAATATCAGATCTCGAAAATCTCGCACCAAGAGTACAATTTGCTTATTCATGTGAGATACCAAATTATTTGACAGAAGCGGGTGATTTTAAATTGTTAAAGTTACCATGGCGTGATGACTTGCGTGCAGATGATGCATTCGGCTATGAAAAACGAATGTATGCTCTTAAATTCAGAAGTAGCGTTGATACATCTTATGAACAGATGCAGATTACTCTACCTGCCGGCTACGAACCTCTCGATGTACCAAAACCTAAATTATTAACTTCCTCCATTGCTGACTATTCGATTACTTATAGTTTTGTAGATAGTGTTTTAAAGGCAAAACGCACCTTTATCCACAAAAAGTCATTCATCGAACCTAATGAATATGAAGAATTTAAGAAGTTTTATAATGCAGCAGTGAAAGAAGATGCCAAGCAGATTTTAATTCGGCAGAAGTAAAACTATAACTCGGATGGTGACATGAGAAATTCATAAGAATTGCAAGGATTTGTGAGAATCTTATAGAAGTGTCAGAGTTAAATTTAGGTATTAGGAAAGAATATCTTTTCGTTTGAATACAATGAGTGCAGCCGTATAGAATACAATGACATAGCTCAGAAGTGCAGATGCAGAAGTTAGAATTTTATTCCAGTTTGGAGTTTGCTCGAAGAAGAATTTCCACCCATTGAGGTGAGTAGTAAGTAAATAAGGTTTGATAGCTACAATAAACGGTGCATTTAAGGTTGAAATTATAGTGAGAACTATCACGATTGCCATTGTTGATGCAATTGGTCCGATAGCATTTTCTACAAGTGCGGAGAACATAAAAGCAAGTGAAGCGATTGCAACCATACTTCCTGCCGCGTAACAATATGCCCATAAAAAACGCCAAAGAATATCATTCGATCCTAATATAGTCAGTGAATCTCCAACGATTAAAAGCTCACCCTCACCGAATAACCATACACTTAAACCTAAGCTGAGTAGTGCCATCCAGATAATAAGTAGATTAGTATAGACCAGTCCGGCTAGAAATTTGGATGTAACTACTTGTAATCTTGATATGGGACGGACAAGAAGCAGTCGATACGTACCGGCAGTCGCTTCACCTGCTAGGAGGTCACCTATCACAAGCGCAATTAAAAGAGGGATATGGACATACAGGCTTTGAAGTGTGACAAAGGCAATGAGATATCCATTGGTCATATTCCCTGAAAAATCGAATTGCTGTTGAAGGGTCTGGGTAAAAAGATTGAAATATTCATCACCTTCAGTATAAAGTGCTACTTGAATAATCGGTATAAGGGCTCCAACAGCTATAAAGCCAATAAATGATCTCCATTTACTGAATATTTTTATGAGTTCAATTCGAATTAATTTAAAAATCATTGTAGATTTCCTTGGGTAATCGTGAGAAAATAGTCTTCTAATGAACGTGTAGAAGTTATAGAATGGATAGCTACCCCTTTCTCTACTAAATATTGATTGATCTGCGATATCTCTTTCTGATGCACGGATAGCCAAATTTGCAAACCATCCGATGGCTCAAGACTTGTATTCCAATGAGAAATTTTCATTGCTTCCACAGCATCAAGATAATTATCAACACCTATTTTTACCATTAGCTTACCAGAATTAAGAAGTGTTTGGACTTCCCCTTCGACGACAGTACGCCCTTTGTTGATAATCGCCATTCGAGTAGCTACAATTTCTACCTCAGGCAGGATATGAGAGGAGAGAAAAATTGTTTTGTTATGGTCTCGGTTGAGCGAAAGAATTAAATCCCGTACTTCTTTCACGCCACTTGGATCGAGTCCGTTGGTTGGTTCATCGAGGATTATTAAATCGGGGTTGTGTATTAATGCCTGTGCTATTCCGAGTCGCTGCTTCATTCCGTAGGAAAAGGTCTTGACTTTATAGTTGGCACGTTCATGAAGTTGCACAATTTCAAGTACTTCCATGATCCTTCTTTTCGAAATATCCACACCGGAAATTCTTCCAAGAAGTTCGAGGTTCTTATAAGCAGTGAGATAGAGATAAAAGTCCGGCTTTTCGACTATTGCTCCTATATTACTTAGGATTTCTTTACGGTGAGATCCGAGGGGCTTACCAAATAAATGAATTGTTCCGGAGGTTGGTGTAATTAGTGACAGTATCATTCTGATTGTCGTGCTTTTCCCGGCTCCATTTGGACCGAGAAACCCGAAAATATCACCTTGAAATACGTTCAGATTGAGATTGTCAACAGCTGTAATGTCTTTGAATCTTTTCGTTAATCCTTTAATTTCAATTATTTTGTCGAGTGACATCTTGTATAGTTATTATTGCAAGGTATTATAGTTACTCAATTCAATTCTTCAAATTACGAGATGATTTAGAATAATTATGAGCAGTATATTTGATATTCTCAATACGATTTCAGTACAAATATACTATCATTGCGAACGATTAATTATATAACATGTAAAAATCATTTGCCCTTAAAATTTTTACGTCGTAATTTGCTGTTCCATCAAATTGCAGCAAAAAATTAAATGTATATAAATGTATTACTTACGCCAACAGAACTCCCCAAAAGTTCTGAAAATGGCGAGCGCGTGGCTATTGTAATTGACGTTCTCCGTGCGAGCACGACTATATGTATAGCATTTTCGAGTGGTGTGAAGGCGATAATTCCTTCAACAAGTGTAGAAGAGGCGACCGGGATATTCCAAGCACTTCCTCCTTCGATTCGGTTACTCGGTGGTGAGCGTCGAGGTGTCAAGCAGCCGGGCTTTGATATTGGAAATTCGCCTCTTGAATACACACCTGAAATTGTGAATGGAAAGATTATTAGTTTTACAACTTCGAATGGTACCAATGCTTTACAGTTAGTTCGTGCTGCTGACAGTATATATATTGGTTCTTTCATGAATTTACAGGCATTGTCTGAGTATATTGCCGATAATCATTCGCAAAGCAATAGTGAAATTACGATTATTTGTGCAGGATCCAGTGGTGCATTTTCCTTAGAAGACGCTTGTTGTGCCGGTGGTTATGTTGGGTATCTTTCTTCCTTTATTCCTACAGCACAATTGTCGGATTCTGCAGTTGCATCAGAAAGTTTATTTTCAAATTATAGGGATAATCTTCTTGGTTTCCTGCAAAGTACTACTCACGGTAAGAGTTTAAGAGAACTCGGCTTTTCTGATGATATCGAATGTGCGGCTGACTTAAACTCACTCGAAGTGGTGCCTAAGATAAGTGGTGATTCGATTATTTCGGCAACATTAACCTGACGGAGAAACTATGGCAACTGAACCGGAAAATATAGTAATTAAACGTGGTGGTTCGACGATTCAGCCACTCGGTAAAAATGCGTCTTCCTCAGATAACAGCACCAATCCACAACCAACAACTTCTGAAAACAAACGGATACCCAGAACTAGTAAATCATCGCAACCACCTGCTAAATCTCCGGTTGAAAACACTAGACAGATTAAAATCATTGCAATAACAATGCTTCTTTTCTCGGTACTTTTGTTAATTGCATTGATATCCTATACTTCAAAAGACGAAGCGAATGCAGAGCTTACCTTTCATGATATTATGGGAATTTTTCGCGGGGATGATGCAATCAGAGCAAAAGTCGATACGACTCAAAATTGGCTTGGACTTGTAGGAGCTGTGATTTCAAATTTACTCTATAATTATACTATTGGATTTTCAGCAATTACGCTTCCCTTTGTCATTGGCTTATGGGCCAAACATTTATTTGTGACGCAGTCAATACCTCCACGAGTTATAAAGCTTACAGGAACTGCATTAATTCTCGGAACACTCCTCGCCGGCTTAATGGGTACATTTCAACTCGTCTCCTGGCTTCCCACTTTTCCCGGTGAATGGAGCGGTGCCGTAGGTCAGTTTATTGCAGCCATTTTTTCTGATTTGATAGGAAAAATAGGATCTTTCCTCGTGATTTCGGTCGGGATTTTAGTGACATTAGTGTTGGGGACCGGGCTTGATATGGATAAATTGTACCTGAAGTTACGCTTGTTGTATGGCAAGTTACAAGATTACATTGCCCATGGTATTGAAAAATACAGAGCATGGCGATCCTCTGATAAAGTTGAAAATGATACTGAACAAATTGATACTACAATTCCTCAACCTTCCACAACTACAGACCTGCGAGATGATGAGCCTGCTCGAATTGTTCGTCGTGTCGCTGAGCAAACATCTGCTAAGGACTTGACAACTAATTCACCTATACATCAGCGTGAGTTACAGATTCGAAGACCGGAAGAGAATATTTCACACAACCAACCACTAGAAAAATCAACTCATGCTATTAATAATGATGAAGAAACAGAACGAGCACCTTTCAAACCGATGACAACACATTTGGACTTACCACCACAGCCAAGTGCAATTAAACAGAAAGCTGATGAAGTAATTGACAATCAAAAGGTTATAGTAGATGTTCCTGAAATTCAAAAGACTCTCACTCTTACCGTTGAAGAGCGATTGCCCTCAAAAGATGACATTGAAATTGTACCGGAAGTGAATGTATTGGACGAAGAAATAGTATATACTTCTCCAATGCTATCTCTCTTAACTGAACAACATGTAAAGGAGGTTACAGTTGACGACGCAGAATTAAAAGAAAATGCCCGACTATTAGAAGAAAAGTTAGAAACCTTTAAAATCAGCATCGAAAATTTGACAGTCACACCCGGTCCTGTCGTTACTCAGTATGAATTTGTTCCTGCCTCCGGTATCAAAATCTCGCAAATTGAGAATCTGTCGGATGATATTGCGCTTGCCCTCAAAGCGAAAGGGATTAGAATAATTGCACCGATTCCCGGTCGCGGTACGGTGGGTATTGAAATTCCAAATCATAATCCTTCAGTCGTGCTTTTCAGTAGTATTATTAAGTCACCGAAATTCCATGATAATAATAATCGACTCCCGCTTGCGCTTGGCAAAACCATCTCGGGCGAAGTCTATTGTACGGATCTTGCCAAAATGCCACACCTTTTGATAGCTGGTTCGACCGGATCCGGTAAGTCTGTTGGTATTAACACCCTTATCGCTTCCCTGCTCTACAAAATGCACCCGCATGACTTGAAATTTGTAATCATTGACCCGAAAAAAGTGGAAATGGCCTTGTATGGTCTGCTCAAAAAACACTTTCTCGCAATCTCCCCTGATGTGGATGAAACGATTATCACAAGTCCTGCCAACGCGGTGCTTGTGCTCAAATCGGTCGTTGCCGAGATGGAACGCCGCTACGACGTTCTCGCCTCGGTCGGACAACGGAACGTTGTCGATTATAATCAAAAAGTAGCCGAAGGTAAGTATAAAGAAACCACGAATTACGTACATCGTCCACTCCCCTATATCGTCGTCGTAATCGATGAGCTTGCTGACTTGATGCTGACAGCAGGACGTGACGTCGAAGAACCAATCACACGTCTCGCTCAACTTGCCCGCGCTATTGGAATTCACCTCATTGTAGCAACTCAAAGACCATCGGTGAATGTTATCACCGGTATTATTAAAGCCAACTTCCCCGCTCGTCTTGCCTATCAGGTAGCATCCAAAATTGACTCCCGTACGATCCTCGACATGGGTGGTGCCGATCAATTACTCGGCAATGGCGATATGCTCTTTCTGCCCGGCGGCTCGCCGAAACCGATACGTGTGCAGAATTCCTTTATCAGTACTGATGAAGTCGAAGCGATTTGTACTCATATCGGCAATCAGGTCGGCTATTCAATGCCGTATATGCTTCCAAGTGTGAGCGATAAAAAACAAAGCGGAAAAGGTGATGTTAATGGTGGTGATGGACGTGATGTACTCTTTGAAGAAGCGGCGAATATCGTGATTCAGCATCAGCAGGGTTCGGTCTCGCTCCTCCAACGCCGCCTCAAAATCGGCTACTCCCGCGCAGCCCGCGTGATGGACGAACTAGAAGCAGCCGGCATCGTCGGCGCGTTCGATGGTAGCAAAGCACGTGCTGTGCTCTTGGAGAGTGCTTCGGAATTGGAAGCTTATTTGTAAGGATGGTAGTAGTTACTAGAATTCAGATGCAAAACAACGAGTATTTTTAACGACTTATCTCAACCTTGAAACAAGCGATTTTGATGGGTTATGAAGAGCCAACTGATATACAATTAGCAGAGTTAATGAAAGAAGTAGCCGAAGATGCTAAGCAAAAAGCTGATAATTCTAAAATAAAACTCGCCTATACAATTATACGAGAGATATTAATAGCACACGAAAAACACAGAGAGCTTATCAAATGAAGCAACTGCTTTTGAAGTATACCCAAAATGCAAGAGATTATTTTAAAAAACTTGTAACTCACTCATAGAATAAATGGATAAAACCCTTGAAAAATTAGCACCTTCAAAACGCATCGCTGCTACAACAATATTTGAAACTTTTAAAATTCTAAAAGCCTCAGGTGGACAATTATCTGGGAAGCAAATAGTTGATAAAATTAGAAACACTATTGAGTTTACTGATTGGGAAAAAGGTAGTTATGAGAAAACCGGCAAAGTTCGTTGGGAAACGATACTCCACTTTTATTCAATAGATTGTATAAAAGCTGGGTTTTTAAGAAAAAACAAAGGAATATGGTATTTAACAGAAGAGGGTGAGAAAGCGATCACTTTAGGACCAGTTAAACTCTTAGAAACTGCTTCCAAATTATACAGACATTGGGCTGCTGACAACAGAGACAATAAGACTAAACCTAATGATATTGAAGAAGTTATCGAACTTGAGAAAAATAAAACACAAACTCAGAAAGCAAATCTAGACCTATTAGAAGAACAAGCAATTGGCGGAATATTAGATTACATCAAAAGCAAAAATGCTTATGAATTTCAGGACATGGTTGCAGCATTATTAAGAGCAATGAATTATCACACACCGTTTATTTCTCCAAAAGGAAAAGACGGTGGTCTTGATATAGTTGCTTACAATGATCCTCTCGGTGCTACATCGCCTCGTTTGAAGGTTCAAGTCAAACATAGACCGGATGCCTCAGTTCCGGTTGAAGATATTCGAAGTTTAACGGGATTACTAAATAAAGATGGTGATATCGGCTTATTTGTAACTTCTGGTTATTTTACATCGGAATCAGAAAGATCAGCTCGTGAGAGTCATCGACATATAAAACTTCTTGATATAGACAATTTTATAGCTTTATGGCAAGAATTCTACAGTAAGCTTACTGATGATGATAAGAATATGCTTCCTCTCCATCCAATTTATTTTCTAGGTAGTAATGAATAGAATCGATTATCAATTATATCCCATCAACACTCTGCAGCAATATGCATCCACCGAAATCGCTTGTCATTTTATAAAATGTACCCAACTTTAAACTTTAATATTTATCTTGTATTGTCTTTATATATAACATGTTAACCTGATGCAGACACAATATCTTCCCTCCCCAACTCTCTACTCTGAACTTCCCGTTAACCACGAAACCGCGAAAGAACTTGGGCTGACCCCGGCCGAGTACGACAAAATTCTCGAAACTCTCGGCCGTGTACCAACTTATACAGAGCTTGGAATTTATTCCGTGATGTGGAGTGAGCACTGTTCTTACAAAAATTCTATCCTTCAACTTAAGACCCTGCCACGTTCGGGCGGTCGTATGCTTGTCGAAGCCGGTGAGGAAAATGCCGGACTCATCGACATCGGCGACGGCTATGCGATTTGCTTCAAGATTGAAAGTCACAATCACCCGTCGGCAGTCGAGCCGTTTCAGGGTGCTGCGACGGGTGTGGGTGGAATTCTGCGGGATATTTTCACGATGGGCGCGCGTCCGGTGGCTGCGCTTAACTCTCTCAGATTCGGGAATTTAGATAATGAACGAACGAAGTATTTACTCAAAGGTGTCGTACACGGTATTGGTCATTACGGGAATTGCTTTGGTGTGCCTACTGTCGGCGGCGAAGTCTATTTTGACGAATGCTACACCGACAATCCGCTCGTGAATGCAATGGCTGTCGGTATCGTTAAAGTCGGTGAAACGGCATCGGCGATTGCAATCGGAGCCGGAAATCCGGTGATGATTTTGGGGAGTTCGACCGGTAAAGACGGTATCCACGGCGCTTCCCTCCTTGCTTCGAGAGAATTCGACGAAAAAACTGAAGATATGCGCCCTACAGTGCAGGTTGGTGACCCATTTGCCGAAAAATTACTCCTTGAAGCCACGCTTGAACTCATTGCATCCGGCTGTATTGTTGGTATGCAGGACATGGGAGCTGCCGGAATATGCTGTTCGACCAGCGAAATGAGCGCTAAAGGTAACTCCGGTATGCGTATCAATCTCGACCTCGTACCTCTGCGCGAACAAGGCATGAGCGCGTATGAAATTATGCTCTCCGAGTCACAGGAACGTATGCTCGCGGTCGTCGAAAAAGGCAAAGAACACATTGCACGCGCTGTTTGTGAGAAATGGGATGTGCCTATTACAGAAATTGGCGAAGTATCGGATGACGGTTTGATCCGCATCTTTAGAAATAGACAACAAGTAGTGGAATTGCCTGCACAATCGCTTGTGCTTGGTGGCGATGCTCCGGTGTATGTCCGTGAATCGCAAGAACCTGCGTATTTCGCAAGTGTTCGGAATGCTACCTACGATACAAGCTCCGTCTCGGATGCTGATATGTTCTGGAAAATATTGACTTCGCCCACGGTGGCATCAAAAAAGTGGATTTATGAACAGTACGACTCACAAGTCCGGACAAACACCATGAATAGCAAAGCAGACGCAGCTATTATGAGAATCAAAGAGTTACCGGGCAAAGGTTTCGCCGTGTGTACCGATTGTAATAGCCGTTATGCATATCTCAATCCGTATCGTGGCGGTATGATCGCCGTCGCTGAAGCAGCGCGAAATGTGGTGTGTGTCGGTGCTGAACCGGTTGCGATTACAAACTGTCTCAACTTTGGTAATCCCTACGATCCTGAAGTATATTATCAATTCAAAGAAGCTATACGCGGAATGGGCGATGCATGCCGCGCGCTCGGCACTCCGGTGACCGGTGGTAATGTGAGCTTCCATAATCAATCGCGGAATCATGCGATCTTCCCCACGCCGACTATTGGTATGCTCGGACTTATTGACGATGTGAATAAAACAGTTGGTAATGGCTTTAAAAATCAAGGCGATGCAATTGTATTAATTGGCGCTCAATCCACTCCAAATCTCGGTGGCTCCGAATATGTAAAATTACTTACCGGTGAAATTCTTGGCGATGCACCGGAATTTGATATTGATGCAGAAATTCGTCTCCAAAAAGCAGTCTTATCTGCCATTCGCAGTAGAATTGTTCAATCAGCACACGACTGCGCTGAAGGTGGAATTGCGATAGCACTTGCTGAAAAAGCAATTAATGCGACTGGTTCGCTTGGAGCGCAAATTACGACCACCTTCCCTGCCACAACGGCTGATTTATTTGGAGAAATGCAAAGTAGAATTCTTGTCAGTGTGCGCCCAAACGATCTATTGAAACTCATGGAAGTCTTTGCTTCACATAATGTTCCAATGGAACCAATTGGTTTTGTAACTGGTGGTGAGTATATATTTGGTTCGATTTCGACCACAGTTGAGGAGCTTCGTGTCGCTTATTCTACTGCTCTTGAGAAGATAGTTTTAGGATAATCTACTCCTTTTCAAATTCCAAAAGTATCATTTTATGCCCACTCTCCCACTCTCTGTCGCTCTAATTTCTTTCAATGAAGAGGCAAATATTGGGCGTACATTGCAGAGTATACTAAGGATTGCATCTGAGATTATAGTTGTTGATTCACATTCAATTGATAGTACTTGTGAAATCGCAGAACAGTATGGTGCCAAAGTATTTATCGAGGATTGGAAAGGATTTGGACAACAAAAACAATCAGCGCTTGACAAGTGTGCTAATGATTGGATTTTATTTTTAGATTGTGATGAAGTCGTTTCATCTGAACTACTTCAATCTATTTCTAATGCAATTTCAGGGGAAATCAATTCATTTAAACTCAAACGTAAAACGTATTATTGTGGTAAATTACTCGAACATACGTGGCAGCCGGATGAACAGCTAAGACTCGTCCACAAAAGTTCTAATCCTGTTTGGAAAAATAATATTCATGAATATCTTTATGTGGATGCTAAAGTTGAAACATTACAAGGATTTTTAATTCACTATACCTATAAGAATATTGAAGATCATTTTCTAAAAACAATTACTTATGCACAATTGTCTGCTGTAGAATATCATCGAAAAGGTAGAAAAGCTCATTGGTATAATTTAATTATAAACCCTATTATTGGGTTTATCAAACGTTATGTGATCGAGTTAGGATTTTTAGATGTAATTCGTGGCTTTGCGGTAGCAGTGAGTGCATTTTTGTATTTTTTTCTAAAGTATTTATTTCTCTGGGAAATAACAAATTCTTCAAAAAATTACGACGGCAATTGAAGAACGCCGACAGAAGAGAGGTAGCCCAAATTACACCATAAATTATTTAAATAATTGTCAATAATGAATAAATTCGAACTTATAGCTACCGATTCCGATACAAAAGCTAGAGCGGGAGTACTACAGACAGATCATGGAGAAATTGAGACACCTATTTTCATGCCCGTCGGCACGCAAGGTACTGTCAAAGCTATTGAACAGAGAGAGCTTACGGAGATTGGAGCTCAAGTTATTTTGGGAAATACTTATCATTTATATCTGCGTCCCGGCGAGGAAGTATTGGGGCAATTTGGCGGCTTGCACAAGTTTATGAATTGGGACAAGCCAATCCTAACCGACAGTGGTGGTTATCAAGTATTTTCACTAAAAGAGCTTAGGAAAATCACTGAGAATGGGGTGCTGTTTAGTTCGCACTTGGATGGCTCCAAGCATACTTTCACACCTGAGAGAGTGATTGAAATTCAAAGATGTATAGGTTCGGATATTATCATGCCTCTCGATGAATGTGCTCCTCACCCTTGCACGTATGAATATGCCAAGAATTCAATGGAATTGACACTGAGGTGGGCTATGAGGAATAAAGAAGCATTTGATACTTCACTTCCCCGCTATGGTCACGAGCAAATATTATTTGCGATTGGACAAGGGAGTGTGTATAAAGATTTGAGAACAGAATGCCTGGCGCGTATTGTTGAAATGGATTTTGACGGATATGCAATTGGCGGGCTTGCCGTAGGAGAAGAAGCTGAAATCATGTATGATATTGTCAATCATTCGACGGAAATCATGCCGAAGAATAAGCCTCGATACTTGATGGGAGTAGGAACGCCGGAGAACATCGTAACTGCGATTGGTCTTGGTGTGGATATGTTTGATTGTGTAATGCCGACTCGAAATGCTCGCAATGGGACACTATTTACAACTAAGGGTAAGATTAATATCCGTAATGCAAAGTATAAATTCAACAATGAACTGATTGATAGCGAAGTGAACTCGTATGCTAGCCAAAATTTCAGCTTGGGATATTTGAGACATTTGTTTATGGCAAAAGAAATTTTGGGACTTCAACTCGCGACTCAGCATAACCTTGCTTTTTATTTATGGTTAGTGAAGACTGCACGCGAAAAAATACTTTTAGGGCAATACCGTCAGTGGGCGCGCAATTTTATAGACAATTACACAGCTAAGGGCTTTTAATCGCCCTTTTTTATTTTAATAATTTACGTTTATTTATTAATTAGGACAATTACTTATGACATCTTTACTCGCTTTTGTGTTCGCACAAGCTCCCGCCCAGCCAGATCCCCTTCAGAACATGCTTTCCACGATTCTCCCCTTTGCAGCCATAATATTAATCTTTTATTTTATGATGATCAGGCCCCAACAAAAGCGTCAAAAAGAGACAAAAGCTATGTTGGAATCAATGAAAAAGGGCGATAGAGTAATCACTTCATCCGGAATTCACGGTACTATTACGAATATTGAAGACAATATTATTACCGTTCAAATTGCTGAAAATACACAAGTACGTTTTGAAAAAATTGCAGTAACCACAATAGTTACTAAATAAATATGAATGTTAATTTCAATACGATCAAAGAAGCAGTAGCGGATTTAGCCGAAGGTAAGCTCGTCATTGTCGTCGATGATGAAGACCGTGAAAATGAAGGGGATGTGATCTGTGCAGCTGAGCTTTGCACGCCTGAAATGATTAATTTTATGGCAATGGAAGCTCGAGGACTTATATGCGTTTCTATGACAGTCAAAAGAGCTCTTGAGCTTGAGCTTGATCCAATGGTACCTGCGAACACTGCACTTCACGGCACGAGGTTTACGGTTTCAGTAGATTATTTACACGGAACTTCAACCGGAATTTCATCAGCTGACCGCGCTATTACGGTGCGTGCACTAGCTGATTCGAATACAAAAGCGAATGATTTAGGGCGTCCCGGACACATTTTCCCTCTTATTGCTGTCGAAGAAGGTGTGCTGAGACGAGCAGGTCATACCGAAGCTGTCGTTGATTTGCTTAAACTTGCCGGATTACAACCTGTCGGTGTACTTTGCGAAATTATCAATGATGACGGTACAATGGCTCGTCAAAAGGAGTTAATCGCATTTGCTTATAAACACAATTTGAAGATAATTACCGTAAAAGCACTTATTGCTTATCGTGTAATGATTGATAAATTAGTGACTTGTGTAGCCGAAGCAAAATTGCCGACAGAATTTGGAGAATTTTCCTTTAAAGTATATCAAAATACAATGGATGGAAAGGAGCATGTAGCTCTCGTAATGGGAAATTGGGAACCTGATGAACCTGTTATGGTTCGGGTACATTCAGAGTGCCTTACCGGTGATGTATTTGGTTCACAAAGATGTGATTGCGGAAGTCAACTCAATGCAGCGCTGAAGGCCATCGGTGACGAGGGTCGAGGAGTATTACTTTACATGCGTCAGGAAGGTCGGGGTATTGGCTTGGTCAACAAAATCAAAGCATATTCGCTTCAAGAGCAAGGATTTGACACAGTCGAGGCAAATGTACATTTAGGATTTACTCCTGATCCTCGAGACTATGGTATTGGAGCTCAGATTTTGTGTGACTTGGGAATACACAAAATGAAATTATTGACTAATAATCCTACAAAACGAGTTGGACTTGAAAGCTATGGTCTTGAAGTCACCGAAAGGATTCCAATTGAAATTGCACCGAATGAAGTCAATCAAGAGTATATGACTACCAAGAGAGTTAAAATGGGTCATCTATTAGGTCATTTGTAAATGTCAGTTTGTTGTAATGTAAATGGTTTATTTGCCGAAAAAGTTGTAAGTTTGCCGAAAAATTGTGGGGAATTATGAATTTTCATAATTCATAATAATCTAATTCATTCGATTCCAATCAAACAAAGCCGTTATTCAATGGCTTTGTTTTTTTATTGTCAAAATACTATTATTATCAGTTTTACTAAGGGATACACTATGCAAAGTCCAATTTATATGACCAAAGAAGGTTTAAATAAATTTGAGGATGAGTTACGAATATTAAAATCAAAAGGGCGAGTCGAAATGGCTGAGAAAATTGCTTATGCACGTTCCCATGGCGATTTATCTGAAAATGCAGATTACGATGCTGCCAAGCATGAGCAAGAGCTACTTGAAATGAGAATTTCAAGAATAGAGTCAATTTTATCAAAAGTGCAAGTGATTGACCCTAAAGATTTTCCGAATGATAAAGTGTATATTTTGTCAAAGGTAAAAATGCGTAATAAAAAAACGATGGCTGAGGTAGAGTATTCTCTAGTGAGTGCAGAAGAGGCAGATTTTCACACCAATAAAATTGCCGTCAGCTCCCCACTCGGCAAAGCAATGCTTGGTAAGTCTTTAGGAGATATAGTTACTACAAAAGTTCCTGCCGGTATTATAGAATACGAAGTTTTGGACATTTCTAAATATGTGGGATAAACATTAAACCTATCTGTTGTATCCTTGCTCGTAGCCGCCATTCAGTTCGTTATCTCTGAATTTACGGAAGAGCAAATTATGCACACAATGGCACTCCCTCAACAAACCGACCAAGAAATCATACATGAATATTGTAACGGCGATCAAAATAGAGCCGCAACAGTATTTGTGCGGAAATACCAAAAGTTCGTTTATTCAGTTGCTTTAAGATACTTACGCTCTCATGACGATGCCGATGATGCATCTCAGGAGGTATTTATCAATGCTCTGAGGAACGTGCATAGTTTTAGAGGTGAGAGTACGATCCAAACGTGGCTCTATCGAATAACAATTAATGTATGTACAAGTATTTCACGAAAAAGAAAATTTGTCTCTTTTTTTAAACGAGATGACGGATCTGAAATCGAACTCGCTTCAGATGTTTATACTCCTCAACAACAATTCGAGAATAAGGATTTTGAAAAAAATTTTCATAAAATGCTCGCCCAATTACCTGATAAACAAAGAGAAACCTTTATTCTCCGATATTTTGACGAGCTCTCGTATGAAGAAATTTCTCAAATGATCGGTACTTCAGTTGGCGGATTGAAAGCCAATTATTTTCAAGCAGTTCAAAAGCTCGCCAAGCTCCTTAAAAACAGTGAATATATGAAACAATGAGGTATTTATGAGCACCATTTTATCTAAAAACGAAATACAGGATTTATTACCGGACTATGCTTTCGGTAAGTTAGCTGAAACTGAAAAGGTCCACTTTGAGAATTCCATTCCTCATTATCCTGAACTGCAATCTGAACTATTGGAAATTCGGAATGCATTTTTAAAAATTGAAAATCTACAATACGATTCGTCTATCGACCAACGAACACGCAATCTTTCTTTGCATGTCAATGAGCGACTAAACAAAAAAAGAGAAATACAATTTCGAGTAGTACGCTTGACACGTTATGTTATTCCGATCATTGGACTTGCAGTTTTGGCATTGTTTTATATTCAGCCGGATGAAAGTATCCTGTCAGGAAATCAACCATCTATTGAAAGTGCTAACCAAATTGAAATTATAGCTTTAGCAGATGCTCAAATGATTATAAGCAATGATGTAAATATTAATGCTGCCATTGAAGAAACTACTCAATTAATAACTATCCCGGAAAATATTCCTGAGTCTTCACATGAAATTGATGAATTGTTTGCTAGCTCTCTTCATATAATAAACGATAACAGTCAAAATTCAATTTTGCAGAACGAAGATTTATGGTTGAATTTTACTGAAACTGAACTACAAGATTTACTTAAGGATTTAAGCTATGAAAACCCATCCATACTCTAGAATTATAGTTATCTCAATTACGTTGTTTTTTGTAGAATTGACACCATTGCTGCTTCATTCTCAGCAATTTAATAAATTCGACGACCGCCCCAAAGCAAAGGAAAGAATTGAACAATTAAAGAAAATGAGATTAATAGACATTTTAGATATGGATGAAACGACAGCCGAAAAGTTCTTCATAAAATATAATAATCTTCAGAAAAAAATTGAAGATGCGAAGTCGGAACTTCAAGAGGCAGTATCCGATCTCGAACGTACAGTGCGAGCAAAATCAAGTAAAAGTGGTGAATATTATCGTAAGTCTGATTTCGTTTTAGAAAAACAGAATTTACTCAATACTTCAGTTTCAGATAAAATTAAATCAATGCGAACGTTTCTTACTGAAGAACAATACGCAAAGTTTATAGTTTTTGAAAATAATTTTGCCGCACAGTTACAAAAAATGCTTTTAGAACGAAAACAAGAGCACAAAATGGATCTAAACAAATAACATCGATATTATTATTATAGTTAACAATAAAAGCTGAAAGTTACTTTTCGGCTTTTGTTATTTTTAGCACAAAAGATATTGTTTATAATTTGGATAATTCAATTCTTCATATTTTTAATAATTAATTCTGAAACAGATATAGAGATTGATATGAAATATTTGACGATTTTTGTATAAAATTTAACAATCTCAACTCATTTTTTTAATCATTTAGGTATAGTTATGAAAAAATTTCTCCTCATGTCTTTTATAGTTGGTTCAATATCTATTGTCCCTCCTACTTTTGCACAGATTCCACGTACTTTTACTGTTCAGGGTATATTGACTGACTCAGGCAGTAAGCCAATACCTGATGGAATACATATAGTTACAGTCAGAATTTATGATACATTTAAAGATGGAACCCCTCTTTGGATTGAAGAATTCTCAGTTCCTATTACAAATGGATTGTTCAACCTAACACTTGGAGTAAACAAATCTTTACCGAAGACTTTGCAATTCGACAAACAGCTTTATATTGGTGTTTCCTACGATGGGAAGCCCGAATCTTCACGCATCACCCTTTCTTCGGTTCCTTCTGCGTTCACGGCAGATAACGTTCCCGATGGCAGTATCTCTACGTCAAAGCTTGCCGAAGGTAGTGTAACTACTACGAAAATTTCCGATGGAGCAATCACGAAAGATAAGTTATCCCTCTCTTTACTTTCAGAAATTAAAAGTGAAAAAAAACTTGCCAATAGTGCTACTGGATTTAAAGCATTTATAGGTGGAGGTGACTTTAATACAGCAGCCGGTACTTATTCTTCTATTATTGGCGGTCAATCTAACTCTACGCCCGGTGCCCATAGCGTCGCTGCAGGAGGTAATTCGAATTCTGCTACTCAACAGTATTCAACGGTAGGCGGCGGGTTTAGTAATAGCGCTTCATCTTCAAGCTCTACCATAGCAGGCGGAAATAATAATGGTACAAGCTCTTCGGCAACCTACGCATCTGTGAGCGGTGGGACAAATAATAATGCTAATGGAGTCAGCAGTACAATTAGCGGCGGGTCAACTAATACTGCAAGTGGACAAAATAGTACTGTTGGTGGTGGTCTTTCAAATACCGCAAGTGGACAAAATAGTACTGTTAACGGTGGTAATAATAACTCTGTCAACTCAACTTCCTCTACTATTGGCGGTGGCTCTTCACATAGTGTGACTGCTACTTATTCTACAATTGGGGGAGGCAACACAAATTCTATCTCTGCAAGTAGTAGTAATGGGACCATTGGAGGCGGAACTGCTAATTCAGTAAATGGTACAAATGCAACTATAGCTGGTGGTAATTCCAATAACGTAGGGGCACAGAATGGTTCAATTGGTGGTGGACTTTCAAATTCTGCATCCGGGAGCGCATCGACGATAGCCGGTGGTAATACGAATATCGCAGCAAGTACGCATGCATCTGTCGGCGGTGGATTTAGCAATTCTGTAAGTAGTGCAGCAAGTTATGGTACTATAGGAGGAGGCAACGACAACGGCGTAACAGGTTCAAATGGAACAGTTTCAGGTGGCACTACAAACTCAACAAGTGGTCAAAATGGTACTATCGGTGGAGGTAATTCTAATGTAGTTTCTTCAGTAGCCGGTTCAATAGGAGGAGGAAATAATAACACAGTCGCCGGTAGCTATGGAACAGTTGGTGGTGGGAATAACAATAATGTTAACTCATCGGCTACTTACGGAACAGTAAGTGGTGGAAATGGAAATGTAGTGACAGCGGCCAATGGTACTGTACATGGAGGTGGTACAAATACATCAAGCGGATCATTTTCGACGGTGAGTGGAGGAAGTGACAATTCTGCTTCCGGACAATATTCAGCTGTCGGTGGTGGTGTAAGTAATATGGCAAGTGGTACCTCAGGAACTATTGGCGGTGGAAATAACAACTCTGTTCAGGCCCAATCTGCTACAATAGGAGGAGGTCAAGATAATATCATTACAAACACTAGTAATTTCAGTTTCATAGGAGGCGGGCGTTCTAATTATTCGAGTGGATTAAATGATGTAATCGGCGGTGGTAATACCAATAGGACAACCGGAATTTATTCCACAATCGGTGGAGGTGATCACCATACAGTTGATGGAAATCAATCGACAATTGGCGGTGGTCAGTTAAGCAAAATTACCGGACTTTATAGTACAGCCGGCGGTGGATTTTTCCATTTCATTAGTGGTGATAGTAGTACAATCGGCGGAGGGTCACGCGATAGTATTACAGGTCGCTCATCTACTATTGGTGGCGGTACTGACAACTTAATTACAGGTAATTTCAGCACCAATGGAGGTGGTCACCTCAATGACATTTTGATTTCTGATAGAGCTACAATCGGTGGCGGAGCAAGAAACAAAATTTCTGACAACTCAGATGCTTCAACCATCAGCGGTGGTAATGATAACACAGTGGACACGCTAACATTAGCAAGTGTGATTGGTGGAGGACGTTTTAACTCCATTACAAACAATTCCATCCACTCTACTATTGGTGGAGGACATCTAAATTACATTACCAATACTGATTCTTCAACAATTGGAGGTGGAGCTTCTAATTCAATCACTACCGATGCAGATGCATCTACTGTAAGTGGTGGCACAAATAATTCGATTCTTTCAGGTGCTTCGGCATCCACAATAGGTGGTGGTCATACTAACTCAATAGCAACGAGTGCATTTTCATCAACTATCAGCGGTGGTAACAGTAATGATATTGGTGCTTCTGCAAGCTATGCTACAGTGAGTGGTGGAAATGATAATAACATTGCAGGAGGTGGTGTTTATGCAACTATCGGAGGCGGTTCAGGTAACAACATCGCAGATGCAGACTATGCAACAATTTCTGCAGGACATAATAATATTATCGGCCTCAATGCTCACTTCTCTTTAATTAGTGGTGGACAAGCCAATTCAGTAATACAGAATGCTAATTTTTCAACAGTAGGTGGCGGTGTTAATAATAGTATTGGAGATGATGCAGATTATTCTACAATCGGAGGTGGGAGTACTAATATTATTGCTTTAGCGGGAAGTTATTCTACCATCTCTGGCGGATATCTAAATGATATTGGTAGCACTACCTATGCTATAGTAGGTGGCGGAAGTAACAACAACATTGCAACAAATGGTAATTATTCTTCAATATTTGGAGGTCGAAGCAATGATATTGCTGATGCTACTGATGCATTTATAGGTGGTGGTGATAATAATAATATTGCTGGGGCAATAACAGGCGGAGTGATTACTGGTGGGGCGTCAAATCATTTAAATGGTGGAACTTACGGGACGATTTCCGGTGGGCAATCCAATGTAATTAGTGATGGTTCACACAATTTCATTGGAGGCGGTCAATCAAATTCAGTTACCGGCGGTAATCACAATGCAATTCTCGGAGGTCAAAGCAATATCGTCAACTCCGGTAATTTTAGCGCAGTCCTCGGTGGTAATGGTAATGATGTAACCGGCAACTATTCATTTGCACTTGGTAACAGCAGCTCAGCAGGAGCCAATGGTTTTGCACTCGGTAATGATGCAACAGCAGTTGCAGATGAATTCAGTGCAAAGTATTCGGCGGGTTTTAAAGTCGAAGGTGAAGGTTCTGCTAATGGAGATTTTGTTGCTACATTTATCAATCCTTCCGATGGAAATGGTATTAGTATTCAGGTAGATGCATTAACTCCAAACGGTACCAATAATTTCGTAGAATTCAGAAATAGTGCAGGTATTCGTATTGGTAATATTTCCGGTCAAACCATTGCAGAACTCATGGCTACGCCTGAATGGATTGAAGAATCAAGGGGTTGGGCTGCAGAAGTTGCTATTGGATCACTCGAAGCTGCAGTAGCAGCTGGTTCTGCTGCAAGTGGTGCTCTTCAAGTAACAGTTGGAGTAGTGGCCACAGCTGAAGCTGCATGTACATTAGGATGTGAAGCCGGTAATGGTATAGCTGAAGTAGCTCTTGGGGTTGCTGATGTAGCTCTTGGGGTTGCTGCTGCTGCACTTAATGTTGCAACTGTAGCTGAAGTTACTCTTAAACATACTAATTACCAAGCTACCGAACTCTCCTATCACGCTGCCAATCTTGGTGTTACCTATTCTTCCGGTACAGCAGATTATGCAGAATGGCTTCCTAAACAAAACACTAGCGAAAAATTCAGAGCTACAGATATCGTTGGCGTTTTCGGCGGTAAAATTTCGAAAAATACAAATGGTGCAGCTCAATTAATGGTTGTATCTTCAGCACCAATGATTCTTGGTAACGTGAAAAACGAAGCAGAATTAGTTAATTACGAAAAAGTTGCTTTCATGGGTCAAGTGCCGGTGAATGTATCGGGTAAAGTAAAGCTTGGAGATTATATTTTACCTAGCGGTAACAACAACGGATTCGGTATAGCGGTATCCCCTGCCGATATGCATCCATCTGATTATAAAAAAGTGGTCGGTGTAGCATGGAGTGAATCAACTAACTCTACAATGAGCACAATTAACGTTGCAGTGGGATTAAATGCTAATTCGTTAACTAGACTTGCAGAAGAACAATCCTATAAAATCAAAGAACAAGAAGAAGAAATCCTAGCTCTTAAAGCTTCTTTGAACGAAACAAATGCTTCGGTAAATAAAACTAATTCTATTCTTGCTCAGTTGGTCCCCGGGTTTAAAGATGCAATTAGCACTACCACAGAAAAAGTAAATGCTAAACTACCATCAGTACCCCAATCTATAGAGGTTAAAAAAGTATCAAATACTGAAGAACCAAAGCTCGAATTTTACACCCGTGAAAAAGTCGAGACTATTATGCAAATGGCACAAGAAATAGCCGTCAAATCAGGAAAAGATACTGAAAAGGTTTATTTCTTTCACCAATACAATACAAATCCAACATTTAGAGAAATTGCAATCAAATCGTTGGAAGAGAAGTTAAACTTACATATTCTTGAAAAAATGAACAAATCTGCAAAGAACTAATTATGTTCAATAGATTTACTTCATTAATTACAGACACTTTAATTTGATTTTTAAACTATTTATTGAACAATACTATGAAAATATTTTTTAGCATTCTTGTTTGCATATTATCCTTTGCTGTGAGTGAAGCTCAGACATTACAGCCGATTATCCCTTTTGGTATGACTGTCCTACAAAACGCTACGACAGTAAAGTCATCATTCACAAGTATTACAATTTCAGTACGTTACTCAGATGATAATTCCGTTGTATGGACAAGTGGTAGCTTGACTTCAGCACAGGTAAATTTTTCTAATGGGGATTTACGGTATGATTTAGGTCCAATCTCCGGTGATTTCAAAAGAAAGATGTATGTCCATACAGATGTTGATGGTACGACTAAAGACTTCCCTCTCCCCATTGTACCTTACTCGATTTATGCAATCACGTCCGGTTCGTATGCAGGAACGGTAGCGATTTCAGATATCGGTAGCGGTACATCAGCTACAACTTCCGGCTACTTTACATCGGCTTCAAAATCTAATCCGACTACTGCTGAATCTGTAATTACTGTAAACTTTCCTGACTTGGGCACGACAAATTATACTCCGATAATAAGTATTACAAGTCTGGGCACAAGCAGTGATGACAACGAAATCAAACTGCCTCTTATCAAAAATATTACCTCATCATCATTTGATGTTTACTTTGAAGAAACGGTAACGGTAACACAAAATCTACGACTAAATATTCTACTACAAAAGTATTAGTAGGTACTACTTATTTTTTATAAATGAGAAGCCGATGCATTTGCTTGCATCGGCTTCTTATTTTAAAAACAGATATCTCTTATAATAACTTATAAGAGGTTACATATTTCATTGATACATAAACCTATTATAATTCATAACTACCTAAATATTAGAATATGTACGTAGAAATACGTAGGGAATTGGATATATTCGGTATTAAATTTTACATAAATAAAAAAAAAATGTTACCCTTCTGTTTGCGTACCGATAAATTCACGAATTTTGCACTAATGTACATTCAGTTATCTATTATTAATTCATAGGATCAAATATGAAAAAATTGCTTCTCGGTGCCGTTGCAGTAGCAACAATCGCATTTACTACTAATTCTGTTTCAGCACAGATACCTCGTACATTTACCGTACAAGGAGTTTTGACAGATTCGACTAGTAAACCAATACCAAATGGTAATCACACAATAACCATTCGACTATACGACAAGATTTCAGGTGGTGATCCAATGTGGATCGAAGAGTTTTCCGCACCGATCTCCAATGGACTATTTAATCTAACATTAGGTGTTACAAAGCAATTACCTAAGAGTTTTCAATTTGACCGACAAATGTATGTCGGTGTATCCTATGATGGTAAAGAAGAAATTACTCGTATTCCCCTCTCCACTGTCCCCTACGCATTTTATTCAGAAAATGTTCCTGATGGAAGTATAACCACATCAAAGCTTGCCGAATCGAGCGTTACTTCTTCGAAAATCGCTGATGGCGCAATTACCAAAGACAAAATATCTATTGCTCTTTACAATGAAATGAAAGGTGAGAAAAAACTCGCTAACAATGCAAGTGGCTTTAAAGCATTTATTGGTGGTGGTGACTTTAATGTTGCAAATGCATCTTATTCATCTATCATTGGCGGACAGACTAATACTGCTTCCGGTGCTCATAGCGTAGCCGCGGGTGGTCAGTCTAATACTGCAACAGGTGCACATAGCGTTACCTCAGGTGGTAATACCAATACGTCAACTGCTCAATATGCTACAATTGGCGGAGGTTTTAGTAACTCTGCTGCTGCAAGTGGTGCGACTATTTCTGGTGGAAATAATAATGGTATCTCTTCCGGGGGGACAAATGCATCCGTAAGTGGTGGTACCGGTAACAATGCAAACGGTGCAACAAGTACCGTTAGTGGTGGATCTTCTAATACTGCAAGTGGGGCAAACAGTACAGTAGGCGGAGGATTATCGAACACAGCTAACGCTCAAAACAGTACAGTTAATGGTGGTAATAATAGCTCTGCAACTGCAATTTCTGCGACAATCAGCGGAGGTAGCTTACATAGTGCAAGTGCAAATTATGCGACTATCAGCGGGGGTAATACAAATACAGTATCTGCAAGTGGTACTAATGGAACAATTGGAGGAGGTAATGGTAATCTTATCAATGCTACGAACGGAACAATAGCAGGTGGTAATACCAATACTTCTAGTGGACAAAATTCTTCTGTTGGTGGAGGTATCTCCAATACTGCTTCTGGTTCTTCTGCTACAGTTGCCGGTGGAAATACTAATACAGCAAGCTCAACTCATGCAACAGTATCTGGTGGATTCAGTAATGCAGCTACAGGGTCTGGATATTCAACTGTTGGAGGTGGTAATGACAACACAGCATCCGGTACAAATGCTACAGTTGCCGGTGGTGCATCCAATATTGCAAGTGGTCAAAATGGTACAGTAAGTGGTGGTGCAGATAATAATTCATCGTCTCTGGCCGGCACAATTGGCGGCGGTAATGCAAATACAGTCTCAGGAAGCTACGGAACAGTTGCAGGAGGTAACAATAATACTGTAAATTCCGGTGGTACTTATGGTTCTATAGGTGGTGGAAATAATAATAGCGTCACAGCTTCCAACGGAACTGTACCCGGTGGTGGAAATAATACCGCAAGCGGCATTTTTTCATCTGTCGGTGGAGGAAGCGGCAATACCGCCAATGCACAATATGCTACGGTAAGTGGTGGCGTTAGCAATATGGCGACAGGTACATCGAGTACTATAGGCGGTGGAAATAACAATTCTGTTCAAGCTCAATCAGCTACTATCGGTGGTGGTCAAGATAATATTATTACAAATACCAGCAATTTCAGTGTAATAAGTGGCGGTCGATCTAATTATGCAAGTGGACTCAATGATGTAATTGGTGGCGGTAATTCAAATCGTACTACCGGTATATACTCTACAATTGGTGGTGGAGATGCAAATACCGTCGATGGGAATCAATCGACTATTGGTGGAGGTCAATTAAGTAAGATTACAGGGCTTTTCAGCACAGTCGGTGGTGGGTACTTTCATTTCATTAGTGGTGATAGTAGCACAATTGGTGGCGGTTCGAGAGACAGTATCACCGGTAGGTCCTCGACAATCGGTGGCGGTACAGACAATTTAATTACAGGATTTTTCAGTACTACCGGTGGTGGATATCTCCATATTATTACAGGTGATAGCAGTACAATTGGCGGTGGTTCTCGTAACTTCATCAGTGGTCGTTCATCGACAATCGGTGGAGGTTATCTTAATAGTATCACTGGTGACTCTGCAACGATTAGCGGTGGTTCCAGAAATTCTACTCCAAGTATACTTACAACTATCGGCGGTGGTATGTACAACTCTATCACCGGAGATTCATCGACTATCGGCGGCGGTACCAGAAATACTATTTCCGGTATTTCTTCTGTAATTGGTGGCGGTTTATATAATTCCATTCTTTTGAGCGATACTGCGACTATCGGTGGTGGAGCTCGCAACACCATTTCTGCCGGCTCCGATGCTTCGACTATAGGTGGAGGAGATATTAATACTATTTCGAATAATTCACTTTATAGTACAGTGGGCGGTGGAGAACAAAATACAATTGATAATACCGACTCGGCTACTATTAGTGGCGGATCAAAAAATACTATCAACAACGAATCTGACGCTTCATCAATTTCAGGTGGTGCCGACAATAGAATTATCACTACTTCCCTCCTCTCTACTATCGGCGGTGGCTGGAAAAACACTGTTACCAATTCTGACTCAGCTACAATCAGCGGTGGTGCTTCGAATAGTGTACTTGATGAGTCCGACGCATCAACTATAGCAGGTGGATTAGACAACATAATAACGACCACATCTGTTGCCGGCTCGATTGGTGGAGGACGTGCAAACACAATCACAACAAATTCTATCTACAGTTCAATTGGCGGCGGTGAGCAAAACTCCGTGAATACTTCGGATTCAGCAACAATTGCCGGTGGTTCGAAAAATTCTATTTTATCTGAATCTGATGCTTCTTCAATTGGAGGAGGAATAGATAATACTATCACAACATCAGGTGTAGCTAGTGTAATTGGTGGTGGTCGAAGCAATACAGTTACGACTACTTCACTTTATGCGACGATCAGTGGTGGAGAGCAAAATTCAATCGACAATACTGATTCTTCGACTATTAGTGGCGGTACAAAAAATACAATTATCTCCGAATCAGATGCTTCCACTATCGGTGGTGGTATGGATAATACAATTTCTTCTTCAGCTGTTGCTAGTATAATTGGCGGCGGACGCGGAAATACTGTGACTACTACTTCTCTTTATGGTACTATTGGTGGTGGTGAACAGAACACTGCAAATAATACAGACTCTTCAACGATAAGTGGAGGATCAAAAAATTCAATTTTATCCGAATCAGATGCCTCCACAATCAGTGGCGGTATGGATAATACAATTACTACTTCATCTGTTGCAAGTTCAATTGGCGGTGGTCGAAGTAATACAATAACAACCACATCATTATACGGTTCAATTGGCGGCGGCGAGCAAAACTTAATCGACAATACAGACACTTCTACCATTGCAGGTGGTTCTAAAAATACAATTACATCCGAATCAGACGCTTCTACAATTGGTGGAGGTATGGATAATATGATTACTACATCGGCTGTAGCCAGTATAATTGCCGGTGGTCGTGGAAATACCATTACAACTAATTCTCTCTATGGTACCATTAGTGGTGGAAATCTTAATTCAATCAATAATTCGGATTCGGCAACTATCGGTGGTGGAGCCGGTAATACAGTATTTGCTAATGGCGATGGTGCTACAATTGGCGGTGGAGTATTCAATACTGTCAATACTAATACTTTAGCAAGCACTATTGGAGGTGGTTTCACAAATACGATTACTGCAGCATCTAACTATTCTACGGTAAGCGGTGGTAATAATAATTCAGTTACAGGTGCTTCGACATTCAACGCAATTGATGGTGGCTATAATAATACTGTAAATACTACTAGTACTCATAGCAAAATCGGAGGCGGACAAGGCAACATAATTACAAATTCATCAGTAAATGGTGTCATCGGTGGTGGGGAAACGAATACTATTGATAATGCAACTTCTTCAGTCGTAGGTGGTGGTTCTACTAATTCAATCTTATCATTAGCCGACGGTGCAACGATTGGTGGTGGTATGAACAACATCATCAATACTTCAAGTTTCAATTCCACCATTGCCGGTGGAAGTAGTAATACCGTTTCAGCTACCTCTATTAATTCTGTCGTTGGTGGTGGACAATCGAACACCATGAGTGCGAATCAATCGATAATCGGTGGCGGTACTACGAATACTATCAATGCAGGTGGTGATAACTCAACAATCGGCGGTGGTAATACAAATACGATTGCTGCAGCAACAAATGCCGGGATACAAAGCGGTGAATTAAATGGGATTACAGCAGGTGGAAATCATTCAACAATTGGTGGTGGTAAGTCAAATTCGATAGATGCAGTCATCAATTCTTTCGTCGGTGGCGGTGAATCCAATACAATTAATGGTGCAGGCACACACGCTGCAATTAATGGTGGTCAGTCAAATACAATTTCAGGAGATCATTCAGCAATAGGTGGTGGACAATCGAATAGTGTTACTGCTGCTGCTCACTCTGCAATTGGTGGCGGAAATACAAACGCTATTGGTTCAAGCGGAAATTTCTCTTTCATTGGTGGCGGAACTACTAATGACATTGGCACAGCAACACATGCAACTGTCGTCGGTGGTAACAATAATAATATTGCAACAAGCGGTAATTATTCATTTATCGGTGGTGGAAATGCTAATGACATTGCAGCAGCTACGTATGCTTCTGTCGTTGGCGGTAACAATAATAATATCGCATCAAGCGGTACTCAATCTTTTATAGGTGGTGGTACATTAAATGATATTGCAGCAGCAACAAATGCTACCGTCGTCGGTGGCAATGATAATAATATTACAGGTGCAGGAAACTCATCAATTATTGGTGGGGTACAACGAATACAATTGGAACAGGTACAAACTCTGCTATCGGTGCCGGTCAATCAAACTCAATAGCTGCCGGCTCTCATAATATTGTAGGTAGTGGCCAAACAAATGTGATTACTGCAGGTACTCATCAATCAATTCTCGGTGGACAGAACAATACTATATCAGCAGGTGCAAGTAATACAATTTCAGGCGGTCAAGGAAATGTAATAACGACAGGCAATCAAAATTCAATCGTTGGTGGATTGTCGAATACAATAGCATCCGGTGATAAAAATGCAATCCTCGGTGGTGGTACTAATAATGTTTCCGGAGGGTTCTCGTTTGCTTTAGGTAGTGGTAATACTGCAGTTGCAAATAGTTTTGCTCTTGGTACAAGCGCAACGGCAGCAGCTAATCAACTATCTGCACATTATACAACCGGTTACTTATTCAATAATACGATGATTGGTAACTTTACATCCAATGCAGTAACCCATAATTTTAATTCATCTACTTCGCTTACCTCTACCGCACCGACAAATGTAATCGTAACACCTACAGCAATTAATACGGTAACTATGAGTGATGCTGGAAACGTATTAACGAACACTGCTAATGTAACAGCATTAGCTGTAACAGGTTCTGGTGATTTTGCTGCTGAATTTACGAATACAACCAATGCTAACGGTATTAGCATTAAAGTTGGAGCCGGTACTCCCAACAATGACAATGATTTTGTTCGTTTCTTAGATCAGGGCGGTACGACACGAGGTCGAATCGAAGGACAAACAATTGCCGAGCTTGTCAATGATGCCGAATATCAATGGGGATTAGCAAGCTTAGGAATGAATGTGGCAGCACTTGCAATTGATGGAGTGATTGGTGGACTCGAACTTGCCCAGTCAATAGCTGCATTAACGGCTGCTTCAACATCTTCAACCGGTTGCGTAGGTCTCGGTGCATGTGTTACAGCTCCAATTCCTTCATTTATTATAAGCGAGGGTCTTGATGTAGTTCTAAAAACAGCGAACGTCGTCTCTATTGCAACTCAAATAGGATTTGGAGCAACAGATTTAGCTCTTTATATCAGCACTGCTGAAGATAATATTGGTGTAACATACGAATCCGGGTCAGGAGACTACGCAGAATGGATACCTAAATTACATCAAGTAGAATCTTTCAAGCCAGGAGATATCGTCGCAATTAAAGAAGGTAAGATTACAAAAAATACAGTAGGTGCATCTCAATTGATGATAATCTCACGCAAGCCAATTCTACTTGGAAATATGCCTGAGCCGGGTACAGAAAAGGATTATGAAAAAGTGGCGTTTATGGGTCAAGTGCCCGTCGCTGTACAAGGTAAAGTAAATAAAGGTGATTATATTCTTCCAAATGGTATGAATTCAGGTGTGGGTATTGCAATTTCTCCTGATAAAATGACTGTTAATGATTATAAAAACATAGTCGGTGTCGCGTGGTCAGCTTCTACTAATAATTTACTTAATCAAATCAATGTAGCTGTTGGATTAAACACACATGATATAAGTGTAGTTGTTGAAAAACAAGCGACTGAAATAGCTGAAATGAAAAGAGCATTTGGTGAATTGAACTCTGTCCTTGCGAAATTAGTACCAGGATTTAAGTCCGAAAATTCTCCATTGGCAAAATACTCAACTTCTTCGTCTCCAACGAGCTCTACTCCACAAGCACAATCAGCTGCAGAAACCTCTCCAATCTTAGCTTCGAATCCTACTTCGAGCGTTTCGAGTAGTTCTAAAGATGAAGTAATTACACGTCTAGCTCCTCCTCTCGAAAAAGGTAAAGTAATTTACTGGGAAATCACGAAAAGCCAAATGGAGCAGAGTGTTGATATGGCACTTGCGGCATATTCCAAAGCCGGTGGGAAAATTGAAGAAAATCCTTACCTTTTTAGACTCAAAACTGACAAAGAGTTTAGAGCTAAAGAAGTATCTACTTTACAGTCTAAAGTTAAGGAATCTTTCCACTCTCATCAAGATATAAATCAACAAGATAGTCATAGTGGACATGCTCACGATTAATATTTCTCCATTACTAATGCACAACTACGTAAAAGCCGAGATACTATCCCGGCTTTTACTACGATAATTACCGCATAATTAATTTAATACAATTATGCCCTTATTCCAGAATGAATTCATTTCTCTATATTCTCAAAGGACAACTATGAAATCTTTGCTTCACGTTTGTATTGCTTTGTTGCTCAGTGCGACTATTATGCAAGCACAATTACCTCGTACATTGTCGGTTCAGGGAGTTTTAACCGATAACCTATCTCTTCCAATATCAGATGGAATTCACAAGATTACTATCAATGTTTATGATAAATTAGAAGGTGGCACTCCCCTTTTTACTGAAGAATTTACTACTCCAGTTTTTAAGGGTTTGTTTAATTTGTCTATCGGTTCTCTGACTCCCCTTCCAAGTACACTTACATTTGACAGACCATACTTTATCGGTGTAAGCTATGATGATAAAGCTGAAGCCTCAAGAATCATTCTATCTTCAGTACCTTATGCTTTTATGGCTGCTACAGTACCCGATGGTTCGATTACTGCAGAAAAGCTTTCTCCTTCGCTTAGAACTTCTATCAAAGGCGAAAAAACACTCGTTAATTCTGTAACCGGCCTCAAAGCATTTATAGGTGGTGGAGATAATAATACCATCAGTAATGCTAATTACGGAACGATCGTTGCCGGAAACGGAAATAATATTACAAGTTCGGGTGCTAACGGATCAATTGGTGGTGGCTATAGTAACTCACTTAGTGCAAATAGCGCAACTATTTCAGGTGGGTATGATAATACAAACAGTGGCAGTTATGGTACTATTAGTGGTGGAAATACCAATTCAAATAGTGGGCAATATGGTTCTATCGGAGGTGGATTCAGCAATAATGTTACAGCATCGTATGCGACGATTGGCGGTGGGAATAATAGCACTGCATCCGGACAATATAGCAGCATTGGAGGCGGTACAAATAACTCAGCTACCGGCAGCTATACGACGATAGCCGGTGGAATTTCTAACAGTATCTCCGGTTCGTATTCAGCAATAGCAGGTGGAAGAAACTTAACTTTAAATGCAGCAAATTCATTTGGTTATAATGGTGGTTCAGCAATGACTATTCATTCAGATTCATCCGGCACTGCTGTATTTGCCAATACTAATCTATGGCTTGCCAATAATGATAATTCCGCACGAGAGTTAAGATTCTTTGAACCTCAAAACTCAACAGGAGTATTCCCTGCTACAAATATTAATTATACAGCTTTCAAAGCAGGTGGTCAAACAGATAATATAGTATATACACTTCCTACGGTAGCTCCTACTGTTGGTCAAGTACTAAGTAGTACTGCAGATGGTGTACTTAGCTGGATTACCGGCGGCGGTGGTGGTGGCGGTGGAACAGTGACCAATGTATCAGTTACTACTGCAAACGGTGTATCAGGTTCGGTAGCAAATGCTACTACAACCCCAGCTATTACACTCACGCTCGGTGCAATTACCCCTACTTCCGTTGCAGCATCAGGATCAGTCACAGGTTCTAATCTTTCCGGAACAAATACCGGTGACCAAGTATTATCTGATGCTACAATATCTACATCAGATATTACAACAAATAACTTCACAACTGCAAAACACGGTTTTGTTCCCAAAGGTACTAATCTTGGCAATTTTTTACGAGATGATGGTACGTGGGCTGCTCCTTCCGGATCAGGTGATATGCTTGCAGCTAATAACCTTAGTGACTTAACTAACTTAGCAACAGCTCGTACCAACCTTGGTCTCGGTACATTAGCCACTCAAAATGGTACATTCAGCGGTACACATTCCGGGACAAGCTCTGGTACAAACACCGGTGATCAAACTAATATTACAGGTAATGCAGCTACAGTTACCACCAATGCAAATCTAACAGGTCCCGTAACAAGTGTCGGAAATGCCACTGCGATTGCGAATGGTGCTATTTCGAATGCAATGCTCGCCAATGGTGCCGTTGCTAATCTTTCCGGTACAAATACCGGTGACCAAATTAATATTGCCGGAAATGCAGCAACCGTTACGACAAATGCTAATCTCACTGGCCCGGTGACAAGTGTTGGTAATACAACTGCAATTGCTAATGGTGCAATTACGAATGCGATGCTTGCCAATGCCGCAGTTGCTAATTTATCGGGTACAAATACCGGCGATCAAATTAATATTGCAGGAAATGCTGCTACCGTCACTACTAACGCGAATCTTACAGGCCCGGTGACAAGTGTTGGAAATGCTACTTCAATCGGAAACGGTGCGATTTCAAACGCTATGCTTGCTAATGGTGCAGTAGCAAATCTATCCGGTATCAATACAGGAGATCAAATTAATATTTCCGGGAATGCCGCTACTGTTACCACCAATGCAAATCTGTCTGGACCGGTGACCAGTGTTGGGAATGCAACCTCAATTGCAAATGGTGCTATCTCTAATGCAATGCTTGCTAACGCTGCCGTTGCTAACCTAACCGGCACAAACTCAGGCGACCAAGTCATTTCTGATGCTACGATTACTACATCTGATATTACAACTAATAACTTCACGACAGCCAAGCACGGATTCGTACCTAAAGGAACGAATGTCGGTAATTTCTTAAAAGATGACGGTACATGGGCTGCTCCGTCTGGGTCGGGAGATATGCTGCTAGGAAGTGTTCAAACCGTAACCGGCGCAAAAACATTCAATTCAACTAAACTTATTCTAGCGGGTTCGACAAGTGGAACGACGACCTTTAATGCTGCAGCTACAGCAGGAACCACTACAATTACTTTACCTGCTGCATCAGGAACAGTTGCTTTATTATCTGATATTACCGGAACTAATTCAGGGGTCAATACCGGAGATCAGGTAATTTCAGATGCAACGATTTCAACTACAGACATCACTACTAATAATGTATCGACCGTTAAACATGGATTTGCTCCAAAGCTACCCGGGAATACAACAACATTTCTTCGTGGTGATGGTACGTATGCTGTACCATCAGGTGGTGGTGGCAGCGGAACAGTGACAAGTGTTTCTGTCACGACTGCAAATGGATTCGGTGGTAGTGTAGTTACAGCAACGACAACCCCTGCAATTACAGTAACTACTTCTGTAAATGGAATTGCAAAAGGTAATGGTACTGCACTTTCTGCGGCTACTTCAGGAACAGATTATTCAGCAGGAACATCTGCTCTTGGAACCGGTATTTTAAAATCTACTACCGGAACAGGTGCACTCACAATAGCAGTTGCCGGTGACTTCCCTACTTTAAACCAAAATACAAGCGGAAATGCAGCAACAGTTACAACGAATGCAAATCTCACAGGACCGGTGACAAGTGTAGGAAACGCAACTTCTATTGCAAATGGAGCAATTACGAATGCAATGCTCGCTAATACTGATGTTGCAAATCTCTCCGGTACTAATACCGGAGATCAAATTATCTCAGACGCGACAATTACAACTACTAACATTACAACTAATAATGTTTCTACATCGAAGCATGGTTTTGCTCCAAGACTACCTGGTAATACTACTACCTTCCTTCGTGGAGATGGTACATATGCAACACCTTCCGGTGGTGGTGGCTCAGTAACTTCTGTTTCAGTTACAAATGTCAACGGAGTATCAGGTACAGTAGCAACTCCTACGACTACCCCTGCAATATCACTCACACTGGGTGATATTACGCCAACTTCCGTCGCATCTACCGGAAATATCTCCGGTTCAAATTTATCAGGTACAAATACAGGCGATCAAGACTTATCAAATTATTTACTTAATTCAAATAATCTCAGTGAGTTAACAAGTGCTTCAACAGCCCGAACCAATCTTGGTCTCGGCACACTAGCTACTCAAAACGGTACTTTTAGTGGTACCAGCTCCGGCACAAATACCGGAGACCAAACTATTACACTTACGGGAAATGTTACCGGCACTGGCACAGGTTCTTTCGTAGCAACAATTGCCAATAATGCAGTAACCTATGCGAGAATGCAAGTAATGACCACTCAAAAGCTTCTTGGATCGGGAGCAACAGGTACAGCTGTCAAAGAAGTAATGTTAGGACCTGGATTGGCATTCTTTTCCGGACCTTCAATTGATACTATTAATACAACTGCTCTTGTTCTTCGATATGTACGAGATACAATTAATGTACTCGCTCCCAACGATGTAATTCATAACGTACGCTTGATACCACAAAGTAATGCTACCGATATAGATTTTAGTATTTCTCCAAAAGGTAATGGTGCTTTGACATCAGTAATTGCTGATAATACAACAGTTGGAGGGAACAAAAGAGGTCCGAGCTCTGTTGATTGGCAGATCTTACGATCCATTAATGATCAAGTGGCTAGCGGAAATCAATCCACAATCGGTGGTGGATTTGGGAACAAAGCAAGCGGACCACAATCAACAGTCGCAGGTGGTATTCTTAATTCTGCAACTGGAGATCAATCGTATGTTGGTGGCGGTACGTTAGACTCTGCAAGTGGCACGTACTCAACTATTGGTGGGGGTTCATCTAACCGTGCATTCGGTTTATTTTCAACGATTGCCGGTGGTGTAGCTGATACGACAAGCGGCGCCGGCTCTGCCATTGGTGGTGGTAGCAGCAATAAAGTAAGCGGTGATTATTCCTTCATTGGTGGCGGCGCTTCAAATAAAATCAGTGGTCATGGAGCATCAGTTCTCGGTGGTGGCTATGATGGTACAACGAACGCAAGTAATACTGCAAGTGGTAATGCTACAAGTATTGGAGGAGGATTAGGTAATACGACCAGTGGACACTATTCTGCAATTCCAGGTGGGCGCGGTCTCACACTCTCCGGAAGTGGAAGTATAGGTTTCTTGGGTAATAATTCTGCAGGGACATCTGATATGTCGGTATCCGCAAATAACACAGCCGTCTTTGGCAATGTCGATATGTGGCTCACTAATAATGATAATACAGCTCATGAACTCCGTATCTATCAAGCCAGTGGTAGTGGTGCTTTTTATTCTTCATTCAAGTCAGGAGCTCAAACTGGTACTATCAATTATACACTTCCTATAGCTGCACCTACCGTGGATCGTCAACCTTTAATTGCAAATATGGATGGAACACAATCTTGGGCTCCATTCATCATCAGCGCTGTCACATCAAATACGGTCTCTATCAAGCCAGATGATGGTGTAACAGCTGATATTTCATTAGAATTACTTCCTAAAGGCAACGGAGAAGTACGTATGGATGCAAATATTTGGCTGCGAAATGGTAAAGAGATTCGATTTTATGAACCTGGAAATGGAAATTACTCCTCGTACAAAGCAATCGCTCAATCAGCTGATATAAATTACACAATCCCTCCAGCTGCTCCAACTGTATCCGGTCAGCCATTAATCTCAACGGCTGGCGGCGCACAAAGCTGGTCTTCACTTGTCATAGGAGATGTATCAAGCAACGAACTTATCCTATCTCCAAACGACAATGCAACTACTGATATTTCATTAGTTTTAGATGCTAAAGGTGCCGGCGAAGTGCGAGCAAATGATGCCTTAGCAGTTCGTAATGCAAACAGACTCAAATTGTACGAAAGCGGCAATGGAAATTATACATCTTTTGAAGCCGGAAATCAAGCTGCTGATGTGAACTATACTCTACCACTAGCCGCGCCAAGTGCTGCTTCGAGTGGCACTAATTTAGGGTCAGGGTATATGGAAACAAACAGCAGCGGTACGATGTCTTGGAGACAATCCATAACTGCTTCTTCAACTCTTGATTTCCCAAGTACAGCAACTAACGTATCGAGTGATTTAACTCTTACTGTTACTGGAGCTGCAACTGGCGATATCGTTTCAATTGGCGTTCCAAACGGTTCAGTTGTAGCCAATAGTAATTATTCAGCGTGGGTTTCTTCAGATAATACGGTAACCATTCGACTTAATAATTACAGTGCAGGGACAATAGACCCAGCTTCAGGAACTTTCAAAGTACAGGTCACAAAATAGAATTCGTACTTACTTTTTTCATAAATCTATTAGATTTGTGAGATATACATGCTCCGACAGGATTTACTGTCGGAGCTTTTTTTTACTTCTCATCGTCAAAAGTTTGAGGTATGTAAAATTTAACTCAATTCATCTTTAGACTTTTGATTAATATTCAGTAAAATTAAATAGAATCTTCAGCTTTTGTATTTTTGCGATGAATTCTTTCCAACTATTTCGAAAATTATGTCCAATTCTTCAAATGATTTTGCTCAAACGTTCTCAGAGTTTCAGTTGCAAATCAACGAAACTCTCAAATCTGTCTTTGCTCCTCGCTTGCCCGAATCTCTTTATCACCCAATTTCATATTTATTCGAAGGTGGTGGTAAACGACTGCGACCTATATTGACTATGATCGCTGCGGGTGCTGTTGGTGGTGACCCAAAAGCAGCACTTCCAAGTGGTGTTGCGATGGAAATCCTTCATAATTTCACCCTTGTCCATGATGATATTATGGATAAATCCCCTATTCGCCGCGGACGTGAAACTATTCACAAACGGTGGAATGAGTCAACAGCGATTCTCAGCGGTGATGTTATGCTCGGTATTGCTTATCATTTACTGCTTGTTACCACCGACAAGATGGAGAATTTCCCCAAAATTCTCACTTCTTTTTACTCATGGTCTCATCGAAGTGTGTGAAGGTCAAGCAACAGATCTCGACTTCCAGCATGTGGGCTCGGTGCCAATGGAAGAATACCTGACGATGATTGAGAAAAAAACGGCACGACTGCTCGAAATGTCGGCTGTCATCGGAGGACTCATCGGCAATGCAACGGATGAACAATTACATCATTTACAGGAATTTGCTCTTCATCTCGGGCTCGCATTTCAGATACAGGATGACTTGCTTGATCTGACGGCGGAGCAGCATGAACTCGGTAAGTTTATCGGTCAGGATATCGTCGAAGGGAAAAAGACATATCTTATCATCCGAACAACGGAAAAAGCACGGAGTCCTGAGCATCTCCACCTGATGCAGCGTTTCTACGAGGAAAAAGGTCTTGGATCAGAGAACATCGAAAGCATGAAGTCTATGATGCACGAACTCGGTGTGTTTACCGATGCTCAGCTAGAGATAAATCGTCATCTTGAAGCTGCGATACAATCAATCTACAGTCTTCCGCAAAACTATTATTCGCAAATGCTTGCGTGGTTGATTGACATGTTGAATCAGCGTAAAAAATAACAACACAATTCTTGATTTCTCATGAAAAAGCCCATAAAACTTCCGGTAAAACGCTTGCTGAGAGATAGTGCGTTCATCATTACAGGCATTTTTTCAGCATCCTTTGCGCTCAAAAGTTTTTTATTACCGAATAAATTCATCGACGGCGGGGCGACCGGGATAGCACTTTTGACGAGTGAACTCACTCATATTCCCCTGTGGGTGCTGCTTTTGGGTATCAATCTTCCTTTTATTTATCTTGCATCAAAAGTAGTTGGGACTACATTTGCAGTAAAGACCTCGCTCGCAATCAGCGGGCTAGCGCTCTGCGTGGCAATTGTGAGTTTCCCCGATGTGACCCATGACAAACTCTTGGTAGCTGTCTTCGGTGGATTCTTTCTTGGTGCCGGAATCGGTCTTTCGGTGCGTGGAGGTGCAGTCATCGATGGTACCGAAGTACTTGCGATATATCTTAGCAGAAAAATTGGCACCACTATCGGAGATATAATCCTTTGTCTCAATGTCATAATTTTTTCTGTAGCAGCATATTTACTCTCAATTGAAATCGCCCTCTACTCGATGATTACTTACCTTGCGGCTGCTAAAACTATTGATTTTGTGATCGAGGGTATCGAGGAATATATAGGAGTGACCATAATCTCCACTCAAAGTGAAGATATACGCCAAATGATAATTGATAATCTCGGACGAGGCGTTACTGTTTACCGAGGCAATGGTGGCTATGGTAAGCGTGGACAATCTAAGGAGATAGATATATTATATACTGTCATCACACGGCTCGAACTCAACAAATTAAATGCTGAAATTGAATCAATAGACCCCGAGGCATTCGTCGTGATGAATGCCGTGAAAGAAACTCGCGGCGGAATTATCAAGAAACGACCATTGCAACATTGACAACCAGAAATGCATGACCCGTAGAGACGTTGCATGCAACGTCTCTACAACATTGAAAATCCGAAATGCATCTACCGTAGAGACGTTGCATGCAACGTCTCTACAACCACGGACAATCCGTAATGCATCACCCGTAGAGACGTTGCATGCAACGTCTCTAAGTCGCAAATTTTCCCTATTTTTGCAGTCAATTCTGTGATTTTCCTTCCTATTTTTCTTCTATAATCAAGTATAATGCTCCAAGTAGTACAATTTCAAAAGACCGGTGAAATGCTCGTTGAAGAGCTACCTGCGCCGACTTGTCGCAATGGCGGCGTGCTCGTACGCACTGTTAATACGCTCATAAGTGCCGGTACTGAACGTAGTTCCGTTGCCTCAGCACAATCATCTATGCTCGAGAGAGCACGCTCACAACCTGAAGCCGTAAAACAGATTATCGAAAATGTAAAAAAGGACGGCATTTTCGCAACGTATGAACGGGTCAAATCGAAACTTGAATCTTACAAAACACTTGGCTACAGCGCCGCCGGAATTGTACTAGAATCTCGGTGTGAAGAATTCTCCCCCGGTGACCGTGTTGCCTGTGCGGGAGCTCAATTTGCCAATCATGCCGAAATTATCTCCGTTCCTAAAAAACCTCACCAAAAAAATCCCAGAAAACGTATCCTTTGCTGAAGCTGCCTACACTACTCTTGGTGCGATTGCGCTCCAAGGTGTGCGTCAAGCTGACTTACGACTCGGCGAAACGGTTGCTGTGATTGGACTTGGGTTATTAGGTCAATTAACCGTGCAATTTCTGAAAGCTTCCGGCTGCCGCGTCGTCGGACTCGACATCAACGAAAGTTTATTCGAAATGGCGAAGAAATACGGGTGTGATGCGACCTTTCCAAGTAGCCGTGACTCAGCCGCAAGCATCCGCGCTTTTACCCGCGGCCTGGGTACCGATGCTGTGATTATTACCGCTAGCACGAATTCGGACGAACCTATGCTGCTCTCGCTCGATATTGCCAGGAAGAAAAGTCCAATTGTCGTCGTCGGCGCTGTACCGATGAATGTGCCACGTTCGCCGTTTTATGAAAAAGAACTCGAACTCAAAATCTCGTGCAGTTATGGTCCGGGTCGATATGACCCAAGCTATGAAGAAGGCGGAAATGACTATCCTGCAGGATATGTCCGCTGGACGGAAAATCGCAATATGGGCGCATTCCTGGACTTGATTGCAGACGGGAAAGTTGACGTTATGTCAATGACTACGCACAACTTCCCTGTTACACAAGCAAAAGACGCCTACGAACTCATCACCGGCAAAACATCTGAACCATATTTAGGAATTTTGCTTGATTACCCAGAACGCAAAGAAGCGCTCAATCGCACAGTGAAGGTATCAAATTTTGAGAAAAAATCATCGATTGGAATTGGCTTCGTGGGTCTCGGAAGTTTTGCCGAATCGATGCTCATGCCACCGCTCAAATCGGCAAAAGTTGACTTTGTGGGAGTTTCGACCGGAACTCCGGTGAATGCAAAGTCTGCCGCCCAAAAATACGGTTTCCGCGTATGCTCGACCGATTCGATGGAAATTATTACTAATAAAGATGTTAATGCTATTTTCTGTGCATCTCGTCACGACTCTCACGCTCGATATGTACTAGCTGCAATTGCTGAGAGTAAACCAATATTTGTTGAAAAACCACTTTGTGTCAATCGTGAACAGCTCACTGAAATTGATGCGGCAGTAAGCGCAAATAATGGTCGCGTGATGGTAGGATTCAATCGTCGGTTTTCGGAAAGCTTCCGGGCTATCAAGAAATTCTACGCTGACCGAAGTGAACCAATGGCAATAACTTACCGTGTGAATGCTGGTTTCATCCCCAAGACCAGTTGGATACAAGATCCGAATCAGGGTGGACGAATAATAGGCGAAGGATGTCATTTTATTGATACGATGGCGTATCTCACAGGTTCTGTACCGGTACGAGTGTATGCAGAAGCATTGTCAAGTGCTAACCGCGAGATAATGCATCATGATAATGTAATTATTACCATCAAATTCGCTGACGGTTCGGTGGGTGTGCTCGAGTATTTTGCAAATGGTGACCCGGCTGTGGCGAAAGAATTCTGCCAGGTATTTTGTGAGAATAAAGTGGCGGTGATGAATAATTTCAAGACTGTGGAATTAACACTCGGCAAGAAAACAAAAACCCTGAATTTTGACGGTTCGAAAGGTCAGCGAGAGGAAGTAGCCGCGACAATTGAAGCCATCAAATCAGGCAAAGAAATGCCGATTAGTTATGAGCAGATCCGCAGTGTGACGCTTGCTACATTCGCTGCTGAGGAGTCGATGGCGACCGGTGCAGCGGTGGTGATTGAATAGTATAAGTGTATATTCTGTAATCAGATAACAGGACAGTTGGGACAGTAAGTATCATTTTCTTTCGGAAATAATCTTCATGCCAAAAAGAACAGACATCCATACAATTCTCGTGATCGGTAGCGGTCCAATTATCATTGGTCAAGCTTGTGAATTTGACTATAGTGGTACGCAAGCATGCAAAGTTCTTCGTGAAGAGGGCTACCGCGTTTGCCTCATAAATTCCAATCCTGCGACGATTATGACCGACCCGAATATCGCAGATGCTACCTATATCGAACCAATTACTCCCGAATTCATTGAAAAAATTATTGAGAAAGAACGCCCTGAAGCAATACTTCCAACAATGGGAGGACAAGTGGCACTTAATGCAGCGATGGAATTACACGAACGTGGTATTCTCGCCAAATACGGCGTGGAACTTATCGGATCGAAAGTAGAATCTATCCGAAAAGCCGAAGATCGAGAATTATTCCTCAATGCCATGAAAAGCTGTGGGTTAGATATGCCAAGAGGTGGATTCGTTCACGAATTCGAAGAAGGTCTAAAAGTCATTGAAGAGATTGGATTTCCGGCGATTATACGTCCAAGCTTTACTATGGGAGGTTCGGGTGGTGGTATAGCATATAACATGGAAGAATACAACGAAATCCTCCGCGCGGGACTCGTCGCCTCACCTGTGAGTCGGGTGCTCGTTGAAGAGTCGATACTTGGATGGAAAGAGTTCGAACTTGAAGTGATGCGAGACACAAAGGATAATTGCGTAATTGTATGTTCAATAGAGAACTTCGACCCAATGGGAGTTCATACAGGCGATTCGATTACCGTAGCTCCCGCTCAAACGCTCACCGACCGCGAATATCAGAAAATGCGCGACGCTGCGTTGAAAATCATGCGTGAAATCGGTGTCGAGACCGGCGGCTCGAATGTGCAATTCGCGATTAATCCGGCTGATGGTCGGATGATTATTATTGAAATGAATCCGAGAGTGTCTAGAAGCTCTGCACTTGCTTCAAAAGCAACCGGCTTCCCTATTGCCAAAATCGCCGCTAAGCTTGCTGTGGGATTTACATTAGATGAAATTCTCAATGATATTACCCAAAAGACTCCTGCCTGCTTTGAACCTTCTATAGACTATGTGGTCGTGAAAATTCCACGATGGGATTTTGAAAAATTCCGTGAAGTAGAAGATGTTTTGGGCGTGCAAATGAAGTCTGTGGGAGAATCGATGGCATTCGGCAGAACGTTCAAAGAAGCGCTTCAAAAAGCTGTACGAAGCTTAGAGAAAAATCGCCATGGATTTGGCTTTGACAATCCAAATTATTTTACGGATAATGAAGTTACCGAAGCCGACCTTGCTCCCCTTCGCTCCCGATTACGTGTCAAAACTTCAAAATCACTCTTTGATCTTTGTGACGCACTCCGATATAAATTTTCTACTGAAGAAATCTTCCGTCTCGCAAAATATGACCCATGGTTCATCGAACAATGTCGGGAAATTGTTGATGCCGCACTTGAACTTCGAGAATCGATTCAAACACAGAAAATTACTCTCCAATCAATTCCTGCACCACAGATGAAGCACCTGAAATCAATGGGATTTTCAGATATTCAGCTCGCACTTATAACTAATACAACACCTTTGGATGTTCGCTCAACCCGTAAAATACTCGGAGTGATACCGGTGTTTAAAACTGTAGATACTTGCGCTGCGGAATTCGAGAGTGAAACTCCATATCACTACTCAACTTACGAACAAGAAAATGAAGCTGTACGATCAGATAAACGCAAGATTGTGATTCTCGGTAGCGGACCGAATCGTATAGGTCAAGGAATTGAATTTGACTATTGTTGCGTTCAGGGAGTGTTTGCAGCACGCGCAGCAGGTTGTGAAGCAATTATGATTAATTGCAATCCAGAAACAGTTTCGACCGACTACGACACGACCAACAAGTTGTATTTCGAACCGCTTACCTTCGAAGATGTGATGAATGTATTAGAATTCGAACAGCCTGACGGGGTGATAGTGACCTTTGGCGGGCAGACTCCCCTCAAGCTTGCGATGCAATTGCTCGAGGCAGGTGTTCCCCTGCTTGGTACGTCGCCCGAAGGAATTGACCTTGCCGAAGATCGCAAACGATTTGGAAATTTACTTGAAGAAATTGCGATTCCGTGTCCTCCTTGGGGTACGGCTATTACTGAAAATGAAGCAGTGGAGATTGCTGAGAGAATCGGCTATCCTGTTTTAGTACGACCAAGTTACGTTCTTGGTGGACGCGCGATGGAAATCTGTTACCGCGAGGAATCACTTCGAGAATATCTTCGCCGCGCAGTCGATGCTTTCCCCGACAGACCTATCCTCATCGACCATTTCTTAGAGAATGCGTATGAATTTGATGTCGATGCAGTGGCTGATGGTGAAAGCGTGGTGATTGGTGGTGTAATGCAGCATATTGAAGAAGCAGGAGTGCATTCCGGTGATTCATCGTGTGTTTTGCCACCATACAACATTACCAACGAACAGTTTGATATTATTACTGCTTACACTCGTAAACTCGCTCGGGCTTTGAATGTAATTGGATTATTGAATATTCAATTTGCGATGCAGAATGGAACGATTTATGTGCTGGAGGTGAATCCACGGGCATCGAGAACAACTCCATTCGTATCAAAAGCGACGAATGTATCTCTCGCGCAAATTGCAACACGAGTGATGCTTGGTGAAAAGCTCGCTGATTTAGGCGTTCGAGATTTCTCGCTTTCCGCTAAACGTGTGGCGATAAAGGAATCGGTGTTTCCATTTATAAAATTCCCGAAAGCGAATGTGTTTTTGGGTCCTGAAATGCGTTCGACCGGTGAAGTAATGGGAATTGATACGACCTTTGGCAAGGCTATTGTGAAGGCACATATTTCTGCAGGTAATACTCTGCCGAAGTCCGGTAACGTGTTCATTTCACTCAGTAATCAGGACAAAACACCACGCGCTGTTGAAATCGCTCGCGGTTATGTTGAGCTTGGATTCTCTATTTGCGCTACATCAGGTACTGCTACATTTCTTGAAGGAAATGGTGTACATACGACGCGAGTTTTGAAACATTACGAAGGTCGCCCAAGCATAATAGATAATATAACTAATGGCGAAGTTGATATAGTTATTAATACTCCTATTGGAGAAAATGCTCGTTACGATGAGTATGTAATGGGTCAGACTGCTATGAGATACAAGGTTCCATTTTTACAACTCTAGCTGCGGCAGGTGCATCGCTCAGCGGGATAAGTTCGCTCAATAACGAACCTTTTGGTGTAAGATCGTTGCAGGATTTTTTCGGGTGAGTCTGCCATAAACTAGCTGGTATTACAATTCGTAATCTATTTATTTTGTATGAAGTTACTTGATATTCTCGCTCGAATTGAAGAATGCAAGATACAAGTGGATGCACTTCGACCAATCTCGCAAGATTCGATGGTAAAACTCAACGAAAGATTGAGATTAGAATGGGACTATAATTCTAATGCAATTGAAGGGAATACTCTTACGTTCAGCGAGACACGAACCCTGATATTGAATGGCTATCATTCCGGCAATAAGTTCGGAAGGCATTATGAAGAAATGAAGTTACATCATAATGTTTTACTTGTGCTTGAAGATTTAATCCACCAAAACAGTCCAATTTCCGAAGTACTAATACGCAATTTGCACCATGAACTGATGGGAGATAAATACGTAATTACTTCTATTGATTCTTACGGAAACACAACAACCCGTGAAGGCAGACCCGGTGAATACAAGGATATTCCAAATGGTGTAAGGCGATTAGGTGAAGGATTTAGAAATTTTACTCCACCTGGAATTCAAACTGAATCGGCGATGCAGGAACTCGTTTTTTGGATCAAAAATGAAGAACAGAATCCAACACATAATCTGATTGAGTTAGCTGCCCTTTTTCATTTCAAGTTTGTGAGTATTCATCCTTTCGATGATGGTAATGGTCGCATGGGTAGAATTCTTATGAATTTGATTTTAATGAGATGCGGGTATGCCCCGGCTATTGTACGTGTTGCAGATAGAGAACGCTACATTCAAGCACTTGCATTTGCGCAAGATGGAGATTCCTTAGAACCATTTGTAACGCATATTGCTGAAGAGACATTAACCTCAATGGAATTACTGCTTAAAGCAGCCAAGGGTGAAAATATCGAAGACCCTGATCACCTCGATAAACGTATTGCTGTATTATCTGCTAAAATTTCAGGAAAAAAAAGTGGTAAATTCCGCAGAACGAATAAAGAAATGATTGAAGCAATGGAAAAATCAATAGTTCCTTTGTTTAACAAAATTGCAGTCATTCTCGCAAAAGTTGATTCTTTTTTTCTGGATAAGTTCATGTATTTTGGATATAAAAAATTCAAAAGTAGTACCAGTATCCATGCAATAGAGCTTCAAAACAATGAACTTGTATCATCTAACTTTCAAGATATTCCAGATGCCGAATTCAATTATCCAAGAGATTTTTTACCTATTGCCAAATTCAAGCCACCTTTATTCTTTATGGTACAAAATAGCCCAGATACTACTCTCATTGACGAACTTGATTCTGTTAATTTGCAGATCTCATGGTCAAGATCTTTAGACAAAACCAATGAAAATGATTTAAATTTGTCAGCAAATATTTCAGTTACTTTTCTGCCTGACACGTATAGTATTGGCTTCGATGGAAAGCTAATTGAAAAAGAGTATGGAGATAATTTAACCACAGAAGAATGTGAAAAATTAGCTAAAGAACAGGCATCTTTACTATTGAATATAATTGAACAGCATTCACTGTAACTATATTCAAAATATATCCATTAATTATGAATCAAACATCCATCCTCTCTCAAGCCGAATCCATCTCAGGTGAAATTATCGCCAATCGTCGCCACCTGCACCGCAATCCAGAGCTCTCGTTTGTAGAATTCAACACATCGGTTTTTATTCAGAATGCGCTCCGCGAAATTGATATTCCATTTACTATCATGGGGACGACCGGTGTAATAGCACTTATTGGTGCCGGCGAACGCTGTGTGGCACTCCGCGCGGACATCGATGCACTTCCAATTGATGAGGAAACCGGACTCGACTTTGCGTCCACCAATCCAGGTGTGATGCATGCCTGCGGTCATGATGCGCACACGGCAATGCTACTGGGAGCAGCGAAGATTCTCAAAACTCGTGAAGCTGAGCTCGGTGGAGTGGTTAAGTTAATTTTCCAACCGGGAGAAGAAAAAGTGCCCGGTGGTGCTAGTATTTTAATCAAAGAAGGTGTTCTTTCGAATCCAATTCCGGAGGCGATTTTCGGTCAGCATGTCTATCCCGACACTCCGGTGGGCGAGATTTCGTTTGTCAGCGGACCGATGATGGCATCGGCAGATGAATTGTACTGGACAATTACCGGGAAAGGTTGCCATGCCGCACAACCGCATCAGGGTATCGATCCGATTATGATCGCTGCGGAAATGATCGTACATTTACAGTCGATTGTTACCAAAATGCGTAATCCGCTCAAGCCGGGTGTGCTCGCTATCACTTCAATTCATGCCGGAAGCGTCACGAATATTGTGCCGGATGTTGTTGAATTAAAAGGCACTTTGCGTTCATTTGATAATGAATGGCGTCACGAAGCTCTCGCTCACATTAAGCATCACTCTGAGTCGCTCGCGGCAATGTATGGCGCTGTATGTGAATTCAAACCGCTCTTGGGCTATCCCCCGTTGATTAATAATGCTACTGCAGTAGAATTCGCGCGGAAGACGGCTGAAACTATTTTTGGAGCAGAGGTGGTTTCTGATTTTGAACCCAAAATGTGGGGCGAAGATTTTGCTTTTTATGCGCAGAAAATACCGGCTTGCTTTTGGGTGATGGGTGTTCGACCTCGGGATCTGAGTTATTTGCCGGGACTTCACAATGCTAAGTTTACCCCTGATGAAGAATCATTTGCCAAAGGTAGCGCTCTGCTTGCTAGTGTAGCAATTGACTGGCTTTCGAACCCTAAACCTTTGTAATTCAGAATTTTACAACTCCTCACAATGATCACTCGATCGTATTTTCGATTCTCATTGTCTGCTTTGTAATGCGGGTGTGCAGTTTATCTTGCGACATGAGGTGCGTCACGAACTCAATTTTGCTCCGATAAACGGGTCTTCATGGAGTGAAATCACCGGCAGAACAAACTCAACAATACCACCGGAGTCTATATTTGTAGCAGATAAAGGCAAGATGTACGAATATTCCGGCGCTGTGATTATTATTCTCAAAAATATGGGCGGCGTGTGGCGTTTTCTCGGTCACTTTACTTCCCTCTTTCCTCGCTTTTTCTTAGATTTTTTCTACAAAATAATCGCTGGGAATCGGTATGCTTGGTTCGGCACGACTGACGCATGCATGATGCCAACACCGGCACTCCGCGCTCGTTTTTTGGACTGACTATTAACACTAAGCACTTTTAATTCAACACGTTATTTTCTAATTTCTTATAAATGGTATGTCTATATGAAACCACCCATTATAATTATGATCCTAATGTTTGTTGTCTTATTCAATAAAACTGATGTAGTAGGTCAAGGATTTGGATCAATCACCCTGGATACTAGTAAGCCATCTATACCTATATCACCTTACGTACATGGAGGATTTATTGAACAAATTTATGATGCTGTGAATGGAATTTATGGGTTCGGCGCGCAAGAGTTGTATAATCGAGGATTTGATATCGGGACGGCAAAAGACAAAATTTCAAAGGGATGGTTTGACATTTCAACTACTACCTCAGGAAGTCTGATCATTGATACGCTAGGATACAATCAACGTGGTAGATTTTCACAACATATTGCAAATTATGATGGTAAAGGTAGAATTGGTGTAGCACAAGCTGTATATGTAGAACGAAATGTACCAATGGAACTATATGTATATGCAAAATGTCATGGACTACCTACTCCTTTAACGATAGCTTTGTATACTACAGACAGTAGTAGTGTGGTTTTTGACACTGTGATTGGGATGGTAGATTCTGAGTGGAAAAAGTACACTTTTCAGTTTCCTGCAAGTTTGGGATTTCCTAAAGCTATACTTTTTATAGGTCTTGATTCTGTAGGGTCTTTAGAAATAGATGAAGCATCCTTCATGAGTACAGATAATTTTCATGGAATTAGGAGAGCACATTTTGAGCTGTACAAAATGTGGAGACCAACGATTCTACGTTATCCGGGAGGTGGAGTTGTTGACTTAGCACCCGGCTATTGGGAGCATGCAATTGGAGAAATTGACCAAAGAACTTCTCCTAATCTTGATTGGGTTGGAGACTATAATCGATTTGATGTGGGTACGGATGAATTTATGGCATTTTGTGAAGCTGTAGGAGCTGATCCTCAGCTTACTGTCAGTTTTGGGTCGGGCACACCAAAAGATGCAGCAAATTTCGTAGAGTATTGTAATAGTCCTATAGGGAAACGATATAGTAATTTACGATCAAATCACGGGTACAAAAAACCGTTTAATGTAAAGTATTGGGAAGTTGGAAATGAACAATATGGTCCATGGGAGTTTGGGCATACTACAGCGGTAAATTATGCGAACCGTTATCTTGAATTTGCAAAGGAAATGCGTGCGATTGACACATCTATAAAGTTACTTATTAACGGAGATACCTGGGGATTTAACTGGAACGATACTATTATTAGAATTGCGTCAAAGGAAATTGATCTCTTAAGTGTTCATTGGTTGGCAATAAACAGAGATACGTTAAATAATAGAGACAATATTCATAAATCTATGATGAGTAATATCAGTTTTGGCAGAGATTGGAATACCCTCTTGCATCATAAAGCAGTTGAATCCGGCCTTTCAAAAGATATTCCATTAGCATTAACAGAATGTGTGCAAATTTATGACGACCCTCATAACTATATGATTCCTATAGGAGGTAGTTTAGAGAGTGGATTATGGACAAGTATGACGTTAAATATGATAATTAAACTAGCGGATATCGTGAAGCTGGTAAATAAGACTATGTTTTTAGGTTCGATTCGTGCCGGCATACATTCTCTTTCCGGTGAAAGAGTTTTTTTTGCCGGTCCTACTCTCTACGCACAAATTTTGATGAGAAACTGGATGAGAGATTCTATGCAACCAGTAATAGTCACAAGCACTCACTATACTTTTGAAGGAAGAGATAATATTGCTTGGCTTGATGCAGCAGTGACTGAGAGCAATGATACCATGGCTGTTTCTGTCGTTAACTCACATTCAACGGATTCTATTTCAGTCAAATTACAATTACCAGTAAAGAGAGGCAGTATCTGCGAAGCGGTTGTGCTAAATGGTACATCAGATACAACGTATAATACACCTGAAAATCCAAATGCTGTGTCCCCTGTGTATTATAATGTAGTTATTGATTCGGTGATGGTATTTCCAGCACATTCACATACTATTTTTAGATTTCCTGTCTTTCATGCAGCTCCTTCTGTGGATACCGTTATCATTAAAGATAATATTCAACTCGTTACTTCTAAAAACAATCCATTTTTTACAGTTATGTTATCACCAAGGTCTGTACATCAAGGTGAGTTGACAATCTATGATCTTGAAGGTAAAGTAGTTGAATCAAAAAAGCTAGACATTCCATTACATTCTTCATTTTACAAATTTGAACTTCAAAATCCATCAATCGGTATGTACTTGTGTTCAATAAAGTTCGGTGATATTACTAGTCGATATAATTTATTAGTGACACCATAAATCCTCATACTCTCAAATCCAAATCACAATTTTTTCTTTTTCTTTTTTGGAGGAGGTGCGCACATCGAGCGAATGGCTGTGAGCACCGGTCTGAAATCCCTTCTGAAATCATTTGAAAATCGTGGCTTTTCATCCATATAATACTCGTTGCTTTCACCGTGGTAAGTGACGATTGTACGGACAATCATAGACCATTCATTTGTCGTTGAGTCGTTAGTAAGTGTTAGGTAAACAGTACGATTACTGAGTCCATCTTCGATTTTACGGATAGTCTGTATTTTCACAGAATCAGCTTCGAGGATATGGAATTTATAGGTTTGGAGGGAGTCTTGGGCGCGGGAATTAAACTCTGATTTACTGAGCGAACATTGAAGTATAATTGGTTTGGGTGATGATCCACATCCGCAAAGTAAAAGAAATATAGCGCTTACCATCATGATAGGTTTATACATGATAAAGCATTTGTCTGTGTGGAATTCCATCTTCAAGATATTCAGGGCTAACGGCTTGAAATCCGAACTCATTATAAAATTTTTCTAAATAGCTTTGTGCTGATATTCTAATTTCTACGTTCGGATATTTCCTTTGACAATGAGAAAGTGCATTTATCATTAATTCTTTTCCAATTCCCTTTCCACGCACTGCATTTGTTGTAAGTACACGTCCAATTGACGCTTCGTGATATTTAATTTGGGGTGCAAAGAGTCGTGCGTAAGCAACTATTTTACCGTCAAAGAATCCACATAAATGCACTGCAAATTGATCATATCCATCGGCATCTAAATACACGCAATTTTGCTCTATGATGAATACTTCTTGACGAATTGCCAAGATTTGATACAGTATAGTATTCGGTAATTCGAGGAATTCGTAAACCTGCCAATCTATCGTAAGCATTGTAATGTAGTTATTTATATATCAATAAGATGCCCATTTTTTTGCGAGGAATTTTCTCCAAATTTTGGGTTCGATCCAGAGTACTATTACAGCAAAGAAAATACCGGCGATTACATCCACAGCGTAATGATACCGCAAGTAAACTGTCGAGAAGACCAGTAAGCTACCGACCACTAAAAACACCCAGCGAAGTCGTGAACGGAAGCGGAAGGCTAATATAATATTCATAACTGTAATCATTGTATGACCGCTAGGCATACAATCACGATTGACGACAGCCATTGGGTGAAGTTCACCAGTTGCAATATTGTCACCATTATCTATAACCGAGCGGAACCAATCAGTAAGCCACACTCCTGGAAGCTCTTGATTTATAGTAGAATACTCATGTAAAGTAAATCGAGGACCAACTGCGGGTAGAACTAAATACAAAAAATACGAAACAAACAATCCGAATGCTATCATACGGGCAATAGTCTTTACTTCATCTTTTCGGCCGGTGATGTACATTTCGACACCGTGAACAATTGCATGAAAAAAGAAAGACATATAGCATAATTGTAATATTTCTGTAAAGATAGGATGCTGAAACTGATACAACCATTGTGTAGGATTTACTCCAAAAATAGCCATATCCCATACTATAAGGAGCTGATCGTAATCATGAGGGTGAATGACAGGGATATAGAAAAACATTTGCTTGAAGACCAATAACATCAATGGTACGATGTAAAAATTATGAAGTATATCAAGGAGAGAATTATGATTGGTTCGGTTCCAATATGCAATGCCTACAATGAGTGATATGATACAGGAATTGAAGAGAATCAAGCGTCCCGACCAATCGATAGATGTAAAAAATATCAGACAAAATATCGTGTAAATACTAAATTGTGCAATTACATATAAATCCAACGTATTGAATAAAATTCCAAGTGGATTAGGCGCTTTTCCGTTTCTCATTCTATTCTTCACATCTGGTATCTTCGACTGCATAATGTTCTGTTTTCGATTTATTTATGTAATTTTCACTGTAAATTTAGCTGTTTTTTTAGTTTATATTGTGCTCAAATCTCGAATGAACCTCTATGACGACAATTTACGATAAACGAATTCCCTTTTTTTCAGTAATAATTCCTACTTTTAATAGAGCAGCTTTACTGCCACGCGCTTTAAAATCACTACTAAGTCAGTCCGAACATGATTGGGAAGGTATAATTTGCGATGATGGAAGTACTGACGAAACATTTGACATTGCAAAGGCTTACATAGCAAAATGTCCAAATATCCGATATGTTTATCATCAAAATCGCGGCACCGGGTTGACTCGAAATTCAGGTTTACTCGCTGCTTGTGGGATCTATGCAACCTTTCTCGACTCGGATGATGAATACCTCCCCACTCATCTTGCAATTCGCAAAGAAATATTACTCGATTATCCTGAAGCAGATCTGCTCCATGACAGCGTCAAAATCATTGGGGAGACATTTGTACCCGATAAAAATAACCCTTATCGTTCTATTTCTTTGGCAGATTGTGTGATTGGTGGTACTTTTTTTGTCAAGCGTGAACTCGCTCTCGGCTTGGGCGGCTTCAGTGCATTGCGGTATGCAGATGATGCCGACTTTTTCGAACGTGCCCAAAAAGCAGGCTTTACAATCGGCGAGACTGACGCACAAACTTATATATATCATCGAGATACACCTGATTCGCTCTGTACATCATACTTCCCTAATTTATGAAACAAACAATACCACAATTGAAATCGACGATCAATTCAATAATTACAAAGCTCGAGATTGAATACCCGGATGCACAATGTGCACTTCTTCACGACAATCCATTTCAGCTCCTCATCGCTACCATTCTCTCAGCTCAATGCACTGATGAACGTGTCAATATAGTGACTCGTACTTTGTTTCAGAAATTCCCTTCTCCTCAAGAATTTGCTGATGTACCAATAGAAGAGCTTGAAAAAGAAATTTATTCTACAGGTTTTTACAAAGCAAAAGCCAAGAATATTCAAGCGTGCTGTCGTCAGTTACTTGAACGGTTTGATGGTGAGATTCCACGTACTATGGACGAGCTCCACTCGCTCCCTGGAGTAGGCCGCAAAACAGCAAATGTAGTGCTTGGCAATGCATTTGGAATCGCAGCCGGTGTGACTGTAGATACTCATGTAACACGTGTTTGTCATCTATTAGGTCTCACCGAAGGGAAAAACGCTGAGGCGATAGAACGTGAGTTAATGGAAATTGTACCACAAGAAAAATGGACGAGTTTTACTCATCTGATTATCAGTCATGGACGTACAATTTGTATAGCTCGCAGACCAAAATGTAGTGAATGTGTATTGAATATTATTTGCCCTTCTTCTTTAATTTGATAGAGTTAGAATAAATAACATATAATAAGAGGTCTGTATGAAATATTATGTACTGCTTTGTTTTGTAATAGTGTTAACTAGTTCAAAAGCACAGGAGCTAGTCCCATATTATTATGCAATTGGTACACCCACTCTCACCGAACTCTACGTCGATCCCATCCGTGGTGATGATAATAATTCAGGTACGACTAATAAAGCACCCTTTCGGTCATTTGATGCTGCTTGGCGGAGTATTCCTTCAAAAAGCATTCTCTCTAAAGGGTTTAGAATAAATCTGTCAAGTGGGTTCTACACCTGTGACTTACTTCCTAATTATATGGAAGAACGCTACGGCACATTCGAGTATCCAATTATAATTCAAGGAGATAATTCAGTATTTCAATGTGGACTTAATATTTATGACTGCAGATATCTATACATTGTAGACCTCTCAATTATAGACACAAATGCTACGGCAGATGTACTTCATTTTGATCATTGTGATCATGTGTTACTCAAGAATTCAACACTTCAAGCATCACTTCAAAATACCCAAGAATGCTTAAAAATCAACCAAACACAATATTGTTTTATCGAAGGCAATGATATTTCAGGTGCTTGGGATAATGCTTTCGATGCGGTAGCAGTTCAGTATGGTCATGTAGTGAAGAATAAAATTCATGATTGTGGCGATTGGGCGATGTATCTCAAGGGAGGTTCGGCATATTTCAGAGTGGAAGGTAATGAATTCTACAATGCAGGAGTAGGCGGTTTTACAGCAGGTCAAGGAACAGGATTTCAGTTTATGACCACACCGTGGATACACTACGAAGCGTATGATGTCAAGTTCGTCAATAATATAATTCATGACTGTCATGGAGCTGCAATGGGCGTTCATGGTGGCTATAATATATTGATGGCTTTCAACACTTCGTACAAAATCGGTAGCCGCTCACATCTGTTTGAAGTGGGCTTTGGAGAGCGTTCTTGTGACGGAGACGACGTCCCGGGTACAAATCACGATTCATGTTCGATATTTATTAGTCGTGGCGGTTGGGGTAATACTCTTACAGCTGATGGTGTTAATTTCACACGAATACCAAATAAGAATGTGTATGTGATGAATAATATTTTCTATAATCCTCCAACGCATCCAAAAGGAGATCAATTTCTCACAATTTTTGGTGCATTTTCGGGTATTGAACAAAACGGATCAAATGTACCTGTTCCAACTCTCGCTGATAACAATTTGATTTTCAAGAATAACATCTTTTGGAATGGTGGAGACACAATTTTTCCGTTAGGAATTGAAGGGACAGAAAACGGATGTGGACCTAATAATCCACTATGCAATGAAACACAGTTGCGACGAGATAATTATTTCAATACTATTCTACCTGAGCTCCAAAACCCTGACTTACTTAATTTTTATCCTTTAAAAAATGGAAACTTATATTCACTCCAAGCGATTCAGATTCCTGCGTTTACAGGCACAGACCGTGAGAATACTCCCGCAACTCCTGCTGGTAGATATGACAATGCCATATTCCAAGATTTTGATTTATTTAATCGGAGTACACATAATATCATTGGAGCACTTTCAAACGATAAAAAGACAGTAGGAATAAATGAGATCCTTTTAGTTCCTAATACTTTTACTTCAATTACACCTAATCCAGCATCTGATTATTTGAATATTACATACTCAAGTTATATACAAGGTCGAGGTACAATTGAACTTCTTACCCTTTTGGGAGATGTTGTGTCAACTTATAATTTTGAATGGAGAGATTCTGACAGACATACCATACAATTGAGCTTGCAGTCATTCTTACAAGGTACTTATTTCTGCAAAATTTCTACTACTCATGATACTACAATTCTTCCATTTACTGTTTACCGGTAAGCTGATTGCGAATGGAATATATTGCAATTAAGATTTCGGGTTTTAGAATGTTAATTTTATCACACCGAAAAATCAAAGTTTATTGTATTTTTGTTGAAGATAGTACTTTCTCATAGCAAGAACATTTACAAGATAACGATGAAATTTTCTTTTACTCAAGCAGATATCAAACACATTTCACAGATTTTTGGTTCTTCGGCTACAGAATCTGACGGTCATTGGATGTGGCATATACAAAATATATCGACCCGTCAGCAGCAAACGGTGTCTCTTGTGAACAAAGTGAAATTTGGCAAACATAAAGTCGGCTCTCTTGTGGTAGTACAGACCAAGCATGGCTATTTTGAGCTTCATGATTGCACAGGTTTTATAATTTTTGAACCGGATGAAGTGATTTTTGTAAGTGCAACTATTGAAAAGCTTTCCTGTCTTGTCGTAGGTCGAGAATGTACTTGTTCGATGTTCTCACCAATACGTCGTGAAATATTGACATCAGATTTCTCAGAATTAGATCCTGCGATACTGATGTCGGCGATGCAGCTATCTCTCACTGAATCAATTCTTCCATAATGATTTCAGTAAATGTCTATAATGAATCTGGATTGGCACGTTTACCGAAAAAGTTAATTACGTCGATTGTTTCCACTGTGTGTAGTGAAGAAAAGATTACAGTAGCTGATATTCGTATAATTCTCGTAACTGATGAAGAAATTCATAGAATCAACAAGCAGTATTTACAGCATGATTATCCTACTGATGTCATAACATTTCAAATTGAGGCTAAGCCGCTTGAAGGTGAGATTTACATTAGTGCAGACACGGCTTTGTTGCAGGCAAAAGAATACAACGTGACGATTTCCAATGAAATACTCCGGTTATCTGTTCATGGAATATTACACTTGGCTGGCTATGATGACGACACATCTGAGAAACGGCTGATGATGAGTAATCTCGAATCGAAGTACTTGAACGAAATTAAGTAATAAAATACGACAGATATTTACAGATTAAAACAACTATGCACGAACGTATCATCGAAATAATCGCTTTAATTCTAGCCCAGCTTCGCCGCGATACTACGTTGCATACTATTAATTTAGATGATTTAAGCAAGCGTGGATATACTTCATCTGAAATCTCTATAGCTTACAGTTGGATAATTGATCGATTTTCACATGGTGTGACATCGTTAACGGAAATAGTCAACACTGAAAAAAAATCATTCAGGATACTCCACCAAGCAGAGCGAGACGCTTTTTCTAAAGAAGCATGGGGTGAGCTTGTGGAATACCATGCTCTCGGTTTCTTATCTAACGAGTTTATTGAAGAAATTATCACTCGCATTATGATATCAGGAATTCAACAAATTTCCGGTAAAACCTTGAAGCAGCTTATTGCTATGATGCTTATGAATACTTTTAATCAAGCAAACACATCTCCGGGAGCCCGGATGATACTTAATGGAAATGAAACGATCAATTAACTACGGTCTCGTAGTTCAGCTGGACAGAACACCAGTTTCCTAAACTGGGTGTCGGAGGTTCGAGTCCTCTCGAGACCACAAAGCCGCTTTTCGCGGCTTTTTTCATTTTAATCAAATCTTATCATAATTTGAGTATTTGCAAAGACTTATGCTGCATATATCAGTTATCACAGGTTAAATAAAGGCAAGATTTATTAAAAAGTAAAATAAAGCGTCCCCTACTATCGTCCCCTATCAAAAATTAGATGTTTTTATACTTATGTTTTGGGTGCAGTTATGAATTTCAGTTTCTTTCTTAAAGATAGTCGAAAACAAGAATCATTAGTATTTCTTGTTTGTCGAGAGAATGGTAGTCGAGTCAAAATCTCCACAGGTATAAAAGTAAAATCAGCAGATTGGAGTCCCGAAACTGCGAGAATCAAAAGAAATCATATTGGTCAGGAAGTCAATGTACGGTTAAATCAGATTGAATCTGCTGCGAATAATGCCTATCATGATGCACGACGGCAAAAGATTGAAAATACGTCCGAATTATTTGAGTATGTTAAGAGTAAAATACTTGAAAGTGATTTGCACGACCGCAAAGAAGAAACAAAGTCAATGGATGATATATTCACGGCTCTCGATTTGTTCATCGAGCAACTAAGTCAAGGAACACGGCCTACTAAAAGAAAAAATTGATGTGAATGTATCTGACTCTTATGTCAAATTATTTATAATCTCAAAAGCGTATTAACCAAAATTTCCCAACAGGTGCGAAATTCACGTATTTGAAAACCGATGAATTCGCCAAAAACTTCAATTTATATCGTACTGAAAATTGGAATGATAACAGTGCAGGAAAATATATTCGTTTGTTTCGCCGCTTTCTATTTTGGGCAAGTGACCGCAATTTATTGAATACTATAGAGTTTCCGGCTTGCCTTGCACTCCCAAAAGATAACGAACCGACACTTTTCGCACTAACACAGATTGAGCTTTCTACGATAGAGAATCTTGATTTGACAGACCGTCCTTCACTTGATAGAGTGCGAGACTTATTCTTAATTTCCACTTTTACCGGCTTGCGTTATAGCGATGTATCAAGGATTGGTAAGGAACATATTGGAGCTAAAGAAATATTACTGTCAGTGAAAAAGACAGGTGAGTCAGTACGTTGCCCTATACATCCACGATTAAGAATAGTTTTGGACAAATATGCACCTGACTACGATTTTCCAAAAATCAGCGGTCAGAAAGCAAATATGCACCTAAAAACAATGGCTACTATTGCCGGAATTACTGACAGAATGGAAATTGTAACGTGGAAAAATGGTAAGAAGTCAACAGAGGTAAAATCCAAGAATGAAGTGATTTCATGGCATTGTGCGAGACGTACCTTCATTACTTTATCGCTGATATTAGGCGCAAATCAAGCAGCAGTACAGGCAGTGTCAGGACACAAAAAAGACTCCAAATCATTCAACAAATATGTTCTATTTGCATCGAGTCAAGTGGATGATGCAATCAATTCAGCATGGAAATAATTACTAAATTTTGAAAGGTGGCAAAATGAATGAGACTGTATATTATGACTTGATAAAAACCGAATACGACCGGATAAAAGATAGTCCTGTAGGTTTGAATACATTTATATATCTCAAACGATTTGAATTAGATGATTACGAAAAATTGAATCTGAATACTCCCTACAGCGTTTCGTTACAAGTAATTAAAAATACTTCATACTTACATCGGTTATGCTACGCAACGTCTTGAAGAAATCAGGCGCGAATGTGAAACGAAAGCAATCGAAATACTTACGAAAAAACTTAATGAAGCACCTATAACTTTAACACCAACACCAAAAATTGAGATTATAGAGAGCCACCTACAAACTTCATTATATAGACTTAAAAACGAACTTGATTTTCTCAATGGATTGGATAAATCAAAAATTACTGAAATTGCTTTAGAGCTATTCAAACCAAAAAAAGGACATTATAATCCACAGAAATTCTGTAGAAATCCTTATGAAAGAACATCAAAACTTAATACTGAGGTTCTATTATCAGTTAAAAATCAGCTAATCTTAAACAAAGAATATATAAGCAGTTAAAAGAAAAAGGATTCACACAAAACTTCCTCAATTTAAAAAATGCCAAAAGTAGAAACAATGCACCCAATAGTAAAATTAAGTAGTTAGCTGTACTCAAAAAATACTTATTTTTACTCGAAAATTAATCCTGTTAATTGCAAGTAAGATTACGCAAAGATGTAAAATTGAAGCGTAAATACATTTTACTTACTTTTATAGGATTGTGCTATGCTGCTCTCAAATTCAACCGCCGAAACATCGGCAAAACTGTTATTCCAACTTACAGAGTTAGACCTATCGGCAATCGTACGTCGTGAAATCACTTTGGCACTATCGAGCCAAACGTCTGCACCAATCCCCATCGAACCCAAAGCCAAAACTGAACTGCTCACACGTGAACAGGTGAGGGAGCTATTTGGCGTTTCGTTACCTACATTAAATTCTTGGAATAAGCTGGGTGTATTGCCCTGCCTTCACTTTGGACGTTCTGTAAGGTACAACAAAGCGGCTGTAGAGAAACTTCTACTCGTTTCGAAGAAGGGAGTAACTGCATGAATCCCAAAAACACAAAACCCGTCAGGACGGCAATCCAAAACGGGTTAAAAACTGACGGCGTTTCGAGCGAAACACTTTACAAAAATAATCAATATGCAGGACACTCACAACCGACACCCGAATATTGCCGTAAGTTACTGCAATACATTCCTTTACGTCCTGACTACAAAACATGGATTGCAAGTATTGCAGCTGTTGGAAATACATTTCCCGAACACGTTGCACTTGACTTGCTACTGTCACGATTTACTGACGAACAAAAAAACGAACATATCTATAAATTGCGACAACGGCTCAAAAATGTGAGCTTTGGTAGTTTGGTACGCCTTGCCAAATTGAATGGTTATCATAGCAACGGGAACGCCGTATATTATGCAGCACCGTTACCACAACCAAAGCCCGAACCCGAACACTTAATTTATACCGATGTCGATACGGACAATTTGCTAATAATGCCGTTGGTGAGCGGCTTTTCCGAATTGCTATAAATGACAGTGAGAGAACAAAACCACAAACTTTGAAGCACTGACAAACAACTATCAAAACGTACAACTTACACTATCTGATATTGCGGACGTGGTACGGCAAGGATATGCAATTTGCGCCGCTCAAATGGTAACGAACCCGGACGGGACAATATCAAGGAAAAGCAGTAATTTTTTGCAGTCCGAACTAATCATTTTAGATATGGATTTTGGCAAAAAGGTCAACGGCGAAAAGGTACTGATACCGCAAAATTACATTCCAATGGATGCGTTTCTTGATACGCCTGCAGCCGAACCCGTCGCACTTGCTTACACGTCGTACTCACATACGAAAGAATGGAATAGATACCGTTTATTGATGCCTTTGCCGTATCTCGAAACTAACCCAGAACACTACCAAAAAATACTAAAAATGTATATTGAAAAGTACAAAGCTGACGCCGCTTGCTCTGATGTTTGCCGTGCGTATTATGGGAACACCAACGCCACTGTTTTCAACTTATTTCAGGTGAGGTGCAAAATGCGTGAAAAACCAAGACCGCCAAGACCGCCAAGATGTAAACACAGAAAACATTGGCGGTATTGAATGTTTGAATTATGGAGCGGTGCAAGATATCGTTTCACAAACATCGTGGGCATGATGCGATGGATACCAAACGGCTACCTGACGATGTTAGCCGCTGGAAGCCGGAAAAGGGAAATCTTACCTTATGTTATGGATTGCAAAGATATTTATATACGGTGGTCTTTTGCCGATGGTACATCGCTACGAACCCGAACCCGAAGGTAAAATCCGCGGTGCGACACAGAATCGGCGCAAGGCATGACTTTGGAACGCGCTCAAAAAATTGGCTTGGCTGTAGAGAGTTTAATTACTCCGTTACTTAATCCATTAGACACTATAAATCTTGGAGATAAAAACCACTTACAGCGACTTATGGAGATTGGAAATCTGCCACAGATAAGAGTAATTGTTATTGACAGTTTAAGCGGCGCACATTCAGGAAAGGAAAACGATAGTGGTGAAATGAAAGTATTTTGTCAATGGTTAGCAGACTTTGCTCAAAAATTAGGAAAACCAGTAATATGTTTACATCATTTCAATAAACTACAATTTGGCAATGACTTACCAAATATTTCAAAAATACGTGGGAGTAGTGCAATATTCAATTTTCCGTTCTATCATAGGCAGCATAGATTGTCCTGACCTTTGCAGCCGAATCGCAAACGGCTTTCTTGTAATCAAATCAAATCTTGCCGCTTATCCTAATCCACTTGGTTTTGAAGTTGCTGACGGCGGTAACGAACTTGTGTTTATGGATGCACCAGATGCACCACGAAAAGCTACAATGCTTGATAAAGCTATGGTATGGCTTGGTAACTACCTAAAATATGAAACTGCACAGGAAATAGTTATTTCAGATGCAAAAAAGAAAGACATAAGTAAGCGTACTATTGAACGTGCTAAGGCAGCTTTGGGAATAATAAGTCGTCGGGAGTATAACTACTCAACAAAGGAAGTGAAATGGTTTTGAGTCCTAAAGAGCAAGACCGCCAAGAAGATACGTGTTCAAATGTTGGCGATGTTGGCGATGTTGGCGATGTTGATACTGATAATGTAGCAGACCCGGACTTCGATGACGAAATGAGTCCAAAATTTAAAGGTTATCAAAAATTTGTGGGTGTAAATCTATGAAAGAAATTCTATTTACAATCTACCATTTTACGGCAACCATTGCCGATGTATTTACATGGTTATTTAGAAAGACAACCAATGAAAATATCAATCAATTTCAATCAATAAAAAGGATATTAAATGCCGCAACCTAAAGGAAAATCAGGAAATTACAACGGGAAGCCCAAAGGTACTTTGAATCGTTCAACAAAAGAGCTTAGAACGATGCTTACTGCGGCTTTTGAGGGCGAAATCGAAAATATACCGAATACTCTAAAAAAGTTAGAGCCGGAAAAACGTTTGGAAATACTCTCCAAATTTATAGGATTTATCCTACCAAAGCCGATAGAAGTGCAGGAAAGCACAACCGAAAGCATACAACCGCCAAACGTCACATTTGTATCAGTCGATATGAGTTTGCCAAAAGTATAGAACTTAGGTAAGCAGCAATACAGCCCTTTTGAGTAATCCGAAGGGCTTTTTTTTGCCGATGGATTGCCGAAAATAGCAACCTATTGACACCAAATCAGAAGGTTATTTCTTGTTATTTACTTGCAAATTATATAGTTACAAAACGTACATTTATTCATTCGCACACTTTTCGCACACCAAGTGAAAACAAACAACAAAAATAAGGACTTACGCGAATTATGCCAATGTATGGATGCTACCGTTTTTGACAACTAAAATTGAGAATAGAGTTTGTAAACCCAGCTTGCAATTATAACAGCAACAACAAAAACGCCCGAGAAAATTGAAATGATGTTTATATTCTTGCGAGTAAATTTTTTGTTAAAGTAATTAATCTAAAAGGAATTTGCAATGCTATATAAACAGCTACAAACATACTTGAATAGTTCAATCTTATAGCTGATGTGATGTTGCCTGCTGATAAATCACAGAATGCTCTAGTTGTTCCACAAACAGGACATTCATAATTAAAGATTTTATCAAATAAACAAAAGTGTGGTATAGAATTCAATATTTCAATTAAAGTACTATTATACAAAACAAAGCTAAAATAATAAAGGTGTTACTAATCAAAATGTTTATGTCGTTCTGTTGCAGGTAATCCTTTGATAAATACCTAATCATCCATCTTGGTATTAGGGCGATTTCCATTGTTACTCCTTCAATGCTTGTTTCATCTGAATAATTTACACTCTCTAGGTTTATCTATATAAAGTGTATCGAAGGTATCAAAAAATTACAGCGGATAAACTGCCAGCAAGCAACAGTGAATCCGCTATAAATCTTCAACAAAACAGTAGGTTATGCTTGCCATATATTATTGCATTTATTACATACTGTTGCTTTTTTTCTGCTAACAAGGCAAGTAAACCAAGTGAATAGACAGACAGACACAACAATTTGCCAGGTTTTGAAGCCACCTTTTTGAACGCTTGCACTGCACTTCGACACAGGATACAATAGCCATAAAAATTTTATAATGTTTCCTACTCATTTGGCTTTTCGGTTTCGCCTCGTTTTTTATAAATGGTATCTGGACTCCACTTAATATGCAAGATACCTTTATTTATTATTATGTCCAAATCATTCACTTGTCTTATTGTTATTTATCAAAGCTTGTCAATGATGTAATTTTATTGAGATATATTATAAATTTCCAAATAAAAGCTTGTCAAATATATAAATATAGACTTAATGTTTCGTTTATTAATTCCATTCCCAGAGCGAAAAAAAGTGAGCTAAATTATCAAAGTGTCCCCTACTTATGTCCCCCACAATTTATCGAGCTTCTAACTACCTGAAATTATTACAGTTAATAATCAGTTACGAGTCCTCTCGAGACCACAAAAATAAAACCGCAACTACTTCTATTATTGAGTAGTTGCGTTTTTTTTCATAATAATAATGTCAATCTTTTGACATTATTTCTTCCAACTCAACTACTAATACATGGACAAAAGAAAAGGTTCGGACTTTTGGTCCGAACCTTTTCTTTTGTTTAGTGATATTTGTGCGTACAGTAACTGACGAACAACTCAACACTATTTGAACTATTGATTATTTCGTGCAGCTATCAAATTGAGAAGACTACCGGCATTAAACCATCCAATTTGATTTTCATTAAAAGTATGATTTAATTTTATGTTGACCATTGTACCATCATTGTGCCAGACGGTCGCTGTCAATTGTTTGCCGGGAGCTAAATCTATCACATTGATAGATATCTTATCTCCTTCACGAAATAGATCGTAATCGGATGGATTATCAAAAGTAAGCGGAAGCATTCCTTGCTTCTTCAAATTAGTTTCGTGAATACGAGCAAATGATTTGACAATCACCGCTTTTCCACCTAAATGACGAGGTTCCATTGCTGCGTGCTCACGACTCGAACCTTCACCATAATTTTCATCACCGACTACTACCCAGCCGAGCCCTGCAGCTTGATAAGCTCTTGCAACTACAGGTACTTCTTCATATTCAGCATTCAATTCGTTCTTCACAGAATTTGCTTTGTCATTCACATAATTGATAGCACCGATGAGCATGTTATTAGAAATATTTGTCAAGTGACCTCTAAATCGTAGCCACGGTCCTGCCGCTGAAATATGATCCGTTGTACATTTACCTTTTGCTTTGATTAACAGTTGCATATCGACAAACTGATCTATTGAATTAGGTATAAATGGATGTAATCTTTCCAAACGATCAGATTCGTCTTTGATAAAGACTTGAAGTCCTCTTCCATCTGAAGCAGGAGCTTCAAAACCATCCACATCAGGTACGAATCCTTTCGCAGGTAATTCTTTCCCGATAGGAGGTGTAAGCTGAACTCCATTAATAGGAACTTTAGTAAAATCAATCGTCAAATCTCCCGCAAGAGCAAATCCAATAACGGTTTCCGGCGAAGCAACAAAAGCGTGGGTCTCGGCAATTCCATCATTTCGTCCGGTAAAATTTCTATTAAAAGAAGTAATAATAGAATTTTTATCGCCTTTTTTGACATCATGACGTTTCCATTGTCCGATGCAAGGTCCACATGCATTTGCAAGCACCATTCCACCCACCGCTTCCATTTTTGCCAGTATTCCGTCGCGTTCGATAGTTGCACGTACTTGTTCACTACCTGGAGTTATTGTAAATTCTGATTTTGTTTTCAATGAATGTTGACTAGCGAATTCTGCAATTTCTGCCACCCTACTCATATCTTCATAACTTGAATTAGTACAAGAACCTATGAGTGCGACTCTCAATTCACTTGGCCAATTATTCTCGGTAACGGCTTTGACAAATTCTGATATTGGGAGAGCGCGGTCTGGTGTGAATGGTCCGTTGATATGAGGTTCTAATGCTGATAAATCGATTTCAATGACTTTATCATAATATTTATCCGGGTTAGCAATTACTTCATCATCAGCTCTCAAGCAATGAGAGACGGTTGAAGCAAGTTCAGCAATTTCAGAACGTTCGGTTGAGTTAAGATAACGCACAATTGAATCATCAAATGGAAAAACAGAAGTTGTTGCCCCAATTTCTGCGCCCATATTGCAAATTGTACCTTTGCCTGTTGCCGAAAGCGTGGCGCATCCATCCCCAAAATATTCGACTATTGCACCGGTTCCGCCCTTCACTGTTAATATTCCTGCTAACTTTAGTATAACATCTTTCGCAGAAGCCCAGCCATTGAGTTTGCCGGTAAGCTTCACTCCAATGAGCTTTGAAATTGTAATTCCCAAGCCATACCGGACATCACATCGACTGCATCTGCACCACCTACTCCGATTGCAATCATTCCAAGTCCACCGGCGTTTGGAGTATGGGAATCTGTCCCTATCATCATTCCGCCCGGGAATGCGTAATTTTCTAAAACGACTTGGTGGATGATACCTGCTCCGGGTTTCCAAAATCCTATGCCGTATTTCTTTGAAACCGATGCCAGAAAGGCAAAAACTTCGTCGTTTTCAACGAGTGAACGTTCCATATCTGACTTTGCACCAGTCTCGGCTCGTATCAAATGGTCACAATGGACGGTCGAAGGTACAGCAACCTTTGGAATGCCGGCGCTCATAAATTGAAGAAGTGCCATTTGAGCGGTTGCATCTTGCATTGCTACACGGTCAGGTCTGAAATCGACATAAGATTTACCACGTTGGAATGTATCTGCAGAACCGTCGAGGTGGGTATAAAGAATCTTTTCTGCGAGAGTAAGAGGGCGAGATAGAACTGCACGAGCTGCAGCAACTTTTCCGGGATATTCGGCATAAATTTGCCGAATCATATCTACATCAAATGCCATTTGTACACCATAATAGATTGGATAATATATAAGAAGTTATTTTTTAAGTTACTTACATCATTAAATCAAAACATACCGATAAATTTACAGTAAATATTGTCATGAAATTATTCTTACAAAACTTGCTAAATCTTTAACTTGGAAGTCTAAATCCTCATTTTGAATATGAATGTAATCAGACAATTAAATGTGATATATTCACATATAAAATGAATGAGAATTATACTATTAATCCCACATTCATTTCTCAAATTGAGATTCTATAATTAGAACTGTATGACAAATAACTACTGTAAAACTTCAATAAAGAGGGTATGCAAATTTACATTTTTTTTGCCAATCGGCTAAATATTAGTTGTTTATCTATGATTTTCCTTGTAAATTAAAAGTGATTTCTCTGTTGTAGTTTGAGTGGTAGTTATTTATCCTATCAACGTTCACTTCATATTCTACAACTTGTTTTATATCATATCATTATAATCGTTTATGATTATACGAATAGTAGTTGGAATTCTTATATATATCCTTATCTCATTTCAGATTTCGCTAGCTACGCCTTTATTTGATTCAACATCCACATCTGTTTCTCTTAAAAGTGACTCTAAAAACGATGTTGACTATACAAAGCTTTCCATTGTAGGAGGAAGTACAGCTTGTCTGATTACGTATGGATTCATTCTGCAGAATAATCTTTGGTGGAAAGGTGAAAAATCGGATTTTTACTTCAATTTTGAACGTGACTGGCGTTATGCAAAAGGTGCAGATAAATTAGGACATTTTTTTCTACCCTATTTTATTACCGGAGAATATGCACAAGCTTTGGAATGGTGTGGGGTCGATAATGTTTCGGCATTATGGTATTCTGCCGGTCTGGGACTAGCTCATCAAACATTCGTAGAGATCAGAGATGGATTTTCAAAAGACATGGGAGGTGGCTATCTCGGCTTTAGTTGGGGTGATATGGGTGCTAATATTATAGGTGCATCCTTCCCTATTCTACAACAAAAGTCTGAGTTCTTTCAAAGATTCAACTTCAAAATCAGTTATTATCCTTCGAATACATATAATTCCGGTGCGTATTCCTCGATAATTGATGATTATGAAAGTACATTTCATTGGCTTACTTTTTCACCAAGAATCTTCTTACCAAATTCGATTTCAAATGATTTCCCCAAATGGATCAATTTTGCTATCGGTCATAGTGTCAAGCAGTTAGACGGCTACGGCGGTGGTAATCATGAATTATTTCTGAGCTTGGATTGGAATTTATCAGCTATTCCGATCGAAGGAAAATTCTGGAAAACTTTAGCGCGAACATTGGATTATTATCATTTCCCTGCTCCTGCAGTCAAAATATATCCTAACGTAGTCTGGTACGGACTTAAATTTTGATTTCATGGAATGCAGTCACTTCGGGCAAATAGAAATAGTTCTGTAATATAATACATTGATTGAAGTTCGAAGCATTCTTAACCTGATACTATCAAATGACTACCAACCATTCAGTTTACCGTTATCCTTTAAAAAATATTTTTTTTCAGAATTTAGCTGACTACTTCAGCTCTATATTCTCACTATACCTCACTGATACTTTTCGTAATTTTGTTAAAATTTTAAGAACACTTATGAAGGCACTGCTATGAATTCTTAACCTGTCTATTACAGAGATTATTTACAGCTGGATTCGATTCTCAACTCCCAAACTTTGCAGAGCGAACTCAATGGTTCAAAAGCACATGATGAAATGCTATTTATTATAATTCATCAAGCGTATGAGTTGTGGTTCAAGCAAATTCTCGTTGAAATTGATTCGGTCTGTGAGATCTTTACGGGTGATTATGTACAGGAAAATCAAATAGCGACAGCTGTTCAGCGAATTCATAGAGTTAATAGAATTTTTGAACTTCTTATCCAGCAGTTTACCATTTTAGAAACAATGACTTCGCTCGATTTCATGGACTTCCGTGACTTCCTTCACCCTGCGAGTGGGTTTCAGTCATCTCAATTCAGAGTACTCGAGACCAGGCTTGGACTTCAAAATTCACAACGAGTGAACCCTACATTTATCAAAAATTTAGATAGTAAAGACGCTGAAAAGCTGCAAAGAGCAATCGATGCTCCGAGCTTGTTTACGTTGGTTGAAAAATGGCTTGAGAAAATGCCATTTCAGGAGACTGAGAACTGGGCATTCTGGAAAGAATATCAAAATGTATTGCATGTAACATTTGAAAAAGACCGTCAAGATTTAAAGAATAATCCGCATATTCCGGTTGAAGAATTGGAGCTAAGTCTGAGTAGAATTAACATGATGGAGCAAGGATTCGATTCATTATTCGACAAATCAAAATACGACCAGCTCACTGATAGACGCCTTTCCCACCGTGCAACTCTTGCAGCAATTTTTATTTCACTTTACAGAGATTATCCCCTTTTACAACTTCCCTTTCGACTACTCGATGCAATTATCGAAATGGATGAAAATTTTACACTTTGGCGGTATCGTCACTCAATAATGACATCTCGAATGATTGGTGCACGAATTGGTACCGGCGGGTCAAGTGGGTCGGATTACTTAGCCAAAACAAGCATGCAACAGAGAATTTTTGCAGACATTAAGAACATTGCCGGCATGCTCATCCCACGAAGAACTATTCCAAATTTGCCGACTGAAATTTCAGAAAAATTGAAATTTGCATTTGAATTACGATGAAAGAGATTCGACATATTGTCAATTCATTCAAAGAATTCCTTGCACCCAGGCATTGTGAAGCATGCAATACATACACACAGAAAAGCAGACAACATTTAGAATTTCTCTGTGATGAATGTATGAGTTCTCTCAAAGCTCCACCTAAGGAAGATGTTCTGATGAAAAGACTTTTACTACATTTTAGTCAAGATGATTTATCGATTTCACGTTTTTTTTCATTGATGGCAGTAGAGCATTCTTCTCCGATGTTAAATTTGATATATTCACTTAAATACCGAGGAATGGCACGTATTGGATATGAATTAGGAAATGAACTTGGTAAAACGATGCTCCATTTGCATTATCTTGATTTTGAAGTAATTCTGCCAATTCCAATACATTCAGCACGAACGAGAGAGCGCGGATATAATCAAGCGACTGAAATTTGCCGCGGTATTTCTGAAAAAGTGGAAATTCCTATACTAACTAATGCCATTAAAAGAATACGATACACGCGAACACAGACCCAGATGAACGCTCGTGAACGTAAAGAAAATGTATCAGGTGTCTTTGGCCCCGATTACAATAGTTCATCAATCCACGGTAAAAAAATTCTCCTTGTAGATGATGTGCTTACTACCGGCTCCACACTCAATTCTTGTGCAACTTCTCTATTAGATTTAGGAGCCAGGCAAGTAAATGTAGCTACTTTAGCAGTAGCCGAATAAGAAAAGTTTGGTTAATTGGCGCAACTGGTGTATTTTTGCGGTCGTACAATCAATTATTACTCGAAATTTCAATACAAAAGGGACATACAATGTCGAAAAAATGTGAATTAACAGGCACAACGGTTCAATATGGAAATAATGTTTCACATGCTAACAACCGCACTCGCCGCCGCTGGCTGCCGAACCTACAAAAAAAACGTATTTGGGTCGTAGAAGATCAAAAGTGGATCACAGTAAAAGCGACAGCAAATGCACTGAGAACCCTAGATAAAAAAGGTTATAAAGCTATGATGAAAGACCTACAAGGATAATTTTCTTTGTTAAATTGTTTTTAAAATGAAAACCCCGCAGTAATGTGGGGTTTTTTATTTTTGTTATATCAATGTGAAATGGTAATTTTCGGGAAATTAATTAGTGGATTGATATACTAGTAATTCGCGCTCAATGTTTAACGTCACTTTATATAGTCGATTACTCCTATTTCTTGGAATACTTTTCATGGGAATAGGTTTTGGAGCTTGTTCTACCCCCACCATATCTAAACGCATCATCACCCCCCGACATTTTTCATTTCAAACAGATTCATCCCAAGTAGTTAAAAGAGCTAAAGATTATGTGATTAGAGGTTCGGTCTTACAAATGCAAGAGTTATATGCAGATGCAATTCTTGAATTTCAAATGGCTCTGCGATACGATTCTTCGGAAGTGATTTTGTATGCAATTGCAAAAAACTATGCTCTGCTCAATAAAAATGAAATTGCACTCGAATATGCCAGAATGGCTTACCACAAAGATTCTACCTCTATACCTATCTTGAGCTTATTAGCCGATATACTCGAACGTAATGACGAGATGAATGATGTGATTGAATTGTACGAAAAAATATCGGCGCTTGAGCCGGATAATCATGATCATATTTTTACATTAGCCCAATTGTTTGAAGAGTCAAATCCTAAACGTTCGGTCGATCTCTACAAACGTATACTTGCGTTTGAAGAAGATGAAACTACATTATGGTTTTTGTCACAACTCTATAGAAATACTGGACAGTATACAAATTATATTGAAACGATTGAGCGGCTGTACGCACTGAACTCAGATATACGTGTTGCAAATTTGCTTGTACAAGGTTACGTAAACAATTCTACGTACAAAAAAGCAATACAGCTCATATTACCATTGGAATTTCTGGCTCATTCGGACGACTTCGAAAATCTTAATTCAACTTTGACAGAAGCATTAGTTGACCTGCCGGATTCTACACTCCAACAAATTTCAACGTTAGATTCATTTTTATTCCAATCATCCAAGCACATTAGCGCCGATTGGAAATACTATTTTTATAATGGAATGCTGTCTGAAAGAATACATGATACCATCCTTTCAGAGATATATTTTAGCAAAGCAATACAATTGAATGGTTCGAGTATTGAGCTGCCTCTTCGGCTAAGTGGGTTTTATCTTCAACAAGGTAAATTCTTATCTGTTATATCGTTATTGCAAAAATTTACATCAGACTTTCCTCAAGAAGTCAGATTCCCTCTCTTCATGGCAATAGCATTCTCGAGTATGAATAATTTTCAGGATGCTTTGCCTCTCCTTCGGCAGGCAATTCAGCTTGACTCGACTAATTTTGATGCATGGACTCAAATTGGTATTGTCTATGATCATTTGCATTTTTCCGACAGCTCCGATGCTGCGTATGAAAAGGCACTTCAAATCAATGCTACAAGTCCACTCGTTAATAATAATTATGCGTATTCATTATCTGTACGTCAGACGAATCTGCACCAAGCATTGACAATGGCACAGAAAGCAGTACAAGCTCAGCCGCTCAATCCGTCTTTTTTAGATACGTACGCTTGGGTGCATTTTCAGCTTGGTAATTATGATAAAGCAATGGAATACTTAGAGAAAGCTGTTGAATACAGCGAACCGAGTGCAACGATACTTGAGCATCTCGGAGACACATATTTTAGGCTCGGAAATCAAAACAAAGCGTATGAAGCGTATAAGAATGCTTTAGTTAAGTCACCTGAACGCCATTCGGTCATCGAAAGATTACAAAAGCTGAGTAAATAATATTGTTCTCTCATATCAAAATCAATACTAAATTTGAAATATTTCTACTTCATTGATTAAAAAGGTAAGCTTATGTTTGTTATTATAGGAATTGTGGTAGTATTTGGTAGTATCGTTGTAGGATACACCATGCACCATGGTAATTTGATGATTCTATTGCAAGTCAATGAGTTTATTATAATTGGCGGTGCTGCCATTGGTCGATGCTAATAGCCAATCCCCTCCCGCTTACCATGAAAGTTTTCAAAGGGATTATAGGTACTCTCAAGGGTTCCCCAATTAACAAGAACTCGTACATTGAGCTACTGCAACTACTCTATGAACTCTTTCAATTTGCTAAACGTGAAGGACTTATAGCATTGGAGCCACATGTTGAAAACCCCGAAGCGAGCTCCATCCTATCAAAATATCCCTCTTTTTTACAAAATCACCATGCCGTTGACTTCATGTGCGATACGCTTAAAATTGTACTTAGCGGAGGAATACCGGCTCATGATCTAGAAGAATTAATGGAAATAGATCTTGATACTATGCATACTTCCGAACTTCAAGCCCCCTCAGCACTAAATACGGTAAGCGATGCATTCCCCGGTCTAGGTATCGTGGCAGCTGTTTTAGGTGTGATTATTACTATGGGTATAATTGACCAACCTCCTGCAATTATTGGTCTTAGTGTAGCTGCTGCGTTGGTTGGTACGTTCTTTGGAATTCTCATGAGCTATGGACTCGTCGGTCCACTCGCGAAGAACATGGAACACATGGTAAATGCTGAAGGACGCTACATGAATTCTATAAAAGCTGCACTTCTTGCCTTCGCTAAAGGCACCCCTGCAGCTGTAGCTGTAGAATATACACGACGTTCAATAGCACCGGAAGATCGCCCTACTTTTAAAGAAACCGAAGAAGCAACTAAAAAAAGATAACATGTTAAGATATTGCTTCATTTTATCAATTATTATATTTTCTAGTGTAAGCTGTTCATATTATAACAAGGTACATTAATGTCAGACTCTCATCCCGAGCAACCGATTATAATCAAAAAAAGAAAAAAGCACGCTGCACATCCACATCATGGCGGCGCTTGGAAAGTAGCGTATGCAGATTTTGTGACAGCCATAATGGCATTTTTTCTCGTGATGTGGATAGTTGGACTGAGCCAATCATCCAAAAAATCGATGGCGCAGTATTTCAAAGATCCGGGTGTATTTAGCTTCAAAACCGGCAAAGCCTTACCGATTGATTTAAAAATGGTTAAGGCACGATATGACGGAACAAAAGGTGAAAATAGTCGTGACAATTATACCGAATCCGGTGTCACGACAATGATTGTCGAATCAAAAGTACCTGATTCTGTTGCAAAACAAATTAATGTAGAATCAAAGCAAGATAGTTCAAGAATCAAACAGTTAGAGCGTAATTTATCTGACCAGTTAAAGAATCTGGCTGAGGGCTCACCAAGTTTGAAGAATCTTCTGTCATCTTTAAAAGTTGAGCTGACCAATGAAGGGCTACGTATAGAAATGGTAGAATCAAAAGATAATGTATTTTTTGAAGTCGGTAGTGCCAAGCTTACGAATGTAGCATTAGATGTACTAAAAAAAATTGCATCTGAAATAGGTAAAATACCTAATTATGTAGAAATTGAAGGACATACAGACAGCAGGCCATTCGGCAATGGTCGTGGTTATTCGAATTGGGAGCTCTCCGGAGATAGAGCCAATTCAGCAAGAAGAGTGTTGGAATTGAGCGGATTATGGGAAGGTCAAGTTGTAAGCGTTGCAGGATATGCAGACCGCAAATTACGAACTACTGAGAATCCATTTGATGTTTCCAACCGACGAGTATCTATTTTAGTAAAATTTCAACATCCCAAGAATGCATAAACCTATATTTTTTATGGCTACTAAAATGCATTGTATGATAATTGGAGAAAATGTATGATATCGTTTTTATTAATTGACGAAAATTCTGTTGTCGCTTCTCTTCAATCTATTATTACCCGAGTCTTTCCGGATGCTCCCGTTTATACAGCTTCCGGCGGAACAGAAGCGTGGATGCTCATACAAACACATGCACCTACTATTATAATATCCGATCTGCAATTACCCGGCATGAGCGGCTTGGATCTTTGTAAGCGCGTCAGAGCAAATGATCGCTTTAAAGATATCTATTTTATCGTCTTCACGAGCAGTACAAATAAAGAACAACGTATCGAAATACTCGAGTCAGGTGCTGATGAATACCTCAGCAAACCTATTAATATAGATGAATTTACGACAAAGTTGCGTTCTGCTATACGTATCGTCCAAATGCAAGATCGCTTGCTTGTAGAAAGTACAAAGCTCAAAGAATTAACTGTTCAACTAGAACGTGACTTTGATGAAATGGCTCATCTCTCAATTGGATTCCTTCAATCACGCTTCGCTCAGACTATTCCTATGTTGGCACGAGTTACGAAGATTTCACTTTGGATAGCCGGTCAATTTACCGAAATCACGGATTATGAAAAGAAAGAACTCGAATATGCATCCCAGCTATGTTATGTAGGGAAGCTCTTCTTGCCGGATGCTCTTATGTATCAACCAATTAGTATTGATGGTAAGCCGGCCCACGAGCTCATGGCACATGTCCCTCACTCTGCAAAAATGATACTTTCGACTGTCAAACGATTCGACAATATTGGTGATATTCTTCATCGTTTGTATGAGAATTTTGACGGTAGCGGCTTCCCCGAACGCCAACAATCATGGCAAATTCCATTATCAGCAAGAATTCTTCGCGTGGCTCTCGATTTTGAAGAAATTCGCGAACGTACAAGGAAATCTCCTCAAGATACACTTTCTATTATTCAACGTGATACGAAGCGCCTCTACGATCATCGTATTGTTTTGCTCCTCAGTGAATATGTTTCCCGACAGTCAGGTTCACTTTCTCATTCTGCGAGCAGACCTGTTCAATTTCAAGATCTCAAAGATGGAATGGTACTTGCGAGAGATGTCTATACAAATTCCGGACTTAAGCTCCTACCTGCAGATGCTACCCTGTCAACTAAAACGATTGAACGAATATTAACACATGCGTCAACTGATCCTATTATTGGAAATATCTATGTAAGATTATCTTGATTACAAATTATATACTACACTTTCCAACCGGTCAATCAACATCACCCAGAACAGTACAACCCATTGGGAATACACTGTTTAGATTCAAACATTATTCTACTCAATTATGAAATCTATTGCAATTATTATGGCAGGAGGTCTCGGAGCTCGGCTATGGCCACGAAGCTCAGAGAGACATCCAAAGCAGTTCATACATCTTATCGGTGAAGGTACGATGATACAGAATACTGTCGCGAGACTTGCCCCACTCTTTACGTATGAAGATATTTATATCGTTGCTCCACAGTCTTTGGCTCAGATGATACGGCAACAGTTGCCTGCTATTCCAAAAGATAATATCATCCTCGAACCATTTGGAAGAAATACAGCACCGTGCTTGGCTCTTGCAGCGCTGACCATTAGTCAAAAATATACGGATGATACTGTATTTACTGCCCTTCCCTCAGACCACGTCATTCATAATGTGCGCGAATTCCAGCAGAATATTGAAGTATCACAAGTAGCAGCTGCCGAACTCAGCGGAATAGTCGCCGTGGGTGTCAAGCCAACGCGTCCTGAAACCGGCTATGGATACGTGCAGCAAAGTGACAACCCCAATCACGTCGGAGAGTTATATGAACAAGGAATACGTAAAGTATATACTTTTGCTGAAAAGCCGGATGCGGCTACAGCTCAAAGGTTCTGCGATGCCGGTGACTTTTTATGGAATACCGGAATATTTTCATCGACACTTGGCACTTTCTTTGCGGCTATGCAAACTTGTCTGCCGGATCATGCATCCCTTTTTTGATTTTATCAAACAAAACCTCGGAAAAGAATCATACACACAGTCCGTTCAAGATATGTATCGCCAGATGCGATCAGTGTCGATTGATTATGGTGTGATGGAAAAAGCAAAAAACGTGTATGTAGTTGAAGGATCATTCGGTTGGAGCGATGTCGGCACGTGGGATGAAATCTATCGACTCTCAATGAAAGATCCCAAAAACAATGTGATTGAGGGCGATGTCATAGCAATTGACACTTCGAATTGTTTTATTAGTTCGTCTCAAAAGTTTATAGGTGTCGTTGGTGTAGAGGACTTAATTGTCGTCGATTCTGAAAATGCACTTGTAATTTGTAAACGTGGTGAAGCGCAAAAAGTAAAAGAACTCGTCGATTATATGCGGAGGAAACAAATTAATCGGCACTTGTAAGAGTACATTTTGGTGATTTTTATGAATAAATATTATTCGATATTCGGGTTAGTATTGCTGATGTCAATCGGATGCACATCTTCATTGCGTTTTTCTTCGAATCTATCAAGCAGTCAATTTAGTACTTCTTCTTCACTCCATAATAATTTTCAGAATATTCAATTTTTACGTAACAATAGAACTGACAACGAAATACCATCGACAATACTTCCTGATTCTATCCCTACTTCATTTCAAGGACTTGCCTCCTATTACGGCAATCAATTTCACGGGCGAATGACTTCTAATGGTGAAATTTTTGATCAGACCCGCTTCACAGCCGCTCATCGTTCACTGCCTTTTGGTACATTTCTGCTGGTGACGAATCTCAAAAACAATGCAAGCGTTGTCGTCAGAATCAACGACCGTGGACCATTCAAGATGGAACGTGTTCTTGACCTCTCACATGCAGCAGCCGAAGAACTCGATATGCTCCGAGAAGGAGTACAAGAAGTGACAGTAAAGGTCATTGAGTAACAGCCTCGTTGGCAAAAAATTTCTTCCCTTCCTTCTAATTTCCGCCCTCTTTATATCTCCATTTTCACGTGAAACAATACTTGAATTTCAAGTTTTCAATGCACAATCGACCGAAATTCAATATATTCGCTGAAATTCTATTCTTCGATATACTATATTGATATTTTTTTATACTTTTCCGAGAGAAAAATATGTTTAAACTCTCTATACTTTTGATTCTCACCATTTGTATTTCTGAGATAAATGCTTTATCACAGACTGCTTCAGACCTGAACACACAACGTAGCATCAAGAATTTAATTCGTGCTACTCCGGAACAAATTTTCAAAGCACAAAAAGTACAGAATGCAATTCGTGAAATTATACAAGAAAAGACAAGATTTTCAAGAGAAGAAATTAAGAAAGCACTTGAAAATTCTACTATTGATGGGAAGTATTTACCAAAAGATTCTCTTTCTACATATCTCCCAAATATCGACCTAAACGTAAAGCAAGAACAACTACTTATTAATTCAGAAACCATAGTAAGTGATGATCCCTCTGCAGAATCTGAATTACATGCTGCTATCAACCCTACTGACAGTTCAAATTTAATAGTATCTCCCATCCGCTCTACTACCAATCCTTTAGAAGGGCTTTCATGCCCGATCTATTATTCCAAAGATTTTGGTAAAACTTGGAGGAAAAGCAGTTTTCAAACTAGACCAATAAATCCCTCTGCTCTTATTATAGGAGGCGGCGATCCTATGTTCGCATTTGATGCGGCAGGCAAATTGTATATGTCATGGATCAATCTATTTATTGTGAATTTTTCGTTCGATTCTATATATGTTGAAATGTCGTGGGCATATTCTTTGAATGGTGGAGAAAGCTGGTCAAGAGAAGCAAGCGGAGTAATTGGCAAGGCCGCTTTAGCAGGTGCAAATCTTACAGAATTTTTTGACAAACAATGGATGGTCGTCGATCAGACTAATTCTCCCTTCCGTGGAAATCTTTATGCCGGTCTTTTTCATCCTTCTGGATCGGATAATCGGATTGGATTACGGAGAAAAAAAGCAAATTCAAAAGAATTCGAACAAAAAACAACACGACCTCTAGATAATGATTATACACTTAACCAGTTCACTAATGTTGATATAGACCTGCAAGGTGGTGTGCATCTTACATTTTTTGGTGATAAGAATAACGCCTTAAAACCTGCATTGTACCATACAATTTCCACTGATGGTGGGAGTACTCTTTTAAAAGAAATTAAGATTGCAGATGTACAGATACCAAGATTTTCAGGTGAGCAAGTTGACGACTCGATTGTAGGAGTACAAGCTTCTCGACTTTATCCATGTCCTCGTTTCGTTATTGATAAATCGACGGTAAGTACATATAAAGGAAACTGTTATATGGTATGGACAGCAAATGGAGTCACCTCAAAAGAAAAGAATGGATTAGATATATATTTTAGTTCGTCAATTGATAATGGCTCCACTTGGAGCACACCACGAATCGTAAACGATGATACGAAAGGAATACAATCCGAACAATTTTACCCTAGTATTACAGTAAACAAGAATGGTGTGATTTGCTTAGCATGGTATGATAGACGCAATGATCCCTCCAATCTGAATACTGAATATTACATGACTTTTTCATTTGACGGCGGGAAGAGTTTCATAAAGAATTTTGCAGTATCACATAAACCAACAGATTTTTCTACCGTTGGATTACTAAATGGAGGTTTTGGAGTTGGAGAATACAATGAAATTCTTTCCACAGAGAATTATGCAATTCCATTTTGGGCGGATGCGAGAAATAATGATGGCGATATGAATGTATATTCGGCTTATGTACCAATATCTTCCGTCACAGAAGTTGCTGAAACAATTACCACACTCAATCCCAAATTTGAACTCTACGATGCTACGCCGAATCCAAGCTACGGTTCTCCACAGTTCAGATTTAGAATTGATACCCCTTCACAAGTTAAACTCGAACTAATAGATCTTTCAGGAAGTACAACGGCCATTTTATTTAATGGGATAGCAAGCCCCGGTGAGAATTTCATCACAACTCCTGTTGGTCTTTTACTAAATGGATCCTATCGCTACAAACTGACGACTGATTATGGCTATTCAATTAAGTCTTTGATTATAATCAAATAACGTTAATATATATTCTTTTGAATTCAATATCGAACTATGAAACTTTTATCCCTGCTTTTCTCTTTTTTTCTCCTATCTCAGATTTCAGTAGCACAAGAATACTCCGGTAAAATCCCTCCTATTCTCCGAATGGAAAACTCTTCGGATGAAAAGTCAATGACCTGTAGTCATGCTACTCACTCTTCGATGATGGCTATCAATCGACCAACCGGTTCTGCAATAAATCGCCGCCCCTACGATGTACTCTCCTATAAGCTATTTTTGGATTGGCGTTCGATGTTATCTGACACAGGCACAAGCCCCGAAAGCAGACGTTATTCCGGTGTAAATGAAATACTCGTTCATATCGATTCTGCTAATACGAGTAGGTTAACATTCAATGCAGGCACAATGATAATTGATAGTGTATTTTCGCGAAGTAATAAAATAGCTACTTTTTCTCAACCTACTTCTATTAATCAAGTTACTGTTACTTTGCCTACATCTATGCAAGCGGGTGATACTGCTACAATTAAGATATATTATACCTATACCGGTGCTACAAACAAAGGATTTTTCCTATTTCCTAAAGGTATGTTTGTCGGCTTGGGTCCACGTCCTGCAGAAGATTCGGTCTTTGTGGAGGAACGCCTCGCTTATACTATGAGCGAGCCTCAAGAGGCGCGATTTTGGATGCCATGTAATGATGCACCTTATGATAAAGCTTCCGCGAAAATTACCGTTCGTGTACCGTTTGAGAATTCAAAATCTGCACTACAATTCACTGTTTCATCCAATGGAACACGCACTATTGGAGCACCACAGGACGATGGGAAGGGAAATTCCTATCGTGATTTTATCTGGCAGGATACTACACCGATTCCAACCTATTTAATGGTCGTCAATGCTTCAAAATTCAAGGAATATTCACAATGGTACAAGCGCGTAACGAATCCAAATGACAGCGTTGAAATTATCAATTATTCGTGGCCAAATGACCTTGGCAATGACTCAATCAAAGATGGAAGTAAATATAATACTCTTCATTCCTTTAGAAATGTGCCGTCCATGATGGAATATTATTCTACAAAATTTGGTGAGTATCCGTTTGTTAAATATGGACATACCGCTGCACAACCATTTAACTACGGCGGGATGGAACATCAGACTATGACCACTATCAACCGTTCGTGGCTCCGAGGCAACAGCGAAATAGGAATAGCCCATGAACTGATGCACCAATGGACAGGCGACCTAGTCACCTGCGCGACTTGGAATGATATTTGGCTCAACGAAGGCGGTGCCACGTACGGCGAAGCACTTTTTTATGAATCTTGGGGCGGTGAAGAGCGGTATCAACAAATTATGAATGATAAACGAGACGGATATCTAAAGACACAACCTCAGCCACCGATATACGGAATCAACATCAACAATATATTCAACTACGCAACTACTTATTGTAAAGCAGGTTGGGTGTATGGTATGTTACGGAAAATGCTCGGTGATTCTGTGTTTTTTCCTGTGATGCAGCAATATTTTACCAAACATCGCTTTCAATCGATCGAAACCGAAGACATGGTCAAGACCTTCGAAGAGCTCGTTCCTAATCCTCCTGTCCCCTTCCGTACATTCTTTGATCAATGGATTTATTCAGCCGGACATCCTGTCTATGAATTATCGACAAAACAATATTATAATAGTCCTGTCAATCAACGTTTAGTCGTCTCCTTACGCCAAACACAAGTAGGAGAAGATGTTCCACAAGTGTTTGAAATGCCTGTCAATATTACATTCATTGGTACAAACAATGAACAACATACTGTTCGATTTATAAATAATCAACGCGATGAACAATTCGAAACCTTCTATGTTCCTTTTGTCGTTTCGAGAGTAGTATTAGACTCAACCAATGAAATTCTCTGTGAAAAGGTAATGAATGTGGTCTCTGTTGATGAAGCAGAATCTACCGACCAAATATCTGTGATTTCACCCAATCCCGTTTCATCCGGAAATGAATGTAGATTTGAGTTACTTGCTGACAAACTACAGAATTACACAGTTGATTTAATCGATATTCTTGGTCAAAAAGTGAAGACATTGCAAGAAGGTTTACTACCTATTGGAAGATATTCGATCAATATACCGACATCAGTACTAGCCCAAAGTATATATTCGGTGCGTGTCTATACGATTGCCGGCAGTAAAGACTACCCTTTTGTTGTTCTTCACTAATGTAACATCAATAATCTAAGGACAATAGGCACATGCCGGCACACAAGCATATCGAACGTCGAATTAAAGGTATTCCTGCTTCACATGGAATATCAATTGGCAAAGCTGTCGTGCTAAGAACAGAAGCTTTTGTATCGTCTGTCGAGCATATTGAACCTGAGGAAATACCCAACGAAATATCACGTTTTTATGCAGCTCTTGAAAGCAGTGCTGCTGAATTACAACACATTATTGAAATAGCAGAAAAAGAAGCGATTCATGTTGCACCTATACTTGAAACCTATCTATTAATTCTCACAGACCAGACTGCGGCAGATTCTATTAAGCGAAGAATTCAACAAGGATATTATTCTGCGGAAATAGCTGTTGTGCAAGAATTTGACGCACAAAAACAATTCTTCAAGCTCGCAAAAGATCCAATCCTCCGTGAACGAGCCGTCGAACTCGACCACGTCAAAGACCGCCTCCTCGATGGCTTGAGAAATCGTTCGATTACTCACTCCGTTGCCGCGAAAAGTATCGTTGTCTCACCATCGATTACACCGACTGACTTGATGATGTTTAATAAAGCAGGCGCTTTAGCTTTTATTACTGAGGTGGGCGGAATTGCATCTCATGCATCCATTCTTGCACGTTCATTGTCGATACCTGCTGTAATTGGCGTACGTGATGCAGCGCAATTGATCCACAACGAAGATACGCTGATACTCGATGGTAATGCAGGACTTATAATTTGCAATCCTAAGCCGGAGACGCTGGCTAAATACGAAAAGCGAAAAATTGACGAAGAAGAAAATCGACGAAAGCTTGGAAAATTAGCAACCGCAAAAGCCGAGACTCATGATGGACACAGCATACATTTGCTCGCAAATATTGATTCACTCGAAGATGTGGAGGCAGCACGAACAGCCGGTGCCGATGGAGTGGGATTGGTACGGTCGGAGTATTTGATTATCCAAAGGCAGCATTTCCCGACTGAGGAAGAACAGTATGAATGGTACAAGCAAATTGCAGAACGTATGTACCCGCATCCCGTGACGATACGCGCGTTTGATGTAGGAAGTGATAAATACGCGGAAGGAATGCCGCATGAAGATAATCCGGCTCTTGGAATTCGTGGAATAAGGTTTCTGCTTCATCGTAAAGACATCTTTAAAACTCAAATCAAAGCTGTACTTCGAGCATCGCAACATCGCAATATTCGCTTGATGTTGCCAATGATAGCCACCACTGAAGAACTCCAGCAATCTCTTGATTTGATAAGCAGATGCAAGCGTCAATTACGTAAGTCTGATACTCCGTTTGATGATACAATGCCGGTCGGGATTATGATCGAAACACCCGCTGCTGCAATCATGGCTATCGACTTCGCGAATCTCGCCGATTTCTTTAGTATTGGCACCAATGACCTCACCCAATATACACTTGCATCCGATCGAACCAATGAATTTGTCGCTCATATATTTGACCCATTTCATCCTGCCGTCCTACGACTGATGAAAATCGCAATCGAAGCCGCCAAAGCGAGGAATATACCGGTCGGGATTTGTGGTGAAATGGCAGGTCACTCAGCAGCAACCGAACTCCTCATCGGCTTAGGTGTGGATGAATTAAGTGTCACTCCCCCGCTCCTACTCGAACTCAAAAAACGTATCCGTAAGGCAGATTACCTCAAGTCTCAGATTCTCGCAGCTGTAGCTGTGAGATCTGAAAGCAGCAATGAAGTGCGAAAGATCATTGCCAAAGAACGGAAACGTTGAGGATATTTTGCTCACCCTTCCTGCATACTCCAACCCACAGTTTGCGGTCACCCTTGCCGTCCAAGCCATTCTAGAATTTTTCTATTATTTTCTCATCGGATTGAATTCCGTTGGTACAATTTGGGTCGTTCCTACGGAACATTGAATATTTAACTCATTCATCGGATTGAATTCCGTTGGTACAATTTGGGGCGTGCCTAAGGATCTTTGAATATTTAACTCAATCAACGGAATGAATTCCTTTGTTACAATTTGGGTCGTTCCTACGGAACTTTACATTATTAACTCTAACAGAATTTAAAACTTACCTTTCTATTTTCATAAAATTACTTACCCGATCTAACAGCATATTCTTTTTCCAGGCAATGACGAGTAGAATCAGTATCGAAATCACAGCCCCAATTCCTGCACATGACATATCCCGATACCCATCCCAAATATCACCTTGAAGTCCAACGAAAGGATCGTACTGTTCAGGTGGCAATGACCACGCAGTCGCTGCCTCGATAATTTCATAAATAGCACTGTAGGATATAATAAACTCAACCGGTAGCACATACCACCACACCGAACGAAAACTCGAATATCTGCGTAATAAATCATGGAAGATATATCCAAAAATTAACCCAAAAAGAAAATGCACGAGCCGGTCATAGACATTCGGACGAGCAAAGCCAAAGGTCTTTGACATCCAAAAGCCAAGCCCTACATTGGAGTAACTGTCATGTGCGCCAACGGCATGAAAACACATGAAGATTGTAAGCAACAAGATACGAACTATCAGAAAGAGGATACTTTCGGTAGGAAGCAATGATGACGGAAACAATTGCAAACACAAGATAATTATCAAGCCACCATTGCGGACGCCATACGGGATTAATGGCGTAATAAATCCAGAAAATCAAGTAGCCGATAGCTAAGAATATCTGAAATTTGTTTTTTATGAATGAAGAGCCAAGCGGGGTAAAAACGGAGGATAGCATTCCTTACTCGAAATTATTCAACGTATTATGATATATATAGGTACTTCTTTACTTCTACTTTGGTACTTTACTTATAGCAATAGAATAGGACTGTACGAAGTTGTAAGTAAACCTTACTAGCACACGATACCAACCTGAATGACAACCGTATTAGTATAAAAAGCAGGCATCTACCTTTGTAGAAATTGGTACAATAAGGTTATAAGGTTTATTCGTAGCTTGACATAGTACTACTAAGGTTTATCAAATTTACCTATAATCGTAACGTGAAGAAGTAGAATTACTTACTAATTATAAAAGGACGTGATATAATTTCACCATTCCACAAACGAAGCTGACAGGAATAGACTCCACTAGGAAGTATAGGAATCGAATACTGTTCATGTGCGCTTTGCACATCAGTGGCAATCATAATTTCCTGACCAAGCAGAGTACTGATTCTCACACTGAAATGTTCGGTGTGCGGAAATTCACATTGATAACCCCATGATTTGTCAAAGGATTCGGTGTGATTGTAAGATGTTCTTGTGGAATAACTTCTCCGATCTCCACACTCGTTGCTGTATCTGTAATGGTAATATACTCCAGCTTTTCGAGGTGATCGACCGTCGAATCGACTCCCGTTTCAGGCGGGCAGTGTGAACGTAAGCCAACTGTATATTTCCCTGCTTTCTCATAAATATGCCTAGGCATGAGTTCTTGTGATGAAGTGCCATCACCAAAGTCCCATACAAATCTGCAACCGGAATTCACCGGAATACTAGTATTATAAAACAGCACTGTGTCGCCCTTGATATGACTCTTGTCAGCTCGTGGTGAGATGAATTCTATCTTCTTGGTTATATTCAACTTCGGCGTTTGCCACAGCGTCACTATACCGCCGGTATCACCCGTTGCAAATGACTTTCCATCCTTCGAAATTGCAATCGAGGAAACAATAAAATTTGCCTTGAAATACTGTACATACTGTTTGGTGAGTGTATTGAATAGTGCCACTGTGTCCGACTTGGGATACATTACGAGTAAATGAACGCCATCCGGAAACACTTCAAAACTCCGCGCCGAGAGTAAGGGTAATGAATCCAAACGCTTACCATCTGCAAAGCTCCACACGCCATCGCTTGTAAAGCTATGGTATTGATCGGGGGAGTGGCGGAGAATCGTTCCTTTGGTCGGGAATTTTGAAATGAGGTCGTAGGTGCCATAGCGGATGTGGTGGACGTTATTCTTGGCTATGACGAAGTACGAGTTGGGATTGAATGGTAAGCCGCCGCGAATGGAATAGACATTCAAATTACTCAGTGAAAATTTGCTGAACCTTTTAGGATTTAAAGAATTTCCATGGATAAGAACCTGGATAGCGACCGTCCATTATCATAATAATTTGATTCATTTTTATATTTAATGTTCCGACGTAACAACCTTTGGACTCTCCTGAGAAAAAATCTCTATAGTGGAATTTCTCCCTTCAAAATTCTTGCAAACCATAATTTGAGTATTGCAGATAGTTTGAATCTGACGAGACTTCCATGGAGGAATATCCTCCAGTACTTTTAGATTCATAAAAAGTTGAGTTAGATGGATAACTTAGCCCAAACATAACTAGGATTTCCAACTCTCATTGTTTGTAACATTTGAAGGATCATCCAACTTGATTTTATAGATGAACAAAATGCAGAATTACTTTTGGGAACAACTAGAATATATAAATCATTTGTTAGTTCTAATATATAAATCCTTTGATATGAAGAAATTTGTAGTCTATTTTGATTAAAATCTAGAAATTTTATATCTACTTTGTTATTTTTGAGAGGTATTTACTCAACTTTCCATTTATATTTATATGAAAATTGAGCCATCATTTGTTCCTGCGAAAATACTATCCTTGTACAAATAGCTGTGGAAGTAATCCTTCCATTGTAGTATTTTTTCGACCAAAGTGCATCTTGAGGGTTTGGATACTCTCTTGATGAGCTATATAATTTGTTTTCGAACCATGTTATTAGTACCTGAACTTGGTGATAATAGTCAAGTGATACGCTATACAATCCTGGTTAGTTTATAACATGATTTGGATGTAATATTGACGATGTTACTCCATCACCAAAATCCCATAACAAAGTCTATTTAGCTTCAGGTATGTATGAATTATTACGAAATTGTATGCTTCCTCCTTGGAATGGTGGCTTGTAATTAGATGAAGAAATCTGCATGGAGTACTGCTTGTTCAATGATTTGTGGTATCTCGTAAACTGCAATGATTGAATTCCCGTTACTGTGACAACGCTATCCTTCTACTACTCAGATTTACAATGCTTTAGCTTCCACCGTATAATTTTATTTACAGCGGTATCACTATCATATCGCTGACAAAATTTATAAATTTTTAATCTTTGATTGCAAGAAAAAAATCTTGATTGTTAGCATAAGAGATATTGTCCAACATTGAGGATTAAGTGAATGCAAAAATCATTGCTGGAATATGAAACATTTTCCTTCAATGAATACATAATTTGAATCTCTGCAAGCACCTACACTCGAATATTCAATTTTGTAACGTTCAAGAAATTAGTATTATTATTGTTTGAAATAACAGGGTTAGATGTAGGTGAAATATTAATTTTCTTTACTGCAGAGCTCGAATCTGTTCTCCAAACAGAAAGTGTTTTTTGAGAAAGGGTTGCAAGTATAGAACCATCTTGCGATATTGCAATATAATCTATCGTCGTCGGTGAAGTCGCCTCCCACACCTTGGTTTGTCCAAGGAGAGGCGAGATTGAAATAAATAGTAGTACTACAGCAAAATATTTCATACTCTTACTCTATAATTATAAAAGGTTTGGAAATAATGCGACCATTTCCAAATCGAACTTGACAGTTATATATTCCACTTGGAAGACTCGGGATTTGATATTCTTCATGTTTACTTCTGACTCGTTCTGCTATTGTTATCTCCCGTCCGAGGAGAGTAGTTATTTTCACGTCGAATACTTCATTGTGCGGGAAACTTACTGAGATAATTCCTTGATCTGCCATAGGATTCGGAAAAATTACAACCTGTGCTTCCAAAACTCTCTCACTGCCTTCCACACTCGTAACGGTATCGCTAACTGTAATATACTCCGTTTTTATGAGTTCAGCGACCGTCGAATCGACTCCCGTTTCAGGCGGACAGTGTGAACGTAAGCCAACTGTATATTTCCCTGCTTTCTCATAAATATGTTTGGGCATTTATTCTTGTGATGAAGAGCCATCACCAAAGTCCCAGACATATCTGCAACCGAAATTGACCGGAATACTAGTATTATAAAACAGGACTGTGTCGCCCTTGATATGAATCTTGTCAGCTTGTGGTGAGATGAATTCTATCTTCTTGGTTATACTGAGCTTCGGCGTTTGCCACAGCGTCACGATACCGCCGGTATCTCCTGTTGCAAATGACTTTCCATCCTTCGAAATTGCAATCGATGAAACAATAAAATTTGCCTTGAAATACTGTACATACTGCTTGGTGAGGGTATTAAAAATTGCCACAGTGTCCGACTTGGGATACATCACGAGTAAATGAACACCATCAGGAAACACTTCAAAACTTCGCGCCGAGAGTAAGGGTAATGAATCCAAACGTTTACCATCAGCAAAACTCCACACGCCATCGCTTGTAAAACTATAGTATTGATCGGGCGAGTGGCGGAGAATCGTGCCTTTGGTCGGGAATTTGGCAATGAGATCGAAGGTGCCGTAGCGGATGTGGTTGACGTTATTCTTGGCTATGACGAAGTACGAGTTGGGATTGAAGGGTAAGCCGCCTCGAATGGAATAAGCATTAACAGTTGATAAATTTTCTGATCCAATTAAGAATAATGGGTTCGGTGCAATATCTGCATATATTCGTGGATAACGTCCATTATCGTAAATAATCGAGTCTGATTTCATCAAGAGCGTTCCTATGTAATTGCCTTTCGATTCACCACTAAAAGTTTGCTTCGGTGGTACACTTGTTTCCCAATAATGCTGTACGCTTCCGTAATTTGAATAATGTAAATGAGTTGAATCAGAATTAATACTTAAAGTTGCATACCCACCATCTTTGTTGTTTTCATAAAAGCTTGGACGAGTACCAAAACGGACAGACATAAAGCCGGGATCCCCAATTTCGATTCCCTTTCCTTGTAATCCATTATCTAAATTAAACTTATACAAATATGCTTTAGAAGATATTCCCTTTGGAACACCGATTCCATATAAATAATTAGTTTTATCATTATGTACAAATCCTTTAAAATGGATTACATTTGAAAGATCTACATATTCATTAAAAAAATTATACTTAACAATACTATTTTCAAGTAAATATCTCCCCAAATTTCCATTTACATTCACCGAAAATATCGACCCATTATTTGTTCCGGCAAAAATGCTGTCTCTGACAAAGGTTAGCCCTGTAATTTCGGCATTTGAATATTTTTTCGCCCAAAGTGCGCCTGATGGGTTTGAAATATCATCATAAATGATAAAATTCAATTTGGTAGTGGTTTGTTTCGATCCGAAAAGAGATGTAATCGTTAGTGATACTGTATATTTACCGGGAAAGAGATAGGTATGTTTCGGGTGAATGAGCGATGAAGTATCACCATCTCCAAAGTCCCAAAGCAGTGAATAATTAGTATATGGTATGTAGGAGTTATTGGAGAATTGAATAGCGCCTCCTTTATAGGGTGATGGATAAGTTGCTTTAAAATCAACATGTAATGGTGCTATTACATTGAAATTTGGCAACTCATAAACTATAAATTTTTTTGAGTCCGTTAGAACAAATATTCGCTTCCCATTATTACTAATTTGGCAGGCATTGATTTTACCATCGCAATAAAGTTTTTCGCTAGCTGTATCTAAGTCATAGCGAACAAAGCAGATAGTATCTTTTTTTAAACTAATAAAATAATCAAAATTTTGAAAACATGAATGAAAAGTACCAATAGACTCCTGATTTAGCGTTCTAATAAATTCTTTACTTGGTATGTGTAATAAGCTTCCATCTGCTACCAGATAATTTGAATCACTACAAGCACCAATACTTGAAGTTTCTTTAGGTTGACTATAATTAAATTTTCCCGTATTTACTGATGTTAAATTTAGGTAAGGCCAAATCTGCCTATCACCTCTAGTTGAAACAAAGTATGAACCACCTGTAGATACAAAACAATTTGTGTTTGTATTAAAGTTTAGCAGATGAATGCGTGATGTTCCAAGATCTTTAGTCTGAATTCCATCAATAGTCATTTCACCAACTCTTCCGTATTCATAATAAGACGAAGTACTTCCGTAATATGAATAGTTATAACAATAAAGAAGTTTAGTTGAGTCTGAAGTTGGGAAAATATAGAAATCGTATCCTGAACTACGTAAAGTGTTACCATCCGTTTTTAAAGGGAATTCTGAAAGTATACGAAAGAAAAAAGTATCCTTTGAGATTGGAATTACATAAATTCCAATACTATTATTTACTCTAGCTGCACAATACACTGTGTCATTATTTTTTGAAATTACTGTACTAAAATTTGAATAATTAGTACCAAAATCTACTTGTTTGATAACATTAGGTGAATTGGTTTTCCATATCCATAAAATACCTTGATTAAAATAAGTTAGAGTAGTACCATCTTGTGAAAAAGATAGGTTTGTAGCATCAGTCGGTAGAGTCAACTCCCACACCATGGTTTGTCCAAAGAGTGGGATACTAGTTGAAAGGAGGAGGAGGATCAACAGAAGGAGGGTTTTCATATTGTGACCCCTGTATTTGGTTGGATTCTATTGCGGAATGAGTATTTTACGATTTATCAAACTGTAAACTTTCCATTCTTGTAATTTGTTCCATATCAGATAATTCCAACACATTTTCACTCATCTTTCCCTGCATTTTTCCGCGTCAATGCTGCTTTGATGAAAGCGATAAAGAGAGGATGTCCGCTCACGGCGCGTGATTTGAGTTCAGGGTGGAATTGTACACCGACGAACCACGGATGATTCGGTAATTCAATGATTTCGACGAGTGTTGTATCCGGTGAGAGACCGCTGAGAATCATACCTTTTTCTTCGAGCATTCGGCGGTAGGTGTTGTTTACTTCATAGCGGTGGCGATGGCGTTCGTTGATATTTTCAGAATTATAGGCTGCCGCTGCAAGACTTCCCTTCTTCAGCACACAAGGATACGCGCCAAGGCGCATCGTGCCGCCTTTGTCGGTCACATTTCTTTGATCAGGCATCAGATCAATTATATTGTTTTTTGTTTTTTTGAATTCTTTGGAATTCGCATCGGCGAGACCGCAGACATTCCTCGCGAATTCTATCACCGCACATTGCATACCAAGACAAATACCAAAAAATGGAATGCCATTTTCTCGGATGAGCTTGAGGGCGTGGAGCTTACCTTCTATCCCGCGTGAACCAAACCCGGGAGCGACCAATACTCCATCCAAGCCGCTAAGCTGTTCGGCTGCGTTTTCGGCTGTGATATGCTCAGAATCGAGCCAGCGAACATTGACCTTCGTATTGTTAATTGCACCTGCGTGTATAAATGCTTCTAAAATACTCTTATACGAGTCCTGTACTTGTGTGTATTTACCGACTAACCCTATAGTTACATCATACTTCGGACTCTTGATACGATGTACGAATTTCGTCCAGGTTTCCATTTCGAGGTCTTGAGTCTTGACATGTAATTTTCGAAGAACAATATCATCCAAGCTGCGCTTGGCGAGTGACATTGGAACTTCGTAAATTGTATCTGCATCAAGTACTTCAATGACTGAGTCTTCTTCAACGTTACAGAAGAGTGCGATTTTGGAACGAACTTCTTTATTGAGCTTTTGTTCAGTGCGGCAGAGGAGAATATCAGGGCGAATTCCACCCTCCATCAATACTTTAACGGAATGTTGCGTGGGCTTTGTTTTGAGTTCGCCGGCTGACTTGATATACGGCACGTAGGTGAGGTGAATGTTGAGGGTATTGCGGCTGCCACGTTCGAGGCATACTTGGCGAACAGCTTCGAGAAATGGAAGAGATTCGATATCGCCGACTGTCCCACCAATTTCAATTAACACCACATCGACTTGCTTGTCAAAAGTCGTCATGCGGCGTTTGATTTCATCAGTAATATGAGGTATCACCTGCACTGTTTTGCCGAGGTATGCACCTCGACGTTCTTTTTGAATGACTTCAAAATAGATTTGTCCTGCGGATGTACTATTATTGCGCGAAGTAGATATATCTAAAAACCGCTCATAATGTCCGAGATCTAGGTCAGTCTCAGCACCATCATCGGTCACATAGACTTCTCCATGCTGATGCGGACTCATCGTACCGGGATCTATATTAATATATGGATCGAACTTCATGACGGTTACGGAAAGTCCGCGCCGTTTAAGGAGTAAGCCTAAAGAAGCTGAGGAGATACCCTTGCCTAACGAGGAAAGCACACCGCCTGTGATAAAGATGTATTTTGTTTTATGTATCACGAGATAGATTTTTTGAAATTGAAGGAGAGATTTTAAATCATTATAGTAGTAATGTAACTCTCAAGGAATAGAATTAGTTATTTAGCTCTATGCAGTGAATTCTCTGTTTACTTTATGCGCATTATTTGTAATTTCATCTCACGTCCTACACCTGACAGGTTTGGGAAAACCTGTCAGGTGTGAGATGGGGTTTATCACAACTGAGAATTATGTCTATTACTCTCTTTTTATATCTGACAGGTTTGGGAAAACCCGTCAGGTGTGCGATAGTTTAAACGAAGCACGAGAATCTTGTCTTTTATCTCTTTTTCACCTGACAGGTTTTCCCAAACCTGTCAGGTGTTTGATAGCTTTATTTTAGACCGAGAATTTACACTCTGCTTGTCCTTTTACATCTTCCCAATCACCGCACTACCGAATTCCGAACATTTCACTTCGGTTGCACCTTCCATAAGTCTTGCAAAATCATACGTTACTGTTTTTGCAGCGATTGCTCCATTGATACCTTTGATAATCAGGTCTGCTGCTTCATTCCAACCCATATAGCGGAGCATCATTTCACCGGAAAGAATGACAGAACCCGGATTCACTTTGTCGAGTCCTGCGTATTTCGGAGCTGTTCCGTGTGTAGCTTCAAAAATTGCATATCCATTGTCATAATTGATATTTGCGCCCGGTGCTATTCCGATTCCACCTACTTGTGCTGCGAGTGCGTCGGAAATATAGTCACCATTGAGATTCATACAAGCGATCACATCGTATTCAGCCGGACGAGTGAGAATTTGCTGCAGGAAGGCATCTGCAATCACATCTTTGACAAGTAATTTTTCGCCGGGATTACCACCACAATCATCCCAGCCGACGGCGACTTCGCTAAATTCATCACGGACAAGCTGATACGACCAGTCGCGAAATGAACCTTCCGTAAATTTCATGATATTTCCTTTGTGAACTATGGTGAGATTTTTACGACCTTGGGAGAGAGCGTAGCGGAGAGCAGCCCGAACGAGGCGTTTTGTACCCGGTGCAGATACCGGCTTGATTCCAATACCTACTTCAGTTGGTGCTTCTGCTCCAAAACGAATTTTTTTCGCCATTGTCGGGAAGTTTTCTTGTAAAAATTCTAGCATTTTGACTGCTTCCGGTGTTCCGGCTTGGAATTCAATTCCTGCATAAATATCTTCAGTATTCTCACGGAAAATGACCATATCGACGAGGTCAGGACGTTTGACAGGTGAAGGCACTCCCTCAAACCAACGAACAGGGCGAAGGCACACATATAAGTCCATCAACTGACGTAACGCAACGTTAATTGAACGAATTCCACCGCCGACAGGTGTCGTGAGCGGACCTTTAATTCCAACGATATATTCTCTGATTGCAGTCAATGTGTCTTCCGGTAACCATGTGTTTGGTCCATACACTTCATTCGATTTTTCACCTGCATACACCTCGAACCATTCAATTTTACGAGAACCTTTATATGCTTTTTCGACTGCAGCATCTATTACTCGTACGGAAGCAGCCCAAATGTCTGCACCGGTGCCGTCGCCTTCGATAAATGGGATAATTGGATTATTCGGAACGTTGAGTGTTCCATCGGAATTAACGGAAATTTTCTCACCGTTTGTCGGGGGCGTCAGTTTAGAATAAGGCATAGAAATGTTCTTTCTTGAATTGTAGGAAATTTTGAGAGGGTTAATTTTGAGAAGGCGCAAAATTACTTAAATTCAGGCACGTAAACAAAGAATTGGTGAGGCGGGAGGCGAAATAGTCAGAGATTGGAGTGTTGGGTATTTGGTAACTTCTTACTATTCACAAAGTATGTTTTTAAAGTAGATAGTCTATTTCCATCAAAGCAGTTCTTTCGAACTACTCTTCAACAATTACCGATGAAGTGTCCTGATCATGTGTACTATGAGTATGCATCGTGATTCAAACATTCAACCTCGCTGAGGTCGAATTTTTATTGGTTGTCATTATGTTTCAAACGTTCGACCTCGATGAGGTCGTATCTTCTTGGTTGTGCATCGTGCTTCAAACGTTAGGCCCGCCGGGGTCGTATCTCCTTGTATGCACATTATGCTACAAACGTTCAATCCCGCTGGGATTGGTTCTATGTATTTGTGCAACACATTAGGCGTTACAAGCGGGGCTCCGCTTAAGGAATCGGGATTTCTAAATCTTTACAGATTTTTTTTGCTAAATAATCGTTGATTTCTGTGTGCCTTGGCACAGTGGATACACGATTCGAGGAAGGGTTGCACCAAACGGAATGGTTGCCGCCCTCTCGCAGAAGGTAACAACCATACTTCGTAAGATATTTAAGTAAGTCACGCCTTTTCATGGTGTTATTTTCAGTCAGTGATCACGAGTTGCTCGCATATTACCTCTTTGCCTTCTCGTTCGCGGCGTGCTATCATGCGGTTCGCTTCTAGAATCAATCCAATTGCTTCTCGCAAACTTACACGAGCCTGCTCAAGTGTTTTTTCCTGCACATTGGCTCCGGGTATTTCGTCTGAATATCCGATATACCAGTCTCCTCGCTGTTCAAAAACTGCTGAAATTGTAGAGTTCATTGTGTATTTCCTTCGATATATAATATTATACTACAAAAATAGAGAATGGTGCAGAAATATGGAGGATTGTGAGTTGAAATATTAGGTAGGAGGCGGTTGTACTCTGTGCGGATCTACAAGAGTAGTTATATTCTCGACCTGACCGGAATAGCATTACCCTTATCTAAGCTTGCCAGTACTTGGCGTCATCAGGGGCGCTCCATACCAAATGGATAGTAGTAGTTCCGAGTTGTTGCCTCCTGTAAGAAGGCATCATTTCCATCTGGGTGCTTCCTATCTGTTATCACATTCCGCACATTGCTAGATGATCGGTCAGCTCGTAGTTTATCTATTTGAGTGTACGGGTGAAGTCAACAAATGTGGTGCAAATATATGGAATATAGGTATGATTGGGACTTTTTGCTGGGTGAGATGGTATGGTCTTCTTCAAAAATTCTGTTGGTATGAACAACCGACCGGACGGGGTTTTACTATCCGCATTGCTCACGATATATAGGAGATTTGGGTAGTCTGAAAATGTATAAATATTTACTTTTTTTGTTGCTTAACTGAGGAATTACAGCTTGCCCTTTCATATATGGGCAATCATCATCTATTTCAACCAGATAATTTATTGAATCCCCAATGGATATAACATATGTATACTGTTGAAAATCAAAGTGTTCACGATTTAATATCTTTGAATAATCTTGTAATATAGTATTATTAACAAGAAAGATATAACTATCTTCATTATTAAATATCACTGTGTTATTATAATTGAGTACAGTTGTTGTATCTGAATAGTATCGGGCTATAAAAACAGGATATATATTTTGGGGGTAAAGCACCTTTAAAATAAAAAGCCCGACTGCAATAAGAATAATTGCAGTAATTGTATATAGTATTCTAAGGTTCACTTGAGACATAAAATAGATAAATCTTAAATATTACCGTCCACTTGGTTGAAACGTGCGCCATTCTGATTTACACCCAACTCATTTCTGAACATACACCCCACACAGCCGCATAAATCGTTCCTTTTTATCATGAGGAATAGTAATTTCGATGGTACTTCCATCATCGCCATCAATACGTGAATGTATTTCACCGGATTCGTAGATCGTCTTGAGTAAGTTCATTTCTGAATAAGGAATTAATATAGATACAGTCGTGCTGCCACGTTCGGCTGCTTGCTGCATTGTCAGTAAAAGAACATCTAAATTCAATCCTTTTTCTGCTGAAATGAGAATTGAATTCGGGTATTCAATTTCGAGTTGATTTCGTTCATCTTCTGCTATTGCATCTGATTTATTGAGTACGAGCAGAGTCGATTTTTCTCCAATTTCTAAGTCTTCGAGTGTTTGGTGGACGACGGCGATTTGCTCACGGAAAGCAGCATGCGAACAGTCCACGACATGAACTAATACATCCGCATCTGCTGCCTCGGCGAGTGTACTTCTAAACGAAGCGATAAGGTGTGTCGGTAGTTTACGGATGAATCCAACTGTATCAGAAATTACCGATTGGCGACCGTTCGGTAACTCGAGCGAACGTACTGTCGTATCAAGAGTAGCAAACAATTGATCTTTCATACACCCCGGAGTTTGTCAACGCATTCATGAGAGTTGACTTACCTGCATTTGTATAGCCGACAAGAGCAAATTTCACCATATTTGCTCGCGATTTACGCTGTTCGTGTCGCTGAGTCGCGATCGTCCGTAATTTATCTTTGAGCAGGTCAATTCTATCACGCACAAGCCGGCGGTCTGTTTCAATTTGCGTTTCACCCGGACCTTTGGTACCGATACCGCCTAATTGCTTCGAAAGGTGTGTCCACAAACGAGTTAAGCGTGGCAATAAGTATTGCAATTGTGCGAGCTCGACTTGTGTTTTAGCTTCGGCTGAGCGAGCACGTGACGCAAAAATATCGAGGATCAAGCCGCTTCTATCGAGGATTTTAACTTCTAATTCTTTTTCGAGGTTTCTCACTTGAACCGGTGTCAGGTCATCATCGAAAATTACGAGCGTGACGTTATTTTCTTCGATAAGCTCTTTTATTTCAGTGACTTTACCCTTGCCTATTGCTGTCGCACCACTTGGTTTCTCCAATTCCTGATACATTTTGGCAATCACTTCAGCACCACAAGTTTCTGCAAGAAAAGCGAGCTCGTCCAAATGGTCAAGCGCCATTACTCGATCGCTTCCCTTGCGACCTACAGAGACGGCGATTGCTCGTTCAATTGGAGTGGCTGTGATATTTAATTCTTTCATATATAAAGATATAAGTGGATACTATCGAATTTCACGGTAAAATTGTACCAGCATGTGGAACATTCTGTATTTTGATTGTAATAGATTCGTTGATTTCATTCTCAAGAGAACATTGCACAAAAGTTCTTTGAAACGATAATTAAAAATTTCTAGAGATATAAACAATTTTACTTGTTGTTCTGTATAATGTTTACGTATAAACTGCACTTTTGAATTCACCAGTTTACGAACAGCATTTTCAGACATATTCATTTCATTTCCTGAGCTCGCACCACGGATATGCATGACGGTCGCTTTAGGTTGAAAATATACTCCCCATCCTTGTTTTGTAAGTCGATAGCAAAAGTCTGCTTCTTCAGAATAAAATGCAAATGCTTCATCAAATCCATTTATCTCTTCAAATGCGTGCCGTCTAATTGCGAGTACTGCCCCATCACAATACCCTACACTTCTCGGCCAATCATATTTTTTGAAACGTGGATAGAACCAAGATTTTACAGCATTGATTATTCCATAAAGAATTATTATGTCAAATAGAACTTGGATGATACTTGGCGTCGGACCAAAACAGTATTGCCAAGATCCATCAATGTATTCCTGCTGCGGTGAACATACTCCTACGGTCGGATTATCTCTTAAAAAATGGATTAAGCGTTCAACCGAATGTTCATTAAATTCTACATCGGCATTACAAACAATTGAAAATTCTGAAGTTGTAGCATTCATACCAAGATTCACTGCATTGGCATAGCTTTTATTCTCGGGAGTGACAATGACTCGAACATCAGGATAGGTACGATGAATCATTTCAACCGTTTTATCCGGTGAGCGATTATCGACTACTATTACTTCACCTTCGGGATATGTTCTATAAAGAGAATCAATACAATTCAGGGTTAATTCTTGTGTGTTGTAGGAAATTATAATGATACTGACCATAGAAGAAGTAGTTTGTATTATCTCTATCAATGCAACATACAATATTAAGGAATACTTATGAGTATTATCATGGTAATTATGAGAATCATGATACTTATTCCACAACAAATCGAACATTACTAGGACCAAAAATCTGTGTCAATGCATTGGTTGATTCCTGTGTGAGGGGTAATTTTGCCGGTGCATAAAATTGAGAACGCCGGTTACCATCTTCCATCACCGAAAACATTATTTTACTGTCATTCTTAGAGATACAGAGTTTTTTAACTTTCTCTATATCATCGGTTGACACTGTCGAAGAATTGATTGATATACTAAATCCTTTTGCGAACTTAGGAATTGTATCTTCGATGGGAATTACCTCTTCTACAACAATTTTGAGAGAATCAGCATTCAATTCAGACTTTCCTCGCACAAGAACAACTGCATCCTCTTTTAAAAAGTGGCTCCATTTTTTATACGATTCACTCCAAAAAATACATTCTGCTTTGCCGTAAAAGTCTTCCATCATGACGAACGCTATAGTTTGTTCTTTTTTGTCGAGTCGCGTTCGAATAGACGTAATTAACCCACAGCATCTGACGGGTTTACCAATCAATGGGCTGTCTTTTTTATTGAGCATAAGCGTTGAAAACGATGCCACATGCGGACGATATTTCATGAGAGGGTGTCCGCTAAGATAAAAATTCAACACTTCCTTTTCTTTTTCTAATCTCTCGGTCTCACTCCAATTGGGAATGGTCGGTAATTTAGGTTCGACTATTTCCATTTCTTTCATTTCCCCACCGAACATACTATCTGTATTATTATCCTTTTCACCCGAATTCTTTGCAAACTCTAAAGCTGAATCAATTGCTGCAAAAAGCTGAGCGCGGTGACCAATTTTCAATGAATCAAACGCTCCTGATGAAATTAATGCCTCAAGTACTCGCCTATTGATGACTTTACTATCGCATCGAAGGGCAAAATCATAAAACGAAGTGAAGGGTTTTTCTTCCCTAGCTTTGATAATAGACTCAACTGCGCTGATTCCTACACCTTTAATACCGGCGAGTCCAAAGACAATATTCTGAGAATCAATCGCCATGAACGTCGCAACCGATCTATTAACATCCGGAGGAAGTGTATTAATATCAAACACTTTCGCTTCGTCAATTAAAGTGACTATTGTGTCCAAATCATTGATCTCGGCTGTCATGTTGGCCGCTAGGAACTCCGCAGTATAATGTGCTTTCAGCCACGCTGTTTGAAATGCGAGATATGCGTAGGCACAGGAATGCGATTTGTTAAAACCGTATTGAGCGAACTTAATAAGCAATTCAAAGATTTCTTCAGCTGTTTTGAGTGCAATGTTATTTTTTACCGCTCCTTCCATGAAAAGAATTTTCAGCTTCAGCATCTCACCTTGATCTTTTTTACCCATCGCTCGGCGGATTGAATCTGCTTGTGCAAGCGTAAACCCTGATATATCTTGAACTAACTGCATCACTTGTTCTTGATAAACGATAATTCCATACGTCTTCTTCAAGCTTTTTTCCATTATTGGATGGATATACTCAATCTGCTTTCTGCCATGTTTTCGGTCGATAAACTCGGGAATATTTTCCATCGGTCCGGGTCGATAGAGCGCGTTCATTGCTATCAAATCCTCCAGGTCCGTTGGCTTTAGCTTCATCAACGATTCCTGCATTTTGCCGGATTCGAATTGAAACACTGCTACCGTCTTCCCTTTTCCCAGCATAGAATAGGTCTTGGCATCTTCTAAATCAATTTTGTCTAAATCTACCGCTATTCCATGATTTTTAAGAATTTGGTCGAGTGTATTATCAATAATAGATAGCGTACGCAGGCCTAAAAAGTCCATTTTTAAGAGTCCTGCGGCTTCCAAATCCTTCATGGTATATTGCGTCGCGAGTCCTGAGTCACCTGACTTATACAATGGTACATAATCATTTATATCACCCGGTGTAATAACAATTCCTGCAGCATGAATCGACGAATTACGCGCCATACCTTCGAGTGTCGATGCGTATTCGATGAGTTCTTTGAGTTTTGGGTCGTCGGATTCACCCACCCAGCGCAGATCAGGTAAGAGAAGAGCATCTTTGATTTTGGTGACTTTCCCTTGGATGACCGGTATTTTCTCGGTGATAGAATTAATCGTCGAGAGTGGAACGCCTAAGACGCGTCCGACGTCTTTCAAAACTGCTCTGCTCGAAAGTGTTCCGAAGGTTATAATCTGCGCGACAGACTTTTCACCATATTTTTCTTTGACATAATCAATGACAACATCTCGCTTATCATCGCTGAAATCAATGTCTATATCGGGCATCGATACACGTTCGGGATTTAAGAAGCGTTCGAAAAGCAAGTCGTACTTTATTGGGTCAACATTGACAATACCAAGTAGATACGCGACCACACTTCCTGCTGCCGAACCCCGACCAGGACCAACGCGGACACCTTTTTTCTGTGCTTGAACGATAAAGTCCTGTACAATTAACAAGTAGCCCGCAAAACCCATCCGATTAATGACTCCTAACTCAAATTTCACACGATCGAGAATCTCCGCCGTTTGTTGCGGGTAGCGTTTATCGAGACCGGCGTATGTCAATTCCTCCAAATATTCTTCTAAAGTCGTCGATTTGGACTCCGGTGGAATCGGAAAAGTGGGCATTTTGAGGTCTGACTGAAGTGTCACATCACACTTCTCAGCGACTTCAAGAGTATTTTCAAAAGCTTGAGGGAAGTCTTTGAAAAGTTTAGCCATTTCATCTGATGACTTAAAGTACATTTCCGGCTTGCCATAGCGCAATTCATGTATATTATTGACGCCTTTTAGTCCTGAGTCCTTGATATGGAGGAGCACATTATGCGCGACGGCATGTTCTTTTTGATATAATGGCAATCATTCGACACGATGAGTTTGATATCTAATTCTTCTGCCAAGCGTGGCGCTTGTGTCATGACGATTTCATCGCCTTCAAGTCCGTGATTTTGGAGTTCGATATAAAAATCATCGCCAAAAAGATTCTTATACCAAATAGCATTTTTTCGGGCAGTTTCATAATCTCCTGCGAGAAGCGGTGCATTGATCACACCGGCGAGACACGCAGAGAGCGCGATTAAACCTTCGTGATATTGTTCGAGGAGATCGGTATCAATGCGGGGACGGTAATAAAACCCTTCGGTATGCCCAAGGGTGGTGAGTTTCATGAGGTTTTTGTAGCCAATATCATTCTTAGCAAGCAACACCAAATGAAAATAGTTTCTTTTCTTTGTCGCTGCTTTTCCTGCGCCTTTATCAAAGCGGCTTCCATTGGCGATATACACTTCACACCCTAAGATTGGCTTGATTCCGGCGTTTTTGGCTTTTTTATAAAACTCAAAACACCCAAACATCACACCATGATCGGTGAGTGCAATTGCTTTTTGTCCATCTTCTTTCGCAGCTTGGATGAGCTGATCGGGAGTACAGGCAGCATCGAGTAATGAATAATGAGTATGATTATGAAGATGTACAAATTCAGGCATAGGGTTACAATTTTCGAGGAAGATGAGTCTGTTATTTTGGTGTGCAAAAATACGAAAGCATGGCAAACCGACGGCTATGATTGTACAACTTTGATAGGTGTCAATGTCTGAATTAGGATTCGTAGGATTATAGGATTTTAGGATGATTGGTGTGGTATTGGTGATGTTCTTTAATATCACACCCGTAGAGACGAGATGCATCACGTCTCTACATGCAAAACAGGTAACCATCCTGCGCATTTATCAATCCCGTAGAGACGCGATGCATCGCGTCTCTACACGCATAACAGGTAACCGTCCTGCGCATACATCACACCCCGTAGAGACGCGATGAATCGCGTCTCTACTCATGCATAAAAGATAACCTGAGCTTGATTCAAACGGTTCGTCCGCTTGGGCAATATGGATTCAAATTGGTTAGAAAATGTCACAATAGGGACACCTCAATGGGTATACAATTTCGTTCGTAGACGCATCGGGGCTACCTGTTTGTCGAACGTATCATAAATCTGTTTACCTAATCTCGGTTTGTTTCTTGTTTTTTGTATATAAGAATCAACCTATATCTGAATTAGTTATACTTCACATGATGTAGATTTCACTCTAAAAACTACTATCCAAAAAAATTTTCTTGCTTATAGTCGTTCCACAGTGTACTTTTGCACTTCGGTAGCAGTACCATTCTCTACTCATTCAGTTTCTACGCACTTTTTGTGAGCCGCCATTTGTTCCAACGATACGGTTTTTGTGTAACTCGAAATTCGTTTCATTTTTCTTTGTAGGACTAATGGTACTTTCCATTCAGCACCTGCGGCACTGTCTTCATGCCGCTTACGTTGCGTTGTGTAGTGCGTTGTTTTTTATAGCGTTATGTCCAACATACGAGTGCGTGGCTGCTGTCGTTTCTCTCAGTGACCTGTCTATTATCTCCCTTCATGTACCATTTGTTATTCCTGAATTAATTACCTCGCTACCAGCTGATATTCCTGTAGATTCCTCTCGACAACATCCGATTTTTAATCCTCCTCCTCTTTTTCGCGGTTCGATTCTTCCCTCACAATATGGAGCAAAACGTCCTGCCTTACCTGCCGGCTACAAAATCACTTCTACTATAGATACCAATGGTGCTACGTTCTCTCAAAAAGAATCCTGGTACGGTATTGAGACAGCTGCACCCAGCTTTTTATCGTTGGATGATTATCTCGTCTATCGGCGTGAAAAAGAACGTCGGAGAATTTGGGACTCCCTCACCGCTTCCTATGACCTCAAAAAAGCACTCTCTAAATCAGGACTTAGCAGTATTCTTGGTGAAATAGACGGATTAAGCATTCCCTTCCCTCCCAATCCTATATTTGGTATATTTGGCAAACCTGAAATTAGCATCAATGTGACCGGTGATGTAAATGTCCGTGCCGGCTGGCGATGGGATTCACAGAATCTTGGATCGACTTCTGCATTTGGTCAAACTCAATCCGGACCTATATTCTCGCAGGATATTAATCTCAATGTGAGCGGAAAAATCGGTGATAAACTGAAGCTTGGCGTAGATTGGAATACGAAACAAACCTTTGAACTAAATAATAGGTTTAATATTGGGTTCAGTGGAAATGATGATGATATTGTCAAACGTGTCGAACTTGGCAATATTCAATTCCCTGTTCCCTCGACACTTATCGGCGGTGGTCAAGCTTTATTCGGCGTTCGAGCCGATTTCCAATTTGGACCTCTTTTCTTAAAATCAGTCGCATCACAGCGTCGTGGTGAACGTAAATTTGTACAAGTCAGAGGTGGAGGATCACTCAAGCAACAGTTCCAAATCCGCGCGTATGATTATGCTCGTAATCATTTTTTCCTCGATACAGTGTATAAGCGCATTTATACAGAATATTACAAGAATTCTACACCCGTCATCCCAAATGATGCACTTCAATATCAAATTAAAGAAATTGAAGTATGGGAATCTACCGGAGATGTGACAGCAACTCAAGCTTCGGAAGCAATCGCATACGCCGATCTCGAACCAATTCCCATCGGAACCCGATATCCGGATTCGAAAAAATACGGTACCATCACCGCCGGTCAAATATCAAGAGGAAGATTCGCTCAAATTGATAAAAGTAGATTTGATTATGATAAAAGTCTTGGAAGATTGACCATTTTCAACTTGCGTAACGAACGTACATACGCAGTATCATATAGAATTGATAATCGAAATGTCCTTTCTCCCGATGATGATTTGGTGTATGGAATACCCGCCGCTAACCGAAGTCCGAAAGATACGTTAATTCTCAAACTCATCAGTGTACAAGGACTCCAACCAAGCTTCAAAACGCTATGGTCACGTCAAATGAAGAATATTTATTCAATTGGACAGAGTAATGTAAATACAGCAGATGCAAAGATTAATGTTTGGTATTTACGTCCGAATAATGATTCATCGGATGTGTTGCCAGGTACAAGTGAAAAGGTCGTTACTGTTCTGCGAGTCGATCAGGTGAACAATAATTCCGGTGAACAAAAGCCCGATGGATTGTTTGATATTGCAGCTACACAAATCACTCAAACACAACAGCAAATGCCGCCTATTGGCGGACAGCAAGCACAGCCGCAAGCATCCCAAACATCACCATTCTTCAATGCAGTGCGAGGTGAAATTATCTTCCCGAGTGTCGAACCGTTCAGGCAGGGTTTACGCGATTATTTTACAGTAAAAGGTAATCCGCAAATAGCCGAACAATATGTATTTGACGCTGTCTATGACACAACCATCGAAGTAGCTCGACTTCAAACGGGTCGAGACCGATTTGTCATTTCCGGTGAGGCGACTGGTAATGCATCATCGACAGGAAATAGAATTTCACTTGGTGCTTTTAATCTCGCTCCGGGCAGTGTACGTGTGAATTTAGACGGTGTTCCTTTGCGAGAAAACACAGATTATTATGTAGAATACTACACAGGACAGGTGACTCTCACCAATCCTCGTGCTACCCTTCCAAATGCTAATTTGGGTATCGAATATGAGCAGCAGGATTTGTTCAACTTAGCCACGAGAACAATGGTCGGTCTTCGCGCGGATATGGATATCCTTAAGCGTCGAAATGTGCAGAGTAGTGTAGGTATGACATTTATGCTCTATAATCAGTCCTTAGTGCTTGACCGTGTAAGGCTTAATGATGAGCCTGTCTCCAATTCTATGATTGGTGTCGATGGTTCACTCAATTTGGATACACCATGGCTGACAAAAGCGCTCGATGCTTTGCCTTTCTTGGATACTAAAGACAAGTCGTATCTCAAGCTCAAGGGAGAAATTGCCGCGATGCTTCCTACACCGAACAAACGATTATCCGATGTTGCCTCCGACAATGCTTCACCTGTCGCTTATTTGGATGATTTTGAAGGAGCTCAACGATATATTTCACTTGGACTTTCACCTTCTCAATGGTCACACGCATCACAGCCGATCGATTCTACCCTCTTCACCGATGAAAATTCTCGGCTTAATTCATACTTCCGTGGTAAAAACAACTGGTTCCAGTATTTTTTAGGGCGTACACCTCAGCAATGCGTCTATCCTAATCGTTCGATCGTTCAAGGTCGCCAGAATATTAATGATTTGAAGATTACCTTTAATCCCTACGAACGCGGTATTTACAATATGAATCCTGACTATGTGGACAACGGCAATCCGGCATTTCAGCAAGATTCTGCTAAATACACAGATTACGTCAACAATAATAAAGACAAAATCTGGGGTGGTATGATGAGACTGTTCTCTCAATTCAACACGAATTTTGATAATGAAAATATTGATTTTATCGAAATCATGATGAATGTGACGAACCGTGAAGCAGGTACAAAAATGTACATTGACCTTGGTCAAATAAGCGAAGATGTTATACCTAATCAAACCCTTAATACAGAAGACGGATTTACAGTAGCGAGTCAGATACCGAATAATGTCATCGATCCCGGAGAAGATGTTGGCTTGGATACATTAAGTGATGAATTGGAAAAAATCGTTTATCCTTTTCCCCTTAATCAGGAAAATGATCCTGCCCATGATAATTACGATTTTAATTTTCAAAAAAGTACTACAGATCAACAACCTGCTGATTTTGCAAAGTATAATAATTATGAAGGAAATGCTAGTAAAGCTGAACTCGGTCAATTTCCCGACAAAGAAATTCTGAATACAAACAACGGTCAGACTATTGCTTTGGATAATAGTTACTTCAGCTATGAAGTTAATCTCGACGCTAATCCCGTAACGAACCCACAAATAGCCGGTGAAGGCGGATGTGCTAATTGGCGGCTTTATAGAATTCCTATCAGAAGACCTCAACGCGTCGTTGGTAATCCCTCCTTCTCCAATATTCAATATGTGCGTGTTTGGTATAAAGGTGGCTATCTTTCTACTGAAATAGCAGACTGGCGATTCACCGGTTCGCAGTGGCAACGCTCAAATAACTTACAATCCAATGTCACTCCGGAAGACAGTACACTCAGCGTGACTTTTGTCAATCTAGAGGAAAACGGTAATGCACCTGTTTATTATACTGTTCCTCCCGGAGTACAAAGGCCCCGTGCAATCGCCACTGACCCCAATCAAGATATCCGCTTAAATGAACAATCACTCGCAGTGACTGTGCGTAACCTCCGATACAATGATGAACGTATGGCAGTTCGCGTCTTACGCCAAACCGATATTTTCAATTATAAACAACTCAAATTTTTTATTCATGGTGATGGATCTATGCCGGATAATATTCCGGCGGGATCTGTACCTTCTGCGTATGCTTTTATACGATTCGGTATCGATTCTGCCAATTATTACGAATATCGTCGCCCCTTACTTCGTAACTGGCAAGATTTAGGAATTCCTTTAACGCAACTTACAGCAGTGAAAGGTATTAGAGATCCTGCACGTGAAAATGAACGACAGGAGTTTCCGGTCTCCGGTGACCCTCTTGCAAGCTATGTGATCCGTGGTAATCCTACTCTTACAAAAGTAATGTTTATCGGGTTTGGAATTTCCAACCCTGCTGCTCGCTTCCCGAATGACTTGACAAGTACAATGTGGGTGAATGAACTCCGGCTGTTAGATCCGGAAAGCTCGGTCGATTGGTCGGCAATTGGAAGTGCTGAACTCAAGCTCGCAGATGTCGGCTCTATCATTGGTACTTTTTCACGTTCCAATCCAAACTTCCATCGCCTCGAAGAACGCTTCGGAAATCGTATCCAGAGTACTAATTTTTCGATTCAAATGCAGGGTACGTTGGAAAAATTCCTTCCAACAGCATTTAGAGAAACTAAATTGCCAATCAGTTACACACATTCGGAAAGCTATGACAAGCCCATTTTCGAAGCTCAAAGTGATGTACATATTGAAGATGCAGCAATAAATCAATATAATCGAGCAATAAGCAATGGAAGCTCACCGGAAGTAGCTCAAAGTGTTGCAGACGCAGTGACTACACGATCGGAAACTCTTAGAGTCCAGGATCAATGGGCAATGTCCGGTGTAAAGCTTGGAATTCCGATCAATCACTGGCTCATCAAAGAAACCTTCAATAAAGTATCGATGGGGTATGATTATTCTCAAACATTCGAGCGATCACCGGTTGTAATCGAACGGTTTAAATGGCAATGGCATTTCACACTTGCGTATGCTCTTACCTTACCTCCAGTTGCAGTAGAACCACTAACATGGAGCGATAAGGTACCGATTATAGGTTCATATAAAAATTGGAAAATCAATTTTTTACCATCCAGCTTCAATACAAATCTTGATCTAAAACGTGGAAGAACGACCGAACAATCACGATTTTTAGAGTTTCCGAGTCCGGTAGTGAGAGATTTCACTGCTCAGCGAACAGCACAATCCTCCTGGAAATTATCCGAAAATGGTTTTTTAAGCCCGGTTGTAGATTATACATTTACAACAGCAAGTACCCTAGCACCTCTCGAAGTTGATGAGTTCGGCCGCCAACGGACCGGTAATGAGCTCTCTAAAATGATGATTTTCAACAACAGTAAGATACTTAATCTCGGTGATGACGGTTCGCATGTTCAGAATGTAACCATCAATTTTCGCCCACGCTTACCGGATATTTGGGGACTTAATACTTATCTTGACAACACAGGATCCTATATTTCAAAATACGAATGGCGTGACCCACTGCAACCTGATCCACTTCTCCGAGATGCAGTAAAGTACGGAACCGTTCAAAGCAGCTTAAATTTAAGCTCGCGTCTTCAACTGAAAATAATGAGTGATAAATGGTTCGGAATTACGTACGGTAAGCCGGATACCAACACATCGTTTTTTGGAACAATCGGCAAAGTATTCAAAACAATATTCCTCGATTTTGATGAAATCAAGTTAACGTTCAAGCAGGATAATATCTCCCGTAATCCGGGATTATTTGGTGGAAATGGTCTTACGAATCAATGGCGTGGAATATTCGGCTTGGGGCAGGATAATATGTGGGGTCCATCAGCAGCATATCAGCTTGGTTTGGTTGGGAGTCCGCATGGAGGATTCAAGATTCGGGGTAGTTCTGCTTTTCCATTTTTTGGATTCAGCACGGACAAAGGTATTCGTCCACCTAATTCAGTCCTTCCTGAGAATTTCAATCAAATGTCAAATATTGAATTCCGCACAAGTCGCCAGTTGTGGGAAGGTGCGAATCTAGATTTGACATGGAAATCACAATTCGGGTTCAATCAAAATCAAACAGTTATCACTGATTCAAATGGTGAGCAAAGTTTCTCAAATGTTACCATCATTCAAACTTATAGCAGATCATATCTCAGTTTGCCGAAATTCTTATTCTTAGCTCCACTTAATAACTCAATTGAACATGTCATAGAATTGTACCTTGAGAAGCAGCCCGGAATTCTAGCAGCTGCAGGTAGCGATACAGTAAAACGTAATCAGCTTATCACCAATGCACTTTCAGAATCATTCCATGATGGTCTTGAGTCATTTGCTTTCCTGCCTGCATCTGTTCGTAAGATCATGCCAAGTGTCAATTGGTCCTTCCGTTGGGACGGTATCGAAAAATGGGGGTTACTAGGCGGAATTGCCCGTCGTATTGCCCTCGAACATAATTATGTTTCAACGTATCAGGAAAATGCCCGAATCACCGACAACGGACGGTTTGTTGATGGACAGCAAATACAACTTGGATTCCAACCTCTTATTGGTCTGACGATGAGTTTCGACGAAACAAAGCTGAAAGGAACCCTGACCGGCACTGTCCGCTACAATACTAAAACCTCTTATTCTCTCCTATCGGCTACTTCTAACATTTCTCGAGAGTCATCAAGTGAATTATCTATTCAAGGTACATATTCGCGTCGTGGATTCAAATTTGCACTGCTAGGAATTGACCTTGAAAATGACTTGGAGTTTGCATTTTTGGGTTCCTACAAACGCAACCAACGTGCCAACTACGATATACTAAGACTTACCGACCCGAATGGACAACGAATCGACGGCACAACCAATATCACCATTGAGCCAAGCGCAAGATATTCAATGAGTAATCGCGTAACGGCTCGCTTGTTTTTTAGGTATGAAGGTACAATAAACGAAGGTGCTTCGACGCCTGGATTTAGTACGACACAAGTGGGATTGGATATAAGGATTTCGATTTCGGGTGGTAGGTAAGTCTTGACTAATATAGTTGGCAAAATGAAGTTGAGTTGGAATTGTATCAAGAATCATTCTCATGGTTAAAATGAAAACTATCATCATCTCTTTAGTTATTCTTGCAGTACTTAATCCACTGTCTGCTCAAGTCAAAAAGAGTAATAACAAGAACATTCCCCAAAAGAAAATTCTTCAAGAATTCTGGGATATTAAATTTGGTTCTGCGAGATTAGAGTGTGAAAAAATACTTAATTCAAGGGGCGGAAATCTGTTGACAGCTTTATCTTCAGATACGATCATGTATAAAGGTGGAATATTCGTTTATGATGATAAAATAAAAGATACCGCTGAAACTGTCACTATGTATTTCAAAAACAACAAGCTTTTCAAGTTTCATGTACTATTTAGTCACAGTGATTCATCAACGTATAATAGAGTTAAAAGCTATATAACATCTCACTACTTTAAACCTGATTTTGACGCATTTGCAGTAAATTCAACTATTAAACTGAACGACGACGGTAGTGAGGAAAAAGAAATCGAGCCTAGAATAGAGTCAAAAATAAATGTACAGTCAGGATGGCACAATGGTAAACGTGGCGGGAATACACATTCTGTCAAACTAAATTTAAAACATAAGAAAAATGGAATCTTTAGTGATGTTTGGGTAGAGCTAGAATGTCTAGATTCAACGATAAAGGATGATTGAGTTCGTACTGCTTTCAATAATATGCTCATGAGCCATTTATTTCCATAAGGATTTTTTGATAGCTACATTATCTCAACTTGCAGTATTAAATAAAAAGTCCGCTTTCTAACTAATCTTAGAAAGCGGACTTTTTTTGTACCGAAGGAGGGACTTGAACCCCCGACACATGGATTATGATTCCATTGCTCTAACCACCTGAGCTACTTCGGCACATTAAGTCGATTTTGGGAGCGCAAAAATAAGGAAATTGTTGATATTAGAAGCACAATATTTAGTTGCTCTTTAACTTTGAGATTTCATCACGTAATTGCGCAGCACGTTCATAATCTTCTTCTTTGACTGCTTTATCAAGATATTGTATCATTATTTCGAGCTTTCCTTTCGGTTTACTCGGCAATTCTTTCTCATCATATATATCAGCTTTTTGTCTGATTTCTTTTAACTCATCATCATCGTCCTCATCGTGTTCGCTCGGATCGTCATCTCCCATTCCTTCAGGCAAAAAGCTTACTTCATCCAGCAAGGTCTCATTGATAAATATTGGTGAGTTACATCGAAGTGCGATTGCAATGGCATCGCTTGGTCTGCAATCTACTTCTTGAGAAGTTGTGTCAAAAATCATACTCGCGAAGTACGTTTCATCTCGCATTTCATTAATATAAATTTCGACAATCGATACATCGAGCGTCGATAATATATCACGAATTAAGTCGTGAGTTATGGGACGCGCAGCCTTGATTCCTTCGAGCTCATTATATATCGCTACTGCTTCGGCAGAACCGATGAGTATTGATATACGTCGTGGACCGTCAACTTCTTTAAGAACAAGGGCATAGGCCCCATTGCTTGTAGGATTAGCAGTCAGACCCAACACTTCCAATTGCACTTTTGCCATAGTATAAATAGGTTAATGCGTAAGTAATAGTCGGTTAATGCGTAAGTAATAGTCAGTTAATGGGTAAGTAATAGTCAGTTAATGCGTAAGTTTTGCAGTTAATTTAGGGAGCACATCAAATACATCTCCAACTATACCATAATCGGCTACTTTAAAAATCGGAGCGTCTTTGTCTTTGTTTATAGCTACAATTACTTTAGAGGAAGACATACCGGCTAAATGCTGCACTGCACCTGAAATACCACACGCAATGTAGAGGTTGGGAGATACGGTCTTCCCTGTTTGTCCTACTTGCTCACCGTGAGGTCTCCAGCCGGCATCAACGACTGCACGAGACGCACCAATCGCTGCACCAAGTACTTTGCCGAGAGATTCTATTAAATGATAATTTTCAGGTCCTTTGAGTCCTCGTCCTCCACTTACAATTATATCCGCTTCGGATACATCAAGTGTGCCTTCGTTACGAACTATATTTGATACGGTTACTTTCACATCATCATTCGAAAGATTTGGAGCAAAGTCTTTAATTTGTACAGGGCTAGCACCATTAATCGTTCGAGCTGTAAACACATTTGGTCGTAAACTATACACACCAATATCTGTTGTTATTTTTACGGTAATCTTTGCTTTTCCTGAATAGACCGGCCTAGTTGCTATAACCGAACCGTTTTGTACATCCAAAGCGACACAATCAGGAATGAATCCTGCTTGTAGCTTTATAGCAACTCGTGGTGCGAGTTCTTTGCCGGTAACAGTGGCCGGGAAAATCACATTGCTCGCTCCTACACTTTGAGCGAATTGCGCAACCGTTGCAGCGACAGCCGTCAGTGAATAATTGTTTAATAATGAATGGGTTGCGATTGAACAAGAATGTAAACCGTATTCTCCTGTTTTCTCTACATTTGCTGAAGTGCCACCTACTATAATTCCTACTACTGAACCACCGCCGGCAATCCCCTGTGCGGCTGTAATTGCTTCGAGTGATGAACGCTTAACTTCACTGCCTTTTGCTTCTAAAAATACTACTATTGTGCTCATATTATTTTCCTATTTGTGATCCTAATTATTATCCTAATGGTATGGTTTATATTACTTTTGCTTCTTCATGGAGTAATCTGACGAGTTCGGCGATATCGCTGTCTGAGTCACCTAAAATCTTACCCACACGTTTAGATAGCGGTAATTCCATAGCAAGTGTCTGCACGCGGGAAGTGCTTACAACAGAAGCTCTTTCTTCGATAGGTTTGGATTTTGCTTTCATAATATCCGGTAATTTCGGATAACGTGGATCGTTGAGTCCTTTTTGTGCTGAAATGACACACGGTAAAGATGCTTGTACGATTTCTTTACCACCTTCGACATCTCGTTCTGCTGTGACGGATGTTCCCTCAATTGACAATGAAGAGACTACCGAGATAGAAGCCATTCCTAGTAATTCTCCCACCATCGAAGCCATACCAAATGAATCATAATCAATGCTTTGGCGACCAACGACGATTACATCCGGTGACATTGAATTTGCGACATCTGCGATATTAACAGCAATAGAATAGCTGTCATCTTTTGCCTCATCTTTTACGAATACTGCTTTATCTACACCCATTGCAAGAGCGGTGCGTAAAATTTCTTTGGAAGATTCTCCACCAATAGTAAGCGCAGTAACTGTGCCGCCAAACTTCTCTCTTAATCGTAATCCTTCTTCGATCGTAAATTCATCATACGGGTTCAAAATAAACTTTACTCCGGTTTTATCAATCGTTTTTCCGTCTGTCCCGACAGCTATTTTCGTCGTTGTGTCCGGTACTTGGGAAATACATACAAGAATATTCATTCCATTCTCCTTTGTTTCAAATAGTAATTTGCGCGGCAAAAATACGAAAAACTCTAAAATTAGCAGTTGTTTCGTGCATTGGTAGCGTTTCCGTAATTTTGCGCACTCAAAATCTAATTTTACTCATTCCATTACCTCAAAAACATGAAAGCAGTACTACTTACCGAACATGGCGGCACTGATAAACTTCACTATACTACCGACTTTCCTATTCCAACATGTGGACCGGGAGATATACTCGTCAGAATTAAAGCAACGAGTGTTAACCGCGCCGATCTCGTCGTTCGTAACGGATATCCAATGCTCACGATACCGATGCCGCATATCTTAGGTGGAGATGTCGTCGGTGAAATTTCAGAAATTGGCTCGGTTGTAAAAGGGTTTTCTATAGGTGACAGAGTACTTACCTTGCCGATAGTTTCTTGTGGAGAATGCTACTTATGCACGACCAAGCCGGATCAGAATCATTTATGTCTTAACTGGAAATATTTCGGAATGCATATCAATGGAAGCTATGCCGAATATTGCGCTGTTCCTGCTAAAAATGTTGTACTTCTACCCGAAAGTATTTCTTATGAAGATGCTACAGCTTTTGGTGTAGCAGGACTCACTGCCTATCATGCTCTTTATACAGTGGCAAAGCTTGAAATGGGTGAGACGTTTTTTATTTGGGGAGGATCAGGAGGATTGGGTACAATCGCCGTTCAACTTGCAAAAGCAGCAGGTGCAATAGTCATCGCAACCGTTGGTAAGGACGACAAAAAAGAAACAATCAAGCAGCTTGGAGCAGATTATGTTTTTAATCATTACACTGAAGATATTCCTACTGAAGTGAAGAAATTATTCCCGTATGGTATTGATTGTATAATGGATTACGCAGGAACAGCTACTTTCCCCAAAAGTTTTGAAATGCTTCGTAAAGGTGGTAGAATGTTACTTTGTGGAATTCTCACAGGACGCGAAACCACCCTTAGTATTCATCAAACCTATCTCAGGCATCTTTCTATTCATGGACTCTATCTCGGCACAAAAAGAGAATTAGAAGAATTACTTACTTTAGCTGCTGCAAAAAGTATCAAGCCTCTTATTGGTAGAGTGATGGATCTCAGTCAGGCAGCTGAAGCACATGAATTAATGGTATCTGGTAATTATCTCGGAAAAATAGTACTTACAGTTGCTTAATTATGAATACAAGTAAATGACTCTCTTATCTAGTTATTCCTTGGTTAATTTGGATGTACTTGATTAATATAAGGTTAAAAGAGTTTTAAAGGATATTTATCCAATACTAAAGTTAGTATAGACTTTTATTAAATGGAATTAGAAGCACTACTATTATTATGCTCAAAGAACTCCTCAAACCTGAAATCCTTGAACTCATAGAATTGCGTCAGTGGACGGATCTGCGGGAGGTACTCACATCGTGGGAACCTCCTGAAATTGCAGACCTTATGCTCGATGTGGAGCAAGCAGATCGAGTGCTACTTTTTCGCTCGTTACCGCGAGATATATCTGCCGAAGTCTTTGCATATTTAGAATCCGATAAGCAAGATGATTTACTTCACGAACTCACCAATCAAGAAACCCGAGAAATTCTATCGCAGCTCCCCCCCGATGACCGCACAGCACTTTTAGAAGAATTACCTGCCGAAGCCACTCAAAAGCTGCTTACTCTCCTCTCTCCGGAAGATTTAAAAGAAGCACGACTTCTCCTTGGATATCCCGAGCAAAGCATCGGGCGACTAACTACACCACATTTCGTGTCAGTCAGGGCGGATTGGACTATTAAGCAAGCGCTTGCTCATATACGTACTTATGACAAAAATAACGAAACAATTAACAGAATCTATGTGACCGATAATGATGGACGACTTCTCGATGATATTACCCTACGAGCTTTTATCTTTTCTGATCCTAAAGAATCAATTCGAAGCCTAATGGATGAAAATGTCATCAGTGTTTCGGCATTCGATGATCAGGAAGTAGCAGTACGCACAATGGAAAAGTATGATATACCTGCACTTCCGGTAGTGGATTCGAATGGTGTGTTGATCGGAATTGTGACTTTCGATGATGTCATGGATATCTCAGAAGAAGAAGCAACCGAAGATTTTCAGAAATTCGGCGGTATGGAAGCACTTGACAAACCGTATAACACGATTTCATTTTTGGGAATGGTCAAGAAACGCGCCGGCTGGCTAGTGATTCTATTTATCGGTGAGATGTTCACCGCAACTGCTCTCAGCTACTTCGAAGGTGCACTCGAAAAAGCTATAATACTCTCTATGTTTCTTCCGCTTATCATGTCAAGCGGTGGGAATTCAGGTTCTCAGGCTGCCACCCTTATGGTCCGAGCTATATCTCTTGGTGAAGTTACTCTCAAGGATTGGTGGTGGGTGATGCGAAGAGAGTTTCTATCAGGTTTATTCTTGGGTTTAATATTAGGAGCTATTGGCTTTGTCCGCATTGTTGCATGGTCTGCGATGACTCATGCTTATGGAGATCATTATCTTCCAATAGCATTCACAGTTTCTTTTTCCCTCGTTGGTGTCGTGCTGTGGGGTTCACTCAGCGGTTCGATGCTCCCTTTTCTCCTCAAAAAGCTCAACTTTGACCCCGCCGCATCTTCAGCTCCTTTTGTCGCGACTCTCGTCGATGTGACAGGAATTATCATCTATTTTAGTTTTGCCGTGTGGCTGCTCAAAGGAACGTTGTTGTAATTGAAAGCAGAAAATTCAGTAGTTTCGCAGTGACGAATCCACATTCTGACGTAACCCCAACAATCAATTCTACATTCTATTCTTACGAAGGATTATCCATGTACGGAACATTTCAACAATATCTGCAAAATGAGTTAACTTCTATCCATGAGAATGGGTTGTATAAAACAGAGCGCATCATCACCTCACCACAAGGCGCTGAAATTACCGTCGAAAGAACAGAAAATAGCGTCCTTAATTTTTGTGCAAATAATTATCTAGGACTCTCCTCACATCCACGCGTAATAGCCGCTGCAAAAGTAGCACTTGACTCTCATGGATATGGAATGTCGAGCGTACGATTTATATGCGGTACTCAAAACATACACAAGACATTAGAGCGAAAGATTGCTGAGTTTTGTCATACGGACGATACCATTCTCTATGCGGCATGTTTTGATGCCAATGGCGGCGTGTTTGAGCCGCTCTTGGGCGAACTCGACGCGATCATCTCCGATGAACTCAATCACGCCTCTATTATCGATGGTGTGCGACTTTGCAAAGCAAAGCGTTACCGCTATAAATGTGCTGATATGAATGACTTAGAAGCTCAGCTTCAAGCAGCAAAGGCAGACGGCGCCCGCTTTATCATGATTGCAACCGATGCAGTATTTTCGATGGATGGTACAATCGCCCCTCTCGACAAAATATGCGACTTAGCCGACAAATATCAAGCACTTGTCATGGTAGATGAATGTCACTCAATGGGATTTATGGGCAAGAACGGACGTGGTGTCATTGAGCATTGTGGTGTACTTGGAAGAGTCGATATTATTACCGGCACTCTTGGCAAAGCACTGGGCGGAGGAATTGGTGGATTTACAACCGGACGAAAAGAAATTATTGAGTTATTACGACAAAGATCACGACCGTATTTGTTTAGTAATTCATTGCCACCATCAGTCGTTGGCGCTTCAATCGAAATATTTGATTTACTTTCTGAGACAACCGAGCTGCGCGACCAACTTGAAGCAAACACAATGTATTTCCGTGAAGAAATGACAAAGCTTGGATTTGATATCAAGCCCGGTACACACCCAATTACACCAATTATGCTCTATGATGCAGTGCTGGCACAGCAATTCGCACAATTACTATTAGCAGAACGCATATACGTGGTTGGTTTCTTTTATCCTGTTGTAGGTAAAGGGCTTGCAAGAATTCGAGTTCAGATATCTGCGGCTCATACTCGTGAACATTTAGATAAGGCAATCGCTGCTTTTGGCAAAATAGGACGTGAATTAGGAGTACTTAAATAATGAACATTTCAATATGCGGAGCCGGAACAATGGGTCGGGGCATTGCCCTTTCCGCTCTCCAAGCCGGACACTCTGTCGTCTTATTTGACACACACGATGGTGTACTGACTACAGCCCACGAATACATCGAAACACAATTTAAGAAATTGGTCGAAAAAGGGAAAATAACATCCGAGTCTTCGTTTGTAATGCTCAAGCAACTCCATACTTCACCTGTCATTACCAAAGCTGCGGAGGGTGATATCATCATCGAAGCTATTATTGAAAAACCGGAAGCGAAGTATGAATTATTTAGCTCTCTTGAGCATTCCGGTCTCTCCGAAACTTCCATTCTAGCTACCAATACATCTTCACTTTCTGTCAATCAGCTCAGTACCAAACTTCGTCATCCTCAGAATTTCATCGGATTACATTTTTTCAACCCGGCTAATCTCATGAGGTTGGTCGAGATTGTTCAATCGAAGCTCACTTCTCCCGATGTCATCTCACGTTCCATAGAATTTGTGAAAAGCTTGGGTAAATCTCCTGTCCTCGTTAAGGATGTTCCCGGATTTATTGTCAATCGTGTCGCTCGGAATTATTACAATGAAGCAATGAAAATTGCAACGGAATCAGCATCTGAACCTGAACAAATTGATAGAATCATGAAATCACTCGGCTTTAAAATGGGACCGTTTGAGCTCATGGATCTAATTGGAAATGATGTCAATCTTGAGGTGACAAAATCAGTCTATGAGCAATATTTTCACGAGCCGCGATTTACTCCATCACTGTACCAACAGGAAATAGTAAATGCAGGAAGATTTGGACGCAAAACAGGTAAAGGTTTTCACGATTACAATTCATAATTCATTAGAATATGAAACAATTGCTCCTTCTTCTTATCTGTTTGCTGTGCATTAATTTTTTACTCTTACATGCTCAATCGGATACTATATCACCAAAAATCCCGATAGTTACCTCCGACTCCGTACTACCTAAAAGAGTCTATGAAAAACAAACACTCTACCCCAATGGAAGATTAGAAATTGGTGCCCTTGCACTGGCTACCAAGTATTTTGGTGAATATACGGATCATAATGTAGGACAAGTTTTTGGTGCAACTACACGATATATGATGCCTTTTTTTCCGGAGCTCGGTTTTGGTGTACGACTCACCAACGGATATCTGAAATACGACCGCAGGAATAAAGAACGATTTGGAATTGATTGGGAACGTCAATTTCCTGCTGCTGACTTTCCAAACGCAGCTACGACGGGAGTAATCCGTGAAACAAAAGTGACAGCTTTTGAACCGTTACTTTTTCTCAATCTATTTCCAAGACAAAGACTTAATTATTATCTGTTCGCAGGATACAGTATTCTCTTATTCACACCACAAGATATCGCTGATGATCCATTAAACGGTTCCGGGACTCGCAAACATTACCCGTTTTACAAAGATATCGATGGATCGACTGTTCATTTAATCGGCGGACTCGGTATTGATTATTATATCACACGAAATATATCCATCGGAGTACAAGCTGCCTATCGTTATATGAAAACTGATATTCTCGATGGCTACGCACAGATTATTGGAGTTGATACACCAACCAATCCTGACGGTTATGCTGAAATGGGATTCAAACTTTCCTATTATCTTTTCGGGAGCTCGGATACTGACGGTGATGGGTTATCGGATGATGAAGAGTCAAAACTCGGTACCAATCCCTATTCCAATGATACCGATGGAGATACGATATCAGACTACGATGAAATATACCTCTACAAAACCGATCCTTTTTCAATCGACACAGACAAAGATATTCTCACAGATTCGAAAGAAATACTTGTGTATGGATCAAATCCTACAATTATCGATACTGATTCAGACGGTATTTCAGATGCAGATGAAGTGCTTCTTTATAAGACAAGTCCTCGATTGAAAGATACCGATGCAGATTCGATTACGGATGCAGTCGAGATACAAAATGGTTCGAATCCCAACTCTGCTGATTCTGATTCTGATTCAGTACCCGACAATACAGATAGATGTCCAAACACATTTGGCTTCTTGGAAAATAATGGATGCCCAATTCAACCTCAAAACATCATTATTCGAGATACTATCACCCAGACTCGAGAAGTAGTCCGCACTATAGAAAAAGGTCAATCCTATACTCCGTATGGAATTAACTTCAAGCGTGGCAAATCTGATATCGAAATTGAATCTGAACCTATCTTGGATGATGTAGCCAAATGGCTCCGTGAGAATCCTTCATTCGTAGTCGAAGTAAGAGGTCATACAGATTCGGAAGGAGCTGAAGCTGCAAACGTAGTATTATCCAAAAACCGAGCAGAATCTGTCCGTTCTTATCTCGTACGGCAAGGCATTGACCCTACAAGACTTTCAGCGAAAGGCTTGGGGAAAAGCAAACCGGTTTCGGATAATTCTTCGCTCAAAGGAAAAGCACAAAATCGTCGAATTGAATTTTATGTGAAGAACAAATAATATGCTTTGTGTACCTTCGAACATCAGATGAATTTGAAGTTCAACAATAATTCATAGCTCTCTAATTCTCTATTATTCATTAATTCAAGGGGTTACTTATGGAAGGGTTTACAATTTTTCTTTTGGCTTGTGTGGTGATATTCTTTTTTTCAACGTTTAGAACCGTTGCTCAAGGAACGATAGGTGTGGTAACTACTTTCGGTAAGTATCGTCGGATTATGATGCCCGGACTGAATTTCAAGCTCCCGTTTATTGAAACAATTTATAAGCGGATATCAATTCAGAATCGTTCTGCAGAGTTGGAATTTCAAGCAATTACCTCCGATCAAGCGACTGTACAATTCAAAGCACTCCTTCTCTTTGCAGTACTCGATCAACAAGAAGAAACCATAAAAAATGTGGCTTTCAAATTCGTCGATGAAAAAAACTTTATGCAAACACTCGTACGCACGGTTGAGGGTTCGGTCAGAAGCTTTGTAGCATCTCAGAAGCAAGCCGAGATATTAGGTTCGCGCACAGAAATCGTCAATCATGTCAAGCACCAAATCGACCAAACGCTCGAGATGTGGGGTTATCACTTGATCGATATGCAAATGAACGACATCGCTTTTGATTCTGCTATTATGAAATCAATGGCACAAGTCGTGGCTTCGAATAATCTCAAAGCAGCCGCAGAGAACGAAGGTCAAGCGCTGTTAATTACCAAAACCAAACAAGCTGAAGCGGAAGGAAATGCCATTAAAATTGCAGCCGCTGCCGAAAAAGATGCGTCTCAATTACGTGGTCAAGGTATATCGCTTTTCAGAGAAGAAGCAGCAAAGGGTATGAGTCAGGCAATTAAGCAACTCGAAGGTAGCCATATAGATGCGTCTGTGATTCTCTTTTCGATGTGGACGGAAACGATCCGACACTTAGCCGAACATGGCAAAGGTAATGTGATCTTTTTAGATGGATCCGTTGATGGTATGGAACACTCCATCAAGCAGTTACTCGCAATGAATAATGGTGGATTGTGGAAAGGTAATACACCGACATAATCGAAGCAACAAGTTTTAAAATGCCCATTTCTCCACGACAGAATTGGGCATTTTTATTTGTAGTAGAATAGTTTGTTCCATTCAAGTGAGAATTTTTCTTGAATTCAGTTTTTTGTTTTTCTGTTGAATACTTCTTTTGTAGTTTGCACTTAAAGTTAGATATTCAGGCGTTTTCTTCATAAAAAATGTACATCCATGGATCAAACTTCTCCTAAAATTCGACTCGATTCCATAGATTTTGTCCGCGGACTTGTGATGGTCATCATGGCTCTCGATCATGTTCGTGATTTTTTTTCAAATGCTACATTTGATCCTACCGACCTTTCTCATACTGATGGTTGGTATTTTTTTACGCGGTTTATCACTCACTTTTGTGCGCCGGTTTTTGTGTTTTTGGCGGGTACAGGTGCCTTCCTTTCCTCCAAACGTCAGAATCCCAACGAACTCTCAAAATTTTTATTCACACGAGGTATATGGTTGGTGATTCTAGAACTTACCATCATTCGTTTTGGGTGGTTTTTCAATGCAACCTATACCGTTTCTGTTGGTCAGGTAATTTGGGCGATCGGATGGTCGATGGTCGCACTCTCTCTCATTTCACGCTTACCTGTCAAAGCTGTAGCTATTTTAGGAATCAGTATTATTATTTTTCACAATTTCCTCGACGGTATCCAAGCGAAAAGCTTAGGTGATATTGGCTGGCTTTGGAATATCTTCCATGAGCCGGGATTTATTCAACTGTTTCCAAATTATTCTATATTTTATCTCTATCCTCTCCTTCCTTGGATTGGAGTTATGAGTGCCGGATATGCATTCGGTGCTCTGTATTCGCTCGAACAAGATCGCCGTAAGTCCATACTCCTTATGCTTGGTATTAGTATGACACTTGGATTTTTTATTCTTAGAGGCATCAATATATATGGTGATCCACACTCGTGGATTACTCAACAGAATCCATTTTTTACCGCTCTGTCGTATTTTAATGTCACAAAGTATCCACCTTCATTGCTTTATATTCTCATTACGCTTGGACCAGTTATGTTCCTCCTCCGCGCGCTCGACGGCATGCAGATCTCGTTGGCAAAGCCAATTCTCACCTTCGGACGCGTTCCTATGTTTTATTATATTTCTCATATTTATCTGATACATACGCTCGCTTTCGTTGCTGCATTTATTCACACGAATAATCCCTGGTATTTTACGAGCGATGCCGTTCTCGCACAACCGATGGGCGAACGTGGCTTCCCTCTTTGGGTCGTTTATCTCGTCTGGGTCAGTGTTGTCATAGCACTTTATCCGATTTGTAAGTGGTATTCAGGTGTTAAAAAGCGTGATACAAGTGGTTGGCTTAGATATCTTTAGGTTCCTGTTCTGCTCATTCCAAGCCATCGCTTGCGGTCACCCTTGCCGACAAGGCGTTGTCAGAAGAATTTAACGCAAAAGTCGCTAGAGGCGCAATTGTACTTTCGAATTTTTTGAATTTGTATGCCGTATCATATCGCTATTCTATCAGTTTGTATTCTTGCGCTTGCTGTCTATTTCGTCGTTCGCGGAGCGGATGTGCGACTTGTACTTTTCACAGCAGGACTCGCCCTCGCATCACTTGTATTCAAACCATTAATTATATTTGACACCTTTCAACGAGTAATGGGAGATGGCAAAATCATCGGACCTATATGCTCTGCAATGGGTTACGCATTTGTTTTGCGAGCTACACGCTGTGACCGCGAGATGGTACGCTTGCTTATCAAACCGGTACAGCAAGTACAGTGGTTGCTCGTACCCGCAGGATGTGTCGTAGGTTTTTTGACGAATATGGCAATTACAAGTCAGACAGCTGCAGCAGCAGCAGTCGGACCAATCCTCATGCCGATCATGCTTGCAGCGAGGATTCATCCCGTGATTGCCGGCGCTACGCTCGTACTTGGATGTTCGGGTGGAGGGAATCTCTTCAATCCGGGCGAACCTGATATCGTAGCAATACAATCGGCTACTCAAGCACCATTAGCTGATGTACTCGGCGCCGCCTACCAACCGGAAATGATATGTTTTGGTGTAGCAGTTCTGGCATTTACAATGTTTGCCGCATTTTTCAAACCGTCGGAAGCTTATACATTTCAAGAAGTTGACGATCGTGAACTTGCCAAACCAATCAACATTCTCAAAGCAATTCTACCGCCAATGCCTGTTGTGGTTTTACTTCTTTCCCAACCAAAGTTTCATCTCTTCCCTGCTCTGCTTACCTATTACCCGGACGGCTTACCGGTGCCACATATCATGCTATTTTTTACTATAGTCATCCTACTGATTAATTACAAAGAAGTATCGGCACTCACGAAGTCATTTTTTGAGGGCTTGGGGTATGCGTATATTCATGTCATATCGCTTATCATATCAGCGAGTTGTCTGATTGCAGGAATGGAAGCGGTGGGGCTGATCCAAGTGTTAGTAAAAGTGGTTTCTAATTTCGACCTAACTGCTCAGACGATAAGCGGTTCGATGACTTGGTTACTGGCAGTTTTATCCGGGTCGGGTACTGCGCCAAGTGTTTCATTCTCAAAAGCTGTCCTCCCTGAACTCGCCAAAATCAATCCTCAAGGAGCCGTGGACCTGGGAATCATAGGTGCAATTGGTGCTACGTTTGGACGAACAATGTCGCCTGTGGCTGCAATTGTAATATTTACAACAACGTTAGTAGATGCCAAGCCGCTGAGTATTATCAAGCGTACTGCACCGGCTTTGGTTATTGGATTTCTGGCATTGTTGATTTTTAGAGCACTTATTTAAATTTAATAGTAGACATGACCACTCGCCGATCCTTCCTGTCCCGCCTTCTCCATATCCTTGGTATTACTGCAATTGCACCGATTCTTTATGCTATTTCGGCAGTCATGTATCCTCCACTTGCAGGTAAAAGACAACGTGCAGCTACACTTATCCTCGATAACCCTGATGAAGTATTTTCTAGTCTAAATTATAGTATCGTCAAAGTAGGCGATAAGGATGCAATTGTCTTTCAGAAAGCAGATAAGTCGTATGAAGCGATGAGCTTGCAGTGTACTCATGCGGGGTGTTCGCTTGAGTGGAAGGATAGTTCTCAGCAGTTTTTATGCGGCTGTCACGGAGGTGCATTTCATCGTGACGGTTCGGTGGCTGTGCCGCCACCTACACGCCCACTTGAACATCTGACCGTACGAGCCGAGAATGGAAGAATTACGATTATTGATAAGCCGGTGAATGGGTAGAAGTTAATACGATAAGGAAATAAGGTTTATCTATTCCTTCCATTTTTCTACTAAGGTTTACCATTTTCAATTATAACCGGATAGTTCCAAAGTAGAATTAAGAATACATTTCTTCAGCCATCCTCATCAATTCCACCGTCGTCTTCCAATTCCTCGTCGTCGCTTTCACTTTTAGCTTAGATTCAATGCGATTATTGCTAAGCTTGGTCGTGCCATAGCCCTTCGGACAGTAGAGATACACAGCTTTATCTGTAAAAGAAATCTCATCTTGTGGAAGCTTTTTGGCAATAATACTTTCATGGTTCGATGTATCCGGCATTCGCTCTAGGTAAGTCACGTAACAGCTTGACAATTCTTTATCTTGGTCTTTAGTAAATGGACAGTTTAGAATAATTTCCTGTAGTGTCTGAGGAGAAATTACCAGAACAAAAACTTCAAATCCAAACGTAGATGCAATCTTGTCTGTGATGAGAGTTGCAAGTTCAGCCGTGATTTCAGCCGGAGATTGAAACAGCACATTACCACTCTGTAGATAAGTTCGCACCAGATTGAATCCAAGTGATTCATACATAGCTCTAAGTGCATCCATTTTAATAAGCTTCTGACCACTGACGTTGATACCGCGGAGAAGCGAGATGTAGGTATGCATGAGGGAAATGTTGTTAAAGATTGAGGAATTTATATTCAGTCGTTGGAGCGAATTGCATTCGCCCCAGTCGTGCTAGGGTTTGGGCGAATGCAATTTGCCCCTACTTTTAGATACGAGTCAAACTTATAAGCTCACTTCACTATAATTCTCACCTCGAAATCCTCCCGAAACTATTCCCTGCTCCCACACCGATGATCGTATCATAACCACCGTATTCGAATTCACGGTAATAAATTAAACTTATGAAACTATGAGGAGTTGCTCGGGTATTTCCTTCGAATTCTTCATACGACATACTATCAAATTTTTGAGTATCAGCATTATAATTTCCTGTGCCGTAGAGATAATTATGGCGTCCACGGCGTACCCATTGGCGGAGCTTATAGAGGCGATCCTTTTCGTCATAATACATCATCCACGATCTGTCAGGAGTCCACGAATTGAACGAACCGGCAATAAAAACATCACGTTCGGATGGCCTGGATTCGGGGTCGAGAATAAACTCAATCTGCACATACTCATCATCCGAAAGAGCTGTAAAGCGTGTGGTCAGAATGCCGTCATCAGCGCGGTCAAAGAACGTACCATTTCGACGTAAATCTGCAAATGGCGGTCGGATAGGACCGTTAATTCGTGGAAAGTAACCGAGATTGTTCATATCGATGATACGATAGTCATTTTCTGCAGGTATTTTATCGACACGGAAGCGTTTTCCTATGCTACCAAAACCGGAAACTTGCGTTCGTACCGGGTATTTATGGTAGTTGTTCGCTTCTTCGAGTGAACCTATTTGTGATATGACTATAGGTTCATTCCATCGATTATTCCGATACACAACTGCAGTTTGGACTTGATTATCCATCACCGCACGGAGGGTTTGAATCTGCGTTTCAATTGTAAATGCCGCAGGACTCACCTTCATGGTAGGTTCATACAAGTCACCATAAACATCGACAAAGCATTCAGCAGCAGGATCGACGATGAAAAAGCGAGCTTCGGCAAGCATTTTATTATCATCATTGTAGTCATAAAATTTCGCTTTCCAATTGCCGCCAACTTTGAAATTCACCTGAGAATTTGGAACCGACAGTGAACCACGATAGGTATAATACCGAGAATAAACCGGTGCACTTTTCCAATCTATGTTGCTCGTACGAAAGGTAATTTGATTCAGAAATACATTATTATCCTCTGACCAATCGGTAGCGCAATGCACAAAAGTAGCATAGAATGAAGGCGGCAAATCGGACTGTACATCGAGTTCGATAGTGACTGATTTTTCGCCAAACGTTGGCAGGATTGAAGACTTACGGGTAGGAATACTGAGCATTGCAATCGGCGGTAAACGTTCGTCATTTCCTCCAAAAACACGCACCATACGCAATTGCGGCGGTAGCTTCATTGGTGCGGAATTGTCGTTTTGTGCATGAAGCATACTACCCATTGACAGCAGTGCGACCATCATGCACATAACTTTTTGAATATTCATCAAATTACACATTTATTTCCAATACGACCGGACAATGATCCGACCCTTCTTGCGCTGGCTGTTGGGTACAATTGATGATTTTGGATGTCAGATCATCGGTCACCCAATGATAATCAATTCTCCAACCCACATTGCGCGGACGAGAGAGCTGTTGCTGACTCCACCATGTGTAATTCCCGCCTTCTTGATTAAACATCCTAAACGTATCATGGTATTTTTTTTCTACTAACCAGTCTAATTTTACCCGTTCGCAAAGCATGAATCCTGATGTGAGTACATTTTCCTTAGGACGAGCTAAGTCTATGGCATAATGAGCTGTATTGTAATCACCGCAAATCACGAGCTTGCGTCCTTGTTTTCGTAATTGTTCACAAAATGCAAAAAATGCATCATAAAAGTCAAGCTTGTATTGCAAGCGACCAACGTTCATTCCACCATTGGGAAAATAGACATTAAAGAGGATAAATTCTCCAAAATCAGTCGCCATCACGCGACCTTCGCCGTCAAATTTTTCAATACCGAAGGATTTGAAGGTGGCTTCGGGTTTGATCTTGGTAAACGTAGCCACACCTGAATACCCTTTTTTCACCGAACAAGAATGATAGAACGCTTCATAACCGGGAGGTGCATGAAATTCGGGACTTATTTGACTGATATCTGCTTTTGTTTCCTGCACACAGAGTACATCGGGCTGTTCACGTTCGAAATACTCAAAAAAACCTTTTTTATGAATCGCGCGAATTCCATTTATATTCCAAGTTGTTATTTTCATTGAAGTTGTAGAAGTAATTTAAAGAGGAGTGTTTGTTTTGTGATGCAAAATAATGGTTCTTGTGGAAGTAGCAAATCATAGACAGAAATAAATGTCCTCAATTAGAACTTATGGTTCATTCTAACAGTTTGCATAGTTGTGAATTTAAGTTCATGAGATAAGAAGTCTCGAATAGCTTTTTTCACACTTGATAATCGTTTGATGAAAATAACGTAGACTTGTCAGCTAAAGATCACTACGCATACTACCTGCATACGATACTATTTTCTGTGAAATCGATTTAGGGCAATAGTTGAAAGCATTGGTCGAATTAGTCACCCTCTTAAAGTGGAAGGCATGATTTTCTGAACTGTGATTTGGGTGATTTCTGTGATTATATACAGGTGTTTATTTGTTAAGCAGTTAACGCCAAGTGTAACGCCAGACAGGATGAGAATGACGCATCTCTTCTTCCGTCCACCCAACTTTTGCCAATATTATAGTTAGCGGCTTTTTTTGTCCAGCCCCAATTGGATACGGCTACTCATATTGAAGCTGTATTGTTCCCCAATCTGAATTACTTTTCTTGAGTTTTTGTTTATATCTTTCCCTTCCTTTGTCCACAAGAACGGATAGATGAAGTTCTCCCCAAAAACTGGACAGTAAAACAAGGTTTATATTTGTTAAAAAAAAGGTGAGATTTATGGCCAAGCAACGCTAACGATATACATCGGAATTCAAGGCAAAAGTAGCAATGGAAGCGCTCAAGGGTCAATGGACAGTAAAGGAGCTTGCTTCGCAGTTTGAGCTGCATCCGAACCAGATAAGCGAATGAAAGAAAAAGCTTCTTGAATGAGCATCAGAGATATTTTCCAAGAGTAAGAAGCCCTCGGAATCAGATACTCATAGCTATGGAGAGCACTATGATCAGATAGGCCTTCTGCAAGTCGAGAATGCGTGGTTAAAAAAACATTGAGCCCCTGAGCGTATCGAGTAGGCGCAGTTTAGTAGCACTTTACGAGGATATCAGTATGAGTGTAGCGCAACGTTATAGCTCTGTAAGATTACCGAGATCAAGCCATTATTACCAGGCTTGTACGACAATCACATCAATCTAAATTTGATGGAATGGACAGACGAGTGTATCTCAAATGGTCGATATATGACGTTCCGAGAATGACAACTGAGCTTCATGCTGAAGGGGATAAGGTGAATCAGAAACGTGTTCGCCGCTTGATGAAGCTTATGAAATTAATGGCTTTATTGAGGTTCCCTACATGTTCTGTACAGTTAAGAGCCCAGTTTTTGGGGAGAACTTCGGTACGCATCTTTTTGTACTAGTGTTCTCAAGAAATCCCTCGAGAGCTGTTGACCGGAGATGTTCAATACCTATCAAGGATGGTAGTTTATGAGAGATGATTTTACATCGGGATTGGAGTCGAATACGATACAGATATCGATGGATGGTCGGGGGCGAGTATTAGACAATGTGTTTATAGATTGACTCTGGTGGAGTGTAAAATATGAAGATATTTACCTGAAGAATTACAAACAGTTTGTGAGCTCTTCAGTGGATGTGATATCTATTTTAGGTTTTACAACACTGAACGTAAGCATATAAATTTAAACAAGAGAACTCCGTAAGAAGTCTATCATCAGCTCAGATTTCATACCGGAATGTACAATCCAATCCAACTTACTTTGGGCTAAAAACTGTCCAATAAATGGGGGGAACCTCAAATGATATACTGTTACAATTAAGGTAAAGATATCGTTTCAACATCCCACCTCATTTTTTTCCACTTACAAAGTAACATAATTTTATTAGACCAAGCACCGACTATTCGTGCATCGAGGAGGTAATCATCTTCGGGAATAGGAAGACTGTCTTCACGTATAAATTCACCGTTGAGACTATAACTTTGAATGACGACTTTTACAATCTGCTTTGTCGTATTCCTTTTGGTCATTATAACTACTACACCTTTTTCATTCCTAGTTATTTCTGCATTATAGAAAGTATCAGCACGCATTGCAATTTGCTGAGGATTTATATTTTCATATCGCATATTATCCTTTAGTATTCCTTTGGGTTCTACGCATTTTGCTGATCCGTTTGCAGAAGCAATCATAAAAATACTATTCCAAATATTTAAGTAAAAGATTTCAGGTGATGCAATAGACGATGCAATACTCCCTTGAAAACCAGGATTAAAGGATACAGTTTTGCATGAACTAATGATATTATTTAGTGAAAGGAATGGTTCCATTCGTTTAGACTTAGTATGGTAACGACCTACCATAAAAACCGAATCGGAATGTGCCATAAAATTAGTACCTGCAATCGCATAAATTCCACCTGATAATCCGGTAAACGTATATGCATCATCTACACTACTTAAGGAAGTCAGCCAATTATTATCCTGTGGAACATGAGAAATTTCAGTGATCCTGCCATTAAAACTGCTAATCATAACCAATTGCTTTTGCCATCGTGCTTGTTCAGTAGAGTCAGGTTTACCATTCTTGATTCTTATAATCGTGTCTAGAGTATATCCTGAAAAGAGTGCTGCAATCGATATCAAAGTATCTGAATTATGAGCAAAACAGATACCAGCAAAGTCAACTAAACCAGCTCCCATTTGTTCCAACAATTGCCAGTCACGATCATACTTATCCTTCCTAAAAAAGTACTTCAGAGTGTCGCTTGATAATACAGTAAATTCTTGTTCCCCAGATACAGTATTGAAAACACGTATCTTGTTTTGAGCCAAATCAACCAAAGCAAGTTTATCATGATTGCTATTAAGAGCTACTGAATTGATGACCTGAATGAACCCTGTTTTTTCCTTTAGCAATACCGATTGATTTTCACTGAACCTCGTTGTAATTGAATCTCGGATTGCTTTGGTATCAAATGATGAATGTGGAATATCATTCTGATGAAAGAGAATTCTGCCATTACCAGTCAGCACATACAATTCAGGAATTACCTTCGCTTTCAATACGTTGCGAATATATCCTACTGTATCTGCAAATGTATAATCGGAAGACGTGTTAATAGAGTTGCCCTCTATTTCACGAGAATCATCTGTTTCAACAAGTAAAATATAAAGGGCAGTAGGGAAGAATTTTCGTAATTTTTGTATTCGGTCATTAATTGCTGTAGTGCCACATCCAGGACATTGCTGAAATGAAGTAGCAAACACAAAACAAATTTTTTCATCATTCAATGAGATTGAATGTGCCACAAGCTTGGAGCGGAATAAGTCCATGTTGATGACTTGTGCTTGAGTATTACTGTACAACATGAAAACTATCGAACATAGTATTAAAAAGTGCATATATTGAACCTAATGAAACGTAAGAAAGGGAGAAAAATAGAGCCGTAGAAATTCCACGGCTCTATAAATCAATTTATATTATGGCTGCTCACCTTGCCATGATTCGTAGGCAGTCTGAGATGTCACTGTATAAGTGTTCTCGGTAAATGTATGTGTTTCACTGAATTGTGTTTCTTGTTGATTCACAAAGGTTGTTACACCATTTATATTACAGTATCCGGTATTCCTTCCGGTCGGTTGTTATAACCGACCGTCAACTCGTACTTATGAAACGTACTTCTTATCCGCACTACGGATATGTGGTTACTTACTCATCCACTTATAAATTACAAAATCTTAGCAACATTAGATAGCTACACGGTAACTATCGTCGGGTATGGAGATCATACAATACGTTTACCGACAAGTGTTTACAGTTGGTTAAACAACCTATCGGACGTGAAAAACACTACATGCTTGCTCTGCAATTCCACATCACCTCCCTACCACTCCAATCAATTCCTCAAACACACCATCCTGACTCGGATGCATAGCGCTTGAAACTGCTACTTTCCCATTTTTATCTATTATCATGAATGCCGGAACGCCGGATAGCTGGTATAGTTTAGGAACAACACCCGCAAAGTTTTCTTTTGAATAGACATGAGTGCCTTCCAAGCCCGTACTCTGCACATATTTCACCCACATGTCAGGAGTCGCGCCTTCGATCCATACGGTAAGGAATTGTATATCGGGATTATTCTTGCACTTTTTCTGAAGTTCTTTCATAAATGGTATTTCCTTACGGCATGGTCCGCACCATGTGCCGGTGAATTCCATATACACCGTTTTGCCTTTAAAGTCAGAAAGGGATATGTTTTTGGACGTGATGTCCGGCAAGGTGAAATTCGGGGCGGCTATGCCTTCTGACATGGCGAGCTTGGCTTGGTATAATTTATACGCCATGTTGTAATAGCGGATATCAGTAACGTCTTTTTTATAATCTTGGAGTTGCTTTCGGGCTACTTCTAAGGCTGTTGAATCACTGAAAAAATTAAATAATCCAGCAGTGCAATAGAACATACCATAATCTCTTGACCGACCCGAAAGATGTGATTTACAGTACTCAAAACGGAGTGATAACCGTTCACTTCTGTCAAGCTGTTTTGTTCTACTCAGATCTTTCCACCATAGCTTAAATGGAAATTCAAGATAGGTTTGGAGATACCCTGTGTAAGCAGTACTAAATTCTTGATTATCTTCTTTGAAATTAAGATTACCAATAAAATCTGTACAGTGTTTGTCATGAATCAGTACACTATCTTTATCATCATAATACAAATACATCATTAAATTCATTTTTTCACAGTGTTTTTGAAACCGAATAACATCATCAAGTTCATTTTTTAGAGCAGGATAGCCGGAAAGAAGAAACGTATTCATCTTCAGATAGCTTGCCTGTGCTTGAGTACGATCATCCAAAATCTTAAAGCAATCTTGCCATTTACCTTCTTGCATTTTTGAATAGTAATCTTGTTGTATTCGAAATTTAGTATCAAAGAAATAATAGAACTTCGTTGCTCCTCCCTTATCATGAACAATATCCGGGAATCTACCCACACTGTCTTGCCGAATGATGATTGTATCTCCAATTTTGCAGTACAATTTTATGAATAAATGCCTCGCACCAATTCGCATCGTATAGACAGAAGCAGGAGAACATTTTGTTCTGAATATGAATCGCCCGCTAGCATCAACTTTAGCAGAATCATACGCTTTCTCATCAGACTCTATGAAGTTTACAGGGTCCTTTAAGAGGTAAATTTTTGTATTCTTCTCCGGTACTATTCCACTGATGATGGTATGGCTTGGTTGCGTGGCAATTGCTGCTTTAGGAGTGCATATTGAAATGAGTATCAAGAGGAAAGTCAAATGGAGTACTTTGATGTTCATGGGTATTAGAATGAGTTTATAAAAGTATATTTTATAGATAGTTGCAGAATTATCTATTGATTATTGCCAATAATTTTCCTACTCTCAAGTATCATATCTTTAATGAAATTGTTGGATAAATACTTGTCGGCACTCACGGTGTAACGTATCGTAAGATTCTTGTCAAGCAGAACAAATTTATCCTTCATTTCTATACTTCGTTCGGATAATTCCTGCGTTTTGATCGGTATAAATTCATCAAAAATTGTATTATTCTCTTTCATCGCTTCTGCATCTCGCCTGCGCTGCGTAATCGGCACTGCTATATACCGAAAGTGCTTCGAAAGCAAAGTATCCTTTTGAAAAAGCGTTTTGATTGTATAGGACGTGTTGACGCATTTTACACACTCGCCTACTCCTACAAATTCTACGATATACACCTTTATGTTAGGTTCTTTATCATGCAACGTCTGAAATTTGGACGCTATAAATGATTCAAAACTCTCGGGTGTTCCGGAGTAAAAGCTACTCAGAACGAGCACTACGATTGCTGCAAGCACCTTTGACGGTATGTGTTTCATCATCGATTCTTAAAACGTTGTAAAATTCAATTGCCAGTTTTCATTGGCATCTTGGGTAACAAAACAGAGTGTATTGGTGGATTCTGTGAATCCGAGGTATTCAATTTTCTTACCATAGCTCATATCCTCTAGTCGCTTTTCCTTTACAATTTTCCATTGTGAATTATATTCACGTATCAGCCATGTTCGTTGTAGTTTATCTACTTTTTGCTGTACTACTATTGAGAATGTTGCCGATTTTTTATTCACTTCGAATTGAGAGATAAAGAATTTTTGCTTCGAATAATTAGTTCTAAATCCTGCGGTTGAGTCACGACGGAACGAATCAAACATTTCCTGATTATCCGGTGTTATTTGCAATGGCTTTGTGCTAACTTTTCCACCTACAGATAGTTGCACACTATCCCAAAGAGGATAGACAATGAATAATGAATCTGCTTTGGGGCGTGCTAACAGTTCAAAAAAACTATAGTTTACGAGACCTTTTTGCCGATAACAGTCCGGTATGATGCCAAAGGTTTTGACTAATTCACCGCGTTTAATATTATACAATCCTATGGCTCCTAGCTTATCGAAGTTCGCAGCTTTTAGAAACTTCTCCGTCGAAGATTTTTTATCAAAATCGGTTTGAATATACAGTTCATTAGGATTGTTACTTCCAATCAGAGTACCCAAACATTCCATAGGAAAAGTTCCCTTTTCTAAGCTGTTTTTTATGACATAAAGCTGTTGCTTTTTCTTGGGTACTTCGAATTTTATTATCACATGGCTTTTAGAAAACGCGAGATTAGGTTTTGTTCCAAGAGAATATTGAAACGTATCAACTCCCATAATGGTAATTGTAGCACTCACATACAACATAGAATCATTCGCAAAATAGGCATTATCAAATTTTTGAGCAAGTGCGGAAACTCTATCTTTACGGACAGGCATTTCTAAGGTGTCATTTTGAATGACAAATCCATGTGGTGGAAGTACTAACGGTTTTATACAAGGCTTGAAATTATCCAAAAAACGCTGCCTATATTCGGCAGGTATTGTGTTTGCCTGCTCCATTCCACGCTCAAGAGAACCCATTTCTTTCATAAATTCGATAGTGTTCTCCATTTGTTTATTCCAGACTGAATCATAATACTCATCACTATACTTCCATTCAAATACCGGTTCACCGGTGTTTGTGATGAGAAAAGCTTGTTCTTTTTGGTCAGAAATAAAAATATATTTCCCGTTTGGAGAGAATTTTATCACTCTAATCGGCGCACAATCCGGAATTTTATCGAGGATAATTGGTGAATGTATTGGTGTAGCTTTTTGGGCTAATAAGCTTAATGATAAAGCAACTACTGTTAAAAGTAGTATTTGCAAATTGAGAATAGTTTTTTTGAGCATAGTTTATCAATAGAAAATAGTTACTTAAATCTGTGGTTTAATTAAAGTTTTATCCCATCTCACTTCCCCGCGACGCCCATCAATTCCTCATACACACCATCCTCACTTGGATGCTTTGCGCTCGGCATGGCAACATTCCCATTTTTGTCAATGATCATGAATGCCGGAACTCCTGATATTTGATATAATTTTGGCACTTCCCCTGCAAATTGTGAAGAGGAATAGAGATGCGAACCTTCCAATCCTGTACTTTGCACATATTTCAGCCACTTTTCTCGTGACTCACCTTCAAGCCAGACGGTGAGGAACTGCACATTCGGATTATTCTGACATTTTTTCTGAAGTTCTTTAATATAAGGTATTTCCTTGCGGCATGGACCGCACCATGTGCCGGTGAATTCCATATACACTGTTTTGCCTTTAAAGTCAGAAAGGGAGATATTTTTGGAAGTGATGCCCGGTAGGGTGAAATTAGGGGCGGCTTTACCTTCTGACATGGCGAGTTTGGCTTGGTATAATTTATAAGCCATGTTGTAATAGCGGATATCAGTTACATCTTTTTTATAATCATTGAGTTGCTTTTCTACTACTTCTAATGCTGTTGAGTCGCTGAAAAAATTAAACAAATTTGCTACACAATAAAACATACCATAATCTCTTGATCTGCCGGTAAGATGTGATTTGCAATATTCAAATTTAAGTGAGTTTCGATCTTTACGTGATAATGATGAAGTTACTACATTTGCTTTCTTCCAACGTTTGAATGGAAATTCAAGATACGTCGAAAGAAAATTAGTATAGGACATTGTCATCGGCATCGTATCATGTTTCAGTTGAACTCTATCCATAAAATCTGCACAGTGCGTATCGTTGATGAGAATACTATCATTGTCATCGTAATAAAAATACATGAGTAAGTTCAACTTGTGGCTACTTCCGGAATATCTCACAACATCCTCCATTTCTCTTTTTAATGCAGGATAGTTGTTTAATAAATAGGTGTTCATCATCAAAAATGTTGATTGAGATTGAGTCTGTACATCGAGAATCTTAAAACATTCTTTCCAGTCTCCTGTTTGAATTTTATCAAAGAAATTTGATCCTAATTGAAATTGAGTAAAAAAGTATCTGCTAAACCTTGTAGCACCACCATTATCCGACAAAACCTCCGGAGTTGTATCCGTTGATATTTGGCGTATCATGATGCTATCTCCTCCCTTACAGTAAATTGGAATACCAACATGTCTGCTTCCGATACGCAGCGAATAGTAAGAATCTGGAGATGCTACTACACTCAAATTAAAATTACCTTTTGCATCTATCATCGCTGAATCGGCAGGTTTTTCACCATCATCAGTCCGATTAACAGGATCTTTCATCCAGTAGATCATTTGATTTTTCTCCGGCACCGTGCCCCGTATCACAGCGCGGCTTGGATGCGTAGCAGTGGCTTTTTCAGGAGTACAGACGATGCAGAGTATGGGGAGGCAGGAAAGCAGGTAGTAGAGTGCGTGTTTCATAGATGCAGAATAATGTTGTGGAAAATAAACTTCATTTCTGCGAAAATACTACTATTTCAAGGACATACAAAAGTTCTTTTTGTCTATTTCACAGCTTTTTTGACAACGAACTCTTGAGCGTACATCGGCACGAAGTCTTCGGCAGTTATCCAGGCAGATTCATTCCATAATTGAAAAGCATGGCGGGCTATAAATCGTGGTGTGAGTCGGTTGAGTCCTGAGAGCTGATAGTGAGTATGAAAGCTTGGTGCGGCAGGTCCGCAAAGGATGGTTTGTTCGGTGATTCGCGATTGAATTTCTTCTTGTTCCGTTAATTGTATTGTACTTTTCAGTTTACCATTTGCATCAAATGACTGACTAAAAAACAGATTTTGATTTGCACCAATAACGCTCATAATTTCTTTATTACCAAGTGATTGAGCGTATTCAGTTGCAGCCGAGGCAAAGGCACTCAGCGTGGGAACGGCGATGCATTTGATCTCACTTCCGAAACATATTCCCTTGGCTACACTTGCGCCGATGCGGAGTCCGGTGAACGAACCAGGTCCGGCGGAAACGGCTACCGCATCGAGCTGATCGAAAGTTTTCCCGCAATCATTCTTGATTCTTCTGCAGAGTTCAGCGAGTAATTTATCGTGAAGATTATCGCCGAAAAGTGAGTATTCTGCTATCATTTTTGAACCAGATGAGAGTACTACACCGCAAGTTGCACCTGATGTCTCGATCGATAGAATGAGAGGTTCGTTCATAACCCAAACTCTCCAATCATCAACGTTTGAAGGAAGAGCTCAGCCGTTTGCGACTTGTTGAGTAAATACAACGGCAGTCCCACAAAGACCATTCTACGGTCTTCACTGCGGACGGCAACAACAGGATTCCCAGTCCATTTGGTGCTTGCCGGCAAACGATAAAGCGACTTTGCGGTGATTTTCGGATAGAGTGCATGAGGATTGACCGTGCCGCTTTCTTTGATGAAATTCGAGTAGATTGTTCCACCGGAGGTGTCAGCAACAATTTCGCTATTATTCTTAATATCCAATGGATTAGACGTAATTTCAAATGCTGACACACTATCTAGCGGAGCAAAATCAACGAGCGCTATCTGTACTTCCGACGGGATAGGATTCGGCAAATCAGCCGCAAAAAGGGCATGTCCGCCGCTCCTAATATACTCCGGCAGACTTTCCTGCGCGAGTCTGTAGTTCGCGCCTGCATCACTATACCATATCACCGCTTTAAACAGCTTGAGCGTCTCGATAAACATCGGATTGATAAATGGAGGGATATTGCGGGTTTTGCCGCCGGTGCGCAAGTCAAGAACGTCCACTTTCCCCGCGAATTTGCCCGAAGCTACCGTTTGAAGTGAATTTTGATAGAAATTATCGGCTGCCGGCAGATCATGGTCCTTAATGATAAGAATATTCCCCTTCGGTTTGCGAACATACCACGACTTCCCTTCTTGGGGGTAAGTGAGAATTTTGCTTTTGAGGGCTCCAATGTCCACAGCTCTTAGGTAAAAACTATTGTCGGAGTTTGAGACTAACCCACTGTCGGAAGTTAAGGTTATAAAAGATTGACTTGTTGGTATTTTCCGCCAGCTTGTACTTGTTGTGTCATTGAGAGCGTATTCAAAATATGCAATTGTTTCTGCGCCATCAAGATCATAAGCACCAAATTGAAATGTAGCAACCGTGAAGGTGGTGTCGGGTAATTGTACTTGTTTGGCTGAAATTGCCGTCGAATCTGCACCAAAGAAAACATGAGGTTGAGTATTACGAATAGGATATCTGCTCATGGCGGGTGTGAGGTCGGCTGCTCCCTCAAGTGTGAGAAATTCTTCGCCATTATCATAGTATCCGTTGGAATTTGCGTCGTTGAAATTGATACTTGTACCTTCAGCTGGATACTGTTTCAGGGAATTATCAACTGCACTGACGCTAAAGAGATAACTAGTATCATTATTCTCAATTCGCAGAGAAAACAAAGAATCACTTTTTCGAGTAAAAACCCACGTTTTACGGTCAGTTGAGAGCAAATATCCATTGACTATTCCATCGGCATCATCGCCATACCAATTGACCTTCAATCTACTACTTTGTTCGGTAGCTACTGTATCGACCGCAATATGCGTTTGCGGTCTGATGTTCTGAGCTGGCGAAGTTGGCTCGTCAGCACATCCGATGAAAAGTACAACTAATAAAGAAAAGCACCAAGTACGACGAACAATCATATCTACTTTATAATTAATGAATTAGTTACTTTTCACTGTTGTTAGTCCTGCCTCACGCCATGCTCCAATGCCACCGATAAGATTATAAATATTGGTAATTCCTGCGCGGAGAAGCAAGCTGCTTGCAATACTTGAACGGTCACCACCGGCGCATTGAATGACCAAATTCCCTGTTCGTGGCACTTCTTCAAGTCTGCCGGAGAGATATCCGGCATGGATATGATGAGCGCCTTCTATGTGTCCACCGTTGAATTCGCTTGTCGCTCGAACGTCGATAACTGTATAATTTGGATCACCGAGATGAGTTGATAAATCTTCTACGCTCATTTGTCGGAGTTTGGTGAGTTCGCCGCCATGATCCGTCCATTCTTCGATTGAAGGAAAGTAACCGTAAATTTGGTCTAACCCTATGCGTATTAATTTATTGGTAATTTCTGGCATTGACTTATCAGTTGCAATTACCACAAATGGTTTGTCATAATCGAGCATCCATCCTGCCCATGTACTCAGAGCATTATTATCTTGAATATTGAGCGAACCCGGAATATGACCATCGGCAAAAATGAATTTGTTCCTAGTGTCTATTATAGTCATTCCCTGTCGATATGCGGCTTCCATTTCGTAAGCGCTCAATCGGTTTGGAAAGAAGCTGTTACCAAGAATTGGCGGACCAATTTTATTAAGCTTTTTCATCATTGCAAAGTATTTCGGCGGTTCGGGTTGACCGGATAATAACTCGGCGACAAAGGCATCTTCATCTTCATATTGGAGAGCCCAATTAGAGATTTTCTCATACCCTATAGTGCTGCTCGGTACGGCGCCGAGCGCTTTCCCGCAAGCAGAGCCGGCACCGTGACCACTCCACAGCTGAATATAATCAGGTAATTGTTTAAATCGTTGTAATGACTTGTACATCTGACGTGCACCTGCGTCCATAGTACCGACCACTCCGGCAGCTTTTTCGAGTAAATCCGGGCGACCGACATCGCCGACGAAGACAAAATCACCACTAAAAAACATCACAGGTTTGCTCGATGCAGGTGTATCGGTGAGGAGAAAACTGATATGTTCGGGAGTGTGACCGGGTGTATGGAGCACTTCGATTTTGAGGTTACCTATCCAAAATTCACTACCGTCTTTGAGTGAAGTATGCTTGAATTGATACTGCCAATCCAGACCTCCTTCGTCAGACAAAAGGAGTTCGGCACCGGTTCTACCAGCTAATTCCCGTGCACCACTTAAGAAATCAGCATGAATATGCGTTTCGGTGACATGCGTGATGGTGAGCTTTTCTTGCTTCGCAATTTGCAGATATGTTTCAATATCTCTTTTGGGATCAATTACTAATGCGACTCCTGACTTCTGACATCCTATAAAATAGCTCGATTGAGCCAACCCTTTTTCATATACATGTTGGAAGAACATCTTGTCTTACTTTCTATTAAATTATACGTACTTAAATCTATTCTCAGTGTGAGATATTTTGATTGTTGAGTTCTGAATTAATTAAAACTTCAATTATTTATCAAAAATATACCGGCACAAATTTAAGGTTTATTCACTTAAAAGAATGTAATATGAGATTTTTCAGAATAGTTTCTGATTCTTTTCTTTAATTTGCATGCGGTAAAATATATTGCTTGATTTCGCATATAGAATAGAAGGTTGTATTACAGAAATAAATTTCGATTAACTCTTACTAAGCATATATAAATGAAGAAGATATTGATAATTGAAGATGAGCCTTATATTCGTGAAGGCACTGCTCTTTTGTTGGAAGATCAAGGATTTAATCCGATTACTGCCGAAGATGGATCGATTGGTATTCAAATGGCTTTTTTACACAAGCCGGATCTGATTATCTGTGATGTAATGATGCCGAATGTCGATGGCTATGGTGTGATAAATAAACTCAGACAAGATCCCGAAACAGCACACATTCCGTTTATATTTCTGACTGCTAAAATAGATCGAACGAGTACGAGAATGGGGATGAATTTGGGCGCTGATGATTATTTGACGAAGCCGTTTACTCTTGATGAGTTACTGAGCGCCGTCAATGCCCGAATTACAAAACAAGAACAGTTAAAACGTCATTCCGAGGAAAAGCTCGAAAATCTGCGAAAAAATATCATCTATTCATTGCCACATGAATTAATGACTCCCCTCAACGGTATTTTAGGACCAATCGAATTGCTTGAACAAATGTATGATTCATTTTCAAAGGAAGAAGCGTTGGAAATGATTACCATGATTCGCAAATCAGGAGATCGGCTTCACCGTTTGGTTCAAAATTATCTTTTGTATGCACAGCTTGATTTAGTCTCTGCTAACACTTCAGCTATCAATGGGATGAGAGATTGCACAACTTCAGAAGGAATATCCACAATTGAGTATGCAGCCCAACATATAGCCCAATCATTTGAACGAACGGAAGACTTTCATTTTAAAGGAATAGAGGGTAATCTTGTCTTTCAAATTGATCAAGAACATCTCTATAAAATTATCACAGAATTGACAGATAATGCCTTTAAGTTTTCCAATCCTCATTCTAAAGTACAAATCACCTGTACGCAAAAAGGCTTGTATTGCTGGATCGAAGTGACAGACAGAGGTCGTGGTATGTCGAAAAACGCGGTGGAGACAATTGGTGCTTATATGCAGTTTGAGCGGAGGATATTCGAACAGCAGGGTACGGGATTCGGACTAATCATAGCTAAACGACTTGTAGAATTACATGGTGGTGAGCTGATTATAGAGTCCGAACCTAATGTACTGACAAATGTACGGTTTTCATTACCAATTTCAGGTGTAGCGTAGAATTTATTTATTTGTAAGTATATTTTTCAGCAACCGTTTAATACGCCTCAAAATTATTTTCAACAACCGAGCAAGCGGTATTCGAGTCACCCCTCTCATTTTTTTCTGGAGCATTTTGGAAAGCTGTATTTCATCCTTTTCAGAAAGTTCGATCTTCGTATGATATATATCACCTCCCTCTTTCAACATCTGATCTAGTAACTGTTCGAGTTCACGAGCTTTACGTTGTAAATCCTCAGATTCTAAGCCGTGATGTGTTGCCATCATTTCTAAGTGATCCGACAGCAAAGCCGCTTTCTTCATATCTTCTATCGTTGGTTCTGTTTTGATTACCTCCAGCATTTCCTCCGTTAATTCATATAATTCAAGTGACTTTTCCGGTGTGAGCTCAAACACATCTTTAAGTTCCAAGTCATTGATTTGTATAAAAGTAGAAGATATCATCTCAATTTCTTTTCCATACGTTTCGCCTACTTTTTTTCCGACACGTTCAGTGAGCGTATTGATTTGCTTAGCGAGATGACCCAATTCACTTTTTAAGAGATTTTTTCGAGACTCACTTCCCGCATTAGTAATTTGATGTTCCAAATCACGCAACTTTTGATGCAGCATGCGTCCTGTTTTCGCATCATCAGAAGTACTGGTAAGTATTAAATCTTTGATAAATTTAGCATCCGGTGTGATGGTGGCAGAACCTATTTTAACGGTATTGATGGTGATATTATTACCCATCATTGGTCTGATTTTCTCCAAATTGATATGTGCAGCACCATCGGTGATAACGAGTATTTCTGCCTCAGCCATCGTACTTGCAGTGTGAATGTCAGTCATTGCAATTGAAAGTGCTTTTTCGAGTGCTGTGCCACGTCCGAGGGCGCGTACGTGCATTAATTCACTGATAAGATGTTCAAAATCCAACATATTACTCGCTTCATGCAGTTTGCCGATTTCAGCATCAAACGTTCGGAAATAGACTGTTCCAAGTTCTTTCATATTCTGTCGCAGGAAAAAAAACGCGATTGCTTTTGCGAGATGAATTCGATACGCATCCTGCATAGATTTTGAAGTATCAAAGAGCAAATATACTTTTTGCTTTCTGCTATCCGGTGCAAATTGGTCGCTTTCAGCTTGATAACGGTAATTTCTGGGTGCTTTGGGCTTGGGAAGCCACAATGAACGCTCGACTAGTTTTTGGTAGAACACCTCATCGGGCAATAAAAATTGATGAGGATAGATGCGAGCTACTTCACGATAACTGTCAATTAATGCTGCTTCATATTCTTCGGCAGCCGGAAGATGAGGAATAATGTGTTTTTCAGGACTGTTTTCCGGTGGGATATCGTCAGACTTGTTATAGAGAATTGGTGCTAAATGCTTGGAAAGCGGCTTGGTATTGTCTTCTAATATTCGAGCAATTTCAAAGACTAAAGTAAATTCTTCTGGTAATCGTGACTCAATGGCATCAAAGAAGCCGAATTCATCCATTCGGCTAAAAAATGTACTTTGTGTTATGAACTCGTGAGACATTGGAAAACTGAAAATGAGTTATAGTATTAGAATATCATCAAATCCATCCCATTTTTTCACGTAAACTGTTGATTTGATAGACATGATTGATTCCATGCCGAGCATAGCCATCTATCAAAGTTTCAAGTGTGACTTGACCATCATCCAAATGATTACCTTTGCGCGAGAGATCTTCGTCCGTAAGCCGCTCTAGTAAATACACCCATTTCGTATGTAACCCACGCAGAATATGTATTGAATGTATCACATCCATTTCTTTGCAATCCGGTAATTCCGCCCATGCGTCTTGCAGATATGGCTTAAGTATAGGATTATCTTCCGTAAGCACTAATTTTATACGTATCAAAGCATTAGCATGCGAGTCAACGAGATGATGGACGACCTGTCGCACCGTCCATCCACCTTCGCGATACGGTGTATCAAGCTGTGAATCACTCAGACCTTCGATCGCTTTTTCAAGTTTGGAAGGTAACGAACGAATGTGTTCGATTGAAGATAATGTTTTGGGTTTTGTAATCATGATTGCAGCTCGAATATTACACTAGATCAAGATTATTTCGATAGATTGGATTGATTGAGAATTGCTTTACATGACAATTTTACGCTAAAAAAACATCGTAACTATATTATATTATATCATATTATGATACACGACTTGCACATCTTCATCATCTTCGATTTTTTCGATGAGCATTGATCATCTTGTTGGTCTTCGGGTAATTCAACTGTATTGGTAGGTATGCGCTGAATATCCGCACTCGTGACCGCAATGCCACGCTCTTCTAAGGCTCGTTGCATGCCAATAAAGTCGGCGTATTGCGTATAAATGTAAATTTCACCTTCGTCTTCGACTATATCTTCGGCTCCAAAATCGATGAGTTCGAGTTCGAGGTCTTCTAGATTAACTCCTTCAGAATTAAGAACAAACACACCTTTACGTTCAAACATAAAGTCAAGCGCACCGGCAGTTGACAGACTACCTCCAACTTTCGTCAAATAGTGGCGGATATTGGCGACTGAACGTGTTGCATTGTCAGTGGCGCATTCCATGACAATCGCTATACCATGCGGACCATAGCCTTCATAGACTATTTCTTGGAAATCTGCTTCGTCCCGATTTGAGGCTCTCTTTATAGCAGCTTCAATCCTATCTTTAGGCATATTAACGCCTTTGGCATTTTGAATTGCTACGCGTAAACGTGGATTCCCGGCAGGATCGGGTCCGCTTAACTTCACTGAAATTGCAATTTCTTTTCCAAGTCGGGTGAATGCTTTCGACATTTTCCCCCATCGTTTTTCTTTTCGACCTCTGCGTAATTCAAACGCTCTTCCCATAATTATAATCCTGTAAGTATGTAATAATAATAAAGTTAATGGTTAATGGTTAATGGTTAATGGTTAATGGTTAATGGTTAATGGTTAATGGTTAATGGTTATATGATTTGTTATTCTTTTAGGGCTCCTGCTGTGAGTCCTTGTATAATTCTCTTGTGGAAGAATGCAAACATTATGAGTATTGGAAGAGCTGATATACTTGCTCCTGCCATAAGATGACCCCAATCTATGGATTGTTTTCCCAGATAAAAAGCTAATCCTACCGGCAGCGTGCGCATCGATTCTTCATTCGTAAAGAGAAATGGGAACAAAAAAGAATTCCAATTACTGAGGAAGATATAAAGTGCTAATACGGTGAGAATTGGCTTACAAAGTGGCAAGACGACTCGCCAAAGTATGTACCATTCACCGGCTCCGTCGATTCGGGCGGCGTCTTCGATTTCGGCTGGTAAGGCTTGAATATACTGTCGAACTAAAAACACGCCAAGAGGTGTGACCAGCCACGGAACAACGAGCGCAAAATACGAATTTATCCAACCAAATTCGACGATTAAACGGTAGAGCGGTATCATAATAACCTGCTGTGGGATCATCATTACGCCGAGTATCGACATAAAAAAGAGTTTTTTGCCAAAAAAATTACGACGAGCTAGCGCGTACCCAACCCATAAACAAAAAATAACATTGCCTATGGTGACGACAGCGGCGACAAGTGTAGAATTGATGAAATAACGACCGAATGCATCTGAATTTAAAGCGTCCGTATAATTTTCGAGTGTCGTCTGAGCGTTTAATAATCCGGAAAAAGTGGGATAGCTTTCCGGATGTAAGCGTAGTGATAATAGGAGCATCCAAAGCATCGGTGCGAGCATGCCGATTGCAATGAGTGAGAGGAGGAAATATAATGAAAGCTGTCTCAAACGTAGCATAGACTACACTGTAAGTTATATATCATTGAAATAGTTAATTGATTTTACTGTTATAGATATGCTTTACAATCAAAATAGTCTCAACAGATGTAATTGGATTTTAATTTGATAAGTACTAATTATTCTATTGACGTTACAACCTCGACCGAAAAACCTGACCATTATTGATAGAATATTTTGGTTTGCCTGTCAGTTGTACGCCGTGGAATGGTGAATTCTGCGACTTTGAACAGCTGTGACTCAAATCCACGTTCCATACCTCCGAAGGGTCGAAGACAGTTAGGTTGGCACGTTCACCAACTTTCACGTTAACTTGAGGTAAATGAAGTACTTTTCGTGGATTGATACTCATCTTTTCAATCAATTGTCCAATAGTTAACTTTCCTGTGTGGACTAAGTATGTCAGTCCTAAGCCAAGTGCAGTCTCCAGCCCGGTGATACCATTAGCTGCATTTGAGAATTCACACTCTTTTTCATGAATTGCATGCGGTGCGTGATCAGTAGCTATACAATCAATCGTACCATCGTGTAGCCCTTCTATGATTGCCTCCAAATTTTCCATCGATCGAAGTGGTGGGTTCATTTTCGCATTCGTATTATATCCGCGTACTGCTTCATCGGTGAGTACAAAATGATGTGGTGTCACCTCACAGCTTACGCGCATTCCCCTTGATTTTGCTTCTCTTATGATTCGAACTGCACCTTTTGTACTTATATGTGCCGCATGATAGCGACGATTACCACAATACTCCGCTAAGAGAATATCACGGGCAATTATTACATCTTCTGCGACTGTTGGATACCCTTTCAAGCCAAGTTCTGCCGATACCGTGCCCTCGTTCATCGCAAAATTACGGGTCATTGTATGTTCTTCACAATGCTGAGTCAAGAGAGCATCATGTTCGGATGTATAGTCGAATGCTCGTCGCATCATCTCCGCACTTTCAAGGCAAGAGCCGTCATCCGAGAACATCACAGCACCTGCCTCAAGAAGTGATAATAATGGCGCAAGTTCTTTACCATCACGACCTTTTGTAATTGTCGCACAGGTATATACATCGACAAGATTACCATTTGTTCGGCTAGTAATATACTCAAGTACCGCCACCGAATCGACTGCAGGCAAAGTATTCGGCATACACACTACCGCGGTATATCCACCATTTGCAGCAGCTTGCGTTCCGGTAGCAATCGTTTCCTTGTATTCCTGTCCGGGTTCGCGAAGATGCACATGCATGTCAATCATGCCGGGACATGCGATTAGATTGGTGGCATCGATTTGTTCTACATCATTTGTCAAAACAGGTTCTGCGGTACCAATATAATCTATAACTCCATCATTGATTAACATATTACAATGATTGTCAATTTCTTGCAATGGACTGATAATGCGTATATTTTTAAAGTATAAGGTCATAAGTATGTTGTAGTATTCTATTGAAAGAATTTTTCATTCTTTACTTAATGTCAAACAGTTAATTTATCTTTAAGTAGAAAGATTTACTTCGTTTAATGTCAAGTACTTACGTCGAATTTTGATTTTCTGAAATTGAAGTGCTTTTGTTCAATCTAAATGTAACAATCATCAAACGATTACTGTGAATAATCATACATCTATTTGATTTTTAATACACTTAGAATAGGGTTACCTGTGTCTCACCGAGCAGCTTACGTAGAAACAGACTTCGATGAATCGGGCATGGACCATATTTTTTAATTGCCTCACAATGCTGTTTTGTGCCATACCCTTTGTGTTGTGCGAAGCCATATTCAGGATATTGCGTATCTGCTATTTCACACATCCACTTATCTCGTGTTACTTTCGCTACGATTGATGCTGCGGAGATCGATAATACTTTCGCATCACCCTTGACAACTGTCGTGTACGAACGACTCGAATGCTCGAAATAATTTCCGTCAATAAAGACATGGTGTGGTGATTCATGAAGAGAATCCACCGCAACTTGCATAGCTTTCAACGTAGCACGCCTGATATTCAGCTTTTCAATTTCTACAGTGTCAATAAAAGATATTCCAATACTTAAAGCGAGTGACTGAATTACTTCAACTAATTCATTACGTTGGAGTTCGGTGAGTTTTTTTGAATCGTTGAATCCTAAGTGTACACTCGAATTAATCGGAAGAATCACGGCGGCTGCGACGACAGGACCTGCTAGTGGTCCCCGACCTGCTTCATCAACTCCTGCTACCAATTGTTTTTTTGTCCAAAATGGAGATTCATAATCTGTTGATGGCGTATTGTGATGCAATGTAATCACTTACGTTAACTGAAGAAATTCATTCCGCAGGTTGAAGCATGTACCAAGCTTTCCGCGCATGACGGAGGTAATCATCTCTGCTTTTTCATCCGATTCTTGTACGCCACGAGCTATCATACAGTAATGCTTAGACTTAATTACTACGCCTAATGCTTTTGGTTGTAATAAATCTTCGAGGAAATCAGCGATTTGTTCGCCGAGTTCTTCTTGAATTTGTCCACGCCTCGAGAACCAATCAACGATACGCGTAAACTTCGATAATCCTAGTACATGTTTATTCGGCATGTAGCCGATAGAACATGTTCCGGAGATGGTCTGCCAATGATGCGAACACATCGACATGACGGTAATACCTTTGCTTATAACGAGTTCATCGACTTTTTTACGATTAGGGAATACTGTGCAATTTGGTGGTGGATCGTAGCGACCGGCGAGTAATTCATTGACCCACATTTTCGCAATTCGGTGAGGTGAATTCGTACTATTTGGATCGTTGCGATTAATGCGAAGAATTTCAAATATTTCGGAAAGTTTATGCTCGACTTGAGATACCATTTGGGCTCGTTCTTCACGCGGAATCGGCATGTTTCCATTTGCGTCAAAGAGGATGCTACCTGATTGATTTATAACAGGATAGATAGGTATATCGATATTCTGCTGTAAGAATTGAGCGGCATCAAAATTATCATCAGTATACGTATTTTGACTTGTAGATAGTTGAGAGTTGAGGTGGTGTTTCATACGGGTATTTCCTTTGAATTTGAGGAATTTGACAGATCATATTTTGGAATTCGAACCGGCTCACCGAAATACTCGACAAAATTACTGTCCGACTCAAAAAGCTTGATCGAATGGAGTTCGCCGGCAGGAATTTTACTTTCTAAAATATTCCAAAAGACGATGGCGATATTTTCAGCAGTCGGTATAATTCCACGAAGGAAATCAACATCATAATTGAGATGTTTATGATCGACTTTTTCAATTATTTCAGATTCAAGTATATCTCGAAGTATTTTGAGGTCAATGACATAGCCGGTTTCAGGATCGGGAACACCTCGCACGGTCACTTCAAGAGTATAGTTGTGACCATGCCCGTTAGCATTATTACATTTATCGAATATTGCTTCGTTTTTGTCGTGAGGAAAGGTAGGATTGTACAGTCGGTGGGCTGCTGAAAAATGCGATTTGCGAGTAACATAGACCATAAAGTATTCTCCGTCACCAATAAATATTAACGCGTATTAACCGCAAAACTAAGAAATAAATCGGTATTTTTGAGGAAACTCATCCAACAAATTATGGACAACTGTATGATTTTCAAACTATTTCCTCATACTATATTTACTTTCAAGCTACTTCCCCTACGATTATTTTATGCGGTATGCGCAGTTATAGCAGTCGCAAGTATAGGATGTTCGAGTGTGAAGCCTCCCGATAAATCAACATCCACCGACGAAAAAAAGCCACCAACTATCAATAGTCCGCTTTCAGAATTACCGCCCGCCAAGTCAATAACTGCTCTTGAGAACGCTATGCTAAAGAGATCGGCATACATTCAAAACATGTCATTCGGGGCAGATATGACTGTTACTTTCGGTGGAATGACTCAATCCGGCTATTGTAATGCTTCTGTCTGCGGGCTCGACTCGATGGGAATGAAAATTACCGGTCCATTCGGGATTTTTCTTGGCAGAATGTACGCGACTCCTACTACGTTTATGTTTTATAATGCATTTGAAAATAAGGTACTTCTCGGCGTCCCTAGTGCGGAAAATATTGCTAAATCCATGAATATCCCACTTGGAGCTACTGATTTTGCGCATTTAATTCGTGGAGAATCCACCGGAGAAACCTCTACTATTAAAGATAAATTCACGGAAAGTCCTGATAAACCGGCCAATCCTGACCATATACTCTATGTGCGAAAAGCGAGTACTTTTGGGGCAGAATATGTTCTATTTTCACTCAAAGAACAAGCCATGATTCAGTTCCAAAAAAAATCCTCTGAGGGTAAATTATTACTTAATGTGAAATACAGTAACTTTAAAGATCTGAATGGTATAAAGTTCGCACATGAAGTATTGATTCAATCTCCGGAAAATAATTCTACGGCAGAAATGACACTCTCAGATATGAAAATCAACCAACCGGTTACGCAGCTTCAGTTTCCTGCCCCAAAAGGCGTTCCTGTCATTAAACTTGATTAATTACTCGTAATTGCACGATGTTACGTAATATTCTCATCCTGATTTTAGCTCTATTTTTCCATTCAATGGACGTGACTGTTGTATCGGCAAAGTTGGTATTCCAAAATACTAAACCCAATCCACCTAAAGCACCTACAAAGAGTATTCCTGCCCCCAAGAAGCAAATCACACCTAAGAAGAAAACAACACTTCGTAATAAAATTGAATCACTTGAACGTGCAGATTCAATTAAAAAAGCTCAACGAATGATTGATTCTATTAAAGTAGCAGATTCTCTTCAAATAATTGATTCGGTTAAAAAACATGTATCCGCCAAACTTCAAACAGACTCTGTCCAGGCATTTCTTACCGATAGTTCTAGGATTACCGACACACTTTCTAAACGCTCCAAATCAGACCTCGATACAGTCGTTACGTATTATGCACGAGATACGGTGATGTTCTCTTTGTCCAAGAAATCCATGCGGTTACGTGGACAATCCAGAGCAATTTTCAAAGAACAAAAGCTTGAAGCGGAAGTGATAGAATTCGACTTTAACGCATCGACGATGCAAGCAAATGCTGCAGCTGATTCATCGGGCAGATTCAGTGGGTATCCTAAGTTTACTGACCGTGGCGAGGAGTTCGTCGGGGAGAAATTACTCTTTAATTTTCAAACAAAACGAGGTACAATTACTCTCGGCGAGACAAAAGTACAAGACGGATTTTACTTTGGGTCAAAAGTAAAACGTGTCAATGAGAATACGCTTTTTATCCAAAATGGATGCTATACGACCTGCTCACAACCTCATCCACATTTTTATTTCGGTTCACCGGAAATGAAGGTCATCACTAACGATAGAATTTTTATTAATCCACTTGTTGTCTATGTCGAAGATATGCCGGTATTTGCATTACCATTTGGGTTGTATTTTGAGAATAAAACCGGCCGACGTTCGGGGATAATCATACCATCATTCTTTTTTTCAAATTTGAACGGGGTGACTTTTCAAAATTTGGGATATTACTTTGCACTTTCAGATTATTATGACACGCAATTTTCAGCAGATATATTTTCAAAAACAGGGTATTTGTTAAGGAATTCAACACGATACGTTTATCAGAAATCTTTAAATGGTAACTTCTCACTTTCATTTGGTAGGCGGAGTTCATCATCTGATGCTGAACTTCTCAACAATTGGAAAATTGACTTTTCTCATAGCCAAATCTTAACTCCTCAAGCTAATCTAACAGCTAATCTTAGTTTTTCTTCTCAGGATTTTAATCGTAATTTTTCAACAGATTTAAATCAACGGATTCAACAGGAAATTTCTTCGTATGCATCTATTTTCCAATCGTTTGACAATGGCACTTCCCTCTCAGGCGGCTTTACGAGAAGTCAGAATATTATCACCGGCGCGTATCAGACTGGTGGAAATGCTTCGTTCAGTGTACCACAGATTTTCCCTTTCAAAAAATTAACTCAATCAGATAATTGGTTGGGAGATATAGCACTCACCTACAGTGGACGTGCAGGATATACACTTGCAAAAGCTATATCAAAGACCGATCTCGACACTGTTACTAATATCAATACCTATACATTTTCAAAAAATGAATCGTATGCCATTAATCATAATCCATCGATTTCAATTTCACCCAAACTTGGTTACTTTTCAATTACTCCGAGCATTTCATATCGAGAAAATTGGTTTTTTAGAAAACGAACAAAGACTATCAACCCAATTGACTCTACTGTAATTGATACGTACGAACATTCAGTGCTACCATACAGAGATTACTTTTATGATTTTGGTCTGTCGGTGGGGACACGCATCTATGGTGTATTCCAACCTAATCTCTTCGGTATCAAGGCGATGCGTCATGTATTCATTCCCAATGTGCGATTTAATTACACTCCTGAATATTCTGCTCGTACGACTGATAAGATTGGCCAATATACAGATCTCATGTCCGGTGATGTGATACAATACTCACATTTTGATAAGGACGGTGGAGAGGGTGTCCGTCCAGAGCACGACAAACATTAGCTTTTGGTGCAATTAATACGTTCCAAGTAAAAATAGCTCAAGCAGATACGATGCCTGATCTAAATTTAGACTTGTTTTCATTCGAATTGAACAGTGCATACGATTTCAATCGTGATTCGTTGAAATTAGATGATATCCAGATGACATTTCGTACTCCAGCCCTTACATTTTTGAATATTAATGGTTCAGCTCGCTTCACTGCTTATGACGAAGGTATTTACACCAGTCCCAACGGGAATGTGAAATCACCGACGAGAATCAATCAAACGTTACTATCAGCAGGTAAAGGACTTGTGGGACTTACTTTCTTTGGGCTTAGTTTTTCCACATCATTTTCGTCAGAAGGTGTTTCGCTGGCAGGTGCAAATTCTACCGATACTTCGAGTGCTTTTGATTCTCTCAGCGGTACAGTTGGTGAACGTTTTTTACGTCGGATTAATTACACTGAAAAACCGGCAGACATATTTGGTGATCAGACTGATGGATATAGTCCATTTTCAATACCGTGGAGAATGAATATGAATCTCAATTTTTCGTATAATCAACCTTTCAAACACCAAATAACCCGGAGACTGGACTTTTCTGCTACTATTGACTTTAGTATGACACAAACCTGGAAAGTAGGCACATCGCTAAATTATGATTTTGTCAGCAATCAATTTAATTCACCTACCATTAATATTACGAAGGATTTAGATTGCTTTGACTTGCGCTTTACTTGGTATCCGATTGGCTTCAGTCAAGGATTTTACTTGCGATTTGGTATCAAAGCACCGCAATTACAGGATATGAAAATAGAAAAACGCGATTTGCCGGGCTATCGATAAACACAATTATGATATAAAATATAACGCCCGATGTTGCAAAACATCGGGCGTTTTTTATTGTTCAGTTGGACAGCCTACTTTAATTACTCACTTAATTTAATGACTTTAAGATAAACACTTCCGTGCTTGGATTTCAATTCGATATAATACATACCGTCGGGCTTGTCATTAATACTTATTTTAAGAAGTTTTTGATCTTTAACTGTATATGACCAATCACTTTCCCAAAGATGGAGTAGATGGATACCATTCCTTCGTTCGACAAACTCTGTACATCCACTTCAAATTCACCGGTTGTCGGATTGGGGTAAATACTGTTTTGAATTGAAGTTTGATTTTCTTCTACGCCGACTGCTTGTACATTAAAACACTGTGATGTATCAATACATCCGTTTTTCTGAATTTCAACTGCAAATAGCCCGTCGTTTTGCGGAACAAAATCTCTTGAAGTTGCTCCTGAAATGGGTAAAAAGCTGTTGGCACAATTCAACCAACGGTAGGTAGAATTTTCTGCTGATGAACGCAATCCACCGGTAATTCTCACAACACCGGTATCAAGTATAGATAAAGAAATTATCTGCTGTTTTGCTGCAAGATACGAAACACCATTTTTATACGCAGTCAACGTAAGTGTATAATTTCCATCTGTTATCACTCGTACTGAATCTTTCGGCTGTGATGAAGTAAAATTAAAATTACCATTAGATACCTTCCATCGAAGCGAATCAACCGGATCTCCGGTAAAGTTAAAATACACGAATGTTGGATCACACAACTCAACTTGGCTTACCGAATACGAAATCGTCGGAGCAGAATGTTTGAAAATTACTGTATAATCCTCTACTTCGCCGGTTCTATTGCCGCAAGGGTCAGGTGCTTCGTCAAAGTACTGACTACGCACTCTCAGACGAGTCGTGTCTTTGACAATCGACTTCGGTACACGAAAAATGCCGTAGGAAGTATGAGTCGTATCTAACATTGACATGGTAATTTGTTCGTTTTTCTCGAACACTGCATTATGATTATAGTCAATCCACGCAGCAGTTGTATCGGGATCCCAATGAAAATTCATTCCTATCGCAATGGTATATAAAGAATCAGTCCATAGTTCCACTGTTTTATTCGTGAAGTCGCCATACTTTTCTTTATCAGATTTATTGGTCATCCCGGCTACTGATACTGAATTGATATAATCGCTTGTCGTGTTATCTGCGCCGACAGCATCACAGTATTTGAAAGTAGTTACGGTGTACATAAATTTATACGTTTCAGTAGTATCTTGTTTGCTACCAATGGCATAGACCTTAAAATATACTTTCGTGCCGGCAGCTAAGTCAGGGAAAGCAGATACTGCTGTATACGTACTGTCGCCAACAAGCTTCATTGCCATCTTGTTAGTAAAATCAGGCGTGTCTTTTGACCATTTCATATACACTGATGAAAGCTTGTCATTATATTGTACGGCAGCAGAAATTATCACAGAAGCGCCTTGGACTGGTTGATTATCTGTGGGGAGTACTGATGATGTCACCAATGGAATTGTAGGGTAATTACTTCTATTCACAAGAGTTTGTTCCCAAAGCCCTCTGCCCCATGTAGCAGAACGCAGAGAATTTGACCCGTTCTGAATCTCCAAATCTAAACTCGACATATTCGGCAAACCTTCGTTAAACATCGTCCAATCAGTAGCATCGATTGCTTTTGTGAATACTCCAATCTCCGCTCCTAAATAGATATTTCTTTCTTTTGTATGATCAATGACCACCGAATAAATTGGCATATCATGTAAATTATAGGTAATGTTCTTCCATGTCGTTCCAAAATCTCGTGATATAAAGACTTTCGAACTATCACGTTCATATCGGTTATAAGTCACAATGATAGTATTATCATCGTTAGGATCGATACCAACATCACTTATACCATAATTTGGCAGTCCTTTTATTGTTGTGAATGTTCTGCCCGCATCGATCGATTTGACGAGTTTCGATCCCGAAGCAAGTAGTATAATATCCGAGTTATTTTCAGCAATAACAGCTTTGGAAGCAGTACCGATAGTTGTAGGTCCACGATTTACCCAACTTGTTCCATAATTCTCACTGACATAAATCGAGTCGGAGAATGAATAGACTCGCATGTGATTATTCGGATCAAAGAGTAAAGGAGCTACCCAAGCAGCATTTTTTTGTCCAGGAGGAGTTACGACTTGATTGGATGCAGAACCATCTTTTGTCCTTAGTCGTCCGCCATTTTGCCAGCTTCCGATCATCCAATTGTAATTGAGAGGATGGATTATCCCTTCCATACCGTCAGCGCCGTAGATTTCGAGCCAACCCTTTTCAGTGGAGAGACTTTGGCCGTTATCCTGTGAACCGCAAATATTCCTGTATGAGTTCGATTGGCTTACACCTACTGCATAATTCTCTCGGATACCTGTACCTTCGCTCAATCGTATCCACGTATTTCCACCATCAGTACTTTTACATAAATATCCATCTGTACCGAGATAAAACACTCCTCGAATACTTTGGGCCACCCGTAGGTCAGCATGGACATAATTTGGACCGTTAAAAGGACGTTCTTTGCTGAGAGCCCACCATGTTTTTTGGTTGAATGTCTTTCCTCCATCTACACTTACGACCACATCTATGCCACCGGTTATCATATTGTCCGGATTCAAATCATTGACCGCAAATGCACCGTTTCCGGTCTTCGGATTGGAGAGAAAGGTGAAACTATTCCCATTGTCGGTTGATTTCCAGACGCCATTGCTTGATGCGAAAAAGAGACAATCTTGGCATCCAAATTTGCTTATGGAAAGATTAACACTTGTATTATCATTATTTCCGACGATAGTATTAGTCGGTGTGAATGTTTGACCCTGATTTACTGACCTGAGAATAACATTTTTATTAGCTCCCCAATAATAGTAATCATATATATAGACTAAGCTTGCGTTAGAAGGGTGGAATTCTATTTCCGATATACTACCACTCGTTACTTTAGTCCATGTATCCAAATTATCTGTGGAGCGGTAGAGACCATCACTTGCAGAAATGAATATCATGCCCGGAACATGAGGGCTATACTTAATCTGATTAACGCTGAAGTTACTCCCAAGACCACCTTTTTTAAGGTTAGTAGGATTGAATTTTGTGATAGTCCATGTGCGTCCACCATTTACCGAACGGTACACTCCGTGGGTGACGCCATTATTCGCATTTCTCACATTGATAAGCACTTGGTCGGGATTTGTCGGTGATACGGCAATCGTATTGACACCGCTTGCCGGTAAAAAATCAGTCGTACCTTCCCATGACTTTCCTCCGTCAGTTGAACGCCAGAATCCACCACTGCGCGAACCGAGAAGTATTTTCATTGTATCATTCGGATACACATAAAAAGCACTCCACTCGGCCGAGTCCGGGTGCATAATGTCCTGAAATCTTTTCAACTCGATAAGGACCTAAATCTTTCCAACTTGTTGAAGATGCTGACTTTCTCAGATTTGAAACGTTTGATTCATTAATAATTGCCGAAAAGGACTCTTGGGCAAAGAATGGCGAAGACTGATTCCGTACACCTGATGGATAAAAACGTCCTTCATTGGCGAATTTCCAACGTTGGTACGGTGCCCATCCGGTTCCCTTTCCTTTGTCACGGTTTTCGAAATATCGATCCGCTTCTTTTACCACATCATAAAAATTAACATTCGGGTCATTCATCATCTGTTTGTATAGCTGTGCTTGCAGATTACCACTGTAAAAAATTACTGCTGTCAATAAAATATAGTAAAAGTTTCTTCTCATAACCCGTTCTATTATAATAGTATTACTTGATTGTATTATTTGTTTTTTTAGTTCGACGATGACTGATAAGTGAGAAAATTATTAAGAACTTCTCGATATTTCAAAATTTCAATGTATTACTGCTGCGGAAGCTCGACAAAAAAGCTTGCACCATTTCCACTTTTGCTTTCACACCAAATTTTTCCATTCATCGATTCCACTAATTTTTTGGCAATAAACAGTCCCAGTCCGGTCGAATCTTCCGAAGCTGTCGGTCTGGCCGTCAATCGTGCGAATTTGCCGAACAACTTGGATTTATCTTCTTCAGTGAGCCCTTGACCATCGTCTGATACAACGAGCCGAACCGATGAGCTTGTCTTTATCGTTGATAGTTTGATCGTAACGATATTTCCTTCGCTACAGAACTTTATAGAATTCGACACCAAATTTTCTATGATTTCTACAGTAGAATTATAATTTGCATACACATAGAACGAGGTGTCATTCCCTATAAAATTGAGAATTATACCTTTATTCTGCGCTTGATGAATAAATTCATCGACGATATTCTTCACTGCCGATGAAATATCAAATCGCTCAAAAGTCAAATTAATGTTTCCTGATTCGATAGCAAAAATATCGAGGAAATTTGATATAATTTTCCTCATACGTTCTGCTGTTTTCTCGATAGAAATCATCTGTTCAATCACTTCTTCACTGGTGAACTGATCATAAAAGGTCTTGACGGTAGAAGCGGTGAGCATTATACTCGAAAGTGGATTTTTCAGATCATGTGCGGCGATTCCCAAAAACTCATTTTTCTCAGTATTGAGTTCAGTAAGCCGTTGATTTAATTCAGCTAATTCATTATTTCTAATTCTATAAATATCTGCTTCTTTCTTTGCCTGTTCTACCTGATAAATCACTTGCAAATTCTTCATATTCCGGCGGGATTCATCACCAAGTGTTTCTTCTTTCAACTTAAAAAAATCATCGAAATACTTATACGCTTTTGTAAAATCTCCTACTTTTCGGTAAAGTTCGGCAAGCTCAAAATTCACTTTTATGACGAGCATTTTATTTTGAATATGTTCAGCTATCGATAGTGATTGATGAAAATGATTAAGTGCTGTATCGATTGTTCCGAGCTTCATCGACACTCTTCCAATCGAAAGCAGTGATTCGGCTTCACCGGCAGGATTATGTATCATGAGCCGAATTTTCAAACTCCGATGCATAAACTCAAGTGCATCTTTCAATTCACCTGCTTGCTCGAGTGCAAGTCCTATACTGTGAAGAGAGATGGACTCTCCTAATTTATTATCCATTTCGTGGGATAAATTATATCCCCTTTCGGCAAATTCTATCGATCGTTTAGTGTCATTCACCGCTAAGTATGCTTCAGAAATACTAATTAACGTAAATATTATGCCTTGCCTGTTACCGATTTGCTGTTTTATTTCCAAGCTTTGGAGAAAGTAGTCAAGTGCGGTATCATAATCACCCAAAATAGTATAGCATCCACCAATATTAGTAAGTGATGTGCCGATACCGGAAATATCACCTATTTTTTCACGTAACGTCAAGCTCTTCATAAAATATTCAAGCGCTTTCGAATGATCGCCAAGCGCCTGATAGACATTTCCTATATTCATGAGTGAGGTAGCAATACCTTGATGATTGGCAATACGTTCACGAATCGATAAACTTTTTAAAAAACACTCCATTGCATGAGATGGATCGCCCGTATGTATCGACACTGCACCTATAGTATTCAAGGCAAAAGCTATCCCATAATCATACCCGACTTCTTCGCTGAGTTTGAGTGCAGATTTGCTTGTTTCAATTGCTGTTTCATAATCGGTCAAGCGATAGCTACATGCACCAAGTAGATTAATTGCATGTGCTTGCTCTTCGAACATGGAGTGCTCGGTCGTGAGACGGTAGGCTTCTTCTGCGAGAATCTTGGAAAGATGAACATCCGGATTGAGCATTTCATCTGCTGTATTAATCAGTAGATCTACTCGCTCCTTCACTGAGGTAGCTTTTGCTAAAACATCAACTATAAACTGGGGTATCAATGTCATATTCAATTTCACACTTCTATACAGTTTCAATGTCAGATACTACTAAGTAAAAGATAGTTAAATCCAAGTAATTCATAACGAAATGTTCCTTGAAAGACCTGTAGTTTCCTATTCGTATTCCTGAGCGTAAAATTACTATTTTTTTTGGTTTAATAATAGAGTCGTACTCTATTCGAGGTGCTTTTAGGGTGAAGTTCGTATTTTTGTGAGAATATTAATTTGAATAAACTCTACTTTTAGAAAGAAAACATGGGAATCGCCTGTGGAATTGTTGGATTGCCAAATGTCGGTAAATCTACTCTCTTTAATGCTTTAACGTCGAATCAAGCCGAAGCAGCCAATTATCCTTTTTGCACCATTGACCCAAATGTCGGAGTCGTGGAAGTACCCGATAAACGCCTCGATGTATTATCTGAAATTTACCAAACTCTTCGCACTGTCCCCACTATTATGGAATTCGTCGATATCGCCGGGCTCGTCAAAGGCGCAGCAAGTGGCGAAGGTCTCGGTAACCAATTCCTCTCTCATATCCGTGAAACAGATGCTGTAGCACACGTTGTACGCTGCTTCGTCGATGAAAATGTCATACACGTTGATAATGTTATCAACCCAAAGTCAGACATCGAAACCATCGAAACAGAACTCATGCTCAAAGATGTCGAGTCAGTCGAAAAAAGGATGGAAAATGTTAACAAAAAAGCACGAGGACAAGACAAAGACGCAAAAGAAGAAATGGAAATCCTCGCTGCACTCAAAGCACACCTCAACTCAGGAAAACAAGCCCGCCTCTTTAACCGTGATGATGAAAAAATAGTGGCTATAGTAAAGCAATGTTTTTTACTAACTGACAAACCAGTCATGTATATCGTTAATACCGATGAAGATGGACTCAAAAACGGAAATAAATACATCGAACAAGTACGTGCAATTGCCAAAGAAGAAGGCGCACTCGTCGTACCAATATGTGCAAAGATAGAAGCAGAAATTGCGCAGCTCGATCCCGAAGACCGAGCTCTCTTCCTACAAGACTTGGGAATGGAAGAGTCAGGGCTTGACCGTGTCATACGTGAAGCTTATACATTACTTGGACTTATCACGTATCTTACCGCCGGAAAAAAAGAAGTACGCGCATGGACTGTCAAGAAAAACTCCACAGCACCGCAAGCAGCAGCAGCCATTCATACAGATTTTGAAAAAGGATTTATTCGAGCAGAAGTGATGAAATATGCGGATGTATCCCGATTAGGAAGTGAACAAGCCGTCAAAGATGCAGGGCAATATCGAGTGGAAGGTAAAGAATATATTGTGCAAGATGGTGATGTACTCTATTTTAGATTTAATGTCTAATTCTTTGATTAGGATTTAATTACGCTATATTATATTGCATTGTATTCGCATTTCATTTTCAAAAGGCTCTATTTATAAATTAAAAAACCTTTGTCATTCAATTGACAAAGGTTTTTTCGTTTTATATATTTATGTTGCACTTACGATTGGTACATTTCTTCCCAGATTCACAGTGCGAGCATACGACATAAATATTATCCATGATTTTCTGACTGACCGTAATCCGCTTCCCACCAATTTCAATCTCCGTCAGTAAGTCGTAGGCCTGTTTTGAGAGAACATGTACCAGACTGTTTATTCCAAGACCAAGCTGCTGAACATATTGGAGAAATTCCACGGAAGTATCTTTGACTGCAACGATTTTACAATGATTATTTTCGTCAATATCAGTGAGCGTTAAGCGAGCCAATGCTGAAATTGAGCCATCAGACTTTGGAATAGGATCACCGTGAGGGTCAAACTCAGGATATTCCAAGTATTTATCGAGTTTATCGACTAATTTTTCTGATTGGATATGCTCTAATTGCTCTGCAACTTCATGCACTTCATCCCATGTAAATTCCAACTTTTCATAGAGAAAAGTTTCCCATAAACGGTGCTTTCGTAATACAACGACTGCCCTTTCTCTTCCTAAGCTTGTCAGTGATATTTTTCCATACTTTTCGTACTCAATGAACCCTTTATCCTTGAGCCTTTTGAGCATATCATTTGCTGTCGCTGGTTTTACATTCAGCCGGGTAGCTATTTCATTGGTGCCTACACGAGAATCACTTTCTTTTGTAGTACTCAAGGTTAACAATGCTTTAAGGTAGTTTTCTTCGGTAAATGTAATCATGGGAGAAAAAAATAATCAGTAGTATTTTGTTAGGATAGTCTAACTTATATAGTTTTGCAGGAAGAATCTTCTCATCCATGGAAAAATTACTCAAATCAACAGAATAAACAAAACTATTATTTGAAAATTACCGGCATTCCATGTTGAATACCGATAATTTTTTAGTTCGATTCATTCTTGCCCAATTCTAAATCTGAACTTCAGGTTGGCTTTAACGTGCTTAGCACTACAATATAATTGCAAGTCTATTCTATAGAAATTTAATCATCTTACCATGAAAACATCGTCGAATTCTCTTTCAGAAGTTCATCGTACAGTAAAAATTCCGCACGATATCCGGGGTTGGAAAAAATTATTGCGTTTTTGGTCCTGCGTATTTGATTAGTGTAGGATACATGGACCCCGGAAACTGGGCGACTGATATCGAAGGCGGTTCACGCTTTGGCTACACTCTCATCTGGGTGCTGCTCATGTCCAATCTCATGGCAGTACTCTTACAAACTCTATCAGCGCGCTTAGGTATCGTCAGTGGAAAAGACCTTGCTCAGGCCTGCCGTGAGTCATATCCACGTCCAATCGCGCTTGCATTATGGGTTCTCGCAGAAATTGCAATTGCAGCATGCGATCTCGCCGAAGTAATCGGGACAGCCATCGGACTCAACTTACTTTTCGGAATTCCACTTATATGGGGAGTACTTATCACCGGCGCTGATAGTCTACTCTTACTCAGCTTACAGAACTTAGGTGTTCGCATGTTCGAAGCATTTATACTTACCCTCGTCGTCACCATCGGAGGGTGTTTTATATTTGAATTATTCCTCTCACAGCCGGAAATGGGTCTCATTGCCAAAGGATTTATCCCTCACTTGCAACCCGGTGCTCTGCTTGTAGTTACCGGAATAATCGGCGCTACGGTGATGCCTCATAATCTTTATTTACACTCAGCACTTGTCCAGACTAGAGCATTCGAAACAACTACTGAAGGTAAAAAAACAGCCGCGAGATTTAATTTGTTCGATTCGGTGATTGCCCTCAACGCAGCATTTTTTGTCAATGCTGCCATATTAATTCTTGCTGCTTCCGTATTTTTCAAAAATGGATTGGAAGTGACCAAACTCCAGCAAGCACACGAACTTATTTCACCACTCCTTGGTACAACCCTCGCCGGTGCTGCTTTTGCTCTCGCGTTATTAGTTGCAGGACAAGCATCGACGTTAACCGGTACATTAGCCGGACAAATCATCATGGAAGGATTCCTGAATTTCAAAATCCGACCATTTTTACGTCGATTAATTACACGTTTACTCGCTATAATACCAGCTGTTATAGTCATTCTATCATCCGGAGATGAGGGGTCATACAAGCTCCTAATCCTCAGTCAGGTAATCCTCAGTTTGCAGCTTTCCTTTGCCGTCATTCCTCTTATCAGATTCACGAGTAGCTCCGATCGTATGGGTGAATTTGCCAATAAACTCTGGGTTATAATTCTCTCTTGGCTCACAGCTGCTATAATTCTCTCCCTCAATATTTGGCTCGTTATCAGTAGCTATCTTGAGTGGATAGAATCTTCAGAAAATCCTACACTTCTTTATTTGATTGGTCTTCCAGTTGGTGCAGGGGTTCTGTTCCTCTTGGGATATGTAATATTCAAGCCGCTTGTCAAGAGTGAAAATACTGAGAACATAGTTCAAAAACATCTCACCAAACATTTCGGCTATGAAGTCAAATCAATAGAACTAGAATTACCTGTCTATAAAATAATCGGCGTTGCAATAGACTTCTCGGAATCAGACAAAAAAGTGCTGAGTCATGCCGTAAGTTTGGCGAAAAATCATAATGCTGAACTTATGATATTCCATATAGTTGAAGGAGCAGGAGGGATTATTCTTGGTGAACAAACCTATAGTGAAGAAGCCCGTGCTGATGCTGAAATATTGGAAAAAATCAGTTCGTCAATTTCATCAGATACTTTAGTCGTTCATGGAGCATTAGGTTTTGGATCTGTACCAAAGGAAATCATTCGTCTCTCTAATGTACATGAAATCGACGTGCTCGTCATGGGCGCTCACGGTCATCGAGGATTCTTAGATTTCTTCTACGGAACGACAATTTCTCCCGTGCGTCATTCTTTGAAAATTCCAATTGTTATTATTCGGTGATATCATTTCGTTAATTTAAAGAAGGCGAAAAGTAGTATTTACTTTGCGCCTTCTTTTGTGTGTAGTCTATAGGAATAATGGATTATAAGTTATGGCTTCAAACGACTTTACTCTCTACATAAAGCTTCTGTAATAATTGCACATCTTCCCATGTCGCTTGTTTCCAGCTTGGATTGCGAAGTAAGGCCGCCGGATGATAGGTGACAATCATAGTAATTCCATGGTAATCTATTAATTTACCTCGTATGTCTGCCATTTTGTTTTCTGATTTTAAGAGAGTATTAGCTGCAGTGAGTCCGACGGCAAGTATGAACTTGGGCTGAACGAGCTCAATCTGCTTCATAAGATACGGCTCACATTGTTCCGTTTCACTTTTTTCGGGTCGCCGATTTCCTGGAGGGCGACATTTAATAATATTCGCTATATAGACTTCCTCACGCGCAATTCCAATAGCAGCAAGTATTTTCGTTAGTAATTGTCCTGCTGCTCCCACAAATGGCTCGCCTTGTGCATCCTCATCAGCTCCCGGGGCTTCTCCAATAATCATAATATCTGCATTTGGATTACCCACTCCAAATACAAATTTCGTGCGTGTGGCGCCAAGCGCGCAATTAAGACAAGTATGAATTTGTTCATAAAGTACCGGTAAATCAGGAGCATTCATCCATTCAGGCGATTGTTCAAAGAGAGCAGTTTTACGTGTCGGCATAATAAACTTTTTATGTATTGATATTGGAGGAATAGATTTAGAAGTATTGATTTGGTCAGTCGCTTGAAGTATTGGCTCTGTTTTTTGAATTTGTTGAAGTACTTCATGCTCTTGATTAGAAAGAGATAAAGTATGTTTGGGTTCTTTATACAACAATTCACCGGTCATCAATTTCTGTTGCTGAAGGTATCGAATTGCTTTATCAAGCGCTGATTCTTCTATTTGCTCGCTACCATATTGTTGCGTATCCATAGTTGGTTGTGATCTATTGTTTTGAACAAATGGTAATTTTCATGAATATACTTCATAACTTCCGGCAACCTCTGATTATTCGTAAATCCGTCTATCCTATTAGCCCAATGAGAGTTAGAGTAGAGAATGTATTTAATGTTTTTATGTTGTAAATCTCTCAATACCTCCCGCTGAAATTCCGGATACATTGCAAATTGAATGATATTGAATCTCACGGGGCATGGTTTATTGAGATAATAATACCACGCACCTTCACCGGTAAGAGTAAGAAATTCTTCATCTAGCTGAATAGTATTTTTGAGGTAATCTATCGTGGCTTTGTCATGCGTTGGTATATAATAATCATCAGTACGCTGTAGTGGAAAATTTTCTCCGATTAAATGGAAAGATACAATTCTATAACTTGAAAAACCAACAAATATTATACATATTGATATGCTTATGGTATGAATAATTTTACCTGGATATTTTCTAATAATTGGTAAAATAAACAGTTGAAATGTAATATATATAGCAGAGAGAATCAAAGCGAACCAACTATATTTCACATGCTGCATATCGGCTCTTCCCAGTACATTTCTCATAAGAAGTAGTCCGAGAAGAGCGAGTACAATAACATCCAAATTATGCTTAAAAAAATGTCGTAATGCTGATGGTATTTTCAATGTGAATTCTTTCAATATTTTCCAGCCATAATAATAGACAATAGTTGTAGCTAAAAGGAGCGACATTGAAAAACGGTAATTAAACACCGGAAAAATATAACTGTCCATAAGCTCTTTATATTGAGGTACTTGAACGAAACAAAACGTCAAGAATCCCATGTAATTCCATCGAAGCATCATACCAAGCAATAGTATTCCGGCAAGTGAGCCGAGAATAGCCGAACGAATAAATAAGCGAGCACTATTCGTTTTTCTATAAAAATAGTAACAGAGAAATGGAAGAATCACAACCACAATCACTACATAATACACTCCCCTGTCGATAGAAAAGCCCAATCCAAGAGTAGGTATTAATCCAAGTAATACAGCAGTACCGGAGACTGATTTTCTACTAAATTGAGAATGGTGAATTGAATGTGAAATTACTCCGAAGGTATTTAATAATAATAACGTTAGAAAATCACGAGGTAAGAGAATCATGCCTCCTATGGATGAAAACACTCCAAGGATAATTAATGCGATAACAGAATATTCTAGCCGCCAACGAAACAATTGGAGTATAAATATTCCCAAAAGTAGCCACGTCATGAGTTTCATGATTGATTCCCACGTGCGGACTGCACCGATAGAACGCCCAAAAAGCGAGAATGCTACTACCGACCGAAGAGGATCCTGATAAACGCCGTGTATAAAAACCATATCATTATACGGCACTTGTCCGGCTTGATACGATACAGCAGGCGCCAAACTTTCCCCTTCGTGGAAAGGGTCGAATTCGCCGGAAGCAATAAAGGTTGGTGATATTATACCACAGAAAATTGAGAGAATACTAACGATGACAATAGATGTTCTTTTGGTTGATTTATCTACGGGCTCAGTAGTTTCATCCTGTGTATCTGATTGAATTACAGCGAAATACGAAGGTTTTACTTTATAAAGTATATATAATACACCAAGTGGCGCCAATAGCAAAACAGCGAAACGAAGTGAATTGTTGGTAGGATTAAAACTCGCCTCAGTGACAGCGCTTATAATGTGGAGTGGATTCGAAAAGGGTAGCCAAATATGATTCCAAAGTGCAAGTGCTCCTCCTATTCCAACGATTAAAGGTAAGAGAAAAAGTAAACTTTTCTTCATAGCAAGGTACTATTCGAATGGGTTGGACGGCAAGGGTGACCGCAGGCGGAGGATGGGAATGTGCAGAAGAGAAGCATAAAACTGCTGTTAGTTGTTGAGAAGATTATACTTGACAATACACCATAATGCGCTTACGCCATCTTTCCAATTGATTTTCTTGCCTTCAGCGTACGTACGACCATTGTAGGAAATACCGGTTTCATAAATCCGGTAATTGTATTTTTTGGTGAGCTTGGCGAGCTTGGCAGTGACTTCTGGCTCGAACCCAAAGCGGTTTTCTTCAATTGTAATCTGCTTAATCACGTCAGATTTGAATACTTTATAACATGTTTCCATGTCGGTCAAATACAAATCGGAACAAATATTAGAAAGAAGAGTAAGGAATTTATTGCCGTAGGAATGCCAGAAAAACAAAACACGACGGGTCTCGCTACTCATAAACCTCGAACCATAGACGACATCTGCTTTTCCACTCAGAATTGGCGGTAGTAGCTTGAGGTAATCCTGAGGATCATACTCCAAGTCGGCATCTTGAATAATCACAATATCTCCGGTGGCAAGCTCTATACCGGTACGAAGCGCTGCACCCTTGCCTTGATTCACCGGCTTACATTCCAAGATGTGTATGAACCCTTCATTTTTCAAAGCGGCGGCAACGAACGGAGTACCGTCGGATGAACCATCGTCGACAGCGATGATTTCTTTTTCGATTCCTAAAGAAGACAAATCAACCCGATGAATTACCTCGAGAATTGTTCGTAAGGTTTTCGCTTCGTTGAAGCACGGTATGACGATGGAGAGTTTGGTCATAGATATCGATTACACGTCTAAGTTCTTGACATAAAGTGCGTTACGCTCGATAAACTCACGACGCGGTTCCACTTTTTCACCCATTAAGGTATCAAATACGTGCATCGCTTCCGTAGCATTTTCGATTGTTACTTGGAGGAGAGTCCGTGTTTCAGGATTCATGGTCGTTTTCCAAAGCTGATCTGGATTCATTTCACCCAACCCTTTGAACCGTGAGATAATTATACCGTCGGCTGTCGCTCCTTCGAGTATTTCTTCACCTTCTGAGGTCACTTTGTCTTTGCGGATTCGCCTGATAATTTCATCACGTTCTTGTTCATTGAAAGCATAATAATCATGCTTGCCTTTTTTAACTTTATAAAGTGGCGGCTGAGCGATGTATAATTTTCCTTGATAAATCAAATCACGCATGTTCAAAAAGAAGAAAGTGAGCAAGAGAGTACGAATATGCGAACCGTCCACATCAGCATCGGCCATGAGGATAATTTTGCCGTAGCGCGTCTTCGAAGCATCGAATTCTTCTCCAAATCCGGCTCCAATTGCAGTAATAATCGTTCGTATTTCTTCATTTTCCAATATCTTATGAATACGAGCACGGTGGGTATTGAGAATCTTACCACGAAGCGGTAGAATTGCTTGAAAACGTCTGTCACGTCCTTGTTTTGCCGAACCACCCGCCGAGTCACCTTCCACTAAATATACTTCCGTATCTTCTGCAGTACGGAGTGAACAGTCAGCGAGTTTACCGGGAAGCGCCGAACTCTCAAGTACATTCTGACGACGAACGAGTTCACGGGATTTCTTGGCAGCCAAACGTGCCTCAGCAGCAAGATTTGCTTTTTCAATCATTTTCTTTGCTACTTTAGGATTACCATCCAAATAAAGCGCAAGTTGTTCATTAATCATAGACTTGACCACGCCTTCGACGTCGCTGTTTCCTAGTTTGGTTTTCGTCTGACCTTCGAATTGAGGTTCAGCGACCTTCGCAGAAATAATCGCAGTCAGTCCTTCACGGAAATCCTCACCCGACAATGCTGTTTTCATCAAATTATTTGCGATTGCATACGCATTGACCGTACGAGTAAGCGCTGACCTAAAGCCCGACACGTGCGTGCCTCCTTCGATAGTATTGATATTATTGACATACGAAAGAAGATTCTCGGTATAGCTGTCATTGTATTCAAAGCAAATTTCGACGATAGTATCAGCCCCCGAATCACTTTTGCCGGATCCTGTCAGCAAGACGGGCTCTACAACGGTCGTCACGGTAGAGTCAACGTACCGCACAAAATCAACCAATCCACCCGGGTAACAAAAGTCTTCACTCGCTCCATCACGTTCATCCCGTAAAGTGATCATAAGGTCAGGATTGAGGAAAGCAAGCTCACGCAAACGCTCAGATACACGTTCAAACCTGAACAAGACAGTTTTGAAAATAGTATCATCCGGTAAAAATCGAATCTTCGTTCCGGTTGACTCCGTTTCTCCAATAATTTCCACCGGTCCCTGCGGATCTCCTTTGGAATAACGCTGTTGATATATTTTACCTTCACGTTTCACCGTTGCTGTGAAATCCATCGATAATGCATTCACACACGATACACCCACACCGTGCAACCCTCCGGAAACTTTATAACTTCCTTTGTCAAATTTACCGCCGGCGTGAAGGGTACAAAGCACCACTTCAAGAGTAGAAATTTGCTTGACAGGGTGAGGGCCGGTAGGAATTCCACGACCGTCATCCTCGACCGAACATGATCCATCTGCATGGAGAATGACATTTATACTTTTGCAATAGCCGGCTAGAGCTTCATCAATAGAATTGTCAACTACTTCTTGAATGAGATGGTGGAGTCCGCGGTCGCTGACATCACCAATGTACATAGCTGGTCTGAGCCGGACGGCTTCGAGGCCTTCAAGTACTTTAATGCTGTCTTCGGAATAGGTGTTTTGTTGGATGGGTTCGAGTTCTTCGGGGAGTAATTGTTCGCTCATTGCAAGAGTGCCTTTCGATTGAAATTATATCAATATTTACCGTATTTAGTAGTGCAAAAATACGGATTTTTAGCGACGTAGAATCACGTTATTCTGTCACTTTTTGCGTGCATACAAACTTTCCTTATTGTGCTATTATTTATGATTGTGTTATTTTGCACATACATTATTTTTTAAAGAGAAAATATGGGCGAATTGCTACCTGCGAGAAAACAGCGATTGATATTTATTGACCTCATGCGTGGCATTGCAGCGCTGTGGATGATCGAAACGCACGTCGTCAACGCCTTCCTCAATTATCACTATCAAAGTGGTTGGTTTTTTAATTTGATCAGTATTTCAAATGGTTATGTAGCAGTTGGATTTGTCTTTTGTGCCGGGTCGGGTTTTTGGATAGCTGCATCACGCAAAACTGATGAATACAAACGGTTTACACCAGCACTTTGGACATATTTACGACGTCTAGGTTTCATTCTCGCTGCCGCGTATTGGGCACATTTTCCAGAGTTTTCCTTTTGGCGAATTATACGCTCCACTCCCGAACAAATCCTAGCAATCATGCAATGCGACGTCCTTCATTGCATAGTTTTTTCTTCTATAATTGCATTAACGCTCGTCATAATTTTACCCAAGAAAGTTCCATTTACATGGATCTACGCGCTGATGTCTGTCATGTTCTTTTTTGCCACACCATTGGCGTGGGCTTCTGACCCACTCGCTTATCTTCCCGTATTTCCGGCTACGTTATTTACCAATCAACCGATTTCTCCGTTTCCGCTGTTCCCATGGAGCGGATATTTCTTTGCCGGAGCCGCAATTACCGGCTGGTTCATGCAGTCAGCCGATCAAAAACGCTTTGCCAAACGATTGTTGCTTGTCGGGCTTGGATTACCCGTTATCCTCTTTATTATCAAAGACCTCCCGTTCACGTATCCCGGTTGGCAGGATTGGTGGATCGCATCTCCTTCTCATTCACTCTTCCGCGCTTCCGGTGCAGCGCTTCTCTTCGGTTTACTGTTTTTGACCGAAGGGTTTTTTAATAAAATTCCCCGCGTAACAGATGTACTCCGCCTTTGCGGGCAAGAATCTCTCTTTATTTACTTGCTCCAAGGAATGCTTATATACGGTTCGGTAGCCAATGTTGGCGTCAAGCACTTCCTCCCGACTATCGTCACACCACTTGAAATTGTCATTCTTACATCTGCGCTTATCGCTGTATGTTATTCATTAGCACATATTTGGAACACTTATAAAAATCATGACGCACTGAGAGCTCGTCGCACAATCGCTCTACTGAGTATTCTTTTTATAGTCGTGTTTATGCTCGTTCCGGCAAATTAGACCAATCATATTTGGGGTTTGGTAGCACATTATCCAATCACTTGTTGCGAATACTAAGTCGGCTCTTAAAAAACAAAAAGGATGCCTTTCGAGCCATTTGAATTACATTAACTCATACAATTAACTCATTGAAAATAATTCATGTCTAAACTATATTTTATTGGAATTGGTGGCACTGCAATGGGAGCGGTAGCACTTGCCTGTCGCGAACTTGGTCACGAAGTATCAGGTTCGGACGCAAATGTCTATCCACCGATGAGTGATTTTTTATCTTTAAGCGGAATAAAGTATTACGAAGGTTTTTCACCTTCAAATATTCAATCTGCTTCTCCGGATACAATTGTTGTTGGAAATTCTGTTAGTCGTGGTAATCCGGAACTAGAGTATTGTCTCAATGAACGCTTCCCTTTAGTCTCAATGCCGGATATCGTGCGTGAATTTCTGATCGCTAGACACACGTCCATTGTCATTACAGGTACTCATGGCAAGACAACGACTTCTTCAATTACAGCATGGCTTCTCGAAACCGGTGAACTCAATCCCGGATTTCTTATCGGTGGTATACCTGGGAATTTCACTCAAGGATGTAGACCTGTACAAACCGTTACTCCAGACAATCCAATTGGTTACTTCGTGAGTGAAGGTGATGAATACGACACAGCTTTTTTTGATAAACGCAGTAAGTTTCTCCTTTATCGCCCCGATATTGGTGTGCTTAATAATATAGAATTTGACCATGCCGATATCTTTTCTTCACTTGATGATATCAAAAAATCGTTTCGATTATTTGTACGGCTAATCCCTCAAAATGGACTCCTCCTCGTTGCAAATGAAGACGCAAACTGCTTGGAAATTGCAAAATCTGCCTTGACAACTATTGAGACTTTTGGTGTAGAAAAGGGTTCGTTTTGGCGCGCGGTCGATGTCCACTATTCCGAAACAGGGACAAGCTTTACTCTTCATAAAAACGGGAAAATACTTGGTCGATTCTCGATTACGCTCTTAGGTGAACATAACCTCAAGAATTCTATTGCTGCAATCGCGATAGCATTCACAGTCGGCCTCACTGCAGAACAAATCCAGCTAGGTTTTAATTCGTTTAAGTTACCCAAGCGACGCCTTGAAACTATTGGCACTTGGCATGGTGCAATGGTCATCGATGACTTCGCTCATCATCCAACAGCAATTACCGAAACATTGAAAGCGTTACGACAAAAATTCCCACAAAAACGCATAATTGCATGCTTCGAGCCACGCTCTAATAGTACAACCCGAAATATATTCCAACACGAACTCACCGAATGCTTTAACGAGGCAAATGTAGTTGTAATCGGAGCACTTAACCGCCCCGAACGCTACCCTGAGAATGAACGCCTCGATACAGAATCTATAGCAAATTCGCTGAGAGCTGCAGGTAAAAAAGTATTGACAATTCCTGCCGAACAAGGAGCAGAAGCAAATTGGGGGAAATATGTCTTGGCTTATTTGGAACAAATCATTGATTCAAATGATGTTATTATTCTTTTGAGTAATGGTGATTTTGGAGGATTGAGGAAAATGCTGGTTGTGTAAATTTTAATGCTCCTCTTAGACCTGACAGGTTGAAGAAAACCTGTCAGGTCTCAGGAAAGACATACCACTTAGACCCGACAGGTTGAAGAAAACCTGTCAGGTCTGGGGAAAATTAACCACTTAGACCTGACAGGTTGAAGAAAACCTGTCAGGTCTCAGGAAGAGAAATAATTGTTTACATCTTCTAATTGCTATCGTAGAAGTATTTAAATTAAGAGGACCTGACAGGTTTTCTTCAACCTGTCAGGTCTGTGAATACCAAAAGTATATATCTTCTAAATGATAAAGTAGAATACATACATCAAAAAGACCTGACAGGTTTTCTTCAACCTGTCAGGTCTTAAGAAGATTAGGAAAGAATTCGAAGTTCAATATATGGTTTAACAGTTAACATATTCAACTTGTAGTATGCAATTTATAACATACGACTAATCTACTTACGGCTTACGACTTACAACTAACAACTAACAACTAACTGACTTACCTACAACTTACTGACTTACTTACTACTTACGACTAATTTCCTAAAAAACCTATGCCCAAAATCTACCTTATCGACTCCATGGGACTCGTCTTCCGCGCGTTCCATGCTCTAGCAAAACTCGGACTTAAAACTCCTGATGGCGAGCCAACTTCTGCTGTATTTGGTTTTGCTAATATCATCGGTTCACTCATCGACCGCGAAAAGCCGGATTATGTTGCTGCGGTGTTTGACACGAAAGAGCCAACCTTTCGGCATACACTCTATGACCAGTACAAAGCAAATCGGCTGGCATTTCCTGAAGAGTTAATTCCTCAATTACCTCGAATCAAACAGCTTATCGATGCACTCGGTATTTTGAGAATTGAAATGCCGGGTTATGAAGCAGACGATATCGTCGGCACAATGGCGCGCCTGGCAGCCGAACAAGGTATGGAAGTATGTTGTATTACATCTGATAAAGATTATTTTCAGCTTGTCGGTGACAAAGTCAATGTTCTTCGCCCGGGTAAAGATGCGACAGAATATGATATTTACGGTCGTGAAGAAGTAAAAACAAAATTCGGCGTTTATCCGGAGCATGTGATTGATGTACTTGCACTTATGGGTGATTCTTCGGATAATGTACCCGGAGTACGTGGAGTGGGTGACAAATCTGCAATTCCACTTATCGAGAAATACGGTTCAGTTGAGAATCTCTATGCTAATCTCCATGAAATCGAACGTGAATCGCTCCGCAAAAAACTCGAAGACAGCCGCGATATGGCGTTTTTGTCCAAAGAACTTGTCACCATCCACCAACATGTTCCCATTGAGATTTCGATTGAAGACTGTAAACGCAACGATCCACACCTTCCCACACTCGACGCCTTACTAACTACTCTGAATTTCAATTCATTACGACTTAAATGGGGTACGAAAGATGTCGGAGCAGAGCCGATTCCTACTTCTAGTAATCAACGGCCTCAATCGATAGGTGCGAATTCAGGTTCAACGCAAGAACCGGAAGCAACAACCTATCACACTGTAGCAGACATTGAGCATGATTACACGTTAGTAGCTACTACGCAAGAGCTTAATGCAATGATGATTGACCTCCAAACGGCAGAAATACTATCATTTGACCTGGAGACAACTTCACTCGATACGATGGGATGTTCAATAGTTGGTGTGGCTCTTTCAAGTAAAGAAGGCAAAGCATATTACATCGCAACCGACGATTCCGGAGATGATATTTCTATCCTTTTTGACGCGCCAAAGCAAGCTGCGATTCCTACGGCATCACTTTTTGACGAACCTCAGGAAGTCATTATTTCTGAAGATGTTGAATCTGTTCCAGGTCATGGATTGCCATTAAAATTTGTGTTGATGCACATCAAACCACTTCTCGAAAGTGTCATACCAAAGCTCGGTCAAAACGCGAAATTTGATGCTATAATTCTCCGACGTTTCGGTGTGAATGTCTCCCCGATTACATTCGACACGATGCTCGCAAGCTATATTCTTAATCCTGACCAACAGCATGGCATGGACGCACTCGCCAAACGGTGGATGAATTATATTCCGATACCGATTTCTGACCTGATAGGCGAGAAAAAACAAGGTTCGATGCGCGATGTCCCTCTCGATAAAGCCGCTGAATACGCCGCCGAGGATGCCGATGTCACCCTCAAACTCCGGAATATCCTCTATCAGGAATTAGTGAGAGACAAGCTCCTACCTCTTGCCCAAAAAGTGGAATTCCCTTTAATTGAAGTACTTGTGGAGATGGAGTCGAATGGAGTGAAGATTGATACGGCAGCGCTTTCGGTGATTTCAGAAAAAATAAAAATTGCCGTAGCCGAACTCCGCACGAATATTTTCAAAGAATCTTTAGTTGAATTCAACATCGATTCTCCAAAGCAAGTCGGAGATATGTTATTTGATAAAATGATGTTGCCTCACGGCAAAAAAACCAAAACAGGATACAGCACCGACGTGTCCGTCCTCTCCGAGCTCGCCGAAAGCTATCCAATTGCCGGAATGATACTCGAGCATCGCCAATTACAAAAGTTGCAATCGACGTACGTCGAGTCGTTGCCACGCATGGTTAATCCACGCACCGGACGCGTCCATACAACGTACAACCAAACGATAGCCGGCACAGGACGCCTCTCATCTGTCGAGCCGAATTTACAGAATATTCCCATACGCACAGAAATTGGGCGTTCTATCCGTAAAGCATTTGTACCAAAGGCAGGTGCAAAGCTATTATCTGCCGATTATTCTCAAATTGAACTTCGGGTTATTGCCCATGTCTGCGGTGATGAAACGCTCATTCATGCGTTCCAAAATGGACTCGATATCCACTCGGCGACGGCGGCGGCGCTCTTTGGAATCGACATTGCCAATGTGACAAGCGCTGAACGCCGTATCGCAAAAACGGTGAATTTCGGGATAATGTACGGTCAGGGGAGTTTTGGACTGGCTCAACAACTCAGTATATCTCGCGCAGAGTCCAAAAAAATCATCGAACAGTATTTTGAAAAATACCCTCGAATAAAGAATTACATCGAGGATACGAAGGAATTTGCGCGTCAAAATGGCTATGTAGCGACGCTTCTCGGACGCAGGCGCTACTTCCCCACCGTCACGAGTAATAATGCAACTATCCGTCAGGCGGCAGAGCGCGCTGCTATCAATATGCCGATCCAAGGTACGGCTGCCGACATGATGAAGCTCGCCATGATAGACGTTCACAAGCAAATGAAAGCGCAGAAGTTAGAGTCCAAAATGCTCTTGCAAATCCATGACGAATTGGTCTTTGAAGCAGTCGATAGCGAGGTCGAACAACTATCCGCCCTCGTCAAAAAATCAATGGAGTCAGCATTCCCCCTCGGCAAAGTGCCGGTACTGGTTGAGGTGGGTATTGGGATGAATTGGGATGAGGCGCATTAAGAGTTTGATGGAACGCTGTAATTCTGTCCGGGCAGTTGTTACAACTGCCCGTAAACACTTACCTATGAAACGTCGGGAGGGTCTGTACTTTGTATCAACATTGCCTTAGTTTAATTCAACTCTAAACCAAAAAATGTGAGTTCAGCTAATTTTCCACCTTGCAACTGTTTCATAGGTAAGTGTTTACGGTCGGTTGTAACAACCGACCGGACTGAATAATACGATTAATTTTGCAAATTTATCAATTGACTAGTGTTGTCACATACATGAACCTCACAATCTCCAAAACAGAGTCCACCTACCTGAAAGGTATCGGGATTATTCTGATTGTGTTGCATAATTTTTTTCATTCACTTCCACCGGTGTTTGGGGAAAATCAATTCGAATTCAGCTTTGATACGGTGCTCCTTTTTTGGGATACGATGTCTGCTCATCCTGCAGGTATTGGATCGACTCTCGTAGCATTTTTCGGACATTATGGCGTGCAACTCTTTATATTTCTGAGTGGTTATGGATTGATGCGGATGTATGGTTACGGCAATTTTTCCTACCGGGATTTCATCACCCGCCGCCTTCTCAAGTTGTATCCTGCTTTTACGATTGCGCTTTTTCTGTTGCTCTTCTACCAATTTATACTGCTTGGCGTAACGTTTGCCGTGAAGACTCTCGGACTATTTGCCATACGCTTTACATTACTCGCTAATATCATTCCCGGTAAAGCATTTACGCTCTGTGGACCTCATTGGTTTTACTCGATGATTGTCCAATTATACCTCCTCTTCCCTCTCCTGCTCAAGGCGCACCGCAGACACAAACATGCGCTGAAATTCATCATGGGCGCGACCATCCTACTGCTTATTTTTACCAATGACTTCGCTGCTTCTCACCGATTGAGTCTGTACTATAATTTCCCGGGCAATTTACCGGTCTTTCTCTTCGGTATGATCGTCGCCACGACCACCGGCATCTCCTCTCCTCGGTGGCTGTGGATGAGTATTGCTTTTGTACTATTTGTTGTTGGGCAATTCTCCGCGGTGCTGTGGTATTTCACACCACTTGCGTTTGTCGTGATGGTCGTGCCGGTTGCTTTGGGTTTATGGAGGATGTCAGAGGGTGGATTTGGGAGGACATTTCTCCTCCGCACAGGCGAATTCTCCATGTATCTTTTTGCTGGTACATGGATTTATGCGTTTGCCTTGGACGACGTGGTATGCTCAGTCCACCCCGCAATATTCGATACTTCCCTTCCTGCTTTTCGTCTTGAGTATCATTATCGCAGCGCTTTTGACGCGTGCTATCGAAGACGCGGTCATGCCGTCCATCAACAAATTCTTCAACATATCGGACAGAACAGAATGACGCACAGTGACACAACCATAGTTACAACCAAGAGGTTGAGTATAAAGGTACTTGTGCCGGAGGATCATGTTTTCATAGCCGAACTCGTCAATTCGCCTTCTTGGCTTGAATTCATCAGTGACGGCAAAGGGAAATCTGAGGAAGAGGTACATGAGTATATTAATAGAATAATCCATAATCCCTTGTGTACCTATTGGGTGATACGCTTGCATGACTCAACGCCTATCGGTGTGATTACTTTCATGAAACGGGATTATCTCGATCACTATGATATTGGTTTTGCGCTACTTACACGTTTTACCGGCATGGGATATGCCGAGGAAGCCACGCGGGCTATTCTTCACGAGCTCGCTGCTACAGGAGAACATTTACAAATTCAAGCAACCACATTGCCGGCAAATACTTCGTCGATTCGCTTACTTGTGAAATTAGGTTTTGAATTCGTGGAAGAAATTCAGAGGGATGATGTTCTGCTTTTGGTGTATTCGATATCTATGGAGACTTTTTTTAACGCAAAGACGCAGAGAACGCAGAGATTATAAACAATTTGGAACAAAGTATGTACACAGACAACGAACAATTCGATAAAATCAATTACACTCTAACTCCATTCACAAAAGGTGAATACGAGGAATGTACTTTTACCAATTGCGACTTCTCGCATACAAGTCTTGCGGGTTGTAAATTTGTTGGGTGTACTTTCTTTCAGTGTAATCTGAGCATTGTGAAGCTTACGGATACAGCTCTCAGGGGAGTGCATTTCAAGAACTGCAAAATGCTTGGTGTGAGGTTCGACGAGTGCGCTGAATTTGGCTTTTCTGTGAGCTTTGAGGGATGTATTCTCAATATGTCGTCGTTCTTTAAATGCAAGCTGAGTAAAACAACAATCACCAATTCACAACTCCGTGAAACAGACTTTACCGAGTGTGATCTCACGAGTGCAGTGCTCGATAATTGCGACTTCGCAGCAGCGATTTTCGAGCGAACAATTCTCGACAAAGCAGACCTGCGAACATCCTTTAATTATTCACTCGACCCCGAACGCAACCGCATCAAAAAAGCAAAATTCACCACTCCCGGTGTGCTGGGTTTGCTGGCGAAGTATGATATTGAGATTGATAAGGGGAAGGGGTGAAGAGTGTAATTCCAAACCATTCCAACGAATTAATATCCGTTGCTACAATTCCAACGGATTAAAATCCGTTGCTACAATTTCTCGCATTCCTACGGAATTTATTGGTATTTCATTGATTTATATAGAGTTACATTGATTATAACATTTACAATTTACCGCCTATATCATCCATATAACAAATACCAAAAAGAGCCATAGGCTCGACCAAAATTGTAGGGCTGGAATTTATTCCAGTCCAGTCAATATGATGAAAATCGGTTTTGAAAATTATCGTACTTTTGCACAACTTCTAACGGCGATTCTTCACTCGAGGACTCGTTCAGAATGACAATTTAAGTATCATATTACCTTTGATATTACAGAGATTCCCATGCACGACCCATCTATCCCATTCGAACTCCGCCGCCTGCTTGACACTGACGGCAGAATTGAATATTACCCGAAGAAAAAGAAACACTTACGGCCGTTTATTTGGCGGTATCTGCATAGCAAAATTGAGGAAGCGGTGGAGTATTCTGAGTCTGAATTGAATGCAATTATCCGCACGTGGATCGCGTATGATGATTACGTCACCCTGCGGCGCGACCTCTTCGATCACGCCTATATTGACCGCGCGATTGATGGAAGCAAATACTGGAAAATTGCCAAGTCCGACAGCGTGTTATAACCGGTCGTCAACTCTTACCGATGAACGGCTTACATGTCCTATCACCAATCCTGCCACAATGGTTTACAAACCATTGGTTCAATTTCCGCGCCGGCACAACGGATTAAAATCCGTTGCTACAATTTCTCGCATTCCTACGGAAATTATTGGTATTTCATTGATTTATATAGAGTTACATTGATTATAACATTTACAATTTACCGCCCATATCATCCATAAAACAACTACCAAAAAAAGCCGTAGGCTCGACCAAAATTGTAGGGCTGGAATTTATTCCAGACCATACGTGTGACGTTTCACCAAACAATTCCAACGGTTTAAAATCCGTTGCTACAATTTCTCCCGTTCCTAGCGGAACTTCTTGGTATTTTATTGATTTGTATAGAATTATATTTATATCTGAAATATTAATTACCACCCATATCATCCATAAAACAAATACCAAAAAGAGCCGGCGGCTCGACCAAATTGTAGGGCTGGAATTTATTCCAGACCTAGAATTTCCCAAGAATAAAAAACATTTGCGAGGTTTTGGCGAACATTCCGCGGATAAAATCAAACCCCGCAAAAAATGCGCTCAAGAGCCCGAATAACGGATGATACACGACCGGTCGCTCACGTGTAATCGACACCAAACCCATCTTCTCCATCCGAAAGAGTACGCTCGTCGTCCAAAATGGCGCACCTTGGGTGTAACTCGCCTCGATGACTTTAAGACCAGCACGCTGCACGAGACCGGACATACTCGGCATCGTGAACAGCGTCCAATGCCGCGGACAATGATAGCCACCCCAATTCGAATGGCGGAAAAGCCGCGCATCCCAACTGTCTATATTCGGCGTTTTGATGAGAATAATCCCTCCGGGAGCGAGGAGATTCCGCGCCTGCTCAAGCACTTCCAATGGGTTAGCGACGTGCTCGATGAGATTGAGCATCAGAATCACATTAAATGAACTATCAGAACTAAAGTCCTCAAACCTTCCGCAGAAATACTCATGACCATTGGCATGTGCTAGCTTTTCAGCGTCCGGGTCGAGATCCACGACCTGCGTATGCGTGATGCGATTGTCGGCTTCCTTGAGCACATTGAGTTCCCACCCTGCGCCTCCACCTACATCAAGCGCGCTGAGATTATGTCCCTTGACTTTCGCGAGAAGCGGACGGAAATAACGCTTGTCTAGCCATGTTTTGATGCGATGCACAAGGGAATCCTGCGACTGCGCAAAGGAATAATAATTCGACGGGTAAATCTCGCTAAGACGTTCGAGAGGAATGGGATGGATAAACATCGAACCGCATGAATTGCACCGCATAATATCAAATTCATCAGTTGTAGTACGATATTCTAAATCCGTCGCTTTCGCCCAGACGACGCTCGTACCTTTCTCGCCGCAACACAAACAAACTATAGTAGAAATTTGATTCATAACTTATTTTAAAGCAAATAGATGAGCAAAAGTGCGGAAATATCCAGTCCTCGACTTATCGAGAATCTGAGATGCTTGCGTATCCATCAGAAAATTCTCCACATCCCTGAGTCGCGTATAGGATATCTGCATTTCCCAGTGATGGAGCAAGTGGCGGTTGAAGCCCGCCGCGCCAAGCGTGGAAGCGATAATACCGGTGCCAAACATCCTGTTCGTCTGTCCGTGAGCGGTTTTGGAGTAATCAACGGAATTTTGAGCGGATTCGCTGCGATGTTCGAGCAATTGACGCACCGAACCAAAAAACGGAAAGACAATTAAAAAGCCAACGGACCAGGAAATTGCGAGTGACCACCAACCGAGAAGAGCCGCGCCGACGACAATTGTACCATTAATGAGCGCACCGAGGATAAACTGCAAACCAAATGTACTTTTCTTTGGTTCATCACCCGCAGGAGTTGGTCTTGCTTGCAGGGTCTTTTCACGATTCATCAATACTTTTATAACACGTATTCCTGTTAGCGATTCCAATATGAATTTCAACGTAAGTGCATCAAAATAAGAATGTTCGGTATCTTCCGGTGTGCCAAGATTGCGGTGATGTAAGAGGTGTATCGGACGGTACATTTTGATATCCTGCCCTACCAGCGAACCGATGAAGATATTAGCAAGTTTATCGTTTTTCTTCCGGTCTTTGGCGAGATTATAATGCGCAGCTTCATGCAAAAAGAGCTGAATATACTGATGAATATACCCAAAAAGCATTGCGCAGACAATGATGGTCAGTGGCATCCAGCTCGATGGATAAAAGCGGTCCATATACACAGCCCCATAGCCGGTAAAGATGAGCGCCAGATAGCCGAGACATATATCTCGCCAAGCTACTGCGTAATTTGGAGTTAAGGATTTTTAAATTCAAGGTATGAAACACCTTTGCTATTGATAATCTGATCGCGTTTCATGTCTTCGAGTTGTTGTAATTCAGCTTGCATGTCTTTTCTCCTGCATAAAATATGAACTTTATTTACCGTATAACCACATTATTTTATTAGATATATTATCGTAGGGGCGAATTGCATTCGCCCCTGCCTCGCACGACAGAGGAAATCGGATTCGCCCTACCTGCACGACTGGGGCGAATGCAATTCGCCCCTACGTGATTTTAATCTAACGCCCTACCTGCACGACTGGGGCGAAAGCAATTCGCCCCTACGCGCACCCAACTTCTTTTCACTTCAATATCTCATCAAGCGCCGCCTGAAGCGCGTCCGATTCCCAATGTTCATTTTTCCGGGAATGAGCGTAGATCAAATTGCGTATCATCCTGATAAGTATAGCAGTATTCGGGATTTTCTCCAGCATGGAATCATTATAGTCAAAATTAGAACGGCTGATAAAATGCTTGCAGTCCTCGCGGCTGATGAACACTCCAAAATTGAATACATCGATAAATACATGAAGTATAGGATGATACACGATAAAATGCAACGGCATGCCAATCCCTTCAAGCTCAATTCCCACACGCTGAGCTGCCAAAATATAGGCAACACTGAGGGTAATCGGTATCCCCTTTTTCCCCTTGAAGAGTGTATGAAAATAGGAATGTTCGGGCTTGTATTCGGGAGTCGCACCACGAAAACCTGTTTGTTCAAAAAACGCGTCGTTCAGGCTCATTAAGAGGGTGAGCTCGTTTGTGCTGGTATTGCGAATAAAGCTTTGATGAGCGTCGAGTGCGATTTCATCCAAACGAAGGGAAATTTCTGCGGGATTGGTCTCGGGGTAACCGAATTCTGAGAGTTGTATGACTGATTTTTCGAGGTCGATATCGGTGTCGGAGAGGCGGGCAATGGTAATGGATTGTTTGAGATCATCGAGCGCCCGGAGCTGAAATGTCTGAATGATTTGTTCGCAATTCCTTCGAGTATAAACACTTGGATCATTGTCGAGTAATCGGCGGAGTTCGGGTACTATCTTGCCACCGTATTCCAAAAATTTAGTTTGTACTGCCAGTGACACTTCCGAATCAGGGTCGTCGAGGAGGCGGAATAACGCATCTAACTCCGGGAAATTCGACGTAATTATTTCAGTTTCTATCTGCGGAGTGGACATGGAATTGGAGCTTTCAAAGTGCCAAACGGAGTATTATACTTCAAAATTAAGAAATATTATACATGTGTTTTCAGGTATTTCAGTTGAAAATTTATCGTGCATCGTGGTAACCGCCATCGACGGTAAGAATTTGACCGGTAATATATTGAGTACAGGTAGCAAAAAAATAGACTGCTTCACACACATCTTCTGCCGAACCATGACGTTGCATCGGAATGCGTGCAGGCGCAATCATCGAAGCATCACTTACGGAGGGTTCATTGGGCATTGAAATAGCACCGGGGCAAATACAATTAACGGATATTTTCGGAGCAAGTTCGCGGGCAAGTGCTTTTGTGAGATGAATGACAGCAGATTTGGATACATTATACGGCAAGCGATTATTCCATACTTCGAGTCCGCCAAGAGAAGAGATATTGATAATTCGTGCATTTTCAGGAGCAATGGCAGAAAAAAGCTGCGCGGCGACAAATTCACCGGCTACATTGACCGAAAACACTTCATCCCATGATGCTCTCGTAATTTTTGAAATAGGCGCAGGCGGAGGAAAAATTCCTGCATTATTGACCAGTACATCCGGAGGCGCTCCGAAGTGGCGAGTGCAAGCATCAAATGCCGATTCGAGTTGTGCTTTGGAGCGTACATCTGCGCGAAGTGCTATTCCACGCTGACCATTAGTGATCTCACCTATTTGGTCAATCATCTTCACTACTTGATTCGCGCCATCATACGACGAAGAAAAATGGACACCTACATTCCATCCCATTTTTCCGAAATAAAGTGCCATCGCGCGACCTAATCGCTTACCGGCGCCTGTAATAAATACTGTTTTTAGTCTATCATTCGACGGCATAATTAGTTCTCCCAGATTATTTCACCGGCGTTTCAATAACTACTTGCACTGTACGAGAATAGCTCCGACCTTGCGGTGTGGTATTGTCATAAACTAATTCACTGCTACCTTTTGGCAAGAGCGTTACATTTTCTACCGGTACATTTAAGAATTTCTGCACTTCGGTGCACCGCCGTGACGCAAGCTCGAGATTATATCCCTGTTCACCGGTTCTATCGGCATATCCTGCAATCGTCACCTTTGAATTCGGCATTATTCTCCGCTTGACATCTTCTAAAATTTGTTTGTTGAGCTTCGACAAACTTGCGCTGTTGTAGTCAAACACGATGAGTGAAAAACGTTCGATCTTTTTGTCGTCATGTAATTCTTCACGTTTTTTTCGAATGGTGAGCTGTTTGACTATAACCGTCGTATCGACTGACTTCCTAACTCCTAATACATCAACAGCTTCGAGTGTTACTTTTGCCGGAGATTCTACCATTGGTTGTGGGTTCTCGAGAATATCCCACCGCTGAACTCCCGGCATACCCTTCCCTTGATAAGTTCGAAGGATTTGGTTGTCTTGTTCGACGCGCATCGCCCAGCTTTTCACTCCGGAATCGGATACAATATTTGGCATAATATCAAGATACGGAGGTGTAGCGTCCGAACTATTTCTCTCAAAATCACCGGCTTGAGAATTTCTGTTTCTGTTGAAGTAATCTCCGCTCGCCTATTTTCAGCTTGCCCGTCATCGGCTGTATTATTGGCAGCATTTGACGGTAAATTCTGAGCGGCTGTATTTATACGTTCTGGCGCGATACTCCATGCCGATTGTAAATATTTCCGAACCGTTTCAGCGCGATCAAGCGATAAATTAGGAGTGGTTTTGTCTGTATTGATGGTATTGTTCGTGCCGGTAATCGTAATTGATGCTGTAGGGTAGAGCTGCATACGCGACCCAATTATATTCAACATATCTTTATATATTTCAAGGGTATTACGCGGTAATTGTTCTTCGCTGAATTTCGATGCCTTCTCAGGCGTGAGCTGATGCACATCCGTCTGACTGAGCATTGTGCTACCTTCGATAAAAAACACATGAGGCAACAGTGGGAATCCTTCTTCGGTTTCAATTTCCTCAATTCTAATTGTTGGTTGCGACTGACGTGTTCCATTTTTTTCGATTCCAACAACCGAAACAGACATTTCGAACTTTGAATTGAGGGGAATTTCTTTGAGGAAATTCTCGGTAATGGTTGTGGTCTGATGATCTACGTTGCCCTCGCGAACGGATTTAAAGTCAATGTCTGATTTTTGTCTCGTAATTCTGACTTTAGTAAGTCCAAGTGTAGCAACAACATTCGTATCTCTTTTATAAATCGTATCTCGTAAAATTGTAATCTGTGGTGCCGGAAATATTGGAAATTTTAATGATGCACCGAATTGCAGATTATTTACTTTCCACGTCACACCGGAAATGCTCGTCAACGGCAGAGCATAGCGAATATCCGGCTCAATAAACGCTCCGCTCCCAATAGGCACTTCATAGCTAATTCCAATTACAGCCGCAAATTGCAGTTTGCTGAGTTCAGGTATTTCACCGGTTGCTTCATTCCGAATAGATTTTCCCGAATTCTGAAACACGACATTTTCAGGTGTCACTATCGTTTCACGTTGCACGAAATTACCTGCAAGTAAATATCCGGCATTAAGCCTACTCTGCTGTACAATCCACCGAGAAATTTCAAAGCGACGGTAGGCTCGATGCTGACTGCATTAATCGTCGATCCTAGAAAATGAGCAACGGTAATCGGTGTGGTCGTATCGCGTCCATTTTGTGTAATTGGTGTATTACCAATAGTTTCGGGTACGCTGAAATCTGCGCCAAATGTGCCGAAACCAACGCGTGTTTGTAATTTGATAAAAGGCGTGAGTTCGAATTCAATCAATCCACCGAACGATACTCCACTGCCGGTAGTCGTGGCAAACTTCGGACAGCAATTTGGGAATCCGGGTAATTCCCTAAAGTCTGCTGTGTGTATAGTGCGATTGTATGCGCCATACAGTCCCAAGTAATACAATGGTTCTCTCGGCTTTATATCTTGAGATTCCTGGGAAAGACCTATTGATACAATCATTCCAAAACAACACATCACTATCGATATATACTTACAAACTTTCATATTCTACGATTAATTTCAGGTGAATGAATGACTTACCGAACTATTACGATTTTCTCTGTTTTAATTTTAGTAGGCGTTTTGAAGACGGCGACATACATCCCGCTTGATAAGCCAGCCGATTCGATTGGAATTTCTTTCCATACGCCTGCATTTCCTCTGTCAATCTCTTCCCATTCGTTTGAATAAATCAATTGTCCATTAGTATTGAGAATTTCTATTGTATGTTTACCGAGCTCGACAGTAGCGACCGACACAGAGACATCCCTGGAATTCGAACTTGATACAATTGACAATCCAAATGCTTTCAGAGTATCGGATATCAAGCGTTTTCCTCCGGCGTCGCAGAGAGTAAGAGCGAGATAACCATCAATCGTACTATCTACTTGCGCAGTAGTTCCTGCTGTCCATCTAAATTTTTTCCAGGTGAGCGAATCACTTTCGATACTGCCTAGAAGTGCGTTTCCACGCACGCGTACAAGTATTGGTGTTGCAGCGGTCACGTCAATTCCCGACACATCAATCACTACATTTCGTTTGCCGGAGATGGGGTTTATTGTCGATGTCAATTTCCCTCGCGATACCGATAATGGAAGGAAAATCTGTTTTGAACATTCAAATTCAGCCGTAAAGGAAACTTGTCTGAGTGAAAGCGAAGGTGGGTTGAGCGAAACGACAATCGGAATTTCATAATCAATGGCAGTGGGACTGACGGAAGTATCTATCGGTAATCGTACAACGGTACGGACGCTTGGAAGTCCTGTACCTGTCACGATTACAAGCCGTTCATCTGCACAAGGTTGCATGAGTGTGAATCGCAAAGTGTCCACCCACGAACGCTCGAGAATTGGAGCGAATGTGACGAGAAGTGTTGCAATATCACCGGGAGCTAATGTTAATGGATAGGTTAATGGCGGCTCAAGTGTAGCTGTAAAATCATTTCCACCAACACTAAATCTCGAACCTGAAATAACGATTGTTTGTGTTCCGTTGTTTTTAAGTGTAAGCGGTTGTGTAACCGTAGATTGTGTTTCAATTCCCCCAAAAGTAATTTGTTCGGGTGCTGCTAATATTGCACTTCTACGTTCACCACGCAATAACGTCACTACATCGGTAGTAACACCATTAATTATCGCTTTGGTAATGACTTGCGCTGTTTTTGGTCCATCGGTTGTCAGCAATGGATCGAAAATTACTTCTCGTGAAACAGTAGTGCCTGCAACTAAAGTAAACGGAAGAGCAAGTGGCGTTCCGAATCGAAAAACCCCGGCGTCAATTCCCTGAATTGCCATTTGAGTAATTGTCAAATCACCGGTTCCGGTATTGGAGTACGACACCGTATCCACCCTTGTCTCACAGGAAGCGACATCACCGAAATTTAGTTCGTTTCTAAAGCTGAGTGCCGCTTCAATTCCCGTGACTTCGATAATGAGAAGTTGCGTATCGATGCACGGTTGGTCAAAAACAAAAAATAAAGAATCACGGACGATCCCTGCGGATTTGACGAGGAAATTAACCGAACACCCTACAGTACCGGTCGAGCCAATTGTAGCACCTGTTGGATTGACAGTCGAATGTGTACTGATGACATTTTTCAATCGTGCGGTGAAACCACCATTGTTAGTCAAGGGAAATGATAAACTTGCCGTTGAATTGATAGGTACAGTTCCGCCGTTAAGATACGTCGGTACAGGTACTTGGACAGATTGTGAGATAGCGCTGATTGGAATATCGATTCGAGGATTCTTGGGATCGTCGGTTTTAATAGTCAATATCGCAGTATTAAGACCGCTCACGCCAAAATTCGGTGAGAAAAGTACTGTATAAACGGCTATATCATTGGTATTCAATGTAATTGGCGGTTGTGGTTGTGTGCCAATGGAAAATGCAGAAGCATTCGTACCGGTAATTACTGCACGTTCACCGATAATAAGTGAAGCAATACCGGTATTCATCAATTGCACCGAATCAAGCTTTGTCTCACATCGTGGCACAAGACCATAATCGAGAGAAGGTTTTGAAATATTTACTTGTGAAGAGATAGCTTTACCTGCAAGTAAAATTTTCGCTGTATCACTGCAACCTCCATCCTGAAAAAGAGATACTGCTACTAGTGCAGCAGAGTCGTCGCCTTCAATAGTTGGAGCATATTCGACGGTAATGACGACTTCACCACCGGCTGGGAGAATAATTGGGAGAGATGGGATGGTGGTTACGATGCGAAAAGGAGCAGGTAGAACAGGAAAATTCTGCAAACTCGCCACTTCACTGCCTTCATTTTTTAGGATGATGGTGATTTGCTTTGTGTCACCTACTTTTACATTCGAAAATTGTCCTGTGCCGGTGAAGCTCAAATTTGTTTCGATACCTTCAGCCAGTATTACCAACGTATCTGCTGAACCGCATTTATTAATCTTTGCGATGAGCCGGGTTTCTAATTTTCCGCGCGAACGTGCTTTAAATTTCAGATCGATAGGTTTTGAAGAGCCTATAGGAATTGTGATACTTGGAATAATTGCTGAAAAATTAGATTGATCAGCAAGTATAAGATCATTAACAGTAAAGACTAACGGAGACCTATTCAGCAAACTCACAGAAAATAATTTCTCTTGACTGGGACCAATACAAACTTTACCAAAATCGACCGTATCGATTTGAGCATTCAAAGAAAGGTCTAAAAATGCCATAGCTACTGAGTCTTTTTGCGCGCTATAGCTTACTTTCCAAGGAGATTTTCCGACCTCAGGGTCATTATTTATGATAATTAATGTATCATTGAATTGAACACCCGGAACGGGTGGCAGACTATACTGAACGATAAATTCGGCAGGATTCCCAAACCCTTTGATGGATGGAATTTGAAATCCGGGAATACTCGATTGTGGAGGAGAAATAAGCGTAAACCCTTGATCCCCTCTTTTAAAAGTCGCCGCATTTATGTTGAGAACAGTCGTACCTTCATTTTTAACATAAAGAGTATCATAAAACACATCGGATGGGCAGATGATAGTAGGATGTGTGCGTACAGTATCACTGGCGATAATTGGTTGGTCTGCAATGCGGAGTATATTTGCGGCCGCTTGAGACATCACGAGGTCGGGTTCGGCTGTGAATTGTGCTGTACTCGGCCCTACAATTCTCTGCATCATCACCAAATAATATCGAGTCTGAGGATAGGTCGAAATATTAGTTAAGTCTATTACTTTATTATAGGTTCCGGTAACGCCATTTGTCGAATCATAGAGAATCCAATCACCAACTTCAGGTTTGAGAAAAAACAAAAACACTTGACCATTGGAACTGACAGGAATAGTCGCAAGACGTTGTATGGTAGTAGTAGTATCAGTAGTATGCCCCCGATACAATGAACCTGAAAAATTTGAAGTAACAGGAGGTATCATATTTGGAGCGTCATGTCGGAATCTGCCTGCTCCTCCTGTTGGAGAATTTGAAACGGAGCCTCCGGAAACATTGATCATATTGCAATTGGACATTAAGGTCTTGCTCATCAAGGTGATTCCACCACCTGACCCTGACCCACCTGCAGATGTTTGTGCCGCAGTGCCTGATTTAGCACCTCCATTTGCACCTATTGAATTAATTTGTAAATTACTTACTTCATAACCATAAATAGAAATCGCTCCACCTCCACCGCCACCTTCACCTGAACATCCCGAAGTTATTAAAAATGCTTGAGGATTCCCACTTGCTCCTCCACTTCCACCACCAAATGGTACAATACATGAATTCCCAATTATTTCTCCTCCATTATTCCTCGAGATTGCACTATTTCCTATAGTTGCAAATCCTCCTCCTCCCCCTGGTTCATTATCTTTAGCTCCACTACCACCTCCATTACCTCCTTTAGGAGCACAATTCGCACCATTTACACAAATACTTCCAGATGTACCAAAAGGATGACCTGTTCCACCACAACCAGATTCATATATTATAGAAGTATCACCACCAAAAGTTTCATTTAAACTAGCAGCTTTCCCTTTAAATAAACCACCAGTAGAACTTCCAACTTGAGCAGACCTATTTTGTTGCAGCACTGCAGACATATTTACACCTCCAGCTGATCCACCTGTATATCCATTACCACCATCTGTTTTGTTGATCCCAGCTGTTGTTCCATTATCACAAAATCTTCCTGCACCTCCACCACCTCCCGCACCTGCATTACCAGTTCCATTAGTTTCTGCATCAACAGAAATTATCGTATTCTGAGTACCTTTTATTTGTCCTTTACTAAGGATAATACATGGCAAATACCCTTGATTTCCGGTCGTAATTGGGTCGCAATCCTTGGTTGACACAGTATAAGTACCATCACCAAGCAGCATACGATCGACGAGCATTGCTCCTCTTCGAGAACGAAAGCCAAGAGAACCATCACCAAGGACTCGTTCTGCATTAGAACGTTTATCGCCGAAGGCATACGGCTGAACAATATAGAAAGTATCTACATTCGAATACTGTCCTCCTGCAAACACCTTTATAGGTATGCGCCAATCTTGAACGAGATTCTGCCAATTAGCTGAATTCGGTGCTCCAATTGGATTAGTCGGCCGCACAAATATTTGGGTGGAAATTAAACGTCCATTCCAGCTCACGACTATTGGACCAATGACTATCTTGTTGGTATCAAATAATGTAGCGCATTCTACTCTCACGGCATCGCTTGAGTTGTTGAGATACAATCCATCCTTGCCGAAAGTACCGATTGCGGAATTTGGAGCGATAATTTCGACGTATGTATTCATGTTCATCGCGCCGATATCGGGGATGATATAGGAGATTTTGGGCTGGGCGACGGCGGTAAAAGTCGCTATAGAGAAGAGTATTAAATAAGTACAAAGTGATTTCATGCACACATTCCGAAAAAATACGAGAGTAACGATTGATTTATTACCTGCAATTTTGTCAATATTTTTCAAACGACCATAGTATTTCTTTAATTTATCAAATTTTGTTACAGTAGCATACAGTTAGATCTTTTGAGCACAAATTAATTCTCACCATATTTCTGAAAGAGTAGCTACAAGAACTTTCATTTTCCATGATCTATAGTAGTATTACTTTTAACTATTTAATTACATTTCGTTAGAATAACTATATTGTTTACAAACGTGATACAATACAATCATGGTTGTTATCTTTTTAAAATATTAATAGTTACAGAAACACCTCTTTTCGTGTTTTAGTAAAGGAGATTTCTCTCTACAATCGAAAATTTTACATTCTGCACTATTTGGCAAACCACTTCATATTTTACTTGGTAATTTCTTCAATTGTGATTATTTTCGAATGCGTTGATGTACTTACTTGTTACATCATATTTTTTTTCGATTAATTCTGCCGGTTAACGGCTTTTTTTATAGTAATAAAGGATTGATATGAAAGTACTGTTACAAATTCTCAAATGGCTCGGAATCGTTCTCGGGTCGTTGATAGTCATCATCGTTATTCTCGTATTCGCTAGGCGAAATCGTACGTTTGATGCGCCTTTTCCGAATATCAAAGCTAGCACCGATAGCGCTGTTATTGCCCGAGGCAAGTATTTAGCGTATGGTCCTGCACATTGCGCAGGTTGCCATTGTGGCATGGCCGACACTGCTGCAATGTTCCGTGGTGAAGTCGTTGATTTAAAAGGTGGTCGTGAATTCATTTTGCCATTTGGCGTCGTTCGGACGCGCAATATTACTAATGACAAAGAAACCGGTATCGGGCGACTTTCGGACCAGGAAATCGCTCGTACGCTTCGATACGGAGTAGGATCAGATGGTCGAGCAATCTTCGATTTTATGAATTTTTATGATGCAAGCGATGAAGATTTGACGGCAATTATCAGCTATCTACGTTCGACGACACCTGTGAAAAATTCAGTCGCTAATCATGAGTTTAATTTTATAGGCGATGCAATTAAAGCATTTGTAATAAAACCGATGGGTTCGACTACTGCTACACGTTCTCTATCCAACATACCCGACACAACTGCTAAATATGGTGAATACTTAGCTAATAATGTAGCCAATTGTAGAGGTTGCCACACAGATCGCGATTTGAAAACAGGCGGATACATCGGTGAGTATTATTCCGGTGGATTCATGATGCCGAGTGAGACTGACCCAGCTTTTACGTATGTATCACGCAATTTGACGCCTGATAAAGAAACAGGACATCTCGTCAATTGGAACTTTGAACAGTTTTACAATCGTTTTCATTCAGGCGCTCAAACTGATGGCTCTTCTATGCCGTGGATGATGTTTAAGCAAATGAGCGAAAACGACCTTAAAGCAATCTGGAATTATCTTCATACCCTCAAGCCGGTCAAGAAAGATGTCGGTCCGGTACGCATTCCGACTCAAAAGTAGTAAATTGCATGAGTATTTACCGTCAGCCGGAGCTGTGGATGAACAGTTCCGGCTTTTTATTTTATTAGAATTTCGACTCAATCAATGTCACGATTTAAAATCTATCTCGAATACGAAGGAACCCGTTTCTCCGGTTGGCAAGCGCAGAAGAATGCACGAACAGTCCAAGGTGAACTAATAGGAGCAATGAAGCAAGTCTTCAATACCGAAAATTTCGAACTGTACGGTTCGGGTCGAACCGATGCAGGCGTCCATGCACTCGCACAAGTAGCCCACCTCGAAGTGCCATCTATGCTTGCACCTGAAATTATCCGTATGAAAACAAATGACTTGCTTCCTGCCGATATAAATATTCTTGAAGTCGAAAAGACGCACAAACAGTTCCACGCGCGCCACGACGCCATCGCTCGAAGCTATCTTTATCAAATCTCTCGCCGACGCACAGCTTTTGGTAAACGGTATGTGTGGTGGATAAAGGATCGGTTGAATTTCAATCTTATGACGCAGACAGCAGCATTATTCGAAGGCATGCACGATTTCCGTTCGTTTACAGCCGATGATCCGGAACAAAAGTCAACCAAAGTCAAGATTGAAGAAGTATTACTTAAGGAACACGGTGATTTGATACTCATTCGTATCGTTGGTTCACATTTTATCTGGAATCTCGTCCGACGATTAGTCGGTACAATCGCAGAGGTCGGTCGAGGAAAGCTTTCAATTGCACAAGTTCAGAATTATCTACGCACGTATTCGAACGACCCCGCACAACTTACTTCTCCGCCTTCCGGTTTGTTTTTAGAAAGAGTGTATTATCCGGGTGATGAGATGTTGCAAACACTAGAGCCAACGATAAATGTTTAGAATCTTTGTATAATCAGACATTTTTGTGGTTTAGTTATCAGATTCCATCGTAGGGCGAATCACTTTTGCCTCACCCCCAAGCACGACCAGGGCTAATTCAATTCGCCCCTACGACCTGAATCTATGTTTTTCATTTATTTTCAGAAAAAAAGCCAAATTGACTAATCATCAATTTGGCTTTTAATTATCTATTCTCTCAATTACTTACTTCATTGCAATTTCAAGGTTTTTCGCCACTTCCGTCCAATTAACCACATTCCACCAAGCGGCTACATAATCAGCTCTTTTATTTTGATATTTGAGGTAATAGGCATGTTCCCACACATCTATTCCCAAGATTGGAATCACTCCCCACGACGACAATTTATGTTGATTTTCCGCTTGACCAATTATCAAGCGTTGGTCTGATGCCCGATAATGGAGTAATCCCCAACCGCTTCCTTCTACTGCTATTGCTGCTGCACTGAGTTGCTTTTTACAAGCTTCAACGTTTCCAAAATCTTCTTTGATTTTATCGGCTAGTTTACCGGTAGGTTCGCCGCCGCCGCCTTTTCCGTTCGGTGCCATTACTTTCCAAAACATCGAATGAAGAAAATGCCCACCGCCATGAAAAGCGCATTGCTTCGACCAATGTTGAATGAGAGCAAAGTCTGATGCAGCACGCGCTTTGGCGACTTCAGCTTCGGCTTTATTGAGCCCATCGACATACGCTTTATGATGTTTCGTATAATGTATTTCCATTGTTTGCGCATCGATATACGGCTCGAGAGCATTATATGAATATGGCAATGTTGGTAATTCGTGCTTGGTTGTACTTCCGAGTGATTTTTGGTCTTCAGGTAGAATTGGCGCCTCAGCTGCAAATGCAGAAGAAGTCAAAGCGAGGGTTGCTAAGGAGGCTGAACTAATAAATTTTCTGCGATCTGTAGTCATAGTATGTTGTCTAAGAATTGTCTGATGATTGATTTTTAACAAGTTACGTGAATTATTGCAATGATTTTTCGAGGCGAGCCAAAATATCTCCTATTTTCCCAACTACTTGAGCTTTTTTATTCTCAAACTCATCGACTTTTTCATCGGTTTCTATTGTTGAGCTAGGTTTTTTGGATGTAGTCTTTCCTTGTGGTTCTTTCGTTTTACTTTTGGATTTTAACAACTCAATAACTTCAAGCTGGGATTGATTTTTCTTATCTGCTTGAGATATATTTACTTGCAATTCCTTAGCTTTCCTTTCTGCGTGTAGTCGTAGGTTTTTTTCTTGCGATAGTTCATCTTCGACATCACTTTTAGCAAGGGCAATTTTTTCAATTTCATCTCGCACTTGTTGGAGTGTTTTTTCCGTTGCCGTAAGCTTTGATTGAGCTTCTTTTCGACCTGCTTCTGCATTGCCTTTAATAATCGCTGCCTGATCTAATTTTTCTTCGATCTCACTCTTCGCCAATGCTATTTTTTCAATTTCATCCTGCAAACTTGATCGTTCGTTTTCAGCATGTTCATATTTAGCTAAAAGCTCTGTCATGCGCGATTCTGCCTTTGTTCTTGCTTCGATTTCGAGTGCAATTTGTTCATCGACAGAGGCATTGACTAATGCGATTTTCTCGAGTTCATCAAACATCCTCGTCACTTCTTCATACTTTTGCTGCAGTTGAATTTTCAAATCTGCGACCATTGCTTCAGACTTAGAATGTGCTGCTAATGAGCTTTGTAATTTCTCGGCAATCTCAGCTTTCGAAAGTGCGATTGCTTCAATTTCATCTTTAAGTTTTAACTCATCATCCTGCGCCAAAGTAATCTGTGACAGTAATTGTTGCGATTGAATTTCGAGAGAATGCCGGAGTTCGGATTCTTTACGTAATTCATTGTCTGTGCTTTGCTTAGCTTTGAGAATAGTATCGTATTCAGCTATAGTATTCGTGAGTTCTTGTTCGGCTGTACTAAGCTGCAAACGTAATGCCTCGACTGCTGTATGCGATTGTAAAAGTTCATCGATTTTTACAGAAAGCTTCTTTTCAAGATCAGTTGTAGTTCCTTTTAATCTCTCGACTTGATCGTGTAAGACAGTCGAAGTAGCACGTTCGGTCGTTATGGATTCTGTCAAGTCGATAATTCTAGAATCCAAGGATGCATGAATTGACTTTTCAAGCATTAATTCATGTTCAACTTCTTTACATTTCAGTGCTAAAGAATCATACAATGACTTGGTTTGTTGTAAACTTATCGTCGCTTCTTCAAGCTCTGATTGTAAATCTTCAGCTTTCGCTTCCGAACGTTTGTATTCGACTGTTTTCACGGCTAATTGTTCATTCACTTCTCCAAGCTGCCCACTCAATGCTTCACCATTAATCAACAATTCGACTATTCTATTATCAAGCAATTTGATATTTTCTTCTAACGTAAGCTTGGTTTTCAGCTCAGTATCCAATTGTTCTTTACAATCAGCAAATTCATTACTTACGGTTACAATTTGCAATGTAAGCGAAGCATGCTTTTCTTCAAGTTCTTGTAATCTAACACGTTCCGTCGAAAGAGATGTTTCCGATGCTGAAAGCAACGACTGTGTTTCAGAAAGTGTTCTCTCTACCTCAGTTTTTTGGCGCTTGAGTTCCAAAATCTGACCGGAATATTCATCCAACGCAGCGAGATGGCGGGAAATTTGCTCTTCGTATTCTCGTGCTGACCGAAGATCAATGTGCAGCTTTTCTTGAACTGAGCTCTCTGAATCTAATTTTGCAACTAAGGTTTCAATACGAGCTTGGGCAGTGACTATTTCCTCTTCCAGCGAAATATTTTTCGCGCTAAGTACTTCAATTGTCTCTTGATAGGTACGGATTGCTACAGTGATTTCTTCTAAATTTTTAGAATATTCAGCAGCTTTTTCGTGAGTTGTGAGGAGATTGTCACGTTCGGCAGTAAGCGTCTCAATTTGTTCATTTCGTTCTTCAAGGATAGATTTCAGCTTAGGGATTTCGAACAAACTATTTTCAAGATCGGCGACTTGATTTTTGAGTTCTTGCGTTTCATTAATTCGTGAGCTGACCTCGACATTACGTCTGGCGAGTTCTTTTTGTATAATTTCACGATTCGCTTCAAAATCCTTTACTTCTTCGACATGCTGTCGCAACTTTTCATTTTCACGTTCCAGGAGTTCAATTTTTTTGAATGCTTCATGATTCTGCGCTTCGACGCCGAGTAATGATTCTAAACGCGTGTCAACGGATGTTTTTTCCGTAAATAATGTCGAATATTCATCGAGTAATTCACCGATTCTCCTCTTCTTTTCCTCGAGCGAATCGACTAAATCCTGTTGATTTTTTTCGTGTTCCGCTACGAGCTTCATACGAACTTCATACCCGTCAATCTGGTCTTGGAGTTCTTTCAGTCGATTGTTGAGAGCGTTTTGTTCTAGTTTTTTTCCGTCGAATAAATCCTCAATCCCCGCCACTTTTTGAGAAAGTGATGCATTGTCTTCTTGAAGGGATACGATTAACTCGCCGGACTTTTTAACTACATCCCAGAACCTCTGAAGTACTTTATCTAATTCATTGCTCAGCATAATTTTATAGTGCTAAAATATCAGGTACATTTCATTAATTGTTGACAGTGTTCTTGTCTTTATTTACAAGAATTGAGCTGCGAATAATGTCATATTTATGCTTGGAATCTATCACTTTCCATCAAGAATAATTGGAGTATTCGACTTCCCGCCTCCCATGATGATGAGCTTGGAATTTGGTGAATTGACGAGCTCTTTTTGGACTTTAATCATTTCATATTGGAGCACTTTTTCGTTCAATCCTTCACTGAGGATTTTCTGTGCGTCGGCTGTTCCCTGCGGTTCGACACGTTGTAACTCTGCTTCCTGGCGTCCTTTTGCAAGCACATATTCCATCCGTTGGGCATCTTGCTCGGCATTGATTTTACGTTCGATACTTTCTTTGACTGAGGCAGGAAGTGTGATATTTCTCACAAGTAATTGTTCCAAGACAAATCCTTTTTTAGAAAAATCAGCTTCGAGCAAAGTACGAATTGAACTTTCAAATTCTTTTCTTTTTTGAGAATATAAGTCTGTCGCTACAAAGCCGGTCGCACCTTCTCGAATACGAGTACGTGCCACACCGCGGATGTATCTGTTTTCATAGTCTAGACTTAGATCTTGATAAATCTTTGGAGCAGAAGCAGGTGATATCCGATACAATACCGTAAGGTCAAGCATCACTTCGAGTCCGTCTTTGCTCATCACACGAATACCGTCATCGCCATCTTTTTGACCTTCGTCATGAATGGAAGACATTGTATAATTCTGCGTCCGCACTTCCATTTGATTGACACTCATGAGCGGATTGACGACATTCAAGCCTTCTCCGAGCACTTCATTTTGTACTTTTCCGAAGAGAGACATTACGCCTACGGTACCGGCAGGTATTTGTCGAACTCCGGCAGTAAGCACACCAATAATTAGAATGAGGATTCCTCCGAGCTTGAGAAAATTACGAAACTTGTATAGTCCTGGCGAGTCAGATTTTGCAGCGCCCATACCGATAACAAAAACGATAATTCCAACGATTGCGAGAAACATACTTGCCTCTTTAATATAATGGTAAAAATGACTCTATTTTGTACAACCTAAATTATTATGAACAATTTACATCAAATATATACAGTAACCAAACAAAAGAAAAGCCACCGGCAAAATCTATGGTGCAAGTGGCTCTTGATGTATTATACATTGCTACTTCTCGTCAGAATACTACCTGTATTGTCTCAAGAATTCAAGTCGATCTTGAAGCTGTGCAATAGGAATTAACAGCTTGTCTTTCCCAAGAATAGCATCTTCTTGATTTGTAAAAATCAATTCATAATCTTTACTCATGATTATTGCTTCTTCCGGACATACTTCCTCACAAAAGCCACAATAAATACAGCGAAGCATGTTAATTTCAAACTTTACCGGATAACGTTCTTTTTCCTTTGTTGTCTCACCTGCTTGTACTTCAATAGCTAAAGCAGGACAAACACGTGAACACAGACTACATGCCACACAGCGTTCGCCATCTTCCTCGAGGACAAGGACAGGACGACCACGATATGAGCCGGTGGGTTCCCATTTTTCCTCAGGATACTGACGTGTCATTTTGGGCTTGAGCATTTGCTTAAAGGTCAGTCCCAGGCCGCGGGCTATTTCAGGTAAGTATATTCTTTCCCAAAAGTTAAGACGATTTTTTTCAGTGTTTTTCTCGACGTTCATACTGTTACTTTCACAAAATTCAAATCAAGTAAGGGAAATGTATTGTTAATTTTCAAGAATCAATTTATAAAACCAAAATGCTTGAGAAGTACCATCACCACACCGGTTACCAAAATATTGGCAAGAGCGAGAGGAAGCATTACCTTCCATCCGAGGTTCATCAATTGATCGTACCGAAAGCGTGGAATTGACCAACGCACCCAGATGAAGAAAAATAAAATCGGTACAAGCTTCGCAGCAAATACACCAAATTGTACGGCAGCAAGAATCGGCGAACCAACAGGCAATGCAAGCTGTTCATAGAGAAATGGCATTTCCCATCCTCCTAAGAAGAGAAGCACCATCATCGCCGAAGCAGTCACCATATTAGCATATTCAGCCAAGAAAAACACACCAAACTTCATTCCTGAATATTCGGTATGGTATCCGCCAACGAGTTCGGGTTCAGCTTCGGGTAGGTCAAACGGCGTTCGGTTGGTCTCAGCAAAAGAAGCTACAAGAAAGATAATAAACGCTATTGGCTGCAAGAAAATATTCCATTTACCGCCGGATTGAGCATGAACGATATCGGTTAAATTAAGTGAACCTGCTATCATCAATACGCCGATAAGTGAAAGTCCCATTGAGAGTTCGTAGGATATCATCTGCGCTGCCGAACGTAATCCCCCAAGCAATGAATACTTGTTATTCGAAGACCATCCGGCGAGGGTAATACCATAGACACCGACCGAAGACATTGCCAGCACAAATAAAAGCCCAATATTGATACCGGGAGCCACGGTCATGAATACTTCTTTGTCACCGATAAAGAATGAATCCCCAAAAGGAATAACAGCATAAACAGCCATTGCAACGCCAATTGATATGATAGGTGCGATAAAATGGAATTTTTTATCGGCCATCGCAGGAATGATATCTTCCTTCATCAGTAGCTTGAATACATCAGCAAACGACTGAAACAGTCCAAGCGGTCCGACACGATTCGGTCCAATACGATTCTGAATCCACGCAGAAATTTTCCTTTCAAAATACACCAAATAAGCTGCTGCCATGAGCAAGCCATTGACGATAAGAAAGATTTTTGCCACTAAAATCAAAACATCAGTAAGCAAAGGGGACATAATGTTCCATTAAATGAATTGGACAATTTTTAAATCAATGTGAGTGGGTACCAATTTCTCAATGAGATTAATTACACTCTGAATCAATTCGGCTTAAATATATGTGACTCATAGACAACAGCTTTTACATCTGAATGATCAGTAGTACCTAACGTAATTCCTTGATATTCCTGCAAGAGTTCGTAGCTCATGCCATGAAAACCTTTCACGTCGATACTTAATTCCTTGAAAACACTTTCTGCATCGGAAAAGTGCCATCCTGCACCAAGATGATTAGCGATTAATTGAATGATTTCCCAACCGGGCTTACAATCTCGGCGTACACCTTGTGACCAACGATCATTGCGGGCACCAAATTTATCCCAACGACTCATTTCAAGTCCTGCGATACGTTCGTTGTCTAGAGTTGCTACAGCAGGCATGAGATATTGCACGCGCTTATTCATATTTGTAAAAGTACCTTCTGTTTCAGCATAGGTAGATGTAGCAAAAAGTACATGCGCCATTATAGTCAGAGAAGTAGGATTCGAAGCATGGACGATCAGACATTCTACAAGCGACAAAGCGTTTGCAAGTTCCGGATTATCAGCTACATGCTCATCAATCACATAGACTGCTTTTATCGAATGATTTTTAATTTTTTCGACTAAATTATCCATCGATACACCATGATGCTGCTTGATTCCGATTTCCATCGCGCCATGAGCATTTGCTGTGCGGTCGGACGTGCGGAGGAGTTTGTCGGCAAAGTCATTATCAGTATGATGGAGGAAATCAATGTGAGTTGTTTTGAGGATTTTGTGCGATAAACGTGAGAGAAGGAAATTATCTTCGTTGGTAGCGCGAGCCGAACCAAGTATCATGATTTCCGATGGCTTATATGAATGGAGTAATTTTGCTGCTTTTTCTGCTGCTATCTCCCAGGTAGCAGGTACAAGGGTATTACCCGAACGTATCATGGCACCGGAAAGACGATTTTCATTAACAAATTTATATTGATTCAGTCGGGCATCATCGCACATCCAATAGGTGTTAACGTGCATATTAGTGCGGGGTTCAAGGCGGAGAATTTCATTATTTCTTACCCCTACTTTGATATTACACCCTCTCGAACACCCGGGACAAATCGAATCGGTAAAGCTCATTTCCCATACACGGGACGTAAAGCGAAAATCGATACTTGTCAGTGCACCGACCGGACAGATATCGATCACATTCATAGAATAAGGACTGTCGAATTGTGTTCCGGGGAAAGTCTCGATTGTCACATGATCACCACGATCGACGAAGGTAAGTACAGGCTGGGTGGCGACTTCATCGGCGAATCGGATACAACGGGAGCAGGATATACATCTTTCTGCGTCGAACATCACATTTGGTCCGAGTGGAACACGTTTGTCTTTATGGTTTTTCTTTTCGTCGAAGCGGCTTTTTCCTTTGGAATGGAGAAATTCGTATTCTTGGAGCTTACATTGCCCTGCTTCATCGCAGATTGGGCAATCGAGCGGGTGATTAATTAACAAGAATTCCATGACTGCATTTTGGGCATGTTCTGTTTTGTCGCCTTGAGTATCGATTACCATACCGTCAGCTACAGGTGTAGCACAAGCGATGGAAAGCTTAGGTCCCCAACCTATAACGTTGTTTCCATCAGCGTCTCGCTCGAAAGTTCCATCGGGAGCTTTACGAGGGAATCCTGTATTTACTAAACACATACGACAGTTACCGGATACGGAGAGGGCGGGATGCCAACAAAAATGTGGGATTGTTATGCCGTTTTCTTGAGCGGCTTCGATGATAGTTTTACCGGCAGAAGTTTCGATACGCTGACCATCAATAGTAATTTGGGGCATGAATTTCTCCTCAAAGTTTCAGATTATATGCTGTACTGTGCGCTGTAGATTACAAGTAATGAATCAAATTGAAACATCAACTTAAGAATCCAATAGTAGTATCACTCGTATTTTGACTGCAAATTACAATTTTTTATGGTTGTGGGAAAAAGGAAAAAGAAGTCTATTATCTTCCCTTTCAAAAATATTTATTTCTCTGACTCTACTTTTATCACAGTATGTTGGTTATTCACCTTCTTTTTCTTAGTTTTACCGTTAATTCATACTTTTGTCAATTCAATCTATAATTTTTTTACATCCTTTTGGAGTTTTTGCATGAACACAATTTTCTCCCTTTTTTTGATACTGTCAGTCATTTCACTGTCAGTCAATTCACTTCGCGCACAACCTGTGCCTAAATATGATCTCGGAATTAACGCTGGTGTAATCTTGCATGGTAAGACAGGGGCAAGTCGTGCTATCGGAGGGAATGCCGGAATTATGTTTATGATAGATAATTACAGCCAGCTTTATTACACCAAACCAGTCATTTCTCTCTTCGTACCGGAAGATTCCACAAAGAGTGAAAATGATATTAGTATGCAAGGAATTATTTCAATTTCTTCAATGATTGATGAAAATTGGCAAATTACAGGTTCAGTCGGACAATATTTCGGCAAGTCAACTTCTACATTCTCTACTTCAGTTAATTTCAGAGAGATAAGTACTAATAAAGATACTGTCTATTCGAGTGAACGGTCGATCGGCATTCTCGAATCAAAGCTTGGCGGCTGGATACTTGAATTAGGAGCTCGTTATCACTTTGGAAGTGACATGCATCCTTATGTTGGTGCAGGTCTGAGATACAATACACAAGATATTTCGGAAACTAATTTGACCTTAAATGGCACCACCAAGACAGTACTCAATCTTGAAAGCATTGAAGAATTAGGTGGTTATATTGGCGCAGGATTTAAAATTCCACTCTCAAAAATCTTCTGTATCGATATTCAGGCAGATGCTATTTTCCGTAATGCCAAAGAAGGTGAATTAGATAAAGAAGGAAATAATCTGACCGCATGGGCAATCGAGCCTGCTTTCCGCGCCGGTGTATCATTTGATTTGAATTCAATTTTTGACGTCGGTAAGCATCCGAGTGATTATGAGGAAGAGGAAGATCCAAATTCAAAAAAGAAAGCAAAGACGAAACCTAAAACTCCAATGGCACCAGGTCCATCCGATAAATAATGACCTTGACTTTCATAAAAAAGCCCAACGTAGATTGGGCTTTTTTTTATATCGTTGTCAATACTTTGAGTTATGTGAATTGATTGATAACCTGGATATAGTTGTTGTCTGAACTAAGATTTATTGGATTTAATGATTATAGGATTAATAAATCCTCTACTTTATAAAATGGTTTGGGTTCTTAACTTAATATCACTTTTTCCACGTAATCCTAAAATCCTTTAATCCCACAAATCAAAGTCCAGACAATTTGAAGCGTGAGTAATATTCTTTCTTCGTTCTAACTTGTTATCTGAACTAGGATTTATAGGATTTAAAGATTATAGGATAATCATAAAAGCGTGAGTAGTATTTTTCGTCGTGTTAAGTAGTTGTCTAAACTAGGATTTATAAGATTTAAAGATTATAATATAATCGTAAAAGGCGTGTGTAGTATTTTTCGTCGTGTTAAGTAGTTGTCTGAACTAGGATTTATAAGATTTAAAGATTATAGGATTAAAGAATCATCTATTTTAAAAAATTGCTTGGGTTCTGTACTTAATATCACTTTTTCCAAGTAATCCTACAATCCATTAATCCCACAAATCCTAGTCCAGACAACCTCCAATCCTAATTACGACACAAGTAATCCTACAATCCTTTAATCCCACAAATCCTAGTCCAGACAATATCCCAATCCCAATACGACACAAGTAATCCTACAATCCTTTAATCCCACAAATCCTAGTCCAGACAATATCCCAATCCCAATACGACACAAGTAATCCTACAATCCTTTAATCCTATAAATCCTAGTCCAGACAACTTCCAATCCTATTACAACACCACTAATCCTACAATCCATTAATCCCACAAATCCTAGTCCAGACAAATTGAACTGTGATTTTTACTTTTTGTTTTATTCAAAATCTTTTCTTTTTGTTTTCAGGGTGAGATACATTATATACTCTTTTGAATTCAAGACTTTTGCTACCGAAATTTATCAGGAGACCAATCGGCAAATTAAATGCTTCGCAATAATTTATAGCTTGAGCTAGATGTACCTCTTCAAGCCTTATAATTGCTTTTAATTCAACCATTATCGTATCTTCTACAAAGAAATCAACTCTACGTGTTCCTATATTTATTCCTTCATAAAATATACTCATTTCCATTTCACGCTGATAGTTTAATTCAGCGTTTTTCATTTCAATAGCAAGTGCGCGTTGGTAAATCACTTCTTGAAAACCGTTACCTATATTGCTATGTACTTTCATAGCACAACCAATAATTTTACGAGTCAATTCTTCGTATTTCATAGTATTCTTTAAATGTGAAAAATTTAATGAAAATAATTAACCGAGAAATCCAAATTCTGCAATAGTAATTCTGCATTAGTAATCCTACAATCCTTTAATCCAACAAATCCTAGTTCAGACATCCTCCAATCCTATTACAACAAAAGTAATCCTGCAATCCTTTAATCCCACAAATCCTAGTCCAGACAACCTCCAATCCTAATTACGTCACAACTAATCCTACAATCCTTTAATCCCACAAATCCAAGTCCAGACAACCTCCAATTCCAATACAACACAACTAATCCTACAATCCTTTAATCCCACAAATCCAAGTCCAGACAACCTCCAATTCCAATACAACACAACTAATCCTACAATCCTTTAATCCCACAAATCCTAGTCCAGACAACCTCCAATCCTAATTACGTCACAACTAATCCTACAATCCTTTAATCCCACAAATCCAAGTCCAGACAACCTCCAATTCCAATACAACACAACTAATCCTACAATCCTTTAATCCCACAAATCCTAGTCCGGACAACTTCCAATCCTAATTACGTCACAACTAATCCTACAATCCATTAATCCTACAAATCCTAGTCCAGACAATGTTTCGACTCACAACTTACGACTTCTTCTGAACAATTTTCTTCAATTCTAACATAGGTTTTTCAATGAACTTATAGCTTGGAATAGCAAATATCAACGTGCCAATTATTCCCAAAATGACAAATGGTATATAACCTAACTGGTGCGCGCCAAGTATAGCCAACATTTGCTGAGTTGGAAAGGCGTAAATATAGAGTCCATACGAAAAATCTCCTCGCTTGTCAAACGCTTGAAACGGTAACTTGAATGTTAGCCAAAACATACAATACGATATCGTCATTGATTCTACTTCTAAGGTAAACCCAAGTGCAGCGCCCCCGAGATATATCAAGACTGCAACGATTGCCATCATACCGGAGAAAGGTACTTTATCTTTAAAGAGAAAGAATACTGCTCCACAGAAAAAAGTAATCGACAGGCGAATAAACTCCTCGATAAATGGATGCCCCACTACAAATGGGACTGCTGTAGGTGTATGAATTCTTAGTAGTTGCAGTGTCCACAGTAGTATTAACAGCATGACCACGGTCCAGCGCTTCTGTAGAATACTCAATACGCCAAACACCCCAACCCCGAGGTAACAAATAAACTCATGGATAAGTGTCCACAGTGAACCGTTAATACCATGATACGGTGTAGTAGTCGGTAGCCCGGCTATTGTCCATTGATGAATAAATAAAAATAGATTGGAATAAATATAGCGTAATGGTGATTCTTCAGATTCAAATAAGCCATACATACTTCCCTTCTCCAACCACTGCATGAGCGGTGCAAAAACAAAAGCTGAAATGATCAAACACACCCAAAATCCCGGGAAAATACGGAGGAATCGGTGCCATAAAAATTGCTGTATATTTTGAGTAGTATAGTAGCTGCGAGTGATTAAAAATCCACTCAATGCAAAAAATCCCGCCACCGCAACCGTACCTAATGTAGTAGCATGATGACTGAGCATTATAAATGGATCGTAATTTGGGAATCCACCAATCGGTAAGGCGTGAGAAAGGATGACTAATGTTGCGAGAAAAAATCGCATAAAACCGAAATTGTTATGCCGTGGGTCAAAAACTTTGTCAAAAGTCGGAAACTTGAATAGAGAGTGATTCTCGGTCATGATAAGCAGTAATTATATGATAAACAAAGCAGGAAATTGTTTGTATATTTGGAACATTCAAGTACATACCGTACAATATACATTTCGTTCAACCCAATACAATATAACCTTTTTCATGATACTTTCTTCTCGTGCGAGCGGTGTGCTTCTTCATATTTCTTCTCTCCCGTCAGAATTTGGAATTGGTGATTTCGGTTCTGCTGCCTACCATTTTGCTGATCGATTATCCGAAGCAGGACAGAAAATCTGGCAAATTCTCCCTCTGACACCTACCGATTTATCCTCCGGAAATTCACCGTATAGTAGTTCATCTGCCTTCGCCGGAAATACTCTTTTTATAAGTCCTGAATTGATGATGAAGGATAATCTGCTTTCAGCGAAAATCATTAAAAATAGACCAAATTTCCCTGTCGAACATGTTGATTATAAAGCAGTTCATGAGTTTAAACAGCATTTATTTACAATTGCATTCCAAAATTTTCAAAAGCAGAACAAGCACAAAGAATACGAACAATTTTGTTCATTAAATTCTTATTGGTTAGATGACTATTCTTTGTTTACGGCGTTGAAGACTCACTTTGCCGGTAAGCCGTGGTTTGAATGGTCGGATGCTCTACGTTTACGTAATCCTGATGTTCTTGGAATTGCTGCTGCGAATCACATCGAAGCGATTGAACGTGAAAAATTCCTCCAATTTCAATTTCACAAGCAATGGACTTCCTTGAAAAAATATTGTCATGCTAAACACATCCATCTTCTTGGAGATATTCCTATTTACAGTAGTCATGACAGTGCCGATGTATGGTCGAATCCTCACATTTTTCAGTTAAATTCCCGCAGCTTGCCTACCTCCGTCGCCGGAGTTCCGCCTGATTATTTCAGTCCGAAAGGTCAGCGGTGGGGTAATCCATTGTATAATTGGACTGCACTTCAAAAGACAGAGTTTATATGGTGGAAACATCGATTAAAGCGAAATTTCGAACTCTATGATGCTGTAAGAATTGACCATTTCCGAGGACTCGTCGCCTATTGGGATATACCTGCGCATGAAAAAACAGCGGTCAATGGTACGTGGCAATCCGTACCTACGCTTGAATTTTTACAATCGCTTACTGCTACATTTGACCATTTTCCGGTGATTGCCGAGGATCTTGGGACAATCACCGACGATGTGAAAGAAGTAATGGAAAAATTCACCCTTCCGGGTATGAAAGTATTGCAGTTTGCCTTCGATGATACGCCGAATAATCCATATTTACCACATAATTACACCAAAAACTGTCTCGTCTATACCGGTACGCATGACAATAACACCACACGCGGTTGGTACAAAAGTGACGCAAGTGCAAAAAGTAAACATTATATTAAAAAATATCTGAGCGCTACACCGAAAGAAGTGACTATTCACGAGGATTTTATGAAGCTTGCTCTGTCATCTGTTGCAATGATTTCTATTATTCCTCTGCAGGATGTTTTGGGACTCGGCCCGGAGGCGAGAATGAATCAACCGTCAACTTCAAAGGGAAATTGGTCGTGGAGGGCGACGAAGGCAATGATGAAGGAAAAGAATTTTCGTGTACTACGTTCGTTTACATCGATTTACGGTCGATTATAACACTTACTTTGTACTTAACTTTTAGAATTGTGGTTGACTACAATCGAAGAGTATGAAAACCTAAGTATCAAATATTACCCAAAACAATTACAACCTTATTCAATTTAGTCTTATCACTCTACTAGGTAGAAAACGATATTGTAAGGTAATAAGGTTCTTTTCTATTCAAAACAATTTTCTACTAAGGTTTGCCGATGCTACTTAATTTTCTATTTGACAAAGTTTAGGATTATCACCATTATCAATCATGCCTCTGCCCATCTAGCACTGTAAATACATGAAATATATGAGGGAACAAAGATTCCATATATTCTTTGACACCATTAACCGAACCAGGAAATGTCAAGACTAAAGTATTCCCAATCATACCTGCCAAGCCGCGTGAAAGCATCGAGAAAGGCGTACGCTCCTGTCCAAATTGCCGCGCTACTTCCATTATACCGGGGATTTCTCGGTCGAGAAGTGGTCGAATAGTATCCGGTGTCACATCACGCTTGGAGAGTCCTGTGCCGCCGGTGAAAATAATCATATCCACTCCTCGCGAAGTCAAGTCCTGAATACAGTTTGTAATTCTTTCTTTCTCATCCGGGATTATTTGGTAGTCTGTCGTAATATTCTGATATTTCATGAGGTTATCGGCAATTAATTTCCCTGCTCGGTCTTGCTTCATGCCTGAGGACACGCTATCCGAACATACCACCACCGCCACAATCATTGCTCTATCGACAACCATTTTCACATCAGATTTCCCTCCTTTTTTCTCCACTAAACGTATCGTCCCAATCTCGATCTGCTTGTCAATTGGCTTCAGCATGTCATACATCGTCAGCGCTGTCACTGCTGCACCGTGCATCGCCTCAACCTCGACTCCTGTTTTGTAGATTGTATGCACCTCGACAGTCACTACAATTTCCAATCCTCTTATTTCTGAATGTATTGCAGCGTATTCTATGGGCAAAGGATGGCAGTCGGGTATGACATTACTTGTGTTTTTGATGGCGAGCAAGCCGGCTGCTCTTGAAAATTCAAACACATCTCCCTTGGGCACACGTTTTTCGGTAATCTCATCTATTGTTGATTGCGCGCTTGTTTTCAGAATTGCTTCAGCAATTGCTATACGATAGCTCTTTGATTTAGAAGTAATATTGACCATATTAAGTATTAATTTTCCATTGATAATTTTCATCCGAAAAAATTTCTTTTCCCCAAATCGGCAGGTCTTTTTTGATTCGTTCGACTAGTTCGCTGCAGGCATCGATTGCATTTTTGCGATGTTTTGAAGAAGTGAACACAAACAAACAAATCTGACCTGCATCCACTATCCCAATACTATGATAAATATGGAGACAATTGAGTTCATATTTTGGAATAATTTCCTCACGTATTTCATACATTACTTCTTCGCACATATCTGGATAACAGGAATATTCAATTGCTTGAATGAAACGTTCACCAATTACATCACTACGCACTTGACCGAGGAAAATACTATGAGCACCAATATTCGTTTTTGTGCTGTGTTTTGCAATGTCATCGGCAATAAGTGAAGGCGGAATTGCACCTTCGATAAACTGCATGCTTTTTTTATTTTTTTTCATAATTGAGTTTAATTCTCATCTATTGCGTTGATTCCACCACTAATACTTAGTACATGTTGTAGCTTGAGAATTGCCATTAAATCAAAAGCCGCAACTATACTTCGCTTCCCTGTTTGGCAAAATACAACTATCGTTTTGGTTGTGTCAAGTTCGTGCATACGACTTTGCAAATCATTCATTGGAATAGACTTATAGGTAAATTTCTTAACCTTTGGCATTTCATATTCATCGCGCACATCGAGTAAAATAACTGATTCTGTTGAATAGATTTCTCTGAATTTTTTCCATGTAATTTCCTGAATATCTGATTTGATTCCGCAGAAATCATCATAGTTCATGTGAGAGAGTTCGTTTTCATTCGACGGCGCGCCGAACAAAGCATCAGGGTGGAGTTCGAATGTGAAATGTTCGATTGTATTGGTAAGCATGTTCAAGGTCAATATTGTCGAAGAAAGCACCTCCCCGATTCCCGTAATAAGCTTAATTGCTTCACTTGCCTGCCATGTGCCAACAATACCGGTCAGCACACCTAACACTCCAGTTTCTAGGCAATTGGGCACTTCACCTTTCGCCGGTGGAACAGGAAATATATCTCTATAATTGGCAGCTCGATCAAGAATATTATCGATATGACTCGGTGAGTGAAATACCGAAACTTGACCTTCATATCGAAAAACGCTGCCATAGATGAGAGGAATTTTCAGAATAGCGCATGCGTCATTGACTACGTAGCGAGTAGGGAAATTATCCGAACCGTCAATTACAATATCATACTCTCTAATAATCCCGAGTGCATTTCTATTATCTATTTTTGTTTCAAAGACTTGAATGGATAAATCAGAATTACTTTTTTGTAGTTTAATGGCAGCAACTTTAGCTTTATTCTTTCCAATATCACTTTCATCAAAAAGTATTTGACGATGTAAATTGGACAATTCTATCTCATCATGATCGATTATCCCAATTGTCCCTACTCCCGATGCAGCAAGATATTGCAGTGCAGGACACCCAAGTCCACCGGCACCGATGACAAGCACTTTTGCTCTCGAAAGTGCGGCTTGCGCGGAGATTCCAAAATTAGGAAGTACTATTTGGCGGGCGTAACGAGCGTTCATGAATTGTAAATTACAGATTTGATATTTACGGCTATCCACCGGAAAATGGTGGAAGTAATGCTATAGTCGCGTCACTTGAAATCAACGTATTTTCGGTGACAATTTTTCTATTCACCGCTACAAGATATTGAATATGACTGATTTGCGGAAATTGAATTTCGAGTGCATGCCGCAGACCGTCGGTATCAAGAATGTGATCGACGAACACAACATTATTTTCAAGTATATCGGCAAGTTTGCCAAAGGGTATTATCTTCATCGCCAATAGTATTATTTATGAATAACTTATGTAAATATGAGTTTTATTGAAGCAATTAAGAGAACAGCTGACAGTAGCCGTTTGAGAGTAATAGGATTGCGATGCTTCGATCCATAATATGCCCCAAGGAGACCGCCGGCGACGGCAATGGAAGCGAAAAGGAAAATGTTACTTTCGAATACTACTCCACGCGAATGCATACCGAGTACGGCAGCAATAGAATTGAGGAAAATAAATAAAGCACTGACGGCTGAACTTTCTTTGGTCGTCGCCCAACCTAAAAGTATCAAAAGTGGAGAAAGGAGAATTCCTCCGCCAATTCCAATCATACTGGAAAGTAACCCAATGATTGCTCCAATAATCAAAGCAATTGGTATAGATATTTTGCGTTTCAGAATCGATTTTTCAGGAAATATTCCTGTAAACCGAACAGCAGGTACCAGCAGAAGCGCTCCGAGAATATGTTTGTAATGCGAGGAATTCGTCGTAATCATACCACCTATAAATGCACACGGGATAGACACAAGTGTAAGAATTATAAATAGTTTCCAAGGAAACTCCACATTCCGATAAAACAGTACAAATGCAACCAACGACACGCAAATGTTAAGAAGAAGTGACGATGATTTCATGAATGCTACCGGCATACTAAATAACGCCATGAGCGCCAAATATCCGCTCGCACCACCATGACCGACAGACGAGTATAAGAAAGCAACAACAAACAACAACAGGTAGAAAATAATCGAAACGTCAGGCATGTATCTCCTTCATTGTGATAGGATTAGATGGGTAAAAGTAATACATCAGTATCATGATGATTTGTATTCTCCCACTTCGAATACTTTTAGTGAACTTTCGATAGGTATATTCTATCTAACTTCATAATAGATAAGCTGTTACTCTATCCCCTTTTTGATATTCTTTGCGTGATTCTTCGAGCTCAATTAAGCATTCTGCCCTCGCATAACTGTTCATCTGATATGATTCCTGCGCACCAAGAGGCATTGCTTCTCCATCAACAATACATCCTTTTAAGAAAAAAGTCAGTCCTTCTTTTTTGATATAGTCTTTTGCAATCGGCAAAGTAACTGTATGAGGTTCGGACGGATGTATATTCATAAGCTGAAGCAACATCGGCTTTACATATCGATAAAAACACGTGAGAACGGATGATGGATTCCCCGGCAATCCAAATACAAGCTTCGAACCCAACACACCGAAATAAAACGGCTTACCCGGGCGTTGTCGAATTTTATGAATGATCTTCTCCACACCGCAATTTTCTAATGCTTTAGGCACATAATCATAATCCCCAACCGATACACCACCGGTTAGTATCAAAACCTCGCAATCTTCGAAAGCAGCTCGGATCGTTTCCGTTAACAGTAATTCTTCATCTCTCACTGAATAGGTCGCAATTGAATCAATTCTCATCTCCGCAAGTGCAGCTCTCAAGCTATACGAATTACTTTCAAATACTTGTCCATGAAGGAGTTGATCGCCAGGTACAACTAATTCATTCCCTGTAGTAATTAGTGCAATCTTGGGGCTTGGAATAATTGACACTTCTGTGATACCGAGTCCGGCTATGAGTCCAATTGCAGCAGGAGTAAGGATACTCCCGGCTGCCAATGCATTTTCACCACATTTCGTTTGCGACCCCTGTGGACGGACATTTCCACCCAATTTTAAATTGAGATCATTGCATCGTACAGTATTCCCAATTACTTCTGTGAATTCCTGCATGATGACCGTATCTGCTCCATTCGGCATCGGTGATCCGGTAAATATCCGGGCAGTTTCGCCGGGCTTCAATGCTGTCTCGGATGCTTTACCCGCAGGAATTTCTTGAGAAAGAAGTAAAGTAGTGTATTCAGTAAGATCTTTATAATTCAAAGCATAGCCATCGACGGAGGATTGATCAAACGGTGGAACATCTATGAGTGCAACTATGGTTTCAGCGAGAATTCTACCCCCGGCATGGAGCAGAGGTACTCGTTTTGAAGGGAGTGGTTGTGAATATTCACGGAGAATTGTTTTTGCTTCTTGAGTACTAATCATGGAATTTATAGAACTAATTACCCACCGATTGCAATCATACTTCTGTTAATAAGTTGTGACGGGTCAATGAGTTGATAGACCGGCAAGAGTTGTCCGCCAAGCTGTGCTTCTTTCTCAAAAAGACACGAATGGATGAGCGGAATTATATCCTCTCCATTCCTCAAAGCAGCGAGAATATTCGTTTCGTTTTTAGAAAAGAGACAGTTTTTCATCTTACCGTCTGCAGTGAGTCTCATGCGATTACACCCATCGCAGAATGGTTCGCTCATTGTACTGATAATCGCGAAGGTACCTTTGTAACCTTCTATCGTATAAGCTTTTGCAGTTGCATGTTTTTCGTCAACAAGCTTTTGAATTGCGAAGTGAGATTGTATTTTACGGAGAATATCACGAGCGGTAAGAACAGAAGTATGCGTCCATAAATTCCCCTCAAATGGCATAAACTCTATAAACCGCACATGGATCGGTAATTTTTCGGTGAGGGTGACAAAGTCCATAATTTCATCGTCATTGACACCTTTCATGGCAACGACGTTAAGCTTGACATGGAATCCGTTATTGAGAAGTAACTGTATATTATTCCAAACAATTTGCCAGTTATCTCTTCGTGTCATTTTGATAAATTTAGCACTGTCAAGCGTATCAAGACTCACATTGAGAGAATGAATACCTGACTTATTAAAGCGGTTGATAAACTTATTGACCATCACACCATTGGTGGTGATAGTGAGATTGACCGGGAATTGTCCCATGCGACGGATGATATCATCAGCTTCTTTCCGTACGAGAGGTTCACCGCCGGTGAGGCGTATTTTCTTCACGCCAAGCCCAACAAATACACGCACAATATGTTCAATTTCATCAGGTTGCATTAGTTTTTTGGATGCGAGAGAAGTGATTTTCTCATCGGGCATACAATAGCTGCAGCGGAGATTACAACTGTCAGTAAGGGAAATTCTCAAATAATCGTGAACTCTATGATGATTGTCAAATAGCATAATAAAGATTGGTATTTCGAATTTTAACGTAAATTTTAGATAATACTATGATGCAAACATCATAGATTTATACTACTTGTCCATTACGATCGCTCGAGCTGTCTATGAATCTTGTCCATACAAAGAATCTATCATTTCAATGCAAATTACCTATTTGATGTGTGGCAGAAAAACATAAAAATTTAAACTGTAAATTTTAGTAATAATTGTTGGTAAATACTACTCCTAAGTTTCATTTAATTGTTTAATTTTGAAGAAACTAATTTTTGTGATACTTTTTAACTAACGATAGGAGTATATGTATGCCAACATTAATGATTAACGGGCAATCCCGTGAAGTAAATGCACCTCCGGAAATGCCACTTTTATGGGCATTACGAGATATCTTAAATATGACAGGTTCAAAGTATGGCTGCGGAGTCGGTGTATGCGGAGCTTGTTCGGTACTTGTTGATAATCAAGCAGTTCGCTCTTGCCTTGCTCCGATTTCAACGTTAGTTGGTAAAAACATCACCACAATTGAAGGTCTAAGCACCGACAATTCCCACCCTTTGCAAAAAGCATGGATCGAGCTCGATGTACCGCAATGCGGCTACTGCCAAGCCGGTCAAATTATGAATGCTGCAGCCCTCCTGATAAGTATTCCAAAACCGACCGATGAGGATATTGACAATTGGATGCACGATGACGTATGCAGATGTGGTACGTATCAGCGGATTCGTGCAGCGATTCACCAAGCAGCCGGCGGATAATTATATGATTTGTCAATATGTTATCGATTCTCCTTGGATATATTCTCATTGTTGGATCGGATAATGAACTATTTCAAGTGTGGAATTTATCAGATTTCAATAATTACAAGTGTGAATCCTACTGAAATTGTATTGCAATGCGCGCACGAACTCACCGAATATTTTGCCGGTACTATCAAGGAATTCAGCGTTCCGATTCGTCAAAAAGGTACAGAATTTCAACTAAATGTATGGCAAAATCTCAACGGAATCGACTACGGCAACACAATATCTTATTTAGACTTGGCTATTATTCTCGGTGATAAAAATTTAGCCCGTGCCATGGTACTGGCAAATGGTAAAAACAAAGATTGCGATACTCGTTCCCTGTCACCGTGTGATCGGTTCGGACGGTAGCATGGTTGGATATGCCGGTGAACTTTGGCGCAAGCATTGGCTGTTGGAACATGAAAAATCTATTGCCGGAAGTGCATCACAATTATCATTTTTATAAATAATTTATAATAGTACATGCCAATATTTACTCCCTCCACAACCGGACTCCCAACTCACTCCGAAACAAGCTTTCTGCTCGGCATGGCTGCGACCGGTATTGGCTTTGTCGTTTCAACAATTTCTACTCATAGCGAGGTCTTCATGATACAACCCGAACAAACTGCACTGAGCAACGAACCTAACGTTTGGGTGAAAATTGACCCCGACGGTACAACGACCATCACCATCAATCGCGCTGAAATGGGACAAGGTGTACGCACTTCGCTTGCGATGATAGTTGCCGATGAAATGGATGCCGACTGGTCGAAAGTAAAAGTTCGTCAGTCGCGTGCCGGTACATCAGACGCCGGAGCACCGATGACAGGAGGCAGTGGAAGCGTATCGGGCAGCTATACGAATCTCCGAAGAATTGGTGCTTCGATACGGTCGGTAATGATATCGGCAGCTGCAAAAAAATGGGGAGTCTCAGAGTCAACCTGCTCAGCAAGCAATGGAGTAATTAGTGAAGTAAACGGTTCGCGGCAAATTACTTATGGAGGTCTCACCGACGATGCTGCCAATATAACCCCACCCTCGAACCCACCACTAAAAAGTGTAGGTAATTTCAAGATCATCGGCAAGCGTATTCCACGTGTCGATAATGCCGATGTCGTCTCCGGCAAAGCGATCTACGGTCTCGACGTCCGCATACCGGGAATGAAATATGCTGTAATGGTGCGACAAATAGCACTCGGCGCCTCGATTGTATCCATTGATTCGACCGAAGCGCTGAAAGTACCCGGAGTGATTCGAATTGAGAATGTTGCAAATGTCGGTCTCGTCGTGCTTGCCGACAATTCATACGCAGCTCTCACCGCGCGGGAAGCCCTGAAAATTCAATGGAATATGGGATATAATACAAGTTTGAATAGTTCTGGTATCAGCGATAAATTACGGGCCGGCTTTACAAAATTAGGAGACTTGCCTACGACGACAGCGAAGATTGTGGAGGCAGAATATCAACTGCCTTATATTGCCCATGCGACGATGGAACCGATGAATTGCGTCGCTGACGTACGCGACACAACTGCTGAAATATGGTGTCCGACGCAGGTCGGCGACAGCGCGCTCAGTAGCGTGGCCAGCGCAACCGGGATTCCAGCCGCGAATATCAAATTTAACGTTACCCTCATGGGCGGTGGATTCGGCAGACGCTTATATGCTGAGTATGCACCTTTTGCCGCTCGTATTTCGAAAGCATTCAAAGTGCCGGTTCTCTTCATGTTCTCTCGTAAAGATGACATGTCAAGCGATTATTTCCGTCCTGCGAGCTTTCATGCCTGCAAGGGTGGAGTCGATGCGGCCGGTAAAATCACCGGAATTTTCCACTATACCGCCAATGGAGACAATAGTACTTACCCACCATACGCGATGCCTCAGCCGAGATTGAGCAGTGTGAATGTCAGCTTGCCTGTTTCCGTTGGCGCGTGGCGTTCGGTCGGTCACACATCGAGCGTCTTTGTCAATGAATGCTTTATTGATGAATTAGCCACTGCTGCCGGCAAAGATCCATATCTCTTTCGACGGGATATGCTTACGAATAATCCGCGACTGTTGGCAGTACTCAATAAAGCTGCCGAACTCGCCGAGTGGACCAAGCCTTTACCGTCAGGATGGGGACGTGGTATTGCATGTACGAACGCTTATTCGAGTGTTGCTCATGTGATCGAAGTATCGGTCTCGCCGATTGGGGAGCTCAAAGTCGAACGAATCATAGCCGTTGTTGATTGTGGTATCGCGGTCAATCCTTTGGGCGTCGAAGCACAAATGGAAGGTGCTGCGGTGGATGCACTTTCTACAGCAATTAAAGCGGAAATTACCGTTGAAAAAGGAGCAATCAAGCAGAGTACATTCATCGATTATGAATGGTTACGCATTAATGAAATGCCGAAAATCAAAGTCCATATCATGCCGAGCTCGAGTTCACCATCTGGTATGGGTGAGGCAGGATTCCCTTCCGTAACACCTGCTCTCTGCAATGCAATTTTTAATGCTACCGGTATTAGAGTACGTTCACTTCCTATTCAAAATACCTCCCTCTCATCAGCCAATTCACCAATTGAATTGGATAACGGAGATATGAATGTCTTCCCAAGTCCTTTTACGACATCATTTACCGTTCAGGGGCAAGTAGTGAATCCTACAACAAGCGACATTACCTTTTCAATCCAGAATATGCTCGGTTTGAATCTTTTAGATTTACAAGGAAAACTTACTTCGGTTGGTGAATTCTCACAAACGATTGATTTTCCAAGAGCTACAACAGGTGTTTATTTCCTTACTGTCAAATGTGGGTCTAAAACAATCACACGGAAAGTTATTAAGGAATAGATTGAATAATTTACTCACAGTGAATTCGTATGAAAAAGCTCATAAAAGACATAGTTCCCGCACCAACTCGCCGAAGCTTTATGCTAGGAATGATGGTCACCGGTGTGGGAGTAGTCATGTCGTCAGCTTATTCACAAGTCACTCCTTTTGAACCGGTTGATTCACTTTCCAATCATAGCTTTTCGCCAAGTACCGAAATCAAGATTGACCCGGATGGTACCATTACCCTGACAATAGCCAAATCCGAAATGGGACAAGGAATTCGCACATCCTTTGCGATGATACTTGCTGAAGAATTAGATGCAGATTGGACGAAAGTGATAGTGAGACACGCACGTCCGGATGATATGAAAGCGAATGAACACATCGACACAACGGGCGGAAGTAATAGTATTCTCTTGAAATACGACCACCTTCGTAAGGTCGGTGCCACAGCTCGCGCTATATTGATAGCTGCAGCTGCTCAACAATGGAACATATCACCTGAAAATTGCGTTTCGAAAAATAGTAGTATTTCTGAAATCAATGGTACACGAACTGTTTCTTATGGTGAGCTCACCGAATTAGCGTCCATCCAAGGAATTCCCTCCAATCCACCTCTCAAAAGTTCAACAGACTTTTCAATTATTGGTACTCGCAAAGCTCATATTGACACTGCTGACATTGTCTCCGGAAAAGCAATTTACGGACTAGATGTGCGAGTCCCGAATATGAAATATGCTCTCTATATCAACCCACCGGCCTTTGGCGCTTTTATTGTTTCAATTGATACTTCTCAAGCCCTCAAAGTAGCCGGAGTTTTGAAAGTAGAATTCGTACCTGATCTTGGATATGTGGTCTTGGCTGAGAATACGTATTCTGCTATAAAAGGCAGAGAAGCTCTTATAATTCAATGGAATACTGACAAACATGCAACACTGGACAGTGCTGAAATCAGCCGGCAATTGCAAACTAAAATTAGTACTCTTCCCACGCTGCCTGATGGTACATTTTCTACTATCGAGGCACAGTATGAGTTGCCGTATCTTGCTCATGCGACGATGGAACCGATGAATTGTCTCGCTGATGTGCGAGATAATCGTGCAGAAATTTGGTGTGGAACACAGGTGGTCGATTATGTACGCTCCGAATCAGCCAAACGCCTCGGGATGCCAATCGAATCAGTCATTGTCAATGTGCCACTTCTCGGAGGTGGATTCGGCAGACGATTGTATATCGATATTGCAATTGCTGCTGTTCTTATATCCAAGGCATTCAAGATGCCTGTTTTATTTATGCTTACAAGATATGATGACTTTCGTATCGATTATTATCGACCCGCAAGCTATCATTTATGCAAAGGTGGCCTTGATGCTTCCGGAAATATCACTGACATAATTCATTATACAGTCAATGGTGATAATAGCGGTATGCCACCGTACCAAATTTCACCTCCGACAACTTCCAATGAACTCATAAACTTCCCTCTACCGGTCGGTGCATGGCGATCAGTAGGCCATACATCTTCGATATTTGCTTATGAGTGTTTTATCGACGAACTCGCTTTTGCCGCTAAAAAAGACCCTTTTGAGTTCAGACGCGCAATGCTTCCGGTGGATTCGAGGTTGAGAATTGTCTTAGAAAAAGCAGCCGAACTTGCCAATTGGAATAGTCCAATGCCGGCAGGACGTGGCCGTGGAATTGCTTGCTATAGTTGGAGTTCGGACGTGGCGCATGTCGTCGAGGTAACTGTATCGTCAAAAGGACAAATTAAAGTCGATCGCGTCATCGCTGTCATTGATTGTGGAATTGTCATCAATCCAATGGGAGTGGAAGCACAAATGCAAGGAGCGGTGGTGGACGCATTATCAACAGCACTGAAAAGTGAAATTACGATTGATAAAGGTGGCATTGTGCAACAGACTTTCGCAGATTTTGGATGGCTTACTATCAATGAAATGCCCAAAATTGAAGTGCATATTATGCCCGGTACACGCCAGCCGCTCGGTGTCGGTGAGATGGGTTTTCCTTCGGTGACACCTGCTTTGTGTAATGCAATTTTTCAAGCGACTGGCAAACGTGTACGCAAGCTTCCAATTCAAAAAACAGAAATTTCTTCTGTTGAATCTAATCCTCAAACTGACTTTAACGACTTAAATATCAACGTCTTCCCGAATCCTATCACGACATTCTGTACTATTTCAGGTTCAGTACAAACACCGCTCACCGAAGTCTCGATATCGATTGAAAATATACTCGGTTCGACAATCGTAAAATTGAACTCACCTCTTTCCGATACAGGTCAATTTGAAGAAATAATTGAATTTCCTCTATCTCCTGCTGGCGTGTACTTTCTGACTGTTACTTGCGGCGAAAGCCGATCAGTCCATTCTATCATAAAAACATAAACTTAATTACTCTATTATTCTCATTTATTTACATAAACGTATGAATAGTCTTACAACTCTCGATATGCCTAAACCTACACGTCGTAGCTTTATCATCGGTATTTCTGCGGTAGGTGTTGGTATGGTACTTAATTCTACACTTGCAGGGGGATCTTTACTCCGAACGTTACAAGAGGAATCTGCACAAAGCTTCGAACCCACTGTTTGGGTCAAAATTGACCCAGATGGTACGGTTACTATTACCGTAGCTAAGTCAGAAATGGGACAAGGTATCCGCACCTCCCTTGCTATGATTGTCGCCGAAGAAATGGACGCCGATTGGTCAAAAGTAAAAGTAAAGCAAGCTCGCCCGAATGCAGGAAATGGTTCACTCGGCACCGGCGGAAGTGGAAGTGTATCAGGAAGTTATAATAATCTACGCAGGGCGGGAGCTACCGTACGATCGATGATGATCTCCGCTGCAGCCAAAAAATGGAGCATAGCTGAAGCTAATTGTACAACCAAAAAAAGCGTTGTTACCGAAAAGAATGGTACTCGTCAGGCTACCTACGCCGAACTGATTGATGTCGCTGCAACTATCTCAGTACCAACCAATGCAACTCTTAAAAATGTTGCGAATTTTACGTTAATCGGTACGCGACAGCCGCATATTGACAATCCTGATATCGTTTCGGGCAAAGCCATTTACGGACTCGATGTACGCATTCCCGGGATGAAATATGCCGTTGTGGCGATGCCTCCTGCTTTTGGGGCATCTGTCCGCACATTCGATGCGTCGGATGCACTCAAAATACCCGGCGTGATCAAAGCCGAGCGTGTCCCCGGCATTTCCGGTGTCGTGGTTGTAGCTGATAATACTTTTGCTGCATTGCAAGGAAGAGAAGCATTAAAGATCGAATGGAATATGGGGAATAATGTAAGTATAGATAGTTCAGTCATTTCCTCGCGTATGAAAACGAGTGTTGGTACGGTATCGGACGTACCTGCTACCTCTGCGATAAAGATCGAAGCTGCCTACGAACTTCCCTATCTCGCGCATGCGACAATGGAACCAATGAATTGTGTGGCAGACGTTCGCACCGACAGCGCGGAGATATGGTGTCCGTCTCAAAGTGGTGATGGTGTATTAAATGCCGCCGCACAAGCAACCGGACTTGCAGCGTCAAAAATCACTGTGAATACTACTTTGATGGGTGGTGGGTTCGGTCGACGAAGTAATACAGATTTTGCCTCGTATGCAGCGCGCATTTCATTGACTTTTAAAATGCCGATTCTGTTTATGTTTACGCGTGCTGACGATATGAAAAACGACGGATATCGTCCTGCAAGCTATCATTCATTCAAGGGTGGTCTTTCTGCTGATGGCAAAGTCACCGGTTGGATACAAAAAGTCTCTCCATCGAATATGGGTGAAAATCCTACGTATCAAGTACCTTCTCCCTCACTCACCGGAGGTTCGCTCAGCAGTCCTGTTCCTACCGGCGCATGGCGCTCCGTGCAGCACTCATCCACCGTATTTGTCAATGAATGTTTTATGGATGAATTGGCAATAGCCGCCAAAGCCGATCCGTATCAATTCCGCCGTAATCTATTACCTGCAGGACGCTTACGCGATGTTTTGGATCAAGCAGCTTCGCGCGCCGAATGGACAAAACCATTACCTCCGGGCTGGGGTCGTGGAATTGCGTGTACCGATTCGTACGCTTATTGCGCGCATGTGATAGAGGTGTCGGTATCTGATATTGGGATTCTGAAAATTGAAAGAGTAGTGGCGGTCATCGATTGTGGTGTGGCAATTAATCCAATGGGAGTAGAGGCCCAAGTCGAAGGCGCGTGTGTCGATGCACTTTCAACAGCGCTTAAATCGGCAATTACGATTGAAAAAGGAGCTGTGAAGCAAAGTACGTTTATCGATTTTGAATGGCTCCGTATTAATGAAATGCCGAAGATTGAAGTGTATATCATACCTAGTACGAGTTCACCGAGAGGAGTCGGCGAGGCCGGCTATCCGTCGGTGTCCCCTGCGCTCTGCAATGCTATTTATGATGCAACCAAGAAGAGAATCAGATCCTTACCGGTACAGCAGTCGCAGCTAATCGCTGTCGATGAGCCGGCTACAGAACTACAAGGAAATGTCAATGTCTATCCAAGTCCATTTTCGACAACATTTAGAATTGACGGGAAAATTGAACAACCGAAAGGTAATGAACTCACGTTTACAATTCAGAATTTGCTTGGGTCGAGGATGATGGAATTTACGGCAAGCATGACGCCGGACGGTACATTTTCACAGGAAATTGACTTTTCTCATGCTTCTTCCGGTGTATTTTTTCTGAGTATTCGTAATGGACGTTCGGTGATTGTGCGGAAAGTAGTGAAAGAGTAGATATATATATATTTAATTAATAGTTATACCATTTTTATTCAATTATTATCTTTTGGGGAATCTATGAAAACATTCTACAAAATTAACTTCGTATTGAGTAGCTTATGTTATGTCTTACTTTTTATTGGAATAGTTTCGACAGCACAAAGCCAGTGGATACAGTCTGACGGACTATATGGTGGTGAGGTATTATCGCTAACTTCAAGTGGAACGACGATTTTTGCAGGTACGAATAGAGGTGGTGTATTTCGTGCAATCGATATAGCCCGCAAGTGGATAGCAGCCGGCTTATCCACTCATCAAGTAAATGCTCTTGCTGTGAACGGAACGACTCTCTATGCCGGTACGTTTGAAAAAGGAGTATTTCGGAGTATTGATAACGGTGAAAATTGGACTTCAACAGGCTTGAAGAATCAAACTGTTTTTTCGCTTGCCGTTAGAGGAACGACTATTTTTGCAGGCACGTATGGCGGCGGTATATTTCGAAGTTCAGATAGTGGAGAGAAATGGACAGAAGTAAACTCGGGACTCAAGAATAAAACCGTTTATGCTCTTGCCGTAAATGGATCATCGCTCTATGCCGGGACTGATGGAGGTGGAGTATTTCGTAGTATAGATAATGCAGAGAACTGGACGGAAGTTAATTCGGGCTTGACTGGTAAAACTATTAAATCTTTTGCTTTTACCGGCACAACACTCTTTGCCGGGATAAACAATGGAGGTGTTTATAAAACTAATGACAACGGTGAAAATTGGATTGGGTCTGGGTTACAAAATACTACTGTTTGGGCACTTTCAGAATTCGGAACAAAGCTCATTGCAGGCACAAGTAACGGTGCGTATAGCAGCTCTGATCAAGGAGGTACATGGGTGAAAGTAGATACTGCCGAACTACCCAATAAACCTGTGAGAGCATTGACAGTGAATGGTCCTGCCATCTATGCCGGAATATATGGTGATCGTGGGTTATATAGCAGTACTGATTCGGGTGAGAAATGGATTAGTATGGGTTTGCCTAATGAAGTTGTTACTGGAACTGTCTCTATAGGGGATAAGGCGTTTTTGGGATCGTTAACAGGTGTTTGTTATACGACAGATCACGGAGAAACTTTTCATGATGCTGGTACATTTAAATTTGGAGTTTCAGCACTTGAAGCTAAAGACGCAATGCTTTTTGCAGGTTCTTGGGATGGAGGACTTTATAGTAGTAAGGATGAAGGCAAGACCTGGGACTATGTAGGTTTGAGGAATCAGACTATTTCTAAAATTTCTGCTTTTGGAACAGTAATAGCAGTATGTACGAATAGTGGCGGCATATTTACGAGTATCGATAACGGCATAACATGGACAGAAGATTATCGTGGAATGAATGATAAATTTGTGATCGATTTTGAAACAATTAATTCTACTTTTTTTGCCGTGACTCTCAACAAAATCTATAGCCGTAATGGGATCGGTAGTGAGTGGTCTACTGTCAATACCGGACTATCAGATATGTATTACGCAGTTCTTTTCGGTGACTTTAGTGCACTCTATTTAGCAACTGAATTTAGCGGCGTTTTTCGCTGTACGGAAATTGGAGAGAAATGCACACCAACTGGAATGAAAAGCAACAATGTTCGTGCGTTTGCCGCCCACGGGAAGTCTCTATTTGCAGGCACTTTAAGTGACGGAATCTTTCTCTCTAATGATAATGGAGCAAATTGGAGAAATATAGGCTTAAAGGATCAAAATATTAACTCACTTTCAGTGAGAGGTACATCACTCCTTGCCGGAACGAATGGCACTGGAGTCTGGAGATTCGACCTAAGTACGCTAAGTACTGAGACTGACATAACTCCACTAAATACTAAACTTAGCTGTTACCCCAATCCTGCCGCTAACTCCCTGACAATTGACAATTCTTCCCCACTTTACAACTCCACGAATCCAATTCAATATACAATTTCTACTTTCACCGGTGAAGTATTGTCGGAATTTGAAAAGGATGAATCCAGGTTTTCAATTCCAATAGAAACAATGTCAAACGGTGTGTACTATCTTATTGCTCGGCAGGGATTGGTGAGGACGGCTACGAAGTTTACGGTGATCAAATAGATCGATGATTCTTAATGAGAATAAAAAATCACCATTTTAATTTATGTTTAATTTTAAAAGTATAAATTTTTCAAACAATACCAGAATTTTGCTATGATATTTTACTGTTTTTGCATTCTACTTTCTTTATTTTTCTCAGTATCATCATATTCACAATGGACATCTTGCAACGGTCCTTTTGGTGGTGATATTCGTTGTTTCGCTTCAGGCGGCAACTACTTATTTGCCGGAACTTATGGTGCTGGAATGTTCCGATCCTCAGACAACGGGAAAAACTGGAAACCAGTTGAAAGCGAAATGGACTTATATATCAGTACCCTTGCCTTTAGTGGAACAAATCTTTATGCAACCGGTAGGAATAAAGTATATATCTCTAAAGACCTTGGGGAAAGTTGGATATCCGTGAGTAATGGATTGCCAAATAAGAATGTGAATTCAATTGGAGTGGTAGGTACAAATATTATAGCAGGCATTCAGAATGGAGGTGCATACATTTCATTAGATAGCGGTAATAATTGGTCTGCTATTAATGCAGGCTTTATAGATAGGACAGTATATACATTCATAACTGTTGGAAATACAATTTTTACAGGTACAGAATCCGGAGTGTACCTTTCTTCAGACAATGGTATTTCTTGGGCTTCATCAAACATTGGAATAAGTGCAAGTATCATATCTTTCACTGTTCAGGGAACAAATATATATGCTGGGTCACGATATAACGGAGAAGTTTATCTTTCGACAAACTTAGGAGCAAGTTGGTCAAAATTTAAGACTTCATTAACTCTTCAGAATATTCGATCATTATTTACAATTGATTCAAATGTATTTGTTGGAACGGATAGTAATTTATTCGTGACGTCAATAAATAGTCCCGGTTGGATAAAAGTAGATAGTGGATTACCAAAATGTAGGGTGTATTCACTTTTTAAGATTGGGACTAACTTCATAGCCGGAACTGATAAGGACGTAATGCTCTCAACTGACGAAGGCAAAAGTTGGAATGAAAGTAACAACGGACTTAGTGGAACGATAACGATGTGTTTCACTCAGAATGGAAAAATCTCTTCGCAGGAACTCGTAATCATGGCATGTTCCTGTCAACAAATGAAGGGGTGAGTTGGACAAAAATTAATAGTGGTTTAAGCAATCCAGAAGTATATTCACTCTTGGAAAAGGAAGGTAATATATTTGCCGGTACACGCGATGGTGTATTTCTAACCTCAGACAATGGAACCAGTTGGTCACCTGTAAATACGGGCTTAAAAAACAAAGATGTCTATTCTCTTGTATTAAAGGATACAAATATTTTCGCAGGGACAGGCAGCAGTGGAGTGTACCTTTCCGGTAATAATGGTACTAGCTGGACTGAGGTCAGTTCCGGCTTAAAGAGCAAAAACATTGGGTCTCTTGTAGTAAGTGAATCGAATATTTTTGCATCAACACATTTACAAGGAATATTTCTATCTACAAATAATGGAACAAGTTGGACTGAAGTTAACAATGGCTTATCAACTAAAATATTTCTACAGCTTATGTCCATTGGTACAAGTATTCTTGCTGCCAACGAAATAGGTGGAATATTTAAAACGACTGATAATGGAGTAACTTGGACATCGAGCAATTCGGGCTTAACGACAGATTCCATATTTAGAATAAATGCGTTTGATGATATTATCTTTGCTAGTACGTATGATGGTAATTTATTTTATTCGAAGAATATAGGTGTAAACTGGACGCAAATCAACTTTAATCTTAAAAAATCTGTTTACGTTAACTTTATTAAGAATGGTACCGTTTTAAATGTTAGTACGATTGGTTATGGTGTTTGGAAACTCGACCTTAATGCATTAACTGTTGAAAATGAAAATGAAAAGACACTATCTCAACACCTTACCTGCTACCCCAACCCAGCCACCAACTCTCTAACAATAGACCTCTCTTCCACTTTCTACAATTCCAAAATCCCAATACAGTACACCATCACCTCCCTCACCGGTGAAACGCTCATGGAAACAGAAAGCTCAGAATCTCAATTTTCCATTTCAACCGAATTTCTTGCAAGCGGTGTGTACATTTTGACTGCCCGGCAAGGAATGGTGAGTTCGAGTACTTTATTTTCGATATTTCATTAACTTACAATAACTTACAACGCAACACCATGTGTCTACAACTACTTTTTCGCAGAACGCATTGCTTAATTTGTGTAGCAATTCTCACACTGCTTTCTTTGAATACTACCAATGCACAGTGGAAAAAATGTAATAGCCCTAATGGTGGACAAATTAGAGCACTTTATCAATTCAACTCCACTTTCTTTGCCCGAACTCCTATTGGAATTTATCGTAGTACCGATAACGCCAATACATGGCAAGATGCCAATCTGAATGGAGGATATGACAATGAGTCAACTCCTGTATTGAGCTTTGCTTCGACCGGTAGTACATTGTACGCAAGTATGGCTTATGGACTGTATATCAGTAACGACTCAGGGAAAAGCTGGTCAAAAAGTGGGAAAACAATAAAACCCGATTTTTTAGTATCTCAAGATTCTATTCTTATTTGCGCAAGTTATTCTGATGATTCTCATCCCAGATCAAGCATTAGTCGAAGTACAACCAATGGTGCTTCTTGGACGACAATTAAATTGGACATACTACAATATGCCCAAATAACAGGACTCTCACTTACGCCAGCTTCCGTGCTCGTGACTACTGCCGAAAATGGCATTCTACGAAGCACAGATCAGGGGAATACCTGGAGCATTCTCAAAAATAATCTCTCGACCGAACCACTCTCCTCACTCACTTCCGACGGCACGTTCTACTACGCCGGCACTACGTATGGCAAAGTATTCAAAAGTATTGATAATGGCGACTCATGGCAGGAAATAGCAGCAACGAGTACTAAGAATTCAGTAACATCTATCCTCGCACATGGCAGTACTCTTTATTATAGCACCTTTGGTAGTGGACTTTTTCGAAGCATTGATAATGCTGCAACTTGGAAAGAATGCGCAACCGGTCCGATGAACAAACGGATCTATTCTATCGTAGGCGTTGAACCTAATTTAATTGCATATTCTGAACAGGGAGATGGCGTTTTTCGCAGTACAAACTCCGGTGAAACATGGGAAGTGGCGAATAAAGGGATAAATAGTCATGTCATTCTCAACATTTTCACAGATTCTGATACACTCTATACCCGAACATGGAAGAGTGGTTTTTATCGAAGTACAGATCGTGCCGCTTCGTGGTATAAATTATTCACCACACTTCCTGATGAAGTCTTGGTAACTTGCTTTTGCAGAAGAGGTAATACCATATTTGTAGGTACAGAAACTAATGGTGTCTTCCGAAGTCGTGATAATGGCGAGCATTGGGAAGCCATAAGTAATGGGCTCTCAACACAAACAATTAGATCAATATCTATTTATAATTCAACACTTTGTATCATTGCTGGTGCTGCAGCTATCTTTGTCAGCACTTCTGAAGGTGATTCATGGATTGATGCTAGCCCGGGTGTTGACTATGTAAGCGGATCGATATTTATCCATGAGAATATTATGCTGGCGCATCCCTATATCAGCATGAATGGAGGTCTAAGCTGGCAAATTGATTCTTTAGTAAGAGATGTAAAATGCATTGTGGAGAATGAGTCTATTCTCTATGCCGGTACATCGAGTGGAGTATATAAAAGTAAAGACCATGGTATTTCTTGGAAATTTGTTGGCTTAACTAATTCTGTCGTTAATAAAATTACGTTCAGCGCTACTACAATATATGCTTTATGTTCAAATCAGGTCGTAGCTTATAGTATTGATGATGGTATTACATGGATCTTTATGAATATAAACAACGTTGATTTGTATATCAATGACTTGACTGTCTTAGGTGTAACTCTTTACGCAGGCAGCTCACGTGGACTTTATACTATAGTGGACACCACCCAACAAAGTCGTAGCTGGTACCCATCCCTAGTGCAAAATGAATTTGTACGGTCAATTACTTCCATTGACACAACCCTTTTTGCCGGAATTGAGGAAAAAGGAGTTATGAAAAGTATATCGTTTTTACGACAATGGGTCCCTGTAAATAAGGGTTTAGGCAATTTAATCGTGAGAAAATTAGTTTCTCATGGTACAATTCTTGTGGCCGGGACAGCGGAAGGAGTCTATATAAGCCACGATAAAGGCGACCACTGGACGACGAACAGCTCAATACTTTCTACAAAATACATACTTTCGTTAGCTTGGAAAGGCACTCACCTTTTTGCCGGCACAATTACAGGAGGTATCTATAGAAGCAGTGACAGTGCTGCAACGTGGACTCAAGTATATACAGAATCGACTACCAATTCAATTTGGTCAATTGCTACGAAAGGTACGACGCTTTTTGCAGGTACAAACTTCGGTATCCTTCGCAGTGTGGATAATGGAGTCAATTGGGAAGCCATCCCAATACGACAAGAATCTACTGTTGTGTATAGTCTTTTTATCGATGCAGATATGATTCTTGCAGGTACTAATTTTAATGGCATTTTTAAAAGCACTGACGATGGCATCACTTGGACAGAATCAAGTACGGGACTGACTTATAAACAAGTTTGGAGTTTTTCGGCTACGAAAGATGCGATTTTCGCCGGGACAATCGGAGGAGTTTTCAGCAGTACAGACAGAGGATCCACTTGGAATACTTATGGGTTAGGCGGACTCTATATTACTTCATTACATATTACTCAAAATGCTCTGTACGCCGGATCGCCGGGTTCTGGATCAATGAATAACACCAGTATTTGGCGAGCATTTTTACAGCCGACCTCTGTAGCAGAACCCATTAAATCATCAGCACCTGAGCTATCCGGACTCCTCTGCTACCCCAATCCTGCTACCACAACCCTTACCATAGATTACAGCACTCTTCCCTTCCACAACTCCTCGCCAATCACATGTACAATTACGTCATTAACAGGTGAAGTGCTGAGACAATTCGAGCTTCAAGAAGCGCGTACAACTCTTCCGATGGAAGATTTCACGAGTGGAGTGTATATGATTACCCTTCGACAAGGCCTGCAGCGGTCGAGTATATTATTTTCGATATTTCATTAATATTCATCATTTTACAAAGGATGTACCATGGAACCACTTTTTACTTTTTGGAGATTTTTACTCCTTACTTGCTTTGCGCTTGTTTTGTCAGTTTCTCCTGCTCATGCGCAATGGAAGCAGATTTCTAGTCCTGATGGCGGATTAATCACATCCATCTTTCATTATAATTCGATGTACTTTGTTCGTACGCCCAACGGAGTGTACCGAAGTACAGATAATGCACAATCTTGGCACAATACCAATCTGAATTTACCATTTTATTATGACATAACTCCCGTTAAGAGCTTTGCCTCCTCCGGTGACCGACTTTATGCCGGGACATCGTCCGGAATTCGAGTAAGTGTAGATAGTGGCAATACCTGGTTAACTCAAGGCGTTGGTGACATTCCTAGTTTTTTAATTGCACAGGACTCTGTTGTTCTTTGTGCACGCTATACCTTCGATACCTACCCAAAATCTGTCATACAACGGAGTTCGAACTATGGTACTTCTTGGACAAAACTACAATTACCATTCCTTCAATCTGCACAAGTCACAGGGCTTGCCATTACTCCGACTTCCGTCATTCTTACTACAGACGCACACGGCATGTTCAGAAGCTCCGATCAAGGTAAGACCTGGGACACGCTCAAGAACAATCTCTCCACCGAACCTCTTTCGACGCTCATTGCTGATGGTAATCTCTACTATTGCGGCACATCGTACGGAAAAATCTTCAGAAGTAGTGATAACGGTGATTCGTGGCAGGAACTTGCAGCAACAAGCGCGCTGGTACCCGTTACTTCAATCCTTGCCAAAGGTGCAATGTTGTATTACAGCACGCTCGGCGGCGGACTTTTTCGAAGTACCGATAGCGGTATATCCTGGAAAGAATGCACGACCGGTCCCATGAATAAAAGGATTTATTCTGTCGTCGGTAGCCCACCAAATCTGCTGGCACATTCTGATCAGGGTGAAGGTATTTTTCGCAGTACAACCTCCGGTGAAACCTGGGATGTGGCAAATAAGGGGATTAATGCTCAACCAATTCTTCACATCTTCAGTGATATTGATACACTGTATTGCTATACTTTAAAAAGCGGCTTTTTTCGAAGCGCCGATCGAAGTGCTTCCTGGGAAAAATTATTCACCACACTTCCTGCTGATGCGCAGGTTACTTGCTTTCGCAGGCGTGGCAATACGGTGTTTGTAGGTACTACGAACAAAGGAATCTACCGAAGCCGGGATAATGGCCTACATTGGGAATCTATCGGCAAGGAAATTCCTCCTCAATATATTACTTCGTTAGCTCTCTATAATACTTCCCTTAGTATCATCGGCGAAGAAGCAGCAATCTATGTAAGTACCGACGATGGTGATTCATGGAAGAATGTGAGCCCGGGTGCGGATTATGTCACCAGGTCACTTTATTTACATGATAACATTCTGCTGGCACCTCCATATATTAGTGTAAATAGTGGACAAAGCTGGCAATTCGATTCGTTAGGTTTCGGTACGAAATGTTTGGTGGAATATGATTCTATCCTGTATGCCGGTACTTCGGGCGGACTCTACAAAAGCGAAAATCACGGTATTTCATGGACATTGGTTGAGACATTTGAACTTCCTTCATTATCGTCCACCTTCGAGATTGCAGTCCTGGGTGCTACCATTTATGCCGGCACGCAAAACGGAATCTACACCATGGTCGATACTATCTTTTCCAGTCGTGATTGGTTCCCTGCCGCCATAGAGAATGAATATATACGCTCCATTACCTCCATTGACTCCACTGTATTTGCCGGAATTGAGGAAAAAGGAGTCATGAAAAGCGTATTGTACACGAGGTCATGGGTCAAGGCCAATACCGGTCTTGATAATTTATTAGTGAGGAAATTAGTTTCTAAAGGTTCGTTCCTCGTCGCCGGTACTCTCGCCGGACTGTATGTCAGCCGGGACAAAGGCGAGCATTGGACAACGACAAATTCACTTCTTTCCTCCAAAAGCATCCTTGCTCTTGAGTGGAAAGGAACGTTACTTTTTGCAAGTGCAAGCACCGGCGGACTGTATAGAAGCAGTGACAGCGGCAGTACATGGACACAGATTTACACCGGTAATCCTGCAAATCCGATTTCAGCGCTGTCTGCCACTTCTACGACACTTTTTGCGGCTCAGACAATCAAATTCTCCGCAGCATGAATAATGGTGACACTTGGGAAATCATCACCATTCCTTCAAATCCATCGGATATATACAGTATCTACGCTCGCTCTGAGATGGTACTCGCCGCCACCGCCATTGATGGAATCTATAAAAGTACGGATAATGGAACTACATGGACGCAATCGAATACCGGCTTGACAACGAAACTGGTGTGGACTCTTGCCTCCAATGGTCAGGCAATCTTTGCCGGGACAGTGTCAGGGGTATTCAGCAGTACCGATGAAGGAACGACCTGGAATGCATTTGGGTTAACAGGTAACTATATCACAGCTTTACATGCAACTCCCAATGCCGTTTATGCCGGACTTCAAGGTTCAGGTGGATTGAGTAATGCCAGCGTCTGGCGAGCACTTCTGCAACCGACTTCCGTTACCGAACCTCATGAAAATGAATCCGTTACTCATACGGGTCTCACCTGCTATCCGAATCCTGCGACCACAACTCTTACGATCGATTATACCCGTCTTCCCTTCCTTGCTGCCGTGCCGGTCTTGTGCACCATTACCACAGTAACCGGTGAAGTGCTGAAGCATGTTGAGCTGACCGAATCGCATACCACATTTCCCCTCGATGACTGTGCGAATGGTGTGTATATGATTATTCTCCGACAAGGCGCAATGCAAAGCACTACTACTTTTTCTATACTTCATTAATATTCATATTTTGACAAAGGTTGTACCATGAAACCTCAACGTATTTGTAGCACATTGTACACGATCGCCTGCATGGTGATTGTGAGTATAGTAATTTCATTTACTGCTCAAGCGCAGTGGAAACAGTGCAATGGTCCGCTTGGCGGAACAGTTCTTTCAATGGCACAATCCGGCACCTCTCTATTGTCGGCAATAGCGAATCATGGAATCTTTCGCAGTGTAGATAAAGGTGAGCATTGGACGCAAACCGTACTTGGTGATGGTATAGATGTCAATCGTCTGACTGCGGTCGGAAATTCAACCGTTTATGCGTGTTCTGATAGCGGACTCTACCGCAGCCAAGACAATGGCGCAACATGGACACTCCTGCTTAAAAGTAAAAAGAATGAGATATTTAGAGCATTTACCACCAAAGGAACGATGCTTTTCGCCGGTAGTGAAGGTGTAGGCGTCTATCGTAGTACTGATGATGGTACGACATGGAAAGAAACGAATCTCGGACTTCACAGCATTAATATAACCTCGCTTGCTACTATCGACTCATTTGTTTTTGTCGGCACGTATGGCAAAGGAGTCTATCGAAGTCCGGACAACGGTGATGGCTGGTGGCCACTATACGTGAATGTACCTGATCCTAATTTTATGAATTTCATTCGGTTTCACGTGTTGGAACAAGACAGTGTAATTTTTTGCTCAACCAATTATGGAATGCAACGCAGCAAAGACTTGGGTAATACATGGGAAGAATGTGATACAGGCAGGATAAATAAATATGTAAGTTATTTGCAGACAATAAATTCGGCAATTTATACACTTACAGGAAAGTACGTGTATAAAAGCATTAATCACGGAGACACGTGGGAACAATTTAATTTGAAAAACTTACCGGTAAATGTATCATCTATAGTAGTATCCGGTACAGAACAGTATATCGGAAGCACGGAAAGCGGTATTTATAAAAGCACAACAGGCAGCGCAGATTGGCAGGCTGTCAATACTGGTATTAACTATCAAGGAATTTCCAAGCTTGTCACGCAAGGCAAGATAGTCTATGCCGGGACGTACTCCAGCGGAATATATAAAAGTGAAGATAATGGTGCGAATTGGACGCATCTCGGGCTGCATTCACAAGGCATCGAAACACTCTGTATCCATGATTCCATTATTCTTGCATCGACCCAACAAGCTATGTATCGAAGTACTGATGGAGGGCGTACATGGCAGGATACCATCAAGACAAGATTCTATGTAAGTCAAATATTTTATGTAGATACGGTGGTTTTTGCAGGAGCGTTGAGGGTAAATCCTTCGAGTGGCGTCTTTCGTCCAATTTATAGAAGTCTTGATGATGGAGCAACGTGGGAAGAGGTACCATTCGAACTCGAAGGAACTATTTTGTATGCTTTTACAGCCGTCGGCACTACTCTTTTTGCTGCCGGTAATGGAGTGTACCGCAGCACAGATTTTGGTGCTACATGGCAAGAAACCGATACTATAATGAAACGAAAATACATCGTCGATTTATGCGCTGTTGGCTCATCTCTGTTGAATGCTATAGCAGGCGAAGGTGTATTCCGAAGTGATGATTTAGGAAAGAGTTGGGTTAAAGCTGACTATGGATTAATGCCGGAATACTCCTATCCGATATGCTCAGACGGCTTCACTATTTATCTCGGAAATTACGACAAAGGAATTTTCAAAAGTGTAAATAAAGGCGAAACTTGGACAGATGCCAATGCAGGACTCACCAATAAATCGATCAATACACTCTGTTTTGCCGGTCGTTCGCTTTTCCTCGGCTCAAGTAAGGGTGTTTGGAAACTTGACAATGCTACCGATGTACTCGAAGATAAATTTCAATCAAAAGTAAATCAATCGCTTGCCTTGTTTCCGAATCCTGCATCATCAGAAATTACGATAGACTGTTCTGCATTTCCATCTTTCTCAGCTGCTAACCCAATTCACTACTCAGTTACCTCGCTCACCGGTGAAATACTCATGGAATTCGAACGAAAGGAATCACGATTTTCCATTTCAACGGATACGCTTAGTAATGGTATCTATTACATCATTGCACGACAGGGATTAATTCGCACAAGTACACTATGTACCATCATGAAGTGATTGAATCGTTAAAGAATGAGGTGAAGAGGAGCTTTGCAGAAGATTTGTATCACAATAACTTTTATATATCATTAGACTTGTCAACAATGAATCAAACAAATTCCATTCTCATAATCGAAGACGATACAGCAATTTCCATTGGTCTGAAAGATATGTTTAAAGAAGAATTGTACGATGTGACCGTGGCAAAAGATGGCGCAGTAGGACTAAAGTATTCGCTCAGTAGAACTTATGATTGTATCATTCTCGACCTCATGCTCCCTACCATGAATGGACGTGAAGTATGCAAAGCAATTCGAGCAGCCGGTAATACGACACCGATTCTGATGCTCACCAGCAGAAATGCAGAGTCTGATATGATCTTAGGGCTCGAAATCGGTGCTGATGATTATATGAGTAAGCCATTTAGTATTAGAGAGTTGATGGCTCGCGTCAGAGCATTGCTGCGACGAACACAGAATCATACCGAACCCATTATTGATGTATCGAACGAGATCAAAATCGGTTCGATAATCATAAATATTGACAAACGGGAGATGATATCGAATGGTATTCGGCAAAAACTGTTATCGAAAGAGGTCGAGATATTAGAGTTCTTTCTCAAGAACGAAGGGTAAGTAATTTCACGAGATACGTTTCTCAATGCTTTGTGGGGTTATGAATTTTTTCCAACAACTCGTACTATTGATAATTACATCCTCAATCTGCGGAAAAAAGTAGAGGTTAATCCTGCCAAACCGAAGCATATTTTGACGGTGAGAAATGGTGGGTATAAGTTTGTGCTTGGAGTATAAGTACAGTCAGATTCTAATCTTACAGACAATCTATTTAATCTGATTGATTGTAACCGATTCCGGCAAGCCATTTGGGAATCGAGCAAATTTTGCTATCTGTGATATCGGTAAATTGGTGTCATAGTAACTGAACGTATTATCACCGGTTGAAGTTACTGAAGTAGTCACGAGAAGACCTACCGGTAAAGTTATTATGGCAGCCCATCCATTTGTTAAAGCAGCTACAGCGTACGCCGGTATCGACCAGCTATAGTAAATGGGATTCGCATACGTTAAGATGAAGTTATGAATATCGGATAAAAGGACTACTACACATTTTGTCGTGACAATCATATCATTCATATCAGGAAACGTTCTGATTATTAAAGACTTCTTATCTATTGAAATCAATTCACCATTTACCTCGGCACCATTTATGAATCTTATACTTATGTACGACCCGAAAGGATGCACATCTATGTCGCTATAGTCGGGTAGAAAGGTAGGCGTTGCACAGCTATCTATCATTATCGAAATCAATAAAACAGCAAAGATTTTAGTTTTCATGATATGTAAATACCTTTGTATTAATTTTTGAATCCCAAAACTGTTTTTCCATTGTAGATTCGTAAAGCTTGTATTCTTTAGCTTCTTCCATGAGATATTTCTTTGGTTCCGTTTGCATTTGACTGAGTTTCGCTAGATTTTTATCTTTGATCCATTGCTTTCTCATCCATTCCAAATAATATCCCTTGGAGTAAAGAAAAAGTTCATAATCTGTGTTCTTCTCAGGAAGAAGAAAATTCAATCTATATTCGCTTCCGGGCATTGATATCAGATATTTTTCTGATGAACGTAGATCAGCGAGTGCTTTTGTATCCACCTTGCCTTTGTTAAATACACTTACCGGTTGGAGTGAGATGGGTTTTATTTTCTCTTCGATTGTTGTAAGTGCAGCATAATCAAAGCGCCAGAGACCTCTATTTACTACAAGTTTCAATCTAACTGATGTACTCTGAGATGTATTTTTAAGTCGAAGAATCTGTTTGTTTATCGCAATTGGACCTATTTCTCCAATGGATCCTTGATGTTCCCACGATTTATACTGTTCATTCCATGCATACACTTCCACATCTCCTAATTCTTTCGTCGTGCCTCCGAATTCACTCCTCGTTTGCTTGTTCGCCTCAAGCATAGCATATATATCTCCCACATTATCACCCATATATCCCATTCCGGAGTAAAACAAATACGTCGTCATGAGGGTTTGACGGAAATTAAGTACAAGCCCCAACTCTTTACCGATAGTAACATTATCAAAATTTAAGAATACTTCTTCCTTACTACTCAGATTAGAGGCATCCGAAAGACTGTAGCGTTCTTTTGCGTCAATTGTATGAAGCAATTCAGTAATATCACCCTCAGATGCTGTCGCTTTGCTAATTGAGAAGGTACTCGAACACCTAAAAAACTCATCTTGAGGAGTATGAAATATACGTTCACCCTTTTTTCGAGGATATGCCAAGAGTTTCACTTCCCTCACACAATGCGTCTCTAACGCTTCATTTTTCATGGTGATAGTAAAAAGATTGTCTTTTAGAGGTGGATTATGCAATGCATCTATATCACCATATTCCATTGAAGGTGAAATAGCATTACTAAATCCTTCTGCATCGGCGTATTGGTAATTATCATCAGCATTCATGTAAAAAGTCGGGCAAGATCCAAAACATGCTTTTGGAGTCGATATACATATAATTCCTAGAGTTATTTCTACTGCTGCCATAAGAGTTAGGGCAACTATTCTACCGGTTTCAGGGGAAATTTCTATTTTTTTATTGGTTTCGAAAACTGATACACTATCAATTGGGATCGACATCAGACCTTCTGTGATTTTATATCGATTAAAATCATATCTCGTGCCCGAACCTGTTACAATGTGTTTAAGTGTATCAATTTGCCACGTATCTCTGAGAATACAGACATCTCCATTTTTAAGATGAGCTTTGAGGAAAAATTTTGTTTCAAGATCCCTGGAATCATGAAGTAAAGTATTGGCATCGAGATAAATATCCCGAAAATAATATGCTTTGTAAGATTGACACGCCTGAATGGATAGAAGTATCAAGAAGATCGCCAAAATAGATAAACTTATCTTCTTTGTATTGCGGAGTGTCGTATATCCTTGCAGTACATTCTCTCGTACATAATTAATGGGTCTATTGAGGAACTTTGCAATCATAAGTGATGAACATTATAAAGTTTGAAATAGCTGTACCTGTTAAATTTTTTTATAATTTAACTAAATATTATAACATAGCAAATCAATTTGTCATGAGGATTTCTTTGTGCCTGACGGAATCTCGTCCATCGTCAGATTTAATTTTTTACACTACTCTTCCATAGTGAGATTAGAATTTGAAATGACAAAAAATTATCGATATTTTTTTATTGAATTCCCGCTTCAAATTCAGCTTATTCCAGTTTTGTCTCCGACAATCGCACATCATCAACATACAGCACACACGCATCGCTAGTAGCCGAGATTCCTATTTCACAGTTTGTTTGTACCGCATTATATAGCGGGAGTGTAGGTCCTTCTACATCAAGCACTTTAGCGCCGTCCTGCCAGAGCTCGACTCGACCGTTGACTTCATCAAAATGAAAATGTATTTTAATGGTAACCCACTTCCCTTTCGGTACTTGCACAGGTGATGCTTGCCTGAATTTAATTTTATTGCCAAATTTATTTTCCACAGCAAGCGAGCCGTCACTGAAGACTATCCTCGGACCGGGCGACTGATCATACCACTGACTCTCAAAATCTGCAATACTGTATGGGAAATTATCCGTAAAATAATACCGCGCATCATACCATAAGTCCTTGCCTTTAGTGAAGTAAGTCGTCGTTGACTCGATCGAACATTTCGATGTGACCATTGTAGCACTTGGCGGAACGGCGGTGAATTTCAGCACACGATTACTAGGATTTTCAGGGTCGTCGGTTATGTCAATTCTATTATCCTTGAACGAACATGTACCATCAAAAATACACGAGCGCAGCTCTACATAGTCTCTCACCGTTGGAGCAAGCGGACTCTGCAAGGTCATGGTATTCCAATAGTTATTCGTGTCTGCCATGCTGAGAATAAACATTGACGGGATCGACGAGTAGCGCTCAAAGGTTTCGGTGAAGAGATTCCTTGTCGAAAAAAGCGTTCCCTCTGACGTTCGAATCAAAACCGAGTCACCCCGATGCACATAATTTTTACTTTCATAGCTCGGGTCAAAGTACGTACTGTGATATTCGCACGAAGAGCCGATGACTTTATAGACCTTACCGTCGGTGGCGATTTTGTATTGTGTGCCGTCGGTATCGGTCAGAATTGAGAGGATGTCTTTGTCGGCAGGACAGGGTGTAGTTGCAACAGTTGAACTGCTGCAGGAAATGCCCGTGCTAAGGATGGTCACGAGAATCATGCCGGTAAGTATTTTTGGTACCTTCATTTTCATAATGATAAATTCTACATTATTGGATTTCAAGATTGTTTTATTAATGCCATCTAAATGGCTCTCCTGAAACCATCGCCGGCAATTTGAAATATGATCCTATTTCATGAGTTTCAATACTATTCTCAAAATAGGAATAATTGTAATATGGATAGGCGATATAACCTAAAAAGGAATAAAGCTAACACCATACGAAACAGTATCATTACGGAACAAAAACGATGGTCCGACATCACATCCTACTCCAATTACACTTGCTTCAATACCTATATGAAAGCGTGTCCAATCGTTACAGAAATCGATACCCAGTACGGCACCACCAAGGACAACACTCGAATTTTCTTTAATATTAGTAGTAACACTGAGTTCAAATCCATACGTAAAGCCGCCATGATTGCCAAAGGTATAGCCAAGTTTGAAGCCAGGATTAATATAGATCTGTGGGTCACCTGCATATACTTTTGGTGACTGTACCACCATCAAGAGCACAAAGAATGTTGATACAAAAGTGTTTTCATGATTTTTGTGAACTAATTGATAAATAATGAGATAGCTGGTTTGTTCTTGTGCATATATGGTTCGTATCGATATCCAAAGGTTGGTAACTCGTAATCACGCATACTCGCACGACTGAAACAAATACAATTCGCATTCAATTTTATAGAATGAGCCTGACAATCATACAAGTAAATATGAAAAGTATTGGTATTACTATATTAAACAACATCTTAACAATGTTGTATGATTGCAAAATGAAAATTCCATAAAATTCCAATAGAATTGACCAGATTGCAGCGACTGCACTGAGTACAACCAAACTAACCGTAACCAATAATCCTAACCCTTCCATCGGATTTAATCTTGATGGGTCACCGACTAATTGATAGAATAATCCAATGACAAGAGAAATTATATTCAATACTATGTAGGGGATGGAAGACCATGGGACAACAATTGCATAGTCACGATAACGTACATCTGCATCAAGTACTTTCCTGCCAACGAGATATAGCGGAGCTGTAATACCTATAAACATCGCACCTGCTTTCGAAACAGCAATTGCAATTTTGAGAAAAATAAGTCATCAACTCTTTCACTGCATAATACAGATTCATTGATTCTACGTCAGGTACGCTCCAAATGATGCTACTAATTTCCTGCATGATACCGAATAGTACGACCAACAGAAATATACTTCGAATTATCCATTTTAGATCGTTGGTATGAAGCAATTGGTGATATGTTTGTTTTGGTGAGACGATAAAATCATAATAGACGCCCCAATGAAGCTGTGTCAAAACCTCGTCATTAGAACTTCCATCACTTCTCTCGTCACAACTCAGTTTGGTCGGATTCGAACATCGATTCATCATCTTCTGTACTTGCATGATTCCAATGGTTTATCGTTTATAATGAAACAATACTTTGTCTTCTTTAATGGCATGTGGTCCGGAAGCAAGATCATTCTTCCACCTTCTCCGGAAAAAGCTTCACGAGTTCTCTTGTATAGGTATCATGGACTAGTTCGATTGCTGTCTCATTAAATCCTTTTGCTCCCAATGAAATTGGACCATCATTCTTATCCGGCATTGCAATTACCATTGTGGAATGTACGGAATACAAATGCTTCAATTCAACCATATCGAACAACCCAAACTGAAGCCGTAGTCGTCCGTCACGATTAGACTCATTTCGCCCGCCAAGCTCGGATTCTTTCCACTCTTCAATGCTCATAGTCAGAAGATAGCGCGTCGGTACTGCCGGGCGAATCAGCTCAAGTATAGCAGGTTTGGCAATGTTTTTAGGCATGACAAGTATTTTATTTTTTATGAGGTTGGATGATATCACTTCGGATCGAATAGTAGTGATGGCAGACTTGGTGTAGCATAAAGTATAGAGGGTATCAATGAATTTATTCGACTCCGGAATGTCGCTGTATTGTACAAATAATACTGATAGCGTATCCTGAGATGTTGGTGTGGTAAAGAATGGGTTTTTGAATTCATGTTCTTTGTAATACTGTAGAAAAGAACACGATGTAAAGAAAAGGAATACTACAGGTATGCAAATGATAAGGAAGAATCTCATGGTGAAAATCCGGATCATAGAGTGCGTCTCCTGTGAAACAGTTAGAAAATATACAGTTATAATGGATTGTATCCCTATGCAGGTCAATCAATTTTCTTTTTTGCAAAAATAGAAGTTTTTTGTGAAAATCAGAGACTGTGAAAGATTAATTCTATCTATTGACATTCTTTGAATCGTTGAAGTTACGTTCCTGAATCCATTCTTATACCATTGTAACTATCACCCTCTTTCGCGCGATGTAAATCTCTTCAACATCGAATACATCGGATACCCGCAAAGCATCACCGCACACCCAATGAGTGAATTCATGGGATCGGAATGCACGACATTGGCCGTAACACTGAGTTGCATGAGAATAAAAATAGCAGGAATAATCGGGAACCACTGCACGCGATACCCCGGTGTGTCATCGCCCACTTTTTTCTTCCGTAGAATAAAGATACACATTGCCGCAAGTGCGAGGGAGATGGTATCGTTAAACATCACATAATTCAGGAGGTTGTTGTAGGATTGCAGCAGGACAAACATTAGTAGAACGAGTCCGGTAAAAAACACCAAAGCGAATTCCTGCACCTGTTTTTTCTCATGCACTTTCTTGAAAATCCCCGGTAATATTCCATCTTCCGCCATTGCATACAGCACACGAGGATTAAACAACATCGATGTATTAATAAATCCTAACACTGATATAAATATAGAAACTGATGCGAACGTCGCGCCTGCTTTGCCAAAAAGAATAGTCGCCAAATCGGCAGCAACTAAGGGCGAAGTTTTGAGATTCTCGAATCCAAGTGCCGTCACATACACATAATTAATCAGCAGATACAGCACCATAACAATCGAAATAGCGATAATAATTCCTTTTGGAATATTCTTTTGCGGATTCTCGACATCACCGCCAAGATTGGAAGTATTCTGATAGCCGCCATAGCTAAAAAACACTGCAATCAAACTCACGCCAAGCATAGAAAGGATATTTCCGGCAGGTGCAGGTGATGCAGCAAGTGGTGGTGTGGAAACGCTTTCCGGTAAAAAGAATACCGCAGAAATGAAAATTAGCATCAGGATAATTTTAATCACACTCAGCATATTCTGTGCAGCGGCACCGAGGCGAATTCCAAGGAAATTAATACCAAAAAGGAGCAACATTATTCCCCAAAAAACAAGTTTTTCTCCCATTCCGGGCGCGATTCCGGGGAGAATTACCGGCGTTATATACTGTGCTCTGGTAAAAGCCACTGCTGCCGTAGCTCCCGCATTAAGAAGGATGTATGTCCATATCAACATAAAAGCAACCCGCGGAGAATAGCACACAGTGAACATCGTAAAATACCCACCTGCGACCGGCAAACGCGAACCAATCTCCGAAAAGGTCAGCGCGCCGCAAATACTGACAATTGCGCCTACAATCCACGCGCTGTAGAAGATCGTTTCACTACCCGCACTTGCAGCTATAATCGCAGGATTCCGAAAAATTCCGATGCCGATGACCATCGACACGACAATCATCACCAGATCGAACAAACGCAGGCTTGGTTTTATCATACGCACCTTTTAAGAGAAATATAATTCTTTAATGATCAATGAAATAACGAATTTCCCGTACGGTCGGTTGCTACAACCGACCGAAGGAAATGATAATCCGCCTATCCTGTAGAAACGCAAGATTTTGCGTCTCTACGTGTAGAAAAAAAAACCGAATTCCCGTCCGGTCGGTTGTTTCCAACCGACCGGACGGGAAATGACAATCCGCCTATCCTGTAGAGACCCAAGATTTTGCGTCTCTACGTGTAGAAAAAAACCCCGAATTCCCGTCCAGTCGGTTGTAACAACCAACCGGACAGGAAATGTATTCAGCTACTCTCTCCTTCCCACCTGCTTCACCGCCCACCTCATCGACTCCGTAACAAGCTTTTCTTCCGCCTCAGCTTGTTGAAGCCACACCAGCTCGTGATCTTCCTCGAATGGTTCACATAGTTCAGCACAAAACGTAGTATGATAAAAATGCGCATTGGTCAAATAATGCGTTTGTTTTGCGACTGAAAACAGATACTGCTGCACCACAGGAAGCGTATCATGAATAATAATCGCCCAGCCGAGTTCTTCAAATACTTCCCGCACCAACGCTTCCTGAATGGATTCATTCTCTTCAATCCCACCACCGGGCAGGAAATAGCCGCGCGGAGTGTGTACGGCTGCAATCATATCATTTTCACGAACGATTGCATATACTGCTTCGCGCAGAGCATACTTTCCATCAATTGGAGGAGTGCCGAAGGTGTGAAGAGGAGGATTGGGTTGTGGATGTGTAGGCATGAATTGAAATAAAGAGGAGATTTTTAGTGATGTTGTATAAAGTTATAATTCTTTAATTTAGAATGCCTTGAATAGTTTTAATAATTGCTTTTAGGTATCAATATCGTAGCGCTTCCGATACTCTTGAAAAACTGAACATGGATATTTTTTAGAATGAAATTGTTGTTCTTGAGAGTTATCTTTTACTGATTGTTTTGTTTTCTGTTTGCAAGCCACTTCTCAAACGATGCCTGAGATTCGCCGCTTTTGCTTCCGGCAAGCAACCCTTGAATACTCAGATCCTCATCAAGCTGCTCCCAGTGGATACCGTAACCACCACCGCATAGTTCCCAATTGTTAAGTTCATCTGTAGTAGCATGTTGCAACCGTGGGTACCAACTTAATGGTACGCTAATCGTGCGACCGTCGGTCATAGTGACGTGTATGCAGGTATGGTCGAACTGTACGGATTCAACTTCTCCTTCAGCTATGTTTGGAAAAGCGTTCATACTATTGTTAAATAAAGTTTGTCCATCTCACATATTCCTCCGATACTGCCCACCCACAGAATACAACGCCCCCGACATCTGCCCAAGCGAACATACCTTCGCAGCTTCCATGAGGGCGGCGAAGATATTTGCGTTTTGTACGGCTGTTGTTTTCAGGGATTGAAGCGCGCCGGCGAGGGAATCTGCATTACGGCTTTGGAAGGCGCGGAGATTGGTGATTTGCTGTTGCTTTTCTTCATCGGTCGAGCGAATGACTTCTTTTGGGAGAATGGTCGGCGAGCCGGTCGAACTCAGGAATGTATTGACACCGATGATTGGATATTCTCCTGTATGCTTCAGCGTTTCGTAATAAAGAGACTCCTCTTGAATTTTATTCCGCTGATACATCGTTTCCATCGCACCGAGTACTCCACCACGTTCTGCTATTCTTGTGAATTCCGTAAGTACAGCATCCTCAACCAAATCAGTCAATTCTTCGATGATAAACGAACCTTGAAGTGGATTCTCATTTTTCGCTAATCCGAGTTCGCGGTTGATAATCAGTTGAATCGCCACCGCACGGCGCACCGACTCTTCGGTTGGAGTTGTAATCGCCTCGTCATAGGCATTGGTATGGAGAGAATTACAATTGTCATAAATGGCATAAAGTGCTTGAAGTGTTGTGCGTATGTCGTTGAAATCTATCTCTTGTGCGTGAAGCGACCTGCCGGAAGTCTGAATGTGATATTTCAGCATTTGCGAACTTTCATTGCCGCCGTAGCGGTTTTTCATCGCGCGAGCCCAAATCCTCCGCGCTACCCGACCAATAACCGAATATTCCGGATCAATTCCATTCGAGAAAAAGAACGATAAGTTCGGCGCAAAATCATCAATCTTCATCCCACGTGAGAGATAATACTCGACGTAGGTGAATCCATTCGAGAGCGTAAGTGCAAGCTGTGTAATGGGATTCGCGCCCGCCTCAGCAATATGATACCCGGAAATCGACACCGAATAGAAATTCCGTACACTCTTGTCGATGAAATACTGCTGCATGTCGCCCATCATCCGCAAGGCGAATTCCGTTGAGAAAATACACGTGTTCTGCGCTTGATCTTCTTTTAAAATATCGGCTTGGACTGTTCCACGCACCGATTGCAGCGCGCGTGTTTTGCACTCAGCATATACATCAGCCGGCAATACCTGATCGCCCGTCACACCAAGCAGCATCAGTCCGAGACCATTATTCCCTTCCGGTAATTCTTCACCGACGACGTTTACATTTCTATACAGCGGACGCGATTGTCCTTTGGCGGCAAAGATTGCATCCAATTTACTATTTACTTCATCTTGTAAGTTATTCTCTATAATATACTTCTCGCATTGTTGGTCGATGGCTGCATTCATAAAAAATGCGAGGAGCATGGGAGCCGGACCATTAATGGTCATCGAAACAGAGGTCGTTGGCGAACATAAATCAAAACCCGAATAGAGTTTTTTTGCATCATCAAGCGTCGCAATCGACACACCTGAATTCCCTACTTTCCCATAGATATCAGGACGCTCATCGGGATCTTCGCCATAGAGCGTCACGCTATCAAACGCTGTCGCCAAGCGCGCTGCGGGCATGCCTTTACTCACATAGTGGAATCGCCTATTTGTCCGCTCGGGTCCGCCTTCACCGGCAAACATCCGCGTTGGGTCTTCGCCCTGACGTTTGAACGGAAACACGCCGGCGGTATAGGGAAATTCACCCGGGAAATTTTCCTTCATCGACCATTCGAGTATATCGCCCCAGTTTTCGAACTTCGGAACGGCGATTTTGGGGATTTGGGAATGAGAGAGTGATTCGGTGAAGTTCGCTACTTTAATTTCTTTCCCACGTACGAAATAACTGAAATTCTCGCTTTTATAATTGCCTTTCTTCGCTTCCCAACCATCCAAAATCGCTTTGGACTGCGGATGGAAGTGTTTTTCGAGTTCGGCTATTGCGTCGCGGAGTGCGTTGAGAGCTGTGGATTGGTCGGATTGTACATCTTGAGAAAGAGTAGTCGAATGTTTCATAGGAGGTAGAAATGCGTCAAAAATATTGAATGTTGATATATAGTTACAAAAATACTCAATTCTGTGAGTGAGATAAAGTTTTTTAGAATAATGTTGTAACGGAATTTTCTCAGTCACCTTTCTTCTCAACAAGTAACGTCAGCGATTGAACTTTCGGAAGCGCGCGAATCCGGAGGAGAAAGAACTGTTCGTCCATGTCAATTACCATGAGTTCGGGATAATCATCTCTCATACTATTCAAGATTACATTTACGATAGATTGAGCTCAATATACAATACACGTTCTCCATCCCTGAAAGGGATGAACTTCAATAACCACCGATGAAATCGGTGGAAAAATGCAGCGTTCCTCAAAAACCCCGAAGGGGTTTAATGACGGTATGGGCGTAATTAAACCCCTTCGGGGTTTGGGTTTACTTGACTATCCTTCCCCCGCATTTCATGCGGGGCTATTGAAATTGAAGCCCGTTGGGCTTCGAATGTGTCGAAGTTGTTATCCCAAACACACGTCAATTATAAACATACATTTTGTTAACTACTATACCATATACTACTATGAATACTTTACTATACAATCTACCATCCAAGATGCGACGTATTCTCCTCATCGCCCTCTTTCTATCTCTACCGTCACTAAGCTATTCTCAAATAGCGACTACTACGGTGAACACTCAATCGGTAATTATGAATAATCCCAAGCTGTTACTTGGAATCACCTATGACTGTCGGTCGAGTTTGTCGTCTCCAAACGGTTTACTTGGGTATCATACTACCAAGGGCACATTTATTCCGGGAATTGATTCATTATTCAAGGACTTCCCGATGTCCACTCTTCGCTATCCTGCCAATGGAATTACGGTAGGATTCGACTGGAAAAAGTCTATTGGACCGATTCAAAGCAGAATTCCTCAACAGATTCTGGGACCAATTTCCACCACACCGCAAGTCATGGAGTTTGGATTCGATGAATTCATGGCGATGACTGCTGCCCGTGGCGTTCATCCGCGTGATGTACAAATCATGGTGCCTATTTATGATAAATCAACTCCTAACCTTACTTCCCTCCAACAGTTAGGCGCTCTCGATAACGTAGCAATGCACAATGCAGATTGGGTAGAATATGCCAATGCACCAAATGACGGCACCAATCCGGGAGGTGGCACCGACTGGGGAGCAATTCGGGCGGCAAATGGACATCCGGAACCATATAGTATTAAAATATGGAATATGGGGAATGAACCCTATATGTCCGGTGAATTTGGGAGTAATGGCGTAAACGGTTATGTATCAACAATTATCCCGATTATTGATGCCATGCGTAGTATCGATCCGACGATACAGATTTCGGTGACTGTACCGGCGAATGCTAATTCTTCGTGGGTGACGACGGTGCTGAATTCTTCGCAGCTTGCCGGTAAAATGTACGCGATTAATGCACATGCGTTTCTTACTGAACAAGTGGTGAATGGTTCAGTGCCGCAAGGAGTCAACACCGCCGAAAAACGCATCAAAGAACTCGCAATAGCCGCAAAATCAAAGGGATATGTGTTAATCATGGGCGATCAGGCGCATTATATTCCGGCGACTCCCCCGCCCACACAAGCCGAACAAGATCTGGCGATGCAATGGCAAGGCGCGCACATGACCACTGAATTGATTCTGGCGATGAGTCAGATTTCGAACCTCGAACGCTCGAATTATTGGGTGTATGGTCTGACGAGTAGTATATGGCACCCAATTCGTAAAAATTCAGACGGCAGCTTTTCATTGCTTCCGGTAGCGGCGATGTATAAGAGACTGAGTTCGCTGATGTTAGATAATTCACTATCTGTCACGTCGAGTTCGCCAACTGCTTCGGATAACAATCCCTACTCTGTTCGCAGTAGCGCATTTGGAACAAATGATGCTTCAAAAGTCAATGTCATTACTATGAATCGTGACAAGACTTCGACAATTCCCTTTCAACTCAGCGGAATGAACGGTTATTCGGTTATAGCTTCCAAACTCCTTACCACTACAGGTCTTACAGCCGAAGTAATTTCAGAATCTACAATAGCACCGGATGCGAATGGAGTGTATTCTCTGCCACCGATGAGCATTCTGGTGGTACAATATGTCAAGACCGGGAACACGCCTCCAATAGTTACTTATTCAGCTACTTCTCAGACTACACTTTGCAGCAGTAGCGATAAAATTCAACTCACCGGTGGGGCTCCTCTTGGTGGAGTATATTCAGGAATGGGAGTCATGGATGGATATTTTTATCCGTCTCAAGTTGGACAGGGACGATGGAAGATTCTTTATACCTTCACGGATGCCAATGGGTTATGGAATTCAGATTCCGCATTTTTCACAGTTCTTCCCAAACCTAAGGTTACCTTTACGGTCGATGTTCCGAAAGCTGTCTGCTTTGATGCTTCACCCATCAAGTTGACCGGTGGCAGTCCGTTAGGTGGTACATATTCAGGCACGGGTGTAAAAGATGGAATGTTTAGTCCTTCGCTTGGAAGCGCTGGGATAAAGCGAATTTACTATACGTACACCGACAGCAACGGATGTAGCAATCAGGATTCGACGGAAATTACCGTTTATCCTGCGACTTCATCCGAGCTGAACATTACTTCTGCCGGTACCTTCACATTGAACGGAGTGACCTATACATCATCCGGGAAGTATGTGCAGCATGTTCGTACTTCGAATGGTTGTGACAGTACAATTTTCCTTACTCTCACCCTTGGAACATCGACTGCCGAAGAATTCAACGCAACGGAGCACCGTATCATTCAAGTATTTACACGTCAAGGAAATAACAGCGTTATCGCTCTCGATTGCTTGAAGAATTCTCCGGATGCACGTCTGGAAGTATATTCAATTCTTGGTCAACGAATATACACAAGTACTCACTCTGCTCGACTGTTATGGGGTTTTAAGGGTAGAGTAACTATCTTCGCAACTAGTATAGAAATAAAAATGTACCGTCATTCCTACCAATAAAAAAAGCCTCATTACATGTTCGTAATGAGGCTTTTGTCTATTGTACTTTTAGGTTACTTCTTCTTCTTAAACATCTCAAGCATCCGGTCGGTCACCACGAAACCTCCTACTACATTGAGTGTGCCGAGGACGACGGCGAGGAATCCGAGAACGAGGGCGAGGATATTATGGCATTCGGCATGTCCCATGACGATAATTGCACCGACAATTACCACGCCGTGAATGGCATTAGCGCCGGACATGAGGGGTGTGTGGAGAACGGCAGGAACCTTCGATATCACTTCAATCCCCACAAATATCGAGAGGATAATGATATACACCATTTCAATATGACTGCTGAGCGAAGTAAAAATATCTGTCATGTGTTTTCCTTATGGGTTAATAATTATTTCTTTCCCGAACCTTTATTGATAAACTCAATAAACTCGGCTTGATTTCTTGTAAATGATTGCGTTTCTAATATCTTATCATCAGGGCTGACGATTGCGTAAAGCGGTAATTCGATGGAATTGAAACGTTTCATCATCATATCTTTGTTCCAATTATCTGCATCGGATTTACGATCAGTATAGAGTCGAACGCGAACCAAATCATCCATCAGATTTTTCACAGCCGGCTTGACAAAGACATTTGTTTCCATCCAACGGCAATTCGTACAAAAGACACCAGTAAAGTCTATAAATATAGGTTTATTCAAGCGTTTTGCTTCAGCAAGTGCTGTTTTGTAATCTGCGAACCATTCTTCTTCTACTGCTGCATTATTCTTTCCACCGACTTTTGGTGGAATTGGCGTTACGGTTGCATCTCCACCACCAATGATTAACTCATAATCCGGTGACGGTAAGAATGCTTCAAGTGTTCCGAGAGTTTTTCCTCCAAATAGTCCGGTCATGAGATATATCGTAATTGTCGCAAAAAATATCGCCCATACTATACGAAAAGCACTCACGTTCGATACTGGAGAATCCAATTTAAGACGATATACACCAAGTACATAGATGACTATAAGGATACTGCAACCGATCCACACAGCTAGAAACATATCCCTTGGAAGAATTCCCCATTTCCACGCCATTTCAAAATTGCTGATGAATTTCATGGCAGCGGCGATTTCGAGAAAACCCATGACGACTTTCATGTTGTTCATCCAGCCGCCGGCTTTGGGTAGTTTTGATAACTTTGAAGGAAATAAAGCAAGAAGAAAAAATGGTATCGCAAATGTGCCTGAGAAACCGAGCATACCGATAATTGGGTAGAACCATTCACCGTCGGCAGCAGCTATGAGAGCGGAGCCCACAAATGGCACAGTACATGTAAAGCTGGTAAGTGAGAAGGTTAGCCCCATCAGAAGTACACTGGTAAGTCCACTTCCGGTTGATGCCATGTTCAGTTTGTTTAGAATTGACGTAGGTATTTGAATCTCAAATGCCCCGAATAAATTCATCGCAAAGACCAAGAATATTACAGCGATTCCAACATTCACCCAAGGGTTAGCAGCAAAATCTTGAATACCTGCGGCCCCTAAAAGTACGGCAAGTAAAATTCCCAATCCCGTAAAAGTACCAATAATTCCAAGCGCATAGACAATTGAATCACGTAATCCTTTTGATTTTTCTTTTTCTGAACGTTTGGTAAAAAATGATACGGTAATTGGTACCATCGGGAATACACAGGGAGTGAGAAGTGCTGCAGCACCGGCAGTCATAGCGAACCACAAAAACGACCATACTCCTTTTTTCTTCACATCATCAATTTGTTGACCCGATTTAGTCGTTACTGTATTTGAACCGCCTTGACTCGTTGAAGTATCAGATTTTGTTGAAGGTTGCGACGATGCTTTTAGAGAGTCGGCAGATTTCCTTGCATCCTTACAAAGGTCACATTTACAATCGCAATCAGCTAAATTACAGAGATGTGTTCCGTGGCTTGTACTTACAGCTTGAGTAATGGCTGGAGATTCGACAGGGGTAGTAGTTTCGGGTTCGACGAGAGCGCCGACAGATTCAGCAGTTATAACGAATTTTACTGGAAAAAGCTTAATGAGATTCGTACAAATCCCTTCGACATTACAGACTTGGATGCTTACTTCTATCGAGTCGTTGTATGAGCCAATTTTGAGAGTACGTTTAACTAAAACCGGTATTTTCAAATCAATTTTACCATGATATTCCCCAATTGGTACTTCGAAAGTCGAGTCGTAACCGAGTTCGGATTTCGGAGCAAGGACTTTTCCGATTTTGAAGTTTGTTGACTTGCGTTGACTTACGGAGAGTGCCATTGGTCCCATACCCATCGCTGACTTTTTATTCCGCTCTTCTTGTTGCATATCGTATGCATGCCATCCCTTGTCGATAGTAATCGTGAGGGGCACGCTGACGGTATCGCCTGCTTTGAGCTTGAGTTCGCGGGGGGCTTTCGTCGAGAGCGAAAATTTCGCACGTTCGACGATCTGCATCGGCTCGCTTGAAAGTGTAACAATGGAGGTAAGTATTATAAGACTGAGAATCAAATGTTTTTTCATAGTCATGGAATGGTTACGATCGAAATACAGATAAAACTCAAAATTGATTACCGAACAATTTCTACTTCAAAGGGCACGGTTTCTTCATGCGGAGTGAGACATGTTTTCCCGTCACACATTTGAAAGTATATTGCAATCATTGACTTATACATACCTGCGGTAGCATCTTCGGCAATAGTAATAGGCAAATTGAATGTCACATTTCCGGCTATACTTGTGACATCCATTTCAAATCCTTCGTCATACTCAACATGAGTTTTAGGTGATTTGATAGCGCCCAATACAAAGGTAGGGGTAGAATCTTTCAGAGTGATTTCGGTTGGTTGTGGGCCGATTCCATCTTTATTTTCTTGGAGTTCAATACCGTAAAGATGCCATTTTTTGGGGATTTTGACATTGAACTTTACGATTATTACCGAACCTGCTTTGCCTTTTATTTTCTTGGGTAACACTGACATTTTCAAAGTAGGATCTGCTGTTTTGGAGCCGACTGTATATGATTTCCCAATCGATTGAGGTGCAGGAGAATTTACCTGACTCATCATTAATGAAGTAACGATAAAGAGAAGTCCTACTGCAAAAAAAGCTATAGATTTCATAGTAATCAAGAATAGTAACGCCTTTACTTTCAAGGCAATATACAACAAGCAAAGGCGCAGTTTTGAAATTTAATCCTACTTTTAATTTCAATTTATACAAAATTAACCAAAATACCGAATAATAATCTCTGCATCTTCAATCGGATTTTCTGAAAAGACGTTGCCTTCTAATTTTGCGCGTAATCCACCCTTCAATCGACCAGCAGCTTGTCGAATAATTTCAGGATACTCCGTGGAATCTATCAAATATTGAAGTGCTGACATTGCCGAAAAAGTGTAACCATTTGATACTCCAATTTTAGATTGAAGTATAATTTGGACAGCGCGTCTCGCACATACTCGAGCTTTCCCTTCATTGCCATTGTCTATTGCAATTTTAGCAGTTAGCAATTCATCATTAATCTGTTTCATTCTTTCATTATTCATTTTGAATTATAAAATTTTTTGTTTTGAATTTTATAACTTTCGCAACTAAGCGAATCGTTATACGTTGCTGACTACGCCAATATTTGAGGGATACATTCCTATTATGTTAACGTAGTGTTAAAGTCTTATTTCAAATAAAGTTAACAGCATATTTTTGCCAATTATTAATTGAATTTGAATCAGAAATACGAATCGAATTACTATGACAACCAGAAGAATTTACATCATCGTTGCAGCTATGTCTTTGGCTCTTTTAGGATTAATCGGTGTACAGCTTTATTGGATTGACACTGCTATTCACGTCAAAGAAGAACGCTTCGCACAAAATGTGACAGATGCACTCGGAGGATTAATTCATACACTCGAAGTTCAGGAATCTGCGAGTGCTGTTTCACAAGAGCTTACTCCCAAAGATACAATACAATCATCCCAGCCGACGAAGCCATTAGCCAAACCCAAAAAGAAAACACCTGCCGCCACACCTCCTGAAATTGCCTCTCAATTCCAAAATACACCTCAATTTCAACGAGATGCCCCGGTATTTGTACGACAATCAACCAATGTACCTATCGAAATTACTTCGCGTGCCTATTCTCAACGAAATAAAAATTCACATCAATTCACGCAAATTAATCAAACCGATAAAAACAATTCTTTTACGGATAATCAAAATAATTCAGAGAGGCAATTTTCTTATCCAATGAATGATAATATCGTTTGGACATCCGCAGTTTTAGGTCAGCTTGAGCGTGAAAATCAAAGAACAATTTCGACAATGCAGAAGAATATTTCAAAACACGACTCCATTCTTCGATCGAATATAAGAAGCATCCATGTGCAAAACGACTCACTATCCAAATTTTATACATTCGGGGTGGGTAATAACTCACTTCAAATTCTTTCGTCTAATGGTAGAATCACTTTCGGAAATACTCGCGGTAGATTTACTAATCATTCTGTCGGAAAAGATTCGCTCCAGCAATGTGTAAACTCAGAGAAAAGCAATATCGTGCAGAATGTGATGCTACACCTTGAGCAAAATGAACCTGAAGTATGGATGAATATAGAAGATGAGACTGACGCAGAAGAATATCATCCAAACAGTGTTTCGAGAATTCATATTCGTAAGTCGAGAAAAGTAGAAAACACCGAAGCAAAAGCAATAAAAGTGTCACGTAAGGTTGAGCAATTCAGCGCAGTTGCCGTGAAGTTAGTCTGCGAACTCAGTGATATGAAAACTCTGCAAGAACGAGTACAGCCAACTACTTTAGACTCACTTCTGAAGCAAAACATGCGTAACAAAGGTATTCATCTTAATTGTGAATATGCAGTATTATTAGAAAAAAATGATTCTGTTTTGCTTGCAAATACTCCAACAGTTCGAAACGAGACCAAAAGCAGCAATTATACGGCTACTATGTTCCCCAATGATATCTTACCAAAGCATTACTCCCTCCGCGTATTTTTCCCAGATCAAAAGTCATTTATCCTTCAATCATTATGGGCACTTATGGCATCTTCCGGTGTGTTTTTATCGATCATAATCGGCACATTCGGTTTTACCGTAATTGCACTCGTTCGTCAGAAAAAGCTCACCGATTTGAAGACTGACTTTATCAACAACATGACCCACGAATTTCAAACGCCAATTGCTACTATATCACTTGCTAGTGAAGCATTACGCGACTCATCAATTGCCGCAAATGAAGATCGACGTTCACGCTTTGTCAATGTAATTTTTGATGAAAACAAACGGCTCGGTAAGCAAGTCGAGCTCATTCTCCAAGCAGCAGCTCTCGAAAAAGGAAAATTCACCATCAACCGACGTGAAATTGATATACATCAAAATATTCTATCCGCCGTGCAGCATATTTCAATGCAAGTTGAGAAAAAAGGTGGAAATATTTTCTGCAATTTAGACGCTACTATTTCCTATCTCTTTGCAGATGAAACACATATAAGTAATATACTTCACAATTTACTAGACAATGCCAATAAATACTGTCCTGATAAGCCATGTATTACCGTTTCTACAAAAAATTGTAATAATGGAATATGTATTACTATACAGGACAATGGAATAGGTATGAACCGAGAACAGCAAAAAAGGGTTTTTGAACGATTCTATCGAGTTCCTACCGGCAACAGGCATGATGTGAAGGGCTTTGGTCTCGGTCTAAGCTACGTAAAATCAATGGTCGAAGCGCACAATGGTAAGGTGACTGTCCACAGTGAAATTGGCAAAGGCAGCAGGTTTGAATTATATTTGCCTTTTCAGGGTTATTTATCATAAGTCTTTAATTTTTATTCAGTTTTCAATACATATATATTATGGAAAGCAGTATTTTATTAGTCGAAGATGATGCTAATCTTGGGTCAATATTACAGGAGTATTTACAGCTCAAAGGCTATAAAGTAACTCTTATGGCAGATGGTGAGCTTGGTTGGGAAGAATTCAATAACAAACCGTATGACTTGTGTGTGCTCGATGTGATGATGCCTAAGAAGGATGGATTTGAGCTCGCGAAGCAGATACGAGAAAAAAATCGTACAATCCCAATTATTTTCTTGACGGCAAAAGGTATGAAAGAAGATAAAATAGAAGGGTTTAGTATTGGTGCTGATGATTATGTGACCAAGCCGTTCAGTGCCGATGAATTATTATGTAGGATACAGGCAGTGCTTCGACGATGCCTCAATGGTACTTCAAACACTATGGAAGAAGATCAGTTTATAGTTGGTGATTATTCGTTTGATTATCAGCAGCGATTATTACAAATTGGCGTAAAACAGCAGCCACTCACCAGCAAAGAAGCAGATTTGCTCAAGCTTCTGTGTCAATATAAAAACAATGTACTACGACGCGAAGTAGCATTAAAACAAATTTGGGGTAATGACAGCTATTTTAACGGGCGCAGTATGGATGTATTTATTACCAAGCTTCGTAAATACATGAAGGAAGACCACACGGTGGAAATTGTGAATGTCCATGGCACAGGATATAAACTCAGCGTACTCGCCGGAAGAAAGTAAATAACCAACCTATAAATAAAAAAAGCGCTTAAAGAAATTCTTTAAGCGCTTTTTTATTGAGTATTCTCTTATTTTGTACTTGGTGGCAACCAATCATCGGCTGCCATTGTTTTAAAAATGATTGATGAGCCGTTTTCTGTAATGGTGATAATATTTTTAGGAGAAGACTTATCCCATTCTTTAGTAATGGTCATCGGTTTGTGCTGACGCTTACCTGTTGGAAGACCAGATGCAGCATCACGTGGCGCTTTAACTTCGTATTCAAAGCTTAATGGAGTAGGTCCTGCAACTACTGATTTTCCTTTAGCATCACAAAGTGACACCATATATTCGCCGGCTTTTAATCCTTCAACAGGACATGAACCATTCATACATTTCACAATAGTCACCGTTCCCCTTCCTTTCCATTCTATTTTCAAGTAACCATTCAAAGCAGCGTGTACATTTACCACTGAAAATACAGTGATCATACACATTACACCAAGAGAAATCACCAAATTCTTTTTCATAAAAAACTCCTTAAAAAATTAAAAAACACCCATAAAAGGGTAAAATTGAAATATAATGACCTATAATTTGGAGGACAACCAATTCAATCAATTGTTGTTACAATTACTAATAATTTTTAAAATGAATATCTGAAACCCGGCTTAATTTCCCAATCTTTTTGCTGTCTATTGGTAGTTGCATTGGCGTTGATTGTCTTCGTAAGCTGGAGGATGAAATTATTTAATAGTTCATAATCACCGAGTATATTCAAAGGAATATCGACACTAAATTGACTATTGGCAGTCACATCACCTAAAGTGCCACCTATTCGCCATGATACATTTCCAAATAATTGACCACTGATATTGAGTCTCGCTTGTGACAAGTCTTGTACACCACCCACAAAATCTATCTGTGCATCGGTAAAGACCCCTGTACCCTGTATCAAACTCGACAATTGGCTCGAAACCACACCGGAAGCTCCACTTGATAATTCATTAGTGAGATTCAATTGTCCTCCGACACCACTGCCGGGACGTAATTCATCTTGTGTCTTACCAAGCAGTAACATTAATATTGCATCACTCCTTACCTTCGCAGAATCACCGGCTGCATCCATTCCATCTATTTGATAACTAATTCCAAGTATCGGTAGATTTTTTGAACCTGAAATAGATAAATTAACCACATAATCCTGACGCCGATTATCCTTATCCCGCTGTCCTTTGTATTTAGCAAAAATATTTAATTGAGGATTATCGATAGCTCCTGTATTAAACTGCAAACTCCCCGACGCGTCAAACACCTTAAAAAATTTGTACTTAGAACCTTCTTTGATAATGATATCGCCATATAACTTTGGTTTGCTAAGCGGAGGCTGTACAAAATGCAGTGGAATTGTCCTGTCTTTGGGACCTATGTTTGCCTCCAATTGGTCAAATTGACCTAAAATCATTTTAAGATTAAAATTTCCCGGAATTTTAACAAACACATCATAATCAATAAGTTCATTGAGACCCGGTCCCCGACGTTTTTTATCAGCTTTTTCTTTTTCGGTTTCAATAGTCGATGATAGAGCACTTGAATGCGGCACGATCGGAATTGAATCAGAAATGGTGTCTTTCGTTATCAGAATTGTCATTCTTCCTTTGGTTGAATCCACACTATAGCGAAAAGTCGATGCCGATACTTTGAGCTGTTTGTCCGGTGGGAAAGTCAAGCTTGCATCTTCTATATTGACATCTCCACGTAAAAATGGTTTTTGTAACGTTCCGAAGAAATGGAGAGGTTCACGTCCGGTGGATATGACAAACTTACCGTATAAAGTAGGGCTTGTGGCAGCAGATGCAGAACTCAGCAGCAAGATTTTCCGAGATCGTATATAAATATCTAAAGAATCAATATTAAAATCTTTGAGCAAAATTCTGCCGGTGATATCTGCTAAGCCATTCCGGAGGTCACGAACTTCGTCGTTTTTAAGTGCGATCTTTTCGATGTCTATCTCATTGTTTTTAATGAGATCTGACCATCTGCATAATACTTTATATTGGTACTTTGCACGACAAAATTTGCATTGGTCAGCGCTGCTTTTCCACCATAATGAATGTTCGGCGCAATTCCTTCGACAGTAATTTCAGCATCAACTAACCCTTGCAATTTAGAAATGCCCGGCACAAATGGCGCAATGATTCCCATCGATAACTTGCTTGCTCTTCCGGTAATAATGAGAGGTTCGGTCTTGCTCATTCGATGCGCTATGTCTGTAAATGCACAATTGAGAGGTAATTGCTCGATCCCAATTTGTAAAACTTTTGGATTGCCGGTGACTTTCGGATTCACGATATCGATTGTACCGGTAATCATTGAATCTACATATTTAAGTTCAATAGTTTGATTACCAATGGTTACTCCATTATAGCTCAAGTTGTCAAACTGCCCTGTGCATGAAATTATTGGTTTTTGATATGTTCCGTTCAGCCCGATTGCAAGATCGACCACTTCTCCTTCGAGCGTTTTCAAAAGTTGCTTCGTATCTTCATCGATAAACTTGAATTTTGATATTTCTCGCATCGGCAATTCATGCAACTTCAGTGACAAATCTTTGAATTTTTCGTTCGATATAAGCCCTGATAATTCAATACGTTCAGCATTTTTTCTTCGCAATTCAAATTTTGTAATTTCTATTCCATGCGGCGTAAAGCTACCGGAAGCTGTTTTGTGTGATTGCCAATTCATTCCTCCATAACCAACTGATAATGAGTCGATTGTGAATCGAGCTATTGTATCCTGAAAAGTAATCGCACCAACTACATTTCCCGAATACTCGTTGTCCAAGACTCCACTTGCCGAGAGAGCCATAGTTCCATTTGTATAGTTGAGCTTTGCTGTAGGTCGATAGAGGTAAGTTTCATTGATAGTTAATGTTGAGTCACAAACGCTTGAAAATTGAAAATTTTGCAGAACTGATTCACTTCCGTTATGCTGAATGTTCACTTTCAGAGAAGTTTCCAATTTATCGGATATAATCGATGTTCCACCGGTGATGATACGAGATTTATCAAATGTACATTCAGAAATATCAGTGGTCGAACTATTCATGTTCGCTACAATACTTCCTCGAAGCTTTGCGCGGGTATCAATTGATAAATCTTTACCCAGCATCACATTGACCGGAGATATATCGAGTATATCAAGGTCAAATCGTACATTTATAGGTTTGACAGGATGCGTAAATGATTTGAGCTTGGTGGTGTTTGGTTTGGTAGGTCTCGATGAAGATACAGTAAGTACGGGTAGCTTCTTTTGTAGGAAATCTGCAATATACTCACCTTGAGATATGCATTCCTTACTCAGATCATCTATGGTAAATAAACCTTCAATTTTACCGGCGACAATTGGCGAACGTATTTCAATAAGTCTTTCAGTTGTAAGATAATTGCGTGAAATATCAAGATCTAATTTCCAAGGCATAAAACTGCGATCCGGAAATGTTAGCTCTTTGAAATTAAAATGATACTTCCCTTCTAAGCTATCAGGATGAAATCCACTACCATTAAGTAAAAAATTAGCAGTAACTGTCCGTGGTAGCGAAGACATATCTGCCATTTTTGCAAGTGGAAAATGTTCGAAATTTCCGGATAATTTGTAACGTGGATTTTTCATCGAGCGTAAATCAATCATACCTGATGCATTCATTATCTGTGGCGGACTTTTTAATGCAAATGGGTCAAAAGCCAAGCTATCGGGTTCTAGTTTATCTTCTGTAAGATCAATCATCAGCGAATCTATATTGACAATTCCCTGGCTATGACTGCCACCTGAAAAATATGCTTTACTCCAATGCTTGCCGGCAATCGTAGAATTGAGCGACTCAATGGTTGCGAATGCTTCGAGTTCGCTCAGCATAATACCTTGACCTTTGATATCAACATGAGCATTGATCGAACTCTCAAGAGTAGAATTATGCGCTAGTTTTGATAAGTTGATATTCTCTACAAATAGATTACCTCTGTAAGCCAAAGTATCGCGCATAAAAAGTGTCAAAAATCCATCTACTTTTCCTGAAGCGGTCGTCGCATTTGCATAAATTGCTATCGAATCAGAAGGCAAAGCATTTATCGATGCTTTATGCATACGTACTGTGCCGAGAAAGTCAAGCTTTGGTAAATACAATGATTGCGCATTTGTTTGCAGTTCGTCATAGTTAATATATGATTTATCAACATTTGCTTGAAAAGATAGTTTTTCGGGGTTGTCTAAATGAAGTAGCTTTCCGGTAGCGCTCAGCTTTGAAAAAGGTGACTCAACGAGAAGTTTTTTTATAGCGATTTTCGATAAAGAACCACTTGCTTCGATTGCAACTTTATATGTACCAAGGACTCCTGCATCCGGCAAGAATCTAATTATATCTTTGGTATTCAGAGAGTCAGCATTGAGCTCCAGCTGCAACTTCGCACGTTTGAGATTCTCACCGACATCCCCCTCAAATATATTAAGAGAATCTGCTTTTGCTTGCAACTCAAGCCGGGTATCTTGGGTGATATACTTCATATTGCTAAGGTCAATCCTACTTTTATTAAGCAACACTTTACATGATAATTCTTTGAGTGACAAACCTTTAGCTTCTTCAAATGATAATGAATGCAACTGCAACTCGAAGTCTTTTTTGTCAATAGAAGCATCAGCAGACAGTGCAATATTGAAATTCCAAAGGTGTAAATGTGAAAAGTCTATCGCATTGGAATTCGTCAGTTCACTTGTCGAATCATAGACGGTAATCGTACCACCTTTTATCGCAATATCATACGCATGTATCTTCCAAGTAAATGGATTAGCAGGAGTTGTATCAGTAGAGGGTTTTGCAATTTTGGTCACGTTCCAGACACTATCCAAAGAACGGAGAATTTTAATACGAGGTGTTTCGATGGTGAGATTCGTTACATAGATTTCATTGGTAAAGAGCCGCTCGAGGTCATATCCTAGAGTAATCCTTTGAGATGCAAGCACCGTATCACCGGCTGCTAAGACTCGCACATCATGAAAAACCAAGCCATTGAAAATATCAATTTCAAAATCTGAGAATTCAATTTTTCCGTCAAGCTGGTCATTGATAAGGGTCTGAATGTGTGGTGCAGCCCATCGTCTAAAGCCTTCCGTCTGACTCATGATGACGATGGAAAGACTTGCTATTACCAAAGTAAGGAAAGTCCACACGACTACTCGTCTGACGATACGCCCTAAAAAGAAGAGAATTCTCTTCCACCAAGGGCGCTTTTTGTCTTTGTCTTCACTATCTGTGTGCTGTATTTCTGTCATTATTCGTTGGTAACATTACATTGGTAAATTCTTTGCAAATATACCGCTTTTGCCTTGAAGTACTATGTTGTAAAAGTTTATGTGCATGTAATAGTTTGTTCATGCTGTCAAATCACCGTAATTTGCTACAAAATGGAACAATACTTCAACCTCGAAAGATATATTTATGGCAGTCAAAGCAACCTATTTAAATCCCCATCTTGCTCAGTATATAGAAGATAATTTCTCATCAGAAGATAGCTTTCTCACCAAACTGAATAAAGATGCCTCAGCAAATTCTATTCCCGATATATGTATAGGTGGCGCGCAAGGTGCTTTTTTGCAACTATTCCTTCGAGTTATGAATGCACGGTATGTGCTTGAGATAGGATCGCTTGCAGGATATTCTGCAATTACGATGGCACGAGCTATACCCGACGGCGGTAAAGTGATTTGCCTGGAATTACATCCTGAATATTGTGATTTTATTCGCCAAAAAGCACGAGAAGCAGGGCTTGAGGACAAAATTGAAGTCTATCAAGGAAATGCATCAGCATTCTTGGAATCATACCGCCCACCATTTGCATTTGATTTTATATTTATCGACGCCGACAAACCTAATTACCTTACTTATCTCAATCTTAGCCTTCCATTGTTACGTACGGGCGGAGTAATTGCAGGTGACAATGCTCTGGCATGGGGACATGTCGCAGACGATTCACCATCATACGAACCTCACAACGTGATTGGAATTCAACAATTTAACAAAGCTATTGCTTCACATCCCGAATTAACATCTTGCTTCGTTCCGGTAGGCGACGGTATGGTTATGGGATTAAAAAAATAAACATTCCAATTTGAATTCTTACTCATTCAATTTTGCGAATTATGCGTTTATGTCATTCACATTATTTGTTGTAAATTAATAACAGTACACTGCTCTGTATTATTTGATTGTGAAGAGATAATCATGCTTCACCGTTCATATAATTGAACGTAATACGATTGCAATCCCAGGTAACATTTTTTACGAAACTTCATGATTATTGACTACAAAAAATATCCTACGCCCCGTATGCGCCATCACACGGGACCTAATTTGTATGTACCGTTTAATGAATTCAAAGTGCTTCCGAGGTTTTATCCTCCACTTCTTCCGGAAATTGATTGGAATCAATACTTTACTAATGGTAAAGCTCCATGTGTTCTCGACATAGGATGTGGACGTGGTGGTTTTTTGTTAGAATACGCACTCAATCACCCAGCTGTCAATATATTTGGAGTAGAAGTACGCAAGCAAGCTGTTGAATGGATTCACAGTATAATCAAGGGTGAAAATTTATTGAATGCAGCTGTTGAATGGTACAATACTACCAATGGCTTACCATTTATTAGTTCTGAATCTTTAGACGCAGTTTATTATTTTTTTCCGGATCCGTGGCACAAAAAAAAGCATCACAAGCGGCGAGCATTCAACGACTATTTAGTCAATGAAATTCACCGTGTACTCAAGCCTGAGGGTAAGCTGTATCTCATGACCGATGTCATAGAAGTCGATATGTATCAAAGGTCTATACTAGATACACATAAAGGATTTGAATTCAAGTATGCGCAAGATGAAGATTGGAACTTACCTCGTACCGATCATGAGAACTTCTCAATTAAAAAAAATATTCCGTATATTCGTGCAATCGTAAGCAAAAGCTTCGATAGTATAAATAAATGACTCAATTATGTTTAATTATTACGTTGCAATCAGGTAATAATTAAGGTTAAAAATCAGACGTTTTTTATCTTTAAATTTGTTTGTACCCATGAATGTTAACTACAAATTTCTAAATAGATTAGCTCTGATTACCTATAAATATTCATGTTTTAGTTTTCTATTCTTACTGACGTGCCAATTTTTTCAAGTTTGTATAGTAGAAGCTACACCCAAAGACCAAGGCTTCAAAGTAGTCGTACAGACAAATCACACCGCACAGATTAATTCCATCCTTCATTCTGAGATTACCCATCAAATAATATCGGCTAGTAATGACAATTTTATTCGTGTCTGGAGCACTTCGCCCGGACAGGAATATGGTCGCTTACTTCATATATTACAAGGACATACAGATAATGTAACCGCAACAAGTATTCAGCCCGAGGGCAAGAATCTTGTAAGCGGCGATCGTGATGGCAAAGTGATATTGTGGAATCTTTTTTCCGGTGAAATAGAAAGTGAAGTCCTTCTTGGCGAAAAAGTTGTAGCAATTACCTATAGTGATGACACAGACCAAAATTCGATCGCTGTTGCTCTTGAAGGTGAGAAATCGGTTCATTTTTTTGATGCTACCAAAACTCTCAAAGAAAGCTCAAGTGTTGATATTTCTCAATCCGGCGGTGAAATAACAACGATGCTTGCGTACAACAGTTGGCGCCAAATAGCTTGTGGGACTACTGCCGGAGAAGTGATATTGTTGAATGTTACCACCAAAAAAACTCCTCAGATTATCAAGGTAAGTAGTTCAAAAATAATGACTATCGGCAGACTCAACGATGAAACCCTCGTTTGGATGGATGAAGGTGGCTCAGTTGGTACTGTGAGTATGATCCAGCCTAATTCAATGTCCGAGCAGTGGAAATGTATCCAAGCAGGTAAAATCGTCTCTGCGTCTTATAGTTTAAATGACAAACTTTTCTCAATTGTTACCTCCAAAGGTATTGTACAATGGATTGACCCTCTTACCAGACGGAATAAATCGATTGAACATCAATCAGCTTCCAGCGTAGCATCTATTGAATCAGGGCAAATAGTCATCGGTACACGCGATGGCAGGCTCCAATGGTTCACGAGGTCATCCATGATCGAAGCCTCTGTCCCACAAGGAAGTAACGTCATTCAACGAGCAGTGGTAGCAGGTAAATATGCTCTTGCTATTATGAACCAAAACTATGAATTATGGGTATGGGATTATGCCAATGGAACAAGTACCTTATTTCAATTACCCGATAAAAGTGGTGCTGATTATCACTTATCGTATTCTAGCAGTGGCGATAGATTAGCAATAGGAACCGGTTCATCTAACACCTCGATTTATATTCTACATCAGGATAGTCTCGTTAGCATTGGGTCTAACCTCACAGCTGTCAAGGGGTTGACATTCATTCCCGGTACCAACAATCTACTCTCAATTCATGCTAATGGTATGATTAACCTTTGGAATACAGAGACCAAGCAACTTATTACTCAAACAAAAACATCACAACCACAGCTCGCTCTCAGCATGGCAGGCAATCTATTTGTTACTATTGAAAAGAAAATTATTCGGAAATGGGATACAAGTACACTTCGGATAATTGACAGTAGTGTAGTCTCTGAGGGCACTCTAACTACATGCGAAATCGACTCTTCAAGTGGTTCGATAGCTGTGGGATACGAAAACGGGAATATTGGAATTCGGGCTGGAGGTGTGATGTCTAAAGAAATACTTTGCAAGGGTCACACAAGCAAAATCAATCAGTTACGATGGGTGGCTGATATTCTGACTCCATCAAAACGTACGCTTTTAAGTTGTAGTAAAGATAACTCGACTCGACTTTGGTCAAGTGCAGGCAAACAACTCGTTTCATCCATTAACCACTACACTGAAGTGTGGGACTTGGACATTATACCTAATCGAAATTTAGCTGCAAGTGTCGGGAATGATGGTACTTGTGTATTATTCGACATGAGGAGTTTGCTACCTGTTATCAAGCTGGTAACTATAGCACCTAGTAGCTGGGTAGCTGTGACTCCGGATGGATTTTTCGATGCATCTTCTACCGGAATCGGTGCTGTCAATATAGTCAGTGAGAATCATTCCTTGCCATTAGAAAATTATATTACATTATTGGAGAAGCCAAGTATTCTCTCACAGATAATTGGTACCATCAAATCAACTGAAAAGAGAGAAAGTGCTGAACAAGGCTATTTATCCAAACTGTTCGAAAAACCAACTCCTTCCATTCGTATAATTTCACCTCTTTCCGTTAAGTATTTCTCACAAGATGTAATTTTGCTGACAGTAGAATTATCCTTGACCAGCACCAAAATCAAAGAAATTCGAGCGGTCAATAATGGTAATCCACTTTATATCTCAGATGAAGAACCACTCCGTGGGATGATGACTATTCCACTTCAGCTATATCCCGGTAAGAATCTTCTACGCGTCATTTGTGTGACGTCAAATGGAGTCGAAAGCTTTGATACTGTTACCGTTTATTCCACTTCACAGCCACAAGTAAAGCCAAATTTGTACATATTAGCTGTTGGAATTAGTTCGTATAAAAATCGTGAGTACGACCTGAAATACGCTCAAAATGATGCAGAAAGTCTATGTGCTTCTTTGCGAGAGAATTTTTCTAAAAGCGAATATAATACTGTCTCGATAAAGCAGTTAGTGAATGATAATGCTACGGTCTCTTCTCTCAATTCTGCCTTTGATGATATCGCAGGGCAAATACATATAAATGATCGTTTTATCTTTTATTTTGCAGGACATGGAACATTGATATCTAATCGTAATTCAATGTCAACCGGAGATATACGGGCCGACCCCTCTCCCCTTCTCAAAACTGAATCCTTGCAACCTTCAGGAGAGCTCTCATCAACCGATAAAGAATATTATTTAGTGACACATGAAATAGAATCTGTCCGCGATGTGCAGTCATTACAACAATTTGGAATGTCCCTTCAAAAGCTCCAAGCCAAATTTTTGAATATTAAATGCGAGAAAAAAGCTATAATTTTGGACGCATGTCATTCGGGGGCGATTACTTCTACTTTTATCGAAGAGCAATCCGGCACAACGAAAGCGCTTCGACAGCTTCCCCGAAATTCAGGTGTGTATTTGATGTCTGCCGCTCTTAGTACACAGGTTGCGCGTGAGTCAGATTATCTAAAACATGGACTTTTCACAACTGCCTTAATTGAAGGACTTAACGGACGCGCAGCATCATCGGAAGACAAACAAGTTTCGCTCTTCACCCTACAAGATTATATTCAAAAAAGAATTAAAAAATTAGTAACTGATTCTCATACCAATCAAACACCAATTTTTAGATCTGATGATACAGATGGATTTATTGTAACACAGCTCAATAACTAATGCATTGAATTTATGGTCAAATATTTTACTTTGTTTTTTCTAAGTTTGTTTGTTTTATCTTCGTTCGACCTCGCTTCACAGACCGACGCGAGTATTTCTGCGGTCGGAGTGGACGAAAAGGGTAATCGTGAACCGGTGATTACTGTTATACGTGAAGAAGTAGAAGCTATCACTCTCCTACCGCTTTTGCCTTATATTTTCTTTGAGAAAGACTCTATTGACCTACAACTCGGTCGGTACAAAAAGTTCACCCAAACAGAAGCTAAATATTTCAACGAAAATAACTTACTTCAAACTATCACTCCTCTCTACGCCTACCGATATATTCTCAATATAGTCGGAAAGCGTCTCAAAGATAATCCAACAGATACCATACAGATTATAGGCTGTACTGACGGCACCGAGCTCGACACCGTCGGCTATCTCCGCGCTCTTACTATTTAAAGCTACTTCATAAATATTTGGCAAATCGATACTTCTCGACTTGTAATTTCTTCGCGAACACTTCCCGAAAAGCCATCTATCACTGCACAATTAGAATATACCGAACAGTCCAGTGCCGAAAATCGCCGAGTTGAATTGGTAGCAGATTGGAAAATCATACGACCGGTTGAGATAAAAGACGTGCAGATCAGAATGACACCTCCCATGATTGAATTTCAGCTGGAGTTTCAGCAACGAGACCAAATTGTACGCCACGATATGAAAGCATGGCAAATGACCGAGGACAGTTTACTTTACAGACGTGAAGGGACAGGGCTTCCACCGACGTATCTTTGGAATATTGAAGAGGATATCGAACATCAGCCAAAGACTGAACAGCAAATCGATTTTCGATTATTAACCACCGATAATACGAATAAACAACAAGCGAGTAATGTCGGAAATATACAAGTAGAGCAGCAGACATTATTCAAAAAGAAAACATTGAAAATTGCCGGTAAAGAACTTCATCGGTTTAATTTAATACTGTTCGATTTTAATTCCAACGCTCTTACAGATTATCATCGAAAGATTATCGAGATAATTTATGAAAAAGGTCGCTTACTGCCTAGCTCAAAAGTAAGCGTCAGCGGCTTCGCAGATGAGATTGGTGATGATGAGCGAAATAGACTTCGTTCGATAGCCAGAGCAGAAAACATTATGTCGTATGTGGTTGAAAGATATAAAGGAATGATCCAGCCGGATCATATTCGAAGTATAGGTAATGGTGAAAAAGATTTGTTTAAAGATGAATGGAAAACACCGGAATCTCGTATGTACTGCCGAACAGTACAAATTGAAATAGAAAATTCTATCAGCTATAAATAGAAAGCATTACATGAAATATAGTTTACTTGTGTTTTTGTTTGTATTATCAATTAACAATTCGAGAGCTCAGACAGCACCAAAAGTTGATACGCTACAATTCTTGCGGTATGGAGCTTACATCAACGGAGGCATGGATATACATCATGCTAATTTTGCAAGATTCAATGATGTGGCTTTTTGTTGTCCGGATAATTTCAGTGATGTATCTCTTCAATCCGGTATTGGGCTTGGTATTGGTGGTCTGCTCGAATTCCCACTGTCGGCGGATAATAAATGGATAATGGACTTGCGGCTGGGTGTGCAGTATCACACTGCTACACTCAGTCAACAGCAATCAACAATTTTCAATGACAACCTTAATGGAAATATTGCTATTAACGGTTCTTTTGATTATACGATTTCCTCCAAAACTGCTAATGCATCTCTCCTCGTTATGCCGGGATATAGGATCACTAATCGCATGTCATTCATGGTCGGACTCAAAACCGACTATCTCTTCCTCAAGTCTTTCTCACAAGCTGAAACTGTTACTTCGCCTTCGAATGCATTTTTTTATAATACATCCGATGCCTCATATTCCAAAGAACGGAATACAATTTCCGGCGATATTCCATCTGTGAATGAGTTGCAGCTTTCCGGAATTGCCGGCTTGAGTTATGAAATTGCAGCGAATCTCAACGGCAGTACGCTCATCAGTCCGGAGGTATTCTATTCGTTTGGAATTACTTCATTATCCTCTGCATTACGCAATGAAGGTTCATGGAGAATGAGTGGCTTATATGCCGGAGTAGCTCTCAGGTATTCGATTACCCCGACCGTATTTGCCGAAAATAACTGTCCACAATGTTATATTCCCGTCCTCGAAGGAAATGATTGTATTCCGGTGCTAACTTGTAAAGATGATCAACAGTTAAAGTTAAATGCCGTTACGAATAAATGCGAGTGTATTTCGACAGTGACTTTGGCTGAAATTGATAGTGTCATTGGGACATTCACTAATGGTACTTCAGCAAAATTTCCTGCACTCGAGGTGACAGTACAGCAATTCCGCAGAACCGTTCTGAAGCCACTCCTTCCCTATCTTTTCTATTTTGCATCAGCAAGCGAAATTTCTGACTCGTATTCATTTATCGATCCTGCCTTGCGCGATATGTATAAAATCGATAAGACAATTGCTAAAGTTAAATCTAAGCCGCTGGCACTTTACAATGATATACTCAATATCGTTGGCAAAAGAATGAGTAATACTCCTGATGCAATTCTCACGATCACCGGCTATCACGACGGCGTAGAAGCAAACGGAAAAGAAATCGCTAATGACAGAGCTTTAATTGTCAAAAAGTATTTTCAAGATACCTGGAAATTGTCGGATGAACGATTAGTAGTAGTCGCCGGCGATCTCCCTACAAAGCCAACAACTATCAATGGCAGCACAACCGATGAGAAAGCGCGACAGGAAAATCGTAGAGTCGAGCTGTCAAGTAATAATCAGTCTTTGTTTGATCCAATTTCGATGGTTGAGCTTGAGCGTGAAGTAGAGCCCGATCGCCTTACATACTATTCGACCGTGAAATCTCCGTTTGCTCTCACCGGTGGATATTTCGAACTCAAGCAATCAGCCGAAGGTCAGAATTCTCAACTGTTTATCAAAAAAGAGAATTTTGCTGAATTAGTTCCTCATAAGTTTGAATTTTCATGGAAAACCATCACCAACCTCCCCACTTCACAAGGTGATTTGTATTATGATTTTGTCGTCTCCAATGCAAAAGGTGTGATACCGCGGACTGCTACTACATTGAATTTAAAGGTAAAACAAGTCAGTCCTGAAGAAAAAGAACGGTTGAAAATTGCTGATAAATTTGTTGATATTTTTGAAGTGATTCTCTTTGATATCAATAGTACAGATCTTAGTGCTGCAAACAAACAAACTCTCGAATCAGTGACCCAAAAAATCACTCCTAAATCTATCATTCGTGTGATCGGCTATACGGACAACACCGGTACTGATGAGTATAATAAATCGCTTTCCATCAAGCGTGCTGAAAGCATAGCGGCACTTTTGCCTAAAGATAAAATAGTAGAAGTTCGCGGTGATGGTGTATCGAATGCGTATAAGAATGAATTACCTGAGGGTAGGAACTATAATCGCACTGTACGAATAATCATCGAAACAGACAATCGCAAATAACAGTATGAAAAATATACTTCATAGTGCGATACTGACAACGATTATTTTTGCTTTGCTGTTTGTGGTGAATTCTCTGCCGATTAATTCAGATTTTTTAGATCCGTTGCAACAAGCGTTCAAAGATTTTGAGCTGACCGATATTGTTTATTCTCAGCTTTTGGATGAAGCGCCTAAACGTATCGATACAAATATTGTCCTCGTAAATATCGGAGCCCTGAGTCGCAGAGAAATCGCCGTAGTGATCGACCGTGTGATGTCTGTCAAGCCCAAAATTGCCTCGCTCGATGCAATGTTTTTGAGAGAAACAGACGCGGATGAAACGATGGAACTTGTTCGATGTATTAATAGATATGATAATTTTGTACTTGCCGAACAGCTCCTGACGGGTATTGATCAAGAGATATCAGTCCTCTCCGGTTTATCCCATGATTCTTTAATGCCTAAGGAGTATGGTTTTGTTAATTTTCCATCGGCAGTTGGGTCGTTTAGGACAGTCCGTAGTGTGACTCCGTTTGAACATATTGACGGCAAAGAACATGTAGCGTTTGCTATTAAAATTGCTGAACGTATTTCACGTGAAGATGTCAACTATTTAAAGAGTCGTCAAGCAAGTGTCGAAACAATTAACTATCAAAAACTAAACTCTTTTGTGAGGGTAGATTTCCCGCAAGTACTTGATACAAATATAAGTATCGACTTTATAGCCGGGAAAATTGTGTTGTTTGGCTATCTCGGTGAGCGTTTGAACGATATCAATTCGTATGAAGACAGGTATTTTACACCGGTCAACAAGCGATACGCCGGTAAGTCATTTCCTGATATGTTTGGTGTGGAGATACACGCAAATATTTTGTCGATGGTGCTTCATCGTGATTATGTCAATTCGATGAGCTTTGGGGTTAATATTTTTCTTTCGTGGGTGTTTTGTTTTGCTGTGCTGTATATGTTTACGGTGATTGATGATAAGTTCCCAAATTACTACGATTTAATCTCAAAAACGCTCCAAATTCTCACGATTATGTTCTTGCTGTTTATGGTGATTATAAGCTTTGATTACTTTCGTTATCGTTTCGATAGTGCTCTCGCTGCTCTTGCTATCGCGCTCGCTGCCGATGGATATCAAATCTATGCAAGTGCATTATCAGCAAGGAATTATTCAAAGAATAGTAAAAGACCAATAGTATTAAATAAAGGTATAGACACTTCAATTTCTCTCACAAAGGTACAATCCTCTCGAAAAGGAAGGAAGAAAAAACGATGATTTCTTTATACAGATTCTTATTTATATTGATAGTATTGATAGTGAGCAATTATGAGAAAGCACAATCTCAAAATTCAACATTTAAAGTGTTGATGACGCAAGGAGTCGTGGAAGGAATGAAACCGGCCACCACGACTTGGTTTAGAATTTATCCTACTATCGAGCTCCCTTCGCAGACCAAAATTCGACTCTCGGCGAACTCCTACGCTACATTTTTAAGTAGTGAAAGTGTGCTGGTAGAATTTGACAAAAAAGGAAATTACGTCCTCCTACCGACCAAAAAAGCGAAACAAGTGAGTTCGTTTCAAAAGATTAGCAATTTTGTCAATCAAGCAATGAAGTCCGGCACTCAATCCGATCTTGCAGGGTCTATTGTGAGAAATGTCGGTAAAGTACAGGTACAATTTCCATTTGATACTAAGCTGTTAGGTCCAAGTGTTCAATTGCGTTGGCAAGCGGCAAAAGCTACAAATTTTGAAGTGAAAATCACGGATGAAGGCGGAAAAAATGTTTATACCAAGTCAACGAAAGACTCTACTCTAACTATTAATTTATTAAATGACATACGTGAATTTAAGCGAGGCGTTTGCTATTATTGGACTGTATCAAATCCTTCGATTACATCCTCAAGCTCAGCACCGATGTGCTTGATGTATCATGATGAAGAGACAGTACAGCGATTGGAAAAGGAACGGAAGCAGATAGCAGAAGAGCTCTCAATCTCGGATAAAAGTGCATTGTCATGGTACGTTCTAGGCGCATGGAATGAAGATAAAAAGCTTTATATCGACGCTTTAGAATGTTATACTCATTCTTCGAAATTACAGCCGAATGTTGATATATATAAAAACGCAGTTAATAGTTTTATCAAGAAATTTCAGACCATGCATTAATATGTACAACATCGATACAAGTACGTATTAATTATATGAATAACAAGACACATAATCACAATTAGACTTATGAAAAATTACCTGACTTACTTTTGTTTTTCGTGGTTGGCATTAAGCTTTTTGCTGATGTTACCTTTAGACTTAACGGCGCAATGGAGCAAATCAACCGGACCGCATAGCACTGCCTGTCGCACATTGATTGAGAAAAACGGGGTCGTCTATGCCGGTACTTATGGCGGAGTATTTAAAAGCACCGATACAGCAAAAACATGGACTGCAGTTAATAATGGCCTGCCTGATCTTGAAATAGGTGGATTGGCGTTCAAAGGTACTACATTATATGCCGGTACAGGGGTAAATGGACTCTATAGCAGTACCAATAACGGAACATCTTGGTCTAAAGTAGGCTCACTCACAATAAATAGAATCAATGCTATTGCTACCGACGGTACACGGCTCTATGTCGGTGCAGGAGGAGGTATTTATATCAGTAGTGATAATGGTAATACTTGGACTAACCCTTCATCTCTCCTTGGTGAAGTACGTGCAATTAAGATCGTTGGAACAGCAGTTTATGCAGGGACATTTGGCAATTTTCTTTATAAAAGTATAGATAATGGTAATACTTGGTCAGTGATAGATAAATTGAATAATGGACTCGCCAGTGAGTATGTCAATACAATAGAGAATGTTGGAACTTCTCTATTTACAGGATTATGGAATAAAGGGATTAATAGAAGTTTGGATAATGGGGCAACGTGGACCCAGTTAACAAAGTATCCATGGTATGTGAAATCTATCGTTACAAGCGGCTCTACTCTCTATGCGACTGGCGTTTACGAAGGACTTTATTGGAGCAATACTAATGGCACCACATGGAATTATGCCGGACATCGCGGCTATACCGCACAACAGGGTTCAGCATATTCGATGTTGCTAATCGGTTCGAAGTTGATTGTTGGATATGATACGGTTCTCATAGCTGACACTAATTTTATTCAAAATTTCAAACCCGCAGTCCTGAATCTACCCACGAATAATGATATCGGTATAAGCCTTTTACCGACATTCAATTATACAAATACCACTCATACCAATTTTCTCGGGCTGCAATACAGCACTTCAGCAAATAATTGGTCACAAGCGACGACAGTGTTTGTAAATACAAATACTTATACAGTATCTTCCCCCCTCAGCTACAATACAAAATATTATTGGAGATTACTCGAGCAGGTTTGGAATGTTGTGGACTCGACAAACCAATTTGTCATTTCTGATACCTTTTCTTTTACAACTGCTGCGCCATTCTCCCTCACCTATCCCAACGGCGGAGAAATACTTGCCTCGGGCGACTCTGTTGATATTTCCTGGACTGGCTATTTCCCGACCGATACTGCTTCTCTCTACTATACAACAGATGGCTCTACATGGAATGTAATAACGAATAATGCATCAAGTGGTCAGTTTAGATGGAAAGTACCAAAAGTGGAAAGTAGTCTCTGCAAAATCCGCTATCTGAGCAATGATAAAGATACATCTGATGCTAATTTTACAATTTCTATTCCCAAAGGGATCGCTTCTTCAATTGATTTCGGAACAACGAATGTTGGCAATTCTGTTCAAAAAACATCATTTTGTATAAGCACAGGAATAGCTTTACTGAAAGTACAAGAAGTACTCTTTCAAAAGGGTATTGATTTTTATCTCAAAGGTATTGCCCGAAATGGTGATAGTACATTTATTACTATTGTTTTTGATCCAAAGTCGGTAGGTTTTTTCAATGATAATGTCTTTATCATCACCCAAGCTGGAGACACAATCAAGACGGATGTGAAAGGTGAAGCTCTTTCAACAGAGAAATTAACGATTACATATCCCAATGGCAATGAATTACTTACAGCGAAAGATACTGTGACGATTCGGTGGAAGGGCGTGAGCCAGAATGATTTCATAAGTTTGGAATACTCCGATGATGATGGAGCGACCTGGAACTTAATTTCAAATTCAGCGACAGGATTATCCTATCTGTGGACTCTGCCAAAAATTGAGTCGGATAAGTGTATGGTGAGAGGAATACTTGGAATGAATGGCAATCCTGGCGATGTGGATACTACTTTCAGAATAGGATCCGGAATATCCGGTTGGATCAATTATGCGGTCAAGCAGTCGGACGGAAAAATTATCTGTGTTGGTAAATTCAATTCATTTAATTCTAAACCATCTAATGGGATAGTTCGCTTGAACAGTAATGGTACATTCGATTCTACTTTTGCTGTAGGGGCAGGAATATCAGGTCTAGATGAAGAAGCGATTCATATTGCTCTTCAAACAGACGGCAAGCTTATTGTCACCGGTAGATTTAATATGTATAATGGTGTTCGTGCTAATCGGATAGTACGAATTAATACAGATGGCTCAATTGACCCTACGTTTAACTCCGGGCAAGGTTTTGATGATAATGTTGCTAATTCAGCGATACAAAGTGACGGGAAAATTATCGTTGTCGGTAATTTTCAAGCGTATTTTGATACTACATTGAAAGATCACAGCTTAATTATTCGTTTACTTCCTGATGGCTCGGTAGATAATACATTTATCAAGGGTACAGGATTCAAGTTTTTGAATGGGGGCTTGGCTCAAAGCGCCCTGATTTTACATGATAAAATATATGTGGCGGGGTTAATAAATCAATATAATGGTGCAAATCGAGGGACTCCTTTTAGGATTAATTCTGATGGTAGCTTGGATACTACGTATAAAATTACAAGTGGCGCGGATAGATGGCTCAGCCTAATTAATTTTCAAGCCGATGAAAAACTTTTATTAGTCGGACAATTTAATAAAGTAGAAGATGTAATACAAAACTATATTGCAAGATTAAGTACTGATGGATCGGTCGATTGGTCGTTTACATCGAGATTCACAAGTACACAAGTTGGTGCTAGTTTTATTACATATCATGATGACAAGATATATGTATCGGGTGACTTTCTAAACTATGGTACTGATATTGTAAATGGAATTATGCGTCTCAATATAGATGGCTCAATAGATACTTCGTTTCATACCGGCACAGGTTTAGTGAATCCTACTGTAAAAGCACTTTTACCCGGGAATGATGCTAATACAATTTTACTCTGTGGCAGCTTTTCGAATTACAATAGCTCAAACTATAATCATATAGTCCGCGTATTTTCACGTACGGCTTATTTATCAGCAGATACATCTGATGCGCTCTTTGCAATTTCGATCCCCAAAGGAATATCGACTACTCTTGATTTTGGAAAAATAGATACTGGTACTGTTTCTAATAAAGATTTTGTCATCACCAATACCGGTAAAGTAGCTCTCAAGCTTTCCATGCTTCAGAATACACAAGGCGATCCCTTCTCAACTCAGGATACTGCAACCAGAGTAATTCCTGCCGGAAAAGATACTCTCATCGGTATATCATTTATTCCATTGGTCGTTTCAACGTATGCTGATACAATGAAATGGCTGACACAAGCTGGTGATACAATAGTTTCGGTCATGATTGGCGAAGGTATCGCCTCAAAGCCGGGTGTCAATGCCAACTTCCAGACAAATGTTATTGATATATGTCAATTCTCTGACACGCTTCTGACGGTCAAAGTCACCGGCGGCACTACTCCGTATCAATTTTCGTGGGCTACAAAAGACGGGACGCCAATTACTGCTGCAGAAATACTATCCGGAGGAACTTCTACCGACACTTCGATTCGCCTATCCCCTTCTATTTCAAATACCTATCGTGTAGTTGTCACCGATGCCAAGGGTCAGTCTGATACAGCATTGATTGATGTTATTGTCAAAAAAACACCATCACCCAGACTCTTTCTCAGGGGAAGTACTTCTATTTGCGAGGGTGATAGTACACTTATTGAAGTCGTCAATGAAGTCAATTATACCGACGCACCTCTCTGGTCGGATGGTTCGATCGGGGCTACGTTGTGGGTCAAATCGAGCGGTGTATTTTACTGTACTATCGACAGCAACGGATGTATGGGCAGGTCAGACAGTGTGACCATCACCGTAAAGGCAAGACCAGCAGTTTCTATTACACAAATTGCAAACGAACTTGTCTCTACGGTAGCAGATGACTATCAATGGTTAGATTCAAACGGTGGATTGATAGCAGGTGCTACGTCCCAACGTTATACACCTCAGACAGATGGCAAATATTCTGTTCGCGTGTCGCTCGATGGATGTACTTCTACTTCAACTCTATTCACCTACAAAAAGCAGGACAACAATTCAACGATTATCGTATTTGATTTGAATTTTGGACAGCAAGTCGTCAGCAATATTATTGGTCGAAATGCTCCTTTGCGTAATTCAATTAAAATTTTGAATAATGGAACAATAGATCGGACAATTGATTCTATAATTATAGCAAATACTGTCTTCGATCTCAAGAAAAATTCATTACCACGCATTGTCCCTCCCGGTGTAACCGTTAGCTTTAATACTGACTTCACTCCATTGGCAATTGGTTTGTACAGTGATGAGATTGTCGTCTATGCAGGCACTGAAATTATTAAGGCTACCATACAGGGCGAAGGAATTGCCTTACCATCGGATGGAGTCATCACTGAGATTGAGCTCGTTCCCAATAAATTAGAAGTGAGCCCCGGGGATACGCTTTTTGTGTTTCTTCGCATTAAAGATGAACAGCCGCAAGCAAGTAAAGCTACTAAGTTTATAGCAAATATGCAATATGACTCACGCGTATTGCAATGGCTGCCTCGCAGCAGACAATACAATGACGAAGACTCCAAACGAACGAATTATTGGTCACTCAATGTTCAGGAAAAAAGACGATTCCAAGGTAATCCACGGCTCGACACGCTGATGTTCCTCGTAAAGCTCGCCGATGTTGACTCCACAAGTCTCGTCTTCAGCGACTCAACGGCTTTTATCTGGACCGATGCCAATGGTAAAGTGTTTCCCGCTTGCCGTGATAGTATTGTCTATATTAAAGTATGTAAAGATGGTGGAATATCTCAATTGATACGTTTTGCTAAGCCAGATATGGTAAAGCAAGTTGCACCCAATCCAAGTATCGGTAATTCCACGATTACGTTATCTATGGGTATTACAGGCCCATGCTCCGTATCGCTCAATGATATTTTCGGAAGAGTAATTCAGGAAGTGAATTATCCGATTTTAACAGAAGGTGATCATACGTTACAATTTAACAATGCAAGTCTTGAAACAGGTACGTATTATGTGGTAATGAAAACGGGTTTTGCTATTTCTACACAAAAAATTTCTATTGTGAAATAATACGAATATTTAAGGTAACATTATGAAAAATAAAATACTTATTTCACTTTTTATTTTGATTGGTTTACATACGGCTTCTGCCCAGAAATACTCGACGAAAGGAAGTGAATTTATCATTGCCTTCATGCCGAACTTTAATCTACCGCAGCTCACCTTGTACTTGTCTTCGGATGAAGCCTGTGTTGCTACTGTCATCTTACCTGGGCGTGCACCAATTATTGTCAATCTTGGCGCAAATAGTGCCAATTCGGTGGATGTAACTGCTGCGTATGGTAATCCAACCAATCAAAACCCTGTCTATACTCTACCAACGGAGAGTAATACTATTAATGGGAAATCAATCCGCGTCACCTCGACGAAGCCAATTTCTGTCTATTCATTCAATACGCTTAGTACGAGTACTGATGCTACACTCGTATTACCCACAGACGCTCTCGATGAAGATTACCGCGCATTTTCATCAAATGTATATGCACTGCAAAACTTACGAAGTCAAATTTCAGTAGTTGGACTTAAAAATGGTACGACAGTTGAAATTACTCCAACGGCAAATATAATTACTCTTCCGTCCGGCGCTATTGTTCGCCCACGAAATGTTCCATTTACCATCACTCTCAATGATGGCCAAGTTTATTTCGCACAATCCGATGGAGATCTCACCGGTACTCGTACTCGTGTAACGAGTAGTAACTGCGCTAAAATTGCTCTATTTTCAGGACATCAGCGAACAAATCTACCAATTGGTGTAGCGGGAAATGAACCGAATGGACGTGATCATTTATACGAACAAATGATGCCTATGAGTAGTTGGGGAACAAATTTTATCGTTCCACTTCCAGCGCAAGCCATAAAAATGAAAGTACGAATTATGAGTGCTAATAATACAATTCCTACTACAATTACGACAAACCGCATTCCATCTGTACTTACAATTCCGGCTTCTGTACCATTTATCGAAATTGATAATGTAACCTCTACATTTTCAATCACTTCGAGTCAGCCCATTTCTGTAGCAGAGTATGCTTTTTCATTACATGATAATTCAGGAAATCCTCTTGGATTCACCGGTGGTATCGGTGACCCTTTCTTGATGAACATTCCACCTCTCGAGCAAGGTATAGACCGTATTACTTTTAATGCTTTCAGTCCTACCACTTTTGCGCCGAACCCACCTCCTCGATTATATACAACTATAATAACGCCTTCAATTTTTTTCAATTCTACCAAACTAGATAATATCAACCTAACAGCTCATTCACCTTTAAATACATCGACCCTAAACGTAAGTGGTGTGAATTATACTGTTGCCAATTTTTTAGTCAATCCTGGTAATCATACTATTACTTCACCGACTTCTGGAAGTGTACTTGCGTCGTTATACGGACTGGCACTTCATGAATCTTACGGTATGATAGCCGGTGCAAGTGTCAATAATATCAATCAACAAGTGTTTATCAACGGTACAAAAAACGACACGGTTGTCTGTCCGGGAGGTCAGGTCGCTTTCCGAGGGTTTTCAACTGATTCTACTAATATTTTATCATGGAAATGGGTATTCCAAGACGGACAAGTCGCTACGAATCCTACTAATGTCACTGTCTTCAAATCGTTCCCGGATACCGGTAGCTTTAGAGTAAATTTAATTCTGGAAAAGCGTAACGGATGTTCATTTGATACCGTTGAAAGTACAGTAAACGTCCGTACAAATATCGCTATAACTGCTCCAATTCCAGAAGGTTGCCCGGGTTCAACTCTCACATTGCGTTCTACTCTTACCGGTGGAAATGCTCCCTACACCTATACCTGGACTCCAGTTGCCGCTAATGGTATAATCGGTGCTACCACTGCTGATTCTCTCGACGTAAAGCATGATGTGACAGGAATTTATACTTACAAACTCGCAGTCCAAGATGTAAGCGGATGTATTGCGTCCACCATCCTGACAGTCAATTACTTCGAGCCACCGGCAATTACTCCAATGCCGACTGTTTTTGGGTGTTCAGGTGAAAATGCTAAACTCACCCCGACCGTTACCAAAGGAAAACCTCCCTACAACTTTCAGTGGATTGCGCAAAATACATCTTCAGATTCTACAATCTTAAGTGGCAAACTTACCAATTCGTTAGAAGTATCTACAACTATCGAAGGTACATACAATTACAAGCTCACCGTCACGGATGCAAACGGATGTCAAGATTCTTCAATAATCAACTATACCGTCGTTCCAAAGCCAAGTTTTAAGAATGATGCGGAGAATCCTATCGTCAGTTGTTTCGAACCAAATCGTCCTCCTACTACTATCGGCGATAAAATTACCATCGCCGGCGGTGTGCCTCCCTATACATTTGATTGGAAAGAAGCAGGCGGCGGCACGAGTACTATAATTGGTTCGCAAACGACTCTTGAAACTCAAGTAAAGCCTGATATCACAACAACCTATATCCTCACCGTCACAGACAATAATCCAAATAAAAAGTGTCCTTTTACCTACACTCTCATCGTCGAAGTACGACCTGTGCCCGACGCACCGCCAAGCACCGATCAGATTATCTGCGCCTGTGATGCGACCTCTATCGCTCAGCTCGGTGGAGAAGCAAAATGCGGCGTGCAGCCGTATAATTATGAATGGTCACCGACCACCGGACTCTCTAATCCGACATCTACGACGACGGCACGTACTACGGCAAAGCCAACACAAACAACGACATACATCCTCAAAGTAACGGACGGTCAGGCACGTATTGCCTTCGATACCGTCGTCGTGACCGTTGTTCCCTGCCCTACTGTCGGTGATACGTCCATCATCATTTGTGATGTGACCGTACCTCAGACTCTCGGCGTGAAAGTAAGCGGCGTTCCTCTCGACAGTATGAAATATGATTGGTCTCCATCAATAGGACTGAGCGCTAAGAATATTGAAAATCCTACACTTACACTGCCGGACAGTAATGCGACCTACAATTACACCGTAAATGTACAGGATAAATTCGGGTGTCCTGCCACGGCGACCGTGACAGTCAAGACATCACAAACTCTCAGTGTTACAACGACATCGAGCAAACCTTGTCCGCAGAAAATATGCCGTGGCATAGATTCTGTGGAGCTCTCATCGGTCATTATAGGTGGACAGCCCCCACTTGATATCGAATGGACATCGAGTCTGCCGGTGGCAGATTATCCGAAAAAGGGACCGAAAGTCTTTGCACGACCACTCGAAACGACAATGTTTACTTCTACTGTGACTGATGCAAATGGTTGTACATCAATCAGTACGATAGAAGTATGCGTCGATCCTGTGCCGAATGTGTTCCCGGGTGATGCAGATACAATTTGTACAGGCTCAAGTATAACTCTTGGCAAACCATCCACATGCGGTGAGAAATTTGTCTATTCATGGGCGGCAAGTCCATTTTTGGTGCATACAGATTCTAAAAATCCTGAGGCAATCTTTACTCCTACTTCTCCCGGGACGTACACGCTTTCACTTACGGTGCAAGATCAGGATGGTGGAGCGCTGAGTAAATCCACGACAGGAAGCGTGACGATTGTGGCTCTGGAGAATCCAAAATCTATTATCACGCCGAATCCTAATGTATTATGTGAATGTACAGTGCTTGGGAATCGAATCCTCGCTACGGGCACTCGTGGAAGATCTCCATACTCGTTTATTTGGTCTGTTGATGGCGTGGAACAGCTTCGCGAAAATCAGGTTGATTCGAGTTCATTGCCTCTGACAGTACTCAGCAAAACCACAACTTTTGAGGTGAGAATAATCGATGCTAACGGATGTGAAAGTAGCGATTCGACGACAGTGATTATCAATCTATGTCCGGTTGTAACGGTCAATTCTCCAACAATTTGCGAGTGCGAGACGGTTCAGTTGAATGCAAATGTCGTCGGTAATCCATCAGATTTTGTCTATAAATGGACAAATGCAGATGGTACTCCTGCCCAAAATTTTAGTGATACGACTGTCAGCAATCCATTCGTTACCCCTAAAAGTTCTTCGCAATATTTACTAACCGTCACTGATAAAACGACCGGATGTGTTTCAACGGTCAATGCAGGTATTTCCGTTGGCAAAGATGAAGCACCGAGAGCTTCGTTTAGTATTCCTTCGCTTATATCAGATCCACGGAACAAACAATTAAGCATTCCGATTGTTGTGGATGAATTCACTTCAAATCTGCAGTGCTTTCCTAAAGAAATGCAATTCTCTATATCGTACAATGAAAACCTTTTTGATCCGAATCCAACGATTAGTCAAGGTACAAATAGCGGAGTAACTGCTTCAATTATATCGAATACCACTGAAATAGTCAATGGTACAATACATAGAAAAATCACGGTGAGATGTTCACCAATTCCTCAGTTAAAGCAAGGCGATGTCTTGATGAGTCTCAAAGGTGCAGCGCTCATCGGAGACCCCGGATTTACCGACGTCACCATGAGCAATATTGAATGGACATGCGGTTCGGGAATCACCTCACCCGACACAAGCAAAGGTCTCCTGACACTTGACTCACTCTGCTTATTACCTATAGGAACAAAGCGCTTGCTCACTTTCAACAATGGCGCAACAGTTCTTGCAATGGTACCAAATCCAACGACAGGATTCTCAAACATCTCTCTTCGTCGATATGATGGTGAAGAAGTACGCATGTCTGTCTATTCTGCTCTTGGAGATGAATTATATTCGACTGTATGGCAAAAGTCAGACGCAATAGGTGAAGAAATCGCAACGTATCCAATTCTTCTGAATCGGGAAAGTGGAGTGTATCATATTGTGTTACGTGCGGCAACCGGTATATCTACCGAACAGTTAGTAATAGTGAAATAGGTAGTATTTTACTATAAGCAATACAATAAATTGAATTATACATATATTATTACTTGAGGTCGTATGAAGTTTAAAATACTCCTTTTTGTTTTTATGTTTTTTTGTACACTGAATGTCCAAGCACAAGTGCCGACAAGTATTTCAGGTGTAATCAACAAGTATGTCAATGTATTTGAAATTGATACTTGTACTAAAACACTCACCGTCCCCATTGCAAAAGATTTTTTCCCCGGAGATAGAGCATTACTTATTCAGATGCAAGGCGCTGTAACGGATATTTCAAACACGGCAAATTTTGGTGTAATTACCAATATCCATCAAGCCGGTAATTATGAAATTGTGACTGTTAGTTCTATACCCTCTCCGAATCAAATCAAACTCAAAAGTAATCCACTGCATAAGTATATTATTACTGATAAGATTCAATTAGTTCGGATTCCTCAATACGCTTCTGCACGTGTCCAAGGCGCACCGCTTACTGCCTTACCGTGGAATGGAACTATAGGAGGTATACTCATATTTGAAGTAAGTGGTCAGCTTGAAATATTAGGTACAATTGATGTAACCGGTAAAGGTTTCCGTGGCGGGAGAACAAATTCACCTTCAAATAATGAATCCCATATTCTTGATTATTATGGCAATTATAATCAAGGTCGGCTAGCCGAAAAAGGTGAAAGTATTGGGAATCATTTTCTAGATAGAAATGCCGGTCGAGGTGCAAATGCAAACGGCGGTGGAGGTGGCAATCCTCATAACGGCGGTGGCGGCGGCGGTGGAAATGGTGGTGCCGGCGGTATGGGAGGCGCACATTATGCCGATGATGCTTTACTTATTGGCGGTGGTGGCGGTTATGCATTAGATTATGCTACGATAGGCAATAGAATGTTCTTAGGTGGTGGCGGTGGTGGCGGACATCAAAATGAACAAATTGGTTCGAATGGTACTGCCGGCGGTGGTATAATTATCATTAAAGCAGGTTCATTAGCCGGCAACAATAAATCTATAATATCTAATGGTTTAGATCAAACCATTCAAGGTCACAATGACGGTCAGGGCGGTGGTGGTGCCGGTGGATCTATACTCTTAGACCTTGGTCAAATTACATCGCCTATCACCATTTCTGCAAAAGGTGGCTTTGGTGGAAGTATCCAAAGACCATGGGATATTCATGCTCCCGGAGGTGGCGGTGGAGGTGGAATAATAAGTGTTAATAATCCAGTTCATTTAAATTCTATTACATCAAATATTGTTGGCGGCGCACCGGGAATATTGCTTCAATACAACAAAACATGGAAAGCGGAGGCCGGCAGACCGGGCTTGATCAAAAGTGGTGTTACTATTCCGGATGGAACAAAAAACAACGACATAAAGCTTGTATCTTCTGATACAGTCATCTGCCCTGGTGGGCAAGTCGCTTTCCGAGGTTTTACGACTGATTCTGCAAATGTACTTTCATGGAAATGGATATTTCAGGACGGACAAATAGTTACTAATGCTACGAATGTCACTGTGCTCAAATCCTTCCCCGATACCGGCAGCTATCGTGTAAATTTAGTATTGGAAAAAAATGGACGATGTAGTGATACCATTGTCAGCATGATCAATGTTCGATCTACAATCGCCATAACTGCTCCAATTCCGGAAGGTTGCCCTGGTTCAACTCTCACATTGCGTTCGACTCTTGCAGGCGGAAATGCTCCCTATACCTATACTTGGACTCCCGTTGCATCTAGTGGTATAATCGGTGCAACTACTGCCGATTCTCTCGTTGTAAAACATGATCTGACAGGGACTTACTCCTACAAGCTCGCGGTCCAAGATGCAAGCGGATGTATCGCTTCCAAAGTCCTTACTGTCAATTACTTTGATCCGCCTTTAATTACACCAATGCAAACCGTTTTTGGATGTTCAGGTGAGAAAGCTACTCTCACTCCAACCATCACCAAAGGTAAACCACCCTACAACTTTCAATGGGTTGCGCAAAATTTATCGTCTGATTTTATAATCTCAAGTGGTAAACTTACCAATTCATTAGGAGTATCTTCTACAATAGAAGGTACCTACACCTACAAGCTCACCGTCTCGGATGCGAATGGATGTCAGGATTCTGCCATCATTTCTTATACCGTCGTTCCAAAGCCAAGCTTTAAGAATGATGCAGAGAATCCTATTGTCAGTTGTTTCGAACCAAATCGTCCTCCTACTACTATCGGCGATAAAATTACCATCGCCGGCGGTGTGCCTCCCTATACATTTGATTGGAAAGAAGCAGGCGGCGGGACGAGTACTATAATTGGTTCGCAAACGACTCTTGAAACTCAAGTAAAGCCCGATATCACAACAACCTATATCCTCACCGTCACAGACAATAATCCAAATAAAAAGTGTCCTTTTACCTATACTCTCATCGTCGAAGTACGACCTGTGCCCGATGCGCCACCAAGCTCCGATCAGATTATCTGCGCCTGTGATGCGACCTCTATCGCTCAGCTCGGTGGCGAAGCGAAATGCGGAGTACAGCCGTATAATTATGAATGGTCACCGACCACCGGACTCTCTAATCCGACATCTACGACGACGGCACGTACTACGGCAAAGCCAACACAAACAACGACATACATACTCCAAGTAACGGACGGTCAGGCACGTATTGCCTTCGATACCGTCGTCGTGACTGTCGTTCCCTGCCCTACTGTGGCTGATACAGCCATCATCATTTGTGATGTATCGGTACCAAAGTCTATCGGTGTGAAAGTAAGTGGCGTGCCTCTCGAAGGTATGAATTATGATTGGTCTCCATCAATAGGACTAAGCGCTAAGAATATTGAAAATCCTACACTTACTCTCCCAGACAGTAATGCAACCTATAATTATACCGTAAATGTACGTGACAAATTCGGATGTCCTGCCACGGCGACCGTGACAGTCAAGACATCACAAACGCGTCGATCCGGTGCCAAATGTCTTCCCGGGTGATGCAGATACAATTTGTACAGGCACAAGTATCACTCTTGGCAAACCATCGACATGCGGTGAGAAATTTGTCTATTCGTGGGCGGCGAGTCCATTATTGGTGCATACGGATTCTAAAAATCCTGAGGCAATCTTTACTCCTACTTCTCCCGGGACGTACACGCTTACTCTAACTGTTCAAGATCAGGATGGTGGCCCGCAGAGTAAATCCACGACCGGAAGTGTGACGATTGTGGCGCGTGAGATTCCGCATTCTATTTTTATACCTACACAAAGTGAACTCTGTGAATGTACGATTAATGGAAATCAGATTATTGCCCGTGGCAATTTGGGCAAGGCGCCCTATTCGTTTGTGTGGACTACTGGTAATGTGGAAGTCATGAGAGAAGATAATGTAGATTCGAGTATGTTTTTTATTACAGCTCTTAATAGTACTACTATGTATAGGGTACAAATCACCGATGCTTTTGGTTGTGTAGGAGTTGATTCTACGACGGTGATCGTCAATCCATGTCCTGTAGTCACCGTGACTTCCCCTCAAATTTGCGAGTGTGAGTCCGTCCAGCTATCTGCTGAAGTACTAGGAAATACAAATGATTATTTCTATAAATGGACAAATTTGGACGGTTCGGCTGCGATGAATTTTAGTGATACTACAATTAGTAATCCCATTGTCACCCCAAAATCAACGACACAGTATCAGCTAATCGTAACCAATAAACAGACTGGTTGTCTCACCGCTATATTCCCTGCAATTATTGTTGGTAAAGATATTTCCCCTACAGCTTCATTTTCAATACCTTCGATACTCTCCGACCCTCGAAATAAAAAGGTAGATATTCCAATTATTGTCAATGAATTTACGCAAAATTTGCAGTGTATGCCGCGTGAGGTTGAGTTCGATGTGACGTATAATGAAAATATTTTTGACCCGAATCCACAGCTGACTCAAGGTACAGTACCAGGTATTAGCGGAACTATTGTTTCGAATACGACAGCTCTACATAATGGACTATCTATGAGAACAATTACCGTACGCTGCAACCCTATGTTGCAATTAAAGCAAGGTGATGTGTTGATGAGCCTCACCGGCGCAGCACTGATAGGAGATCCGGGCTTTAGTGACGTAACTATCAGCAATATCAATTGGGTGTGCGGTTCGGGCATTTCTTCACCTGATACAACCAAAGGACTCCTAACATTAGATTCACTTTGTTTGTTTCCAATTGGTACTAAACGATTATTGACATTTAATTCAACGCCTTCTGTCGTGGCAATGGTACCCAATCCAACGACTGGTGTTTCTCATATCTCTCTCAGGCGATATGATGGGGAGGAAGTGAGAATGTCGATATTCAGCGCTCTTGGTGAAGAGATTTATACGACAACTTGGCAACAAACGAAAGTGATAGGCGAGGAAATAGCAACATATCCGGTGACCTTAACGCAGCAAAGCGGCGTGTATCATGTGGTCTTACGTTCGACAAGCGGCGTATCGACTGAACAATTAATAATTGTCCAATAATATACTTACTACTTATGAAAAACACACTCATTGTACTTTTATCATTTGTTTTTGCGTCATCCTTACTCATTGCACAGCAATCTGTTACGACGCAGTCTCCGTCAAGATTCGGAATATTTGGCGGCGCACAATTCAACAGTCATACCGGAAATTTTGCTGCATTGCCTGGAGCAGAAAGCTGCTGTCCACAATATACCAAAGCTTCAGGCACTTCTCCTTATTTCGGGTTGTTGTATCAATTGCCGCTTGCATCTCAACTTGAGCTGCAACTGAGAGCAGGGTATGCAAATTTTAATGGGGTATTTAGAGACCAACAGTTTATTGGAAATGCTTTGTCGGGTACGGGAAGCAATGCGAAAGTAGTCGAAGCATTTTCGGAACATTACCTCAACGTCAATTTAGGAGTAATAGATATTTCTGCTCGTGGTAGCTATTATCCGATGCAAAAATTGCCACTTGGAGTAGATGTAGCCCTTCATGGAATGATGTCGCTTTCCCCGACGTATGACCAACATGAGTCCCTGATTACGCCGTCGGGTGCTGTTTTTTCGGATACAAAAAGTACAGAACGTAATCCTGCAACCGGAGATATAAAAAACGCTACAGGAATGTTGATGGCAGTAGAATTTGGGCTTCATTATGATATAGAACTATCGAGTAATTGGATGATTTCTCCAGAGATTAGCTATGTGCTTCCGTTCCAATCTCCAATTGACTTTTCAGCTGCAGGACAGCCTAATTCTACCTGGGCTATGAATGCAATGAGAGCGGGATTATCTCTCACTTACGCAATGAGTTCGAAAGAGTCAGCGATTTCGGTTCCCTCTCAATCGAAATCGCATCGATTATTTGCAAATGTACTTGCAAAACAGCTTAATCCGGACAATTCAGAAATTGACATTGCGAAAATCAAAGTAGAAGAGACACTAAGTAAACAAGTTTATCCATTACTGCCATACTTGTTCTTTGATGAAGGTGAAAGTACTTTGCCTGTACGGTACAAGAACTTACGCAAGAATCAAACTGCGCAATTCACCCCTGAAAAACAGTTTTTATTCTCCAATGTAACTACGGAGGACATTTCCACCGTGAATCTCGAAGTCTATTACCATCTTCTCAATGTGGTTGGTTCTCGCTTGAAAGCTTATCCAAGTGCTTCTATTACGTTGATTGGGTGTAATCGTAATACTGGCGCAGAAGCAGGCAATACTACATTATCAAAAAATAGAGCTGAAGCAGTCAAAGAGTATTTAACGCAAACGTGGGGAATCGAACCAAATAGAATTGCTGTTAAGTCACAGAATTTACCTGCACTTGCATCAGGTACAAGCGTCGATGCCGAGGATGGTCACGCTGAAAATAGCCGTGTTGAAATTGAATCATCGATACCGGAAATTATTGACCCTGTGGTAGTACGGGACACATTGCGAGAATCAAACCCTCCTACAATTCGTTATCGTATGACAGTCGATTCTGATACTCGATTAAATGATTGGAAATTGATTTCTCGTCAGCCGTCATTGCCGATGGTCGATCAATCCGGAATTGGCACTCCACCTGCATATTATGATTTTAATTCTCAAAAGAAATACAAGAATATACCAAAGGATGAATCGCCGATTAACTATAGTTTTATGGTCCATGATGCTTTAGATTCAACGGGATATGCGGCGAACACTATGCCGGTCGAGCTCCTCACAGTTCAGAAAAAGAAGATTAATCGAGTCGGTAACCTTGATGTAAATAAATATCGTTTGATAATGTTTGATTACAATTCCGACAAGTTGAATACTGCTCAACTTCGAATAACCGATAAGTTTATTCGCGATGATATTACTCAAAAGTCAAATGTCGTAGTCAAGGGGTATGCCGACAGAAAAGGTAATGTAGTATCAAATAAAACTTTATCAGAAAATCGTGCTACAACAGTCGGTAAAAATTTGGTCCCGAATGGCAGAGCAACTGCACAGGGTTTTGGCGAAAAAGGTGCAGCATATCCAAATGAGTTACCGGAAGGCAGAATGTACAACCGAACAGTAGAAATCACGGTAAGTAATCCAATTGAATAACGTTAAGACGAATACTATTATAATTTTACATAACAATTACACTGAATGACTACATCTTATACTACTCTTCTGACCACACTCGATAATGGAGTGTTTACCATTACAATGAATCGACCTGATGTGTTTAATGCATGCAACGAAGAGCTGACTCTCGAACTTCAAGCGGCATTTAAACATGCTACCGAAGATAATGAAATCCGTTGTGTAGTACTCACCGGTGCAGGACGAGCATTTTGCTCCGGTCAGGATTTAAAAGATGCACCTACCGGCGGCGGAAAACGCAGCTTGCAAGATTCATTAGAACGTAGGTATAATCCTATTATCCGTTTAATTCGTGAACTCCCCAAGCCGGTCATTGCAGGGATAAATGGTGTGGCGGCTGGGGCAGGTCTTTCACTCGCTCTTGCCTGTGATATGCGAATTATGAGCGCGTCAGCGAGACTTGTTGAAGCATTTATCGGCATTGCACTTGTACCTGACTCGGGGGCTACTTATTTTTATGCACGAATGCTTGGATATGCTAAAGCATTTGAGTTTGCTACACTTAACAAACCCATCGGTTCAGATGAAGCTCTCAATCTCGGACTCGTCAACCATGTTTTTCATCCTCAAGCTTTTCATGATTCACTCAAAGCAATTGCGCTCGGCTATGCTCAAGGTCCAACCCAAAGTTATGGTTTTGTCAAGAAAATGCTTCAACACGGTATGACTGCTACTCTTGATGAAATGCTTGCAATGGAAGTAATTTATCAGCAACGTGCAGGTGATTCGGCAGACTATTCAGAAGGTGTGAGTGCATTTATCGAGAAAAGAAGTCCTAAGTTCACCGGAATGTAAGGTTCTTTGTTTGATTCTGTTTACCTATCATTATGCCATTTTCTTTTTAACGTTTATTCTTATCATATCTATGAAAAAATTATTCCTCCTTCCTTTACTACTCAGTGTGGTCGTTAGCTTTTCATTCTCGCAAGTAGCTCCCAAATGGATCAAATCTGCCGGCTCGACCGGTGATGATTCAGGACAATCAATTGTTCTTGACTCATTGGGTAACTCATATATAATCGGATCCTTTACCAATGATATCACCTTTGGGAACACCAAGCTAAAAAGCAATGATGCCAGCGATATTTTTGTAATCAAGTACAAGAATGACGGCTCAGCATTATGGGCGAAAAATTTTGGTGGAATAGCAGAAGATCTTGGATATTCAATCGCGTGCGAACCAAACGGAACGATTGTTTTTACAGGTTCAATAATGAACAACGCTTATTTTGCTGCTGATACGATCAAATCGCTTGGCGGAACCGATGCATTTATAGGAAAATTAACAACCGATGGTACGCTTACGTGGATAAAGCGAATCGGCTCTACAAACGATGATGCCGGACGTGGAATTACCGTGGACAATCAAGGTAATTATTATGTAACAGGAGCTTTTAGCGATAAAATCACCTTTCCCGGACCGTCATCATTTTCTATTACTTCTGATGGAGGAAGTGATATGTTTTTAGTAAAATATTCCACGACCGGTACTGCATTATGGGCAAAAAGAGCCGGTGGTACATCTTTAGATGAAGCACATGGAATATGCTTTGATAAAAATGGATTCGTCGATGTAGCCGGGTTTTTCTGGGGAACGGCGAAGTTTCCCGGTGGCACGGCGATTGACCTCACCAGTACAGGAAATTATGATTGTTTTGTCGTGCAATACAACCTCGACGGTATGCCGCAATGGTCTAAAAAAGCCGGAGGTTCATCCGATGATGAACCCAATGCAATTGCCGTCGATGATACCGGGACGATATTTATGACCGGATTTTATACCGGTACCGCATCATTCAGTACGGATGTATCTCTCAAGCTTGGTGGGATGTTTCTCGCAAAATACACGATAGATGGTTTTTCCGAAGGAGCTGTAAAGATCGGAAATACAGAGTCAGACATGGGCAAAGGAGTAGCACTCGACAAAAGCGGAAATGTCTATGTTATTGGAAATTTTTATGACAAGACAGATTTCGGACTCAGTAATGTGACTGACTTGATCAGTACAGGTAAGAGCGATGTGATTATAGCATGCCTCAATTATTCCGGTAGATTGCAATGGGCACGAAGAGCCGGTGGCACGCTCAACGACAATGGCAACGCAATAGTTTCTGATTCGAAGGGTGACGTCTTTGTCGTCGGCGGTTTCCGAGATGCATCGTCCTTTCCAAGTGGTACCATTCAGGATATATCAAGTATCGGTGGGCTGGATGTATTTGTTGGAAGATATAGTATTCCCAAATATACAATCCTGGGATATATTACATTAAATGACCAACCACTCTCAGGTGTAACTGTCAGTGATGGACTCAGAACCAGTATCACCGGTACAAATGGGATCTACATAATCGAGGACGTACCAAACGGGTCTTACACAGTCACACCCACAAAAGCCGGCTATAATTTCCTCCCTGAAAAGACAGATATCATAGTCAAGGATATTTCAACCAACGAAATAAATTTTAAGGCGCAGATAGTACTTATAGCACCGGAGCTGCTCAGTCCACCGGACAAAGCATCAAAAATTTCAACATCAATTGCATTTTCGTGGAATCCGTCTCTGAGCGCTAACCTCTATAGAATTCAAGTAAGTACTTCCCCGATATTTACCACTTTACTTATTGATGATTCGACACTTACCGGTACATCATCTGTCGTCAGTACTCTCGCAAATTCCACTGAGTATTATTGGAGAATTGCTGCCAGTGATGGTACTCATTGGAGTAATTGGTCGGTAGTATGGAGATTTACAACCGAAGTAGAAATACCCGGTAAAGTGTCGCTTTCCTCCCCTACCAATGAATCAATGAACATCCCGGTGTCAACTAATTTGATATGGCGCACAGTGACAGGCGCAGAATTATATCATTATCAGCTCTCGACAGTCGAAGATTTTTCGGTAATCAATCGTGAGGATTCACTCTTGGTTGTCGTGCTCAAGCCAATCAGCAATTTAGATGTAAGTACTAAATATTTCTGGCGTTCAAGAGCGAAAATCGGTGGACTGTGGGGCTTATGGTCAGATACGTGGAATTTTACGACGTCAAGCTCGGTGAGCGTTGAAAACACCGATATTGCAGCAAATGAATTTATGGTAATTCCTAATCCATGTGCAACAGGAATTCTGCAAATCAATGTGACAGCTCAAAATGATGGTAGGGTAATTTTCCATAATCTACTTGGAAATATAGTCGCCGACATTCCATTCCATAGTACAGATTTGCCATCAATTGCAATTGATGTATCCGGACTTGCAGCAGGAATTTATCGATGTTCAGTGTTCGCAGGTACACAGTACAATTCTCAAAATGTAGTAATCGTACGGTAATTTTTTTGAACGTCAAGTTTGACCACAGACGTATGGAGTGAGATTGAAGAACGGGTACAAAATTTCTCAAATAAATTATTGTATCTCCGGAATCCATAAATGCTTAGCAAGGTTTACTGCATCGCCTGTGAATTCAATATTTTCCGCTTCGAGCATTTCGCGCATGAGCGTTGGTGTAGCAAAATGGAGCTTGCCGGAGAGCTCTCCATTACGATTGATGACACGGTGACAGGGTATATAATCTCGGTTCTTGACATTATTAAGCGCATAGCCAACCATCCGAGATGATTTCCTCGCGCCAAGAGCTGCTGCTATATGCCCGTAGGTGGTAACTCTTCCATAAGGAATTTGCGATACGAGGTCGATGACACGTTCATCAAAATCACGATGTTTTTTTTGCGCGGTTTCGGTTATTTTCATGGTAAGTACGAGGTTCGTTGATAGATTACTATTAATACACAGTACGAATTCTATTCAATGTAAACAATTTTATAATTCTCTCTTTAAATGCAAGTCAAAATGAACGCTACGTATCATATTACCGGGGATTTCTTAGATAGTAAAGCTCCCATGTCGGTCGAAATTTGCGAAGATTTTGTCATGGCAAATGGGATGAAATATACGTGTACTGTTGAACAAGAATACCCGTTTGTTGTGACGGTCACCGGTGAGGACAATATATCGCGTACGATGATTGTCAAGCTCGATTCCCGAGGTAATCCTATCGTTTCCTACAGCGGATACTCCTATCCAATGGACGTATTGAATGACAAAGAAAATCAACTAAACAAGATATTATTATCAGGGTTAAGCGGCAAATCCATTGCGACTAAAATTCCTGCACCTATGCCTGGTCTTATCAAAGTAGTGGGTGTGCAGGTCGGACAAAAAGTCAAAAAAGGTGAACAGCTTTTCGTCCTGGAAGCCATGAAAATGGAGAATTCAATAAAATCCCCGGTGAGTGGAATACTTACGAGTATTGCCGTTCAGTCAGGGGGTATCGTTGATAAAAATTCAGTGTTGTGTGTGATCGAACCTGAGATTGAAAAATAATTTTTGAACGCTTAAAAAAACGTAGTGGTAGTCTCAGGAAAAATTGTATTTTTGTGAAGAGTTGAGCGGCAATCTCTCCCCTGAGAGTCGCGCCAAGACGCTCAAGCCCGAAGTTATTAGATTAATCTCGGGCTTTTTTTATGTCCTTTGCTTAGCCTGCCGCAGGCGATATGCATTGAGAAGTAAACCAACTGATGCGAAATTCACCACCAACGACGACCCTCCCGCACTTAAAAATGGAAGAGGAATTCCCATCACCGGGAATAATCCGATTGCCATTCCAATATTAACTAATGTATGGAAAAGAAGTAATGACGCCACACCTATACACATTACCGCAGAGAACTTATTATGAGCAATCGATGCAATTGCAATCGCACGAAAGATAAGTATTCCAAGTAATCCGATCACCATCACTCCACCGACGAATCCAAATTCTTCTGTTGGTACACAAAAAATGAAATCAGTCCATTGTTTGGGGATATACCGAAGCTGCGTCTGTGTGCCATGAAGAAATCCTTTACCGGTCAATCCTCCGCTACCGACTGCCATGACTGATTGAATCACATTATATCCTTTACCTCGAGGATCTGTTTCCGGGTCAAGAAATGACAATATTCGATCTTTTTGATGTGGTTTTAAAACTCCATAGACATAACTTGACGAGAATCCAACTCCAATAAATAGAACAATCGAAAGTGCGGTAGCTACTACTCCCCTTTTAAAAAAAATTGCGCCGAGAGTGCAAATAGACGCAATAGAATAGAACCAAACTTTACCGACAAAGGCAGAAACGACGATGAGAGGTGCAGAGACGACGACAAAAAGGAGGAATAAATCGACACCTGCCCACAGCATTACGCCAAAGAGCATGGCGACAAAGACAGAAGCAGAACCAAAATCAGGTTCTAACATAATTAAAGCTACCGGTAACGCTACAATTGCTATAGTAGTTGTCATATCACGAATTGTCCGTAAGTCAACTCCTTTACGCGAGATAAATTCAGCGAGTGCAAGCAGTGTACCTATCTTGGCGAGTTCGGATGGTTGGAAACCAACAGGACCTAAATAGAGCCAGCTTTTCGAGCCATAGACTGTCTTGCCGATTAAAATTACAGCAATCAATAAGACTATCGACAAGCCATACGAACCGAATGCAGTAATCGAAAGCCAACGCTCAGGCATGAATGCAAGGGCGAACATCACGGTCATTCCTACAGCCGCATATTGTAGTTGTTTGGTGAAATACACGCTCATTTTGATGTCAAACGTAGCGCTGTAGATCGAAATTAACCCAATAGCTACCAACATGATAGCAACTAAAAAGACTGACCAATCAAACAGCTCCATCATTGGTCTTTTATGAGATGAATATTCTACTGTGTCGTCGAAAGCAATATGTTGCATTGTTTATGTGTTTACTTAGATTCTATTGATAAAGTCTATACTCACTGTACTATCTTCGATTTTGATTTTGCTCACACTTCCATACGCGATTCTCATATCAAACGAACGCTCGAAAGGTATAGAAAGGACATACATAAGCATGCACCGAATAACGCTTGCATGGGTGACAATTACGGCAGATTTTTGGTTTTTGGAGGTCAAGTCATCGAAAAATTCAACACTACGGTTAAAAAGGTCTTTGTAGGATTCACCATTAGGGCAGCTTGAATTGACTGCGTTTCGCGTCCATTCATCGAGGGCGATTTGGTCAATATCTTCCCAACGCTTGAGTTCCCAGTCACCAAAATTGAGATCTAGGATACGTTTATCAGTCATGGGAGGGCGGCGACTCAGGTATTCTGCAAGCTGGACACAACGGCGGAGAGGCGATGCTACAAATACTGCATTGTGGCGATCCGGTATTAGCTTTACCGTATCACTTGCCTCTTGTAAAAAAGTAGATGCGAGGTGTACTTCGGACTGTCCGTAACATACTGCTTTATCGGCATTTAGGGAAGTGTGACGTACTAAATATATATCCACTCAGTGTTCCAATATGTTAATTTGTAATCGTACAATTCGCTTGATTTTAAGCGGCAAAATACCACTTTTTCCGGTAATAGTTGAGTCTTTACTCGTCGTGTTTTTTGGATTTATTCCGTGCCACTACCCTCTTGGTATGTTCTCTATCGTCAATGTCGGATGCGTCATGCAACTTTGCAAGGCGCTTATCTACTAACCCATATATAGTAGAATCTGGATACGTATAGTTTTTCATCATATTTCCGGCCGGAAACCCCATCATTCTTTCAGCGGCCTGCTCGATAGTTGACACAGGATAAATATGAAATCGCTTGTCTTTCACTGCTCGAATTACTTCCTCAGACAACATCAAGTCCTGCACGTTTTGTAGAGGAATTATAATTCCCTGATCTTCCTGAAGTCCGCGTATCGAACATATCTCAAAGAACCCTTGAATTTTTTCGTTCACTCCTCCAATTGGCTGAATATCTCCTTTTTGGTTCACCGAACCTGTAATCGCAAGTGATTGTTTAATAGGTAGATTAGACAAAGCAGAAAGTAATACTATAATCTCGGCAGCCGTGGCAGAATCACCGTCAATTCCTCCATAACTTTGTTCGAATGCAATCGACGCAGAAAGAGTCAGCGGCCTGAGCTGTGCAAATCTTTCCCGCATAAAACCTTCTAAAATCAATACTCCTTTGTCATGTGTACTCCCGCTGAGCTCTACTTCACGTTCGATATTTATAATATTTGACTCCCCCGCGCCGACAGTCGCTGTAATTCTTGCCGGCTTGCCGAATGAAATAAGCCCTGTACTATAGACAGTTAGCCCGTTTATTTGCCCCACTCTTTCTCCCGTAGTGTCTATCATGAGTGTCTCTTGGACAATTTGATGCTTAATTTTCACATCGAGCATTTCATTACGCCGCCTTCGGGCGCGCAGGGCATGATTGACACTTTTGCGGTTGACAAAAGGGATCGCTTCAAGCTGTGCATGATATGATGATTCGCGCAACAAATCAGCTACATCACTGAATTGTAACGTAAGTTTATTCTGAGTCTCTGTATGCGCCACTCCCCACTCTACAATTGCTGCCACACCGCTACGGTCTGCATGGAGTAAATTTTCACTGTCACAGACCTTGTGAATGAAATGCGCATAGTACTGTATCATGTGTTCGGATCGGTCAATTTCATAATCAAACTCAGCATTGACCTTAAATATTTTCTTGAAATCTTCTTCTGAAAAATACAACGCACGATAAAGGTCTTCATCGCCGATCATGACGACTTTGACGTTGAGTTCGATCGGCTCCGGCTTGAGCAACGTCTGCGATATAGTGAAATACGAATCGACCGATTGTATTTCCAGCTTTCCGTAAAGCAACGCTTTCTTGAGAATTTGCCATGCTCCTTCTTCGCGCAATAGATCTAATGCATTGACTACCAAATATCCTTGATCGGCTCGGAGTAAGGAACCCGATTTGATTTTGGTAAAATCTGTCTTCCAGAAACCATTTGCATCATATTTTTTCTCAATTGTACCAAGTAAATTGACAAAAGTCGGCAAGGTTTCCACTATTACCGGAGCTCCTTTACTTTGTGAGTTATCCAAAATGACATTCACCGAATAGGCAGCAAATTTTTCCTTGATATTCTCATCTACTTTAATTTCAGTGGCTTCCGAGGGCAGTTTACCAAGTGAGGGCTCAAATATTTCTAAATTTGCCAGTAAGTCTTTCTCGACATCCCGTAAATATCCATTGACCTTTGTATCCGGAAAATCATTGCGGATCTCATCAAAGACAGTCTTGGTAATGAGCGAAGCAGACGTCGTATCAAAATCCACCAAACCATTTCTGAATTTCTGCATGAGCTTCACGCCAAGGCGCGCAAGCGAGTACAATTCATCATGGAGAGTATCATATTTTTCTCGTAATTCATCTGCTTTTTTAGCACTGATTTTTTTAGCTTTTACAAGCGTATCAATTTCTGAAATTGGTACGGGCTTGCCGTTAATGATTGGGAATACTTCTGTTTGCGGAATACCTTCATCGGTTTCAATTCTACCAAGTACAAACCCACTCGGACTAATTCTAACATTAAATTCAGTAATTAAATCCTGCTCCTTTTGTTGATAAGAGTCGATGAGCGAGAGACGCTTTTGCTGGAAACCTTCTTCTTCGAAAAGCTGTGGAATACGACGCCTCAAAAAACTAATCGCCTCATCCATTGCCTTCGAAAACATCTTTCCCTGCCCTGCCGGAAACCGCAGAAGTTTAGGATTGTCAGTATTTGAGAAATTCTGTACATAACAAAAATCAAACAACACAGGCGTCGATGTAGCCACCTCATCGAGAATTTTCTTAACGGTAGAAAGCCTACCCGTGCCTGATACTCCTGACACGAAAGTATTATATCCATGAGAATATAATTTCGCGCCAAGACGTATCGCTTCGATTGCGCGCTCCTGACCGACAATTCCTTTAATTGGAGTGAGTTCTTGGGTAGTTTCAAAGGAAAATAATTCTTCAGGACAGCGCCATCGCATTTGTTTTGGAGTAAGCTCAGGTAGGGATATTGGGGGTAATGGACCAGTTTCAGGAGTAATTTTCTTCGCCATAAGGATTGTTGTTTGTAAAATTTTGTGCAAATTGTTTTTCAGTGCCATCAATGGCGTACGAACTTACAACCTTCTCATAAAAGAAGCAAGTAAATTTCGAGACTACAACTTCTCTAATTCAATTTCTCAATAATCGTTGAAGTCGTTTCTAATTTTACAGTTTTTATATTTTAATTAAAGTAAAACTCTTTTAACCCTATGAATTCATACTCACTTGGTATTAGCGGTTCTTGGCTGCTCGTCGTTCTGACAATACTTTGCGCTTTAGGTCTGGCTCTCTACAGTTACTACACAACTATCCCACCTATCTCTACCGGTAAAAAATCATTTCTCATTACTCTTCGAACTCTCGCACTTTCTTTGCTGATTATCGCGCTTTTTGAGCCGATTTTGTCACTCGTGCGGTCGAGTATCGACGAACCTCAACTCGCAGTACTGCTTGATAATTCTCAATCTATGACAATTCGTGACATCAAGGGTAATCGGCTCGAAGGATTCAAAAATGCTCTTACTTCATCAAATGTCCTCTCATTAAATGATGCAGCGCACGTTGCAAAGTTCCAGGATAATGTACTTTCCATTAACCATGCAGCCATCGATTCCCTGAAATTCGACGGACAACTTACCGATATTTCAAGCGCTATCCGTTGGATTGGAGAACGAGCAGATAATGTCAATCTTCAAGCCGGACTGCTCATCACTGATGGAGCATTTAATACAGGAGCGAATCCGCTGTATGAAGCTGAGATGCTGGGTAAGCCATTGTATATTATTGGGATAGGCGACTCTTCCGAACCTAAAGATATCGCAGTCCAGACGATTATTACCAATGAAATCACCTATCTCGATGCGTCTGTCCCGGTGAATGTCAATATCAAATCAGCAGGTATTACCGATGAAAAAGATTCTGAAACCAAGTTAATTTTATCGGACAATGGTATTATGGTAGCCGAACAAACCATCCGCCTTCGGAGCGAACAAAATATATATTCCGCACTTTTTGACTATCATCCTAAGATTGAAGGAATTCACAAGCTTATAGCATCGATTGCTCCTAAAAACGGAGAATTAACCCCCAAAAACAATTCCCTCTCGGAATTCATCAACGTCCTCAAACAAAAACGTAAAGTTGTGCTTTTTGCCGGTGCGCCGAGCTCGGATGTGTCGTTTATTCGGTCGATTTTAGACAAAGAAAAAGGAGCCGAAGTCACCGCTTTTATTCAAAAACAAGGCGCTGAATTTTATGAATCCCAACCCAATTCCCAAAGCATGAAAGATGCAGAAACGATTGTATTAATTGGATTTCCGAATAGTTCGACTCCCGTCTCGGTCATGCAAATGATCGCTCAGGAATGTGAACGTGGCAAGCCACTGCTATTTGTGGCATCTTTGCAGACTGATTATACGAAGCTCCGTATCTTAGAACCGTATCTTCCCTTTGCGATTGTGTCTTCCCGTCCACAGGAATTTCTCGCTTTTGCTGATGTACCACAACGCGCATTATCGAATTCCCTTTTGAAAATCACCGGTACCAACGACGATGCCCGATTGTGGAATCAATTACCCCCAATCTACCGCACCGAAACATTTGTGAAAATGAAACCTGAGTCGGAAGTGCTTTCTACTATTAAGGTTAATACGACTCCACTCAGCGAACCTCTCATTAGTTCACGGGAATTCCAAGGTAAAAAATCGGTCGCTATTCTCGGCTATGGACTGTATAGGTGGAAGCTTTTAGGCGAAGCCGCTGAAGTGTCAAAAGGCAGACAAGACATGCCTGATATTCTCTCAATTTTTTTACAGAATACCACCAAATGGCTCACGGCTACCGACAATCAAAAGTCGGTGCGCATCCGCACCAGCAAAAAGCTCTACTCAAGTGGTGAAAAGGTAGAATGTATCGCTCAGGTCTATGATCAAACCCTCGCTCCCATTGAAAATGCGGACGTGATTGTAAAAATATCGGGCGGGAAATCTCCGCGAGAAGTACATCTAACTCCAATCTCAAATGGACGTTATACCGGACAGATAGACGGGCTTTCCGAAGGTGATTATGCGTTTTCGGGTTCAGTGACCGTTAATCAAAAACCCTATGGCAGCGACAATGGAAGATTCAGCGTGGGTGATATAGCTCTCGAATATCAGAATGTACGGATGAATTCTGAACTTTTACGTCAGATTGCTGAGCGTACTGGCGGGAAATTTTACACACCCGAGACGGCATCTGCTCTACTCAATGACCTGAAAAAACAGCCCACCTTTAAAGAACGTACTATTACCCAAAAGTCGGAATTCGCTCTCTGGAATCTGCCCTGGATGCTTGCAAGCGCATTGCTTTTCTTTGCAGTTGAATGGTTCGTGCGAAAGAGATCAGGAATGGTGTAATGCCTTATAATATAATTACTTATTAATTAACCGAACGAGTTCGGGCGGTGGGTACGAAACGATCATTGAATATTCTGAAAGCTGCTCTACATCCGGGACATACTTTTCTATCTTTCCGTCAATCGTAGCTTGATAATCTTGCTGAATAATAGAACCGATTATTCCCCCGGTTACTGAACACATCGCCGTAAATATTGCAGAAACAAACACATAACCGACGACATCATCAGCATCACGAATACGAATATCCTGATAATGGATACCACCAATAATAAGACATTTCGCTATACCGGCATACGCACCATACCGAGCACCGGTGCTGAATCCTCCCTGACGCTCAACTCTCATAGACTTAATAGAGGTGACCGGCACTACATTCGCATCTTGCGAGACTGTTCGCCAATTATACGGCGCTTCACTCTTCCAAAGCACGAGCGAACTATCCTCAGCCCAGAGCAAACTTCCCGTAATACTAGTACCATCGAGCGTTTCGACCGTGGTTTCTATCGGGTCGTGAAATTGATCTTTGACTGCGGCCGATTCTATGGCAAACCCTTTTAATACTGAATAGTTAACCGTGCTATAGTTCATTCTCACCGATTCAAAATTTTCCATATATTTTGAAAGTTTATTCAAAATACGCGTGTCAATTTGAATTGAAGTGTCTTTTCGTTGACCTTGATTGATTGAAGTAATGGAGAAAATAGAGGATACATCATTCTCTGATATCACGCTCGCTGTGACAAAACCATTGATGGAGGGAAATAGACCGAAATATTCTTTTTCGACTCGGTCAATTTCATAACCGACACGAGGAGAGAGAATTGATTGAGCAGAAGTATGAATGGAAAATGTTGTCAATACGACGAGTAAAAGGAAAAGAGTTTTCATTGTGAATATCCTTTATGTATTGAAGATAGAGAAAAAACATTTAAGATACAAGAGCAATCTTATCAAAATATAATAGTTTATTTTCTAATCAAGTGAAGTACTTCCGGCGGTGGATATGACTGTATTACAGAAGAATTTGTGAGTAGTTTTAGGTTAGGGAGATACTTTTCAATGTTTCCGTCAATAGTTGCATGAAAGTCTTGTTGTAGAATTGATCCGATTATTCCTCCGACGATTTCACATGCTAAAAGAGTACCTAGTGGTAAAAGCATAGGTAAAATGGGAGATTTGGAATGTTCTATAAAGTGTCCTATATTTTCGTAGTCTAAGCTAATATAAATTATACTCAAAGGTAACCATGCAATTAATCCATAAATAGCACCTTTACGAAAACCATTATTTTGTACTACAGTTATTTTGGAAACAGAAGATACCGATACCAAAGTCGCTTCCTTAGCAAAGGTTCTCCAATTATAAGGCTCATCACTCTTCCATAACACAATCGTACTATCATCTGCCCAGAATAATTTTCCTGTGACCGTTGACCTGTCGAGCATTTCAAGTGAAGCTTCATGAGGAACTTGGAATGGTACTTTTATTGCGGGAGATTCAGCAGCAACTTTTTGTAGTACATCCAAGTTAACTTCGTTCTCGTTAATTCTAACTGATTCAAATTCTTCAATAAAATTTGAGAGTTTGTCTAAAATACGCTGTTTTATACTAATGGAAGTATCCCTTTGGCGCCCTTCAAAAAGTGTAGTTATCTTGAAGTTTACTAAATCTCCACTTTGGGATGTAGCCTTTGCTGAGACAAAACCACTGTCAGTTGGAAAAAGTCCAAAATATTCTCTTTCAACTTGGTCGATTTCATTGCCAACTCGAGGTGAGAGGAATGATTGAGCATAAATCTGGCAGGAAAATGCAAAGAGTCCGGTGAGAAGGAGGAAGATAGTTTTCATGGCGAACATCCTATAACTAATGAAGATAGAGAGAAAATACTATTTCACAAAACAAACATACTAATTTTAGAGAGAAAATTGTTATTATGACACAGAATTCAGGAAAATTATCACGGAATGTTCATTTAATTACATTTAAAATATTGCTTTAGTATATTCTATACACGATTTTCATACAAATTGATTTTCACCCTTTTATAAAGTTCAGCGTAGAAGTCAGCGTTGGGATATTATCATCAAAATCACCGTGTTTCGTGGCTGTCGAACGTAAATCAAACTTGCTTGCCTTCACTTCTCTACCGCCGTTAATCCATATAAATTTATCTTTTATGTCAAACGACTGTCTATAAGCATGCGCATACTTTTCCATTCCAAGGATTTTCTCAAAATCATCATTATATGGTGTAGCATATTCTTCAAATGAGTTAGACACTAAGTACAGCAGAGATTTACGATAGAACATTGTCGCCGTATCATCGCATTCCTGGTCATCCGAAAGAGTAAACAATGCGCACCGTTTGATGTGGGAATCACCGGAAATATCGATAGTCATGCTTGGCGTATAGTGTGTATGGAAAAAATCTACCGTACAGGCAGGAGCCCATAATGTGCAAGATTCAATCGGCAACTTGTTCTCTCGCATATAGTTGACAAATCCTCCCAAGAATATAGCTCCTGCTGAATGACCCACTACATGTACTTCTACCGAAGGATCTCTCTTCATGAGTGCTTTAAGCTGTTCGAGGAATAGATATCCGCCCCCCAAAGAATTAAATCCATCATTATCCAAGGTAGCCATCATAGCATTTTCCTTCATTTCCGACCACATTCTCTTGCCTAATGGCCGTGCAAGTACTTCAATTGTTTGGTCATAGCGATCTGTCAGCCAGTCAAACATCATTGATCTGCCGGAATCACCAATTTTCTCTTTCAAGGAATCTTTCACAATATTGGCAATCGTACTCACCCCATCACTATGCCAGACAAACATCACAGGAAACGCTTCATTCTCAAGCATCCGTGCAATGTTTTTGGATAAAGTGTGTAAGGCACTGCTTTCATCGACCAACCCACCATGTGCGTATAATACAATTCGCTTTTTCTTCCATGTAGCGGTCGTTGTTTCAAATGTACTGCCTGCTTGAAATCTCTTTTGTAAATCTAAAGCATTCGTGTGAAACCGTTCATCCGACTTGAGAACTCCATTATTCCCGATTGATATCACATGAGGTCGCATCAAAAATGACGTAATCATTCTGGATTGAGGCGTTGTTAAGTTTTGATGAGTGCTTGAGTTATCAGGAATACTAATCGGAACACCAAGCCGAGCTACCCACACATCATTCCCGTTTTTGAGCCAATCTTCGTAGGTAATGAATCCAAAACCTTTTTTTCCCCACTTATCGCTCCATGAATTCTGAATCCATAATCCGTCCTTAGTATAGCCGACAATCGCAAATGCATGACCTCCAATAGTTGCAAATTCTTTTGAATACGGTATGAGTCCTGCATCCTTTCCTTTTGAGGTAACTTGTTCCCATCCTGTATGTACATTCGCCGTCGCATAGAGAATTCCCACATCTTCGATAGCGCAGTGCAACGCAATTAAATCCTTAGCATTTACCCTATAATATGCTCCCAATGGACGTGAAAGTGCATCGATTGCCACCGAACGAGAGAGTCTCCTTTTATTCTTTTCCCATACATTTTTATGGGCTACTCCATGCTTGTGCCACCCTTTCATTGCACCGCGTGCAGATGAACCTTCGTAATTTTCACCTTTCCATTCATCATATCTGCGGGCAGAATCATACAACATCAATTCACTCGCATCCGGCTTACCCGGGGTTACCTTTCTCGTGTGTAACAAGTAATTAACGACAGCCGCCAATCCATATCCAGTACAAGCACCTTCTTTGCCTTGATCGAGAATTGGAAGTCCAAGCTTCTGATACTCTTTGAGGGGTTTTTCCACCGGAACTTCCCGCAAAGATGGCTGATACACCATATCGCGAAAGTCCACAATATCTGCTCTGACAGTCAGACTATACTTCGTTTTTAATGATCCGGATGATTGCACAGTATCTTTTGATTCTACTGATGAAGAATTCGTTGATTTGTGTCCTGTGAATTTTTTTGACATCGCAGTATTCAATAAGTAATTGATATTGATTAAGTTATTAATTTCACAATCCCACCCACCACGCATAAATAGTGCGCGGATTATTTATGAAAACATCAGGTTTAGTCTCCTGAATTGCATCTTCGGTTTTTCTAAAATTCCCTCCCGAACAGTGCAGAACTTTCTCCACTACACCTGCTTTCACTTCAGTGACAATTCCCACATGACCTATCTTCCCTTTTCCTCCGGGATAGACTATCATACATCCTACTTTTGGGGTTGTAATTTTTTCAAAATATCCGGTAGAATTGTTGGCATCATGGACCATTCCATCAGTATTCATCCATCCGCTATTATACTTCACATAAAGTGGATGTGATGTTTTGCGAGATACTCCCAACGCCCAGCATACGAACCCGCTACAATCGCACTTATTTCCTTTATCTGTTGGAGTTGCATTGGTCGGTTTCATTCCGCCTGCACCAAGTTTGTAGATTGTTTTTTTGCCTTTGGCGCTTCTTGCGCGTTCGAGAAATAGAGCCACTGATGTCGGAATATTTGCAGGTTGGATCGGATCAGGTTTTGGTGGAATATCCGTTTGCTTTTCAGGAATGGTAATTTTCATACCAACTCGAATGCTATTGATATTCTTGATTTGGGGATTCGAATCGAGAAGTGTATCAAGTGCAATGGAATGTTTTTTGGCAATTGCGCTTAGCGTGTCGCCAGACTTTACAATGTAGATTGACATTATGATTTTCCTTTCGTTGGTTTAAATAATTAATGATATGTGTATCTATCTTATATTTTAAATAATTACAATCCAAACTACCCATCAATTACCCCTGCAATCACATTTGGAATCACCACCGGTGGAACCGTAGTATTGAGCCCACAATTTTCAACTAATTGATTAGAAAATCGATCTCGTAGTGCTGGAGTATCAAGCAAATTTTACCGAACAGCAAGCCATGAATTCACGGCTGCATCTCCCCATCTGGATCTTACTTTAGCTGCACCATTGGTGTCGTAATCATTCATTTGTCCCCAATGAAGCGTAAATTCAATCCCCGCAGCTTCGAGTGCCGGGTACAGATTGTTGTAAAATTCATACGTCGCATCGCATCCGACGCCGGGCAATTCGATACAACATGTCATAGGAAATTTGGTAAATCCAAGTGTAGCATGCGTTTGCTTCACAAATCGAATCGCAAAAACACCGGCAAACGGGATAGTAGAATTGAGTGCCAAGAGTACGTCGACCGTCGAAGAAATATTTGTGTGGTTAATTCCCAACTCTATAGATAGAATCCCGCCGGTAGCATATGTGGGATCGAACATCTTTCCACGCGGCAAGCGTACAAACGGTTTACAAATCTGAATTTGGCTCGTAATGGTACCGGAAAATTGTGGAATTAATACTCCAGTAAGCCAATTTCCAAAGACATCACCGAGAATTGACACTGCTTTGCCGACGACTGTGATAGATTCGTTCCCCGGAACACCCGATGGATTACAAAAAGGGACTTCCGTCATATCCTGCGTTTTGTACATCACACTTATAAATGAAGCAGTTGCATCATGCGGATTAATATCAACCTCAATGTGATGAGCGTCCGTCGGACTTTTTGTTATTCCCTGAAATATGGTAGTAATTGCATTTGAATTTAAAGATAAATCAGGTGCAAATAATTGTTCCATAAATACTTTAGCAACATCATGACTTACACGTTCACGATACATCTCGAGATTATATATCACGTCATATTCAACTGCATACGCCAGTATCACACCAAAGCTCCCAAAGCTGACAAGAGCAGCATTAAATATTTCATCATTTCGAATCGCCGTAGCCCCAAGCGCATCCAAAAACTGTTGATTTACCACAGGATACGTCTCGCGTTCTATCCAGTAATTCTTCCCTTTTCCGCAAATAATATGTAACCCCACCACTGACTCTTGCATCGCTCCCACCTGAAACGCTGCACCATGAGTTCCTGTCGAGACTGCGCCGGCTAAAGTCTGACCATCGCTCGCACCGGATGTTTTGAGGGCGTATCCCCTTGCATTGAGAAAGTCATTCAACGCCCGAACGCTGATGCCAGATTGAAAGAATCGAATTCTGTCCGCCGAACCACTGTAACTGTTGTCCAAATAAGTATGCATCCGAAAAACTTGATTGAGATTCGCCATCTCTAGCATCACACCATTACTGTCGGCCGACGCGGCTGATGACAACGACCAGCGAGCGCCATATGCACGAATTCTACCCGACTCAGAGTCTATAAGTTCTTCTAATTCAATACATAACGGTTTTAGAGAAGCAAGAGTAGTAATAGGTGGATTGTAGAGCGTTTTGAGCTTGATCGGCAGATTTATAATCGTTCGGTGGAGATTTGTCCATTGTTGATTCCCATTATCGATGATATACATATTCACTCCATAAATTGTATGTTTTTATGATATTGTATTTGCAAATATCTAAACCATTGTCATTCTGTACCAGTCTACTGGCGAAGAATCGTAACGAGCTGTATTTTCATGCTGTTACGCCACTGCCATGGTCGATTCTTCAGTCGAAGACTCCATCAGAATGACATACCTTTTAAATATCTTCTCATTTGTCATTCTGAATCCGTCTTAGGATGAAGAATCGCAACATGCTGATTATTCATGATATTACGCTATCAACTGAGGTCGATTCTTCAGTCGAAGACTCCATCTGAATGACATGCATTGATATTGTCTTCATATTTGAATTGATGGACTGTACTCGCTCAATGTTCACCCACACATGGCACAGCGCAAGTATATTCAATATCAAGAGGTTGTATCATACCAAGTGTAATGGTCGCGCATAACATGTACAAAAGATTCGTTTTTACTTTCACCGTTGAAAGTGCTTTATTTGCTTGCGTACCGGGCGGCAAATTCTGTCCACACAGATTTTTCAAATCCGGCTGACCTGCTAGACCATAGAGATAGACTATTTCTGTGCGTGAATTCACGGTATTCGACCCTGTGTCACCGCCTTCGATGGTAAATGTCGCACAGGATGAGAGATGGAGAAGTATAAAAACGAAAAGAGGGAGAGTTCGGCAGCGTAGCATAGTAATCATTGATTATCCTAACATATTGATAGTAATGAAGTAATGAACTTAATTATTTCTTATCCGACAGCATAATCTTATAACTCGGCACATGGTCATTACCGGCAGACTGCCAGAAAGATTGCCAAAAACCATTATCGGAAAATTTCACATGGATCACTTTTTTCTGAAGGGTTGCATTATCAAGTATGAGCGCATTCTCCTTGTCGTAGCCACCGCCGGGTGTGAGACGAACTTCACTCGTGCCTGTGGGCAAGTCGATAAAGATCGTATCTTTTGTCATTCCATGATGATACCGGAGTGGAGATATAGCAGGTGTAGAGAACCACAAATCTTTGCTTTTTAATCGGTTAGCGGTAATCTCCTTGGAGTCGTTTGTATCTTCTGCATCGACTATGATTGTGATGCGCTCCGTGGAAGAAGCCGGCTGCTGTGCGTACATTGGAGTAGTCAGCGAGAATTCAGCGGAGAGTGTTGAATTAGATTTAGTTAACCCTTGTAATATCCCCGGGAGCGATGCGCCGATAGCGAGCGCAGTTTTCATATTCTCTTCTTGATAAAAAAACACGACCAATGCGCCAAAAAACATAAAAACCGACGTACCCAAGAGTGCGCCGGCGATATTCCCGATGGATTGATTAGAAAAACTTAAGTTGACGATCGATGGCATAGCGCCTCCGACGGCGCCGGCGAGAAGAGCATAACCGAAAAATTTCGGCTTCTTGCTTTCGGTTGGAGGATTCGGCATGATATATTCTCCTAAGTAGTAATGATACAATACTATTATTTAACAAAATTACTATTTTTATTAATTTCAAAGCTTGTGATTTTTTTAACACAAAGGCACCAAGGTACTCCACAAAGTTCACTATAGATACACCTAATCCTGTTGTGAACTCTGTGGTTACTTCGTGCCTTTGTGTTAAAAACTGATTGTGCCGTACGTCGTGCAGAGTTACTTTTTAACGCAAAGGCGCAAAGGTCGCAAAGATTTCGCTGCGTCAAATACCTCATCTCGCGATCAACACCTTCCCTACACTCTCATACATCCCGGCCTGAATCCGGCAATAATACACACCCACCGGTAAGTCTAGCGCAGCAGAGTACTCACCTGCCTCAAGTGCGCCATCCGACACAACAAGCACAGAATTCCCTACATAATCAAACACTTCCAAGCGTACATTCCCCGAGAGTCCTACACCGAAGTCTATGCTACGATCTTTCACCGTCAGGTAATACTTCTTGCCTGTACTGCTCACCACTCGGATATTTTTCCCACAGTAATCAGCGAGCATGAGGATATTGCCGGTCGCATTCCATGTCTCGCAGTCAGCGACTTTTGATGAATCAACTACTAATCGAACAGGATAAACTGTATCCGATGTATGCGGCAAGTATGCGTCGAAGTTTATAGAAATTGAACGGCTTCCTCCATTACCACTTACGAGCAATTCACCTTTGAGATCTTCAGGAATTGCTTGTCCTTCGGAAATAGAATTGAATGTGAGTAATAATGGATCGTAGTTTAATTTTATGCTCCAATCTACTACTCCACTTGGAATATTCAAATAGGTCGTGAATTGCTTGCCGGGTAAGATACTTACTGTATCGGGTTTCAAGGTGAATGAACGTTCATTCCTTGGATTCACGGTGACGGTGACTTCGTCGGATTTCACGCATCCTGCGGCATTGGAAACGGTGAGCGTGTAGGTTGTTGTGGTTGCAGGACTTGCTGTTGTCTGACTTGCAGTTGGACTTGAAAGACCTGTCGAAGGACTCCAAGAATACGCGTTTCCTGCTTCTGCGGAAATACCTATTTGTGTGCTTTCACCGCGACAGATTGGTTTGTCGTTGCCTGCATTGGCATTTGGTGGTGGAAGTATGGTCACTGTCACGAAGTTAGAATCAATACATGTGCCACTGGAAACAAGCACTTTGTATTTCGTTGTACTTGTTGGGTTTGCTGTGGGTGTGGCTATGGATGGATTATCTAATCCAGTGCTCGGTGACCACTCATACTTCGAGCCTCCACTGGCGAATAACTTCGCACTTGCACCTTCGCAGATACTTGTATCATTCGAGACAAATGCTTTGATCGTGCCGATGGTCACCAGAACGGTATCACTCGCCGAACACCCGCCATTGCCGGTGACAGTGAGAATGTATTGCGTTGTGCTTGTAGGTGATGCAGTTGGATTTGACTTTGTTGCATCATCTAATCCAGTCGTCGGAAGCCATGAATAGGTAAATCCTGTCTGTGCTGCTTCTCCGATTTCTGTGCTTGCTCCTATGCAGAGGGTTTTGTCTTCTCCTGCTTTGGCGATGGGTTGTGGATTGACCGTGATGGTGACGAAGGCAGAATCTTCGCATGTGCCGCTGGATACTTTTACTTTGTAGGTGGTTGTAGTAGTTGGAGTTGCTGTAGGGTTTTCTATGCTTGGGTTGCTTAATCCTGTTGTGGGTGTCCATGTGTAGTTTGCTCCGCCGCTGGCGAGAAGCTGTATGCTTGAACCTGAACAAATAGCAGTATCATTGGATACTTTCGCTACGATAATGCCGACCGTGACGAGAACGGTATCAGTAGCTATACAACCTGTTGCATTCGTAACGGTGAGGATGTACTCGGTGGTTGTATTGGGCGAAACCGTTGGATTTGAAAGTGAACGCTCGTTCACTGCGATATTATCTGACCACAAATAGGTGTTTCCGGTTTCGGGTGGCGTGCCGATTTGGGTGCTTGCTCCCGGACAAATGGTCTTGTCAATGCCTGCCTTCGCGCCGGAAAATGGCGATACGCTCACTGTGACAAAGGCAGAATCTTTGCAATCGCCGTTCGATACAATGACTTTATATTTGGTAGTAATTTGTGGTGAAGCTATTGGATTTGAAACACTTGGATTATCCAAACCCACTGTCGGGGTCCATGAATAGTTGCTCCCGCCGCTCGCCATGAGTTGTACTTTTTGACCGCCGCAAATAGCAGTATCTCCCGAAACAATTGCCTTTGTCTTGCCAACGACCGTCACGAGAACGGTGTCATACGCAGTACAGCCATTTTTCCACACTTCGAGGATGTATTGGGTGGTTTTGGTTGGTGTGGCTATCGGATTGGATAGTATAGAGTTATTCAATCCTTCGGTTGGTGTCCATGTATAGCTCTCCCCTGCTTTTGCTGTGTCGCCGAGCTGAACACTGCCGCCGGTGCAGGTCGTTTTGTCCGCGCCTGCGTTGGCTACCGGCACAATGACTTCGACATCGACAAACGCAGAATCAGTACATTGACCACGGGTTGTAATCACTTTGTATCGTGTACTGACTTTGGGCTTGGCGATGGGATTAGCTTTTGTGGCTGTGTCCACACTTTCGGGCGGAAACCACTGATAGGTATCACCACCCGAAGCAGAAAGCTGAACGCTTGCACCTGCACAAATCGGCGCAACGGCTGCAATCTTTGGTTTCTCGGCAATGGCTACGATATACGTTTGAAAGCTTTCACAACCATTGGTATTGGTGACTTTGAGAGTGTATTCGGTGGTCTGTGATGGACTTGCTATTGGATTGGCAATGGAGGGATTATCTAAGCCCGTAGCAGGTGACCACGAATAGCTGTACCCGGAAAATGTTGGTGGGCCGATGCGGGAGTTACTTCCAAAACCACTGCAAATAATTGCTGTATCACTGCTATGTCCAAGATTGTAGTCCATGAAGTTGGGGAGACCGCTTTGACAAGTACCCGTTAATAATAAACCACTTTTTTGGTAATTGCTTTTTAATCCCTTACGATTAGGATTATGTAATATTCCTACTGAAGCAGTATTTAGTTCAGCAGCATAAATCTTTCCATTTGAGGCAAGTTGAAGAGTAACAAAGTAACCTGTTTTTATTACCTGGAGTGATGCCCGAATTGAAGCAGCGTCTGGTAAATCGGTTTCATATTGAAAAATGGAGTATGACTCAAGTGAGGGTATTGCTGTAGTCGAGCCTGAAATATAAAGCTTTGAGTTATCGGGTGAGAATGATACACCATAATAGACAAATGTGTTTGGTGTACTAATTGGCATGTAATTTGCAATTTCTCCTGTAGAAGCATTGAAATCAAACAAAGATAAACGGATATTATAAGATGGGATTCGTGTGGATGAAGCTACAGCTATTTTGGATTTATTTGGCGATATTTTAATATATCCTTGGTAAAAATTTTCATACCCATTAAAATACGATGTTATTATTGGAGTTGTATCCACTCCCAATGTTGTAACATGAAAAGAGTAAAAAACACCTTTTGTTGCATGATGAGTTACCACCCAATAACCTGTACCTTCACAATCTATAGTTCCTGTGACTTTCTCAGCAACGCTATCAATCAAAAAAATATTTTTTAATATGACTTCGCCATTTGGATTTTCTAAACTTACTAATGAATAATGGAAACCGGTTTGCCTATTAACTTCTGGAGTTGTGAAAATATAATATTGCAAACTATTAGCAGGGTTGGGTACAATCAGAGCACTTTGACTAGAAGATTTGGCACCTTTTAATCCATTGCCATTAGTCATAATTTGATCATTTCTATTCCATATCGTAACACCATCGGTATAAAACAACAAAGCTCCGGTCGTTTTATCCGAAATAGTTGCACATCCTTCGACAGAACTTATCTGACCACCTCCATAAGCTTCTGCTTTGCCATTTTGGAAGGTGATGCCTGCATGGTCACCAAAGTACCAATTATTTGCTTCTTTTTGGGCAGAAGCAATAAGAGTAAGTATAAAAAAGGCAATTACTATGGTATAAATATTCATTTTCACCTCAACAAAAAACCTTCGCCCACAGGAAAGTGGGCGAAGGAAATTGTTAGAAAAATCATCTGATTATAACTATATTTTTATTTGTAAGTGACCATGCACTAATTACTGACACAAAATATGGACCAATGAGCCAATCTTTCGTATCTATAGTATAATAATGTGTTCCATACGAACATGAAACTCGTTGATTAACGAGCATATTGCCCAACAAATCGACTACTACCAACTTTATGCTTGATGCTTCAGTAGTTGAATATTGTATATTGAGTGCATAACCAACAACAGTAATTGTTGCAGATTCACCACTTGCAGGAGCATTGCCTGTTATTGGCTCGTCTATAGAGCCACGTTTTCCTGCTGAAATTGTACCACCATTACATTTTAACGGTGATAATTCAGGGGTGTCAAGGACAGTAGAATCTTCAACAGGATCTCCCCATTCGGTATAATCAGGTTCTTCTGTCTCCGATTCTACTGGAGGATATATTACACCATCGGAATAAGGAGTTGTATAACATTCCGATGTACCATCTACTTTTTTTACTGATCCTTGTATTGCATTAAGAGTGCCGCCTCCTGTTTGATGACCTGTATAGATATATGTACCATTAATTGCTGCAAATGAAGACAATACAGTGTCGGGGGCAGGAACAAACCATTTAGCTGTCGAAGCTGTTGGACTTGTTCCCGTTGTAAAGTCTGTGCTTTGAAGAGTTGCCCATCCCGGAATGCCATTAAGTGTATTTAGGTTCGTTGCATTCATCACGAATGCACCAGTTGTCGTTGGATAGGTTGAGCTGTTTCCCAATCGACCGACGGCAGTAACTCTGGCAACCCCTGGAGCTGGAGCTCCTGCGTAAGTCTGAACAACTTGTTTCGCACAATTAAACTCACCATTCAAGTATAATTCATCTTCTGATGTTGTTTTGTAGGGATAGAGTGCCATCTGATTCTCAGTCAAATTAGAATTGATTGAAAATATCATTGGAATTTCTGATATGCCCGGTAACTCATCAATTGGGTCAAAATCATTTAGCATTGCTTTTCCAGCAATTAAAAAATGACCGTCTGTATAAGGACCAGTTACAGAATTGGCTATAATATTACCGTCCCAGACAAGTGGATTCTCAGTCCTCCAGGGATCAAAGGTTTCATATATCCTAAAATTCGCAATTGCACCATTAGTATGATCAATTTGACACGAAAAAATTCGTGTATCTCCTCCTGTATTTGCTACTACATTACCTACAACGACTAGCTCATCGTCAGTTCCTTGAACTATACCCTCAGGATAGAGTTGATATCCGTCCAAGTTATACTCAAATGTCCAGCCGACTTGATGTCCATCATCTCCAAGTACCCATGTATATTGAGTAACGGCAAATCTACGCATGTTGGCAGTTACGACATTTTCGAGGTATGAGAGTACAAAAAAGTCGTTCGTACTGGTTTGGTCTCGAACAAGTGATACACCAAAACTATGGTCATCATCTCCATTGTCTATAATGTGATCCCATTTGATTTGACGGTCGGTTGGATCGAGGATAATGGGCCACGTATGGGCAACTTTATATACAGTTTCACCAATCGTTTCATCTAAAATTTTATAGCCGACGGCAGGATGACCGGTATATGTAGGATCATACGTACCATACGTTCCAGTGACCATGCTATCCTCAATAAACTCGAGCGCATAGTCTGCTAGATCGTCGAATGGAGCCGCATTATAATTCGTTGCCGTATTGAGAGTGCCAAGGTTATTCGTCCAAATACCATGACCTGAAGTAGGTAGATTTGGTTCGAAGAATTGTCCGATCGACAGAAATTTATCATTACCGGCGAGTGGGCGGATTATACACCGTCCTTCATTCGTTGCATCTGTAGTAGATGGGGCATATTCTCTAAAAAATGGAACTTGTGCAGAAGTCGAAGCCACCAATAAAGGCAGCATACTACCAACTAGTAAAGCAAAAGTAAAGTTCATCCAAAATGAACTTGAGCGCGAAGAAATATGAAGTGTATTTGTGACCGTTTTCATAAGATTTCTCCTTGAAAATATTATTTAATTAAAAATACGAATATTTTGGTATTAAATCATCTATCTATTTCTTTCTCCACCACTTGGAAATGTTGATTGGTGTAAATTTTTCAACAATACCATGTGATTCCTGAAAATTGGGACTGATGTGAGTGCAAACATAAATACCCTGTTTATGCGTTGAAGCAAATAGTTTGTCGGTATTTTGCTGGACGTAACAGTAACCATTCTGCAATGTCTTCCCTTCACTTTTCTCTTATGCTTTAGAACTACCCCTTTTCACTGTGAGAAAATTCGCTTTGCATACAGTGAATTCATGTTATAATTTTCGATGGGTACCTCCTTCGGAAAATGTATGAAAACTGTGAATTAGAATCGGCTAATCCAGACGGCGTGATTAGCAATGTTTTGATATATTCTCACGGATTGATTACTTGCTCATCCCACCCTTGTGTGATTTCCGTCTGCTGATCAATGACAATTTGATTCTGCACGGAGGTTTGATTCTGCAGGGCTACCTGCTGCGTTTGATAGTCGGAGAGAGTCGCACCCGGCGGAACAATACCGAGAGAGAGAAGAATGGATAGTATGACTGACCACATAAGAATACTCCTTAAAAACAATGAACAAGAAAAAGTGAATTAACTATTAGGCAAAATAGATAATTAGGAGTATGCAATCATAGTGGTTGGAGGGACAGTAATGTCGATTTTGTTGCAGGGGTAATTGAGGATTTATGCGTAAGTTTGTACCCGGATAGTGGTGCCGGTGATGATACTAAGTATTTGATATACTGATTAATATATTGCAGGAATGATTCTATGAATGAGCTTCGTCAAACTGCTGAATTGTTGCAACGGCTTACGACCGGAAAACATCGTTTTTCGACCAAAAAGGGAGAAAAACCGACCGGAGATGCCCTTTTTTTTAGCGGATTGCTCGACGGAAGTATTCGCACAGATCGCGATGCTGCCCGACTTTTGTTTGGTTCAGAGGAGAATACTGTCGCCTACCGTTCAGCCAAGTCACGACTCTACAAGCGGCTCGAGAAAGAACTCCTGACGGTGAAAATTGATCGAAAGAAAGACGGAGAGTATCAATGGGCTCTGGTGGAGTGTATGCGTATGTCTTTAATAATTAAGATGTTGTCGTCATACGGCAAGAGTATCGCTGCTCTTGCGTATTGCAATTATACGCTCACGATTGCTACGGAGTACCAACTCACGAATATACAATACGAGATGCTGCGCCTGCTTCAGTTAGATGCAGAAGCACGAGGTAATCGTAAGGATTTTGAATCGCTGACCACTCGCAGAAAAGAAGTAGCGCGAAGGGCTGCAGCGGAGGTAGAAATAGAGGAAGAGTATTTGAGAATTATGACAATTACCGCTCGGAATTCTGCGCCTGATAACACGGATATTAATCGGGCTTTTCAAGCATTGCGTTCCCTAGAAGAAAGGTTCGCAAAAGAGGAGAGTTATAGCTATCGGGCAGCTCTTTTTCGCCTAAAAGTGCAAGTATATTCGATAACCGGTGATCATGCTGCATCGGTTGAGAGCTGCAATGAATTTGATAGGTTCTATGACAAGTATCCTAAATTTTCTACGGCATTGCGACGTGGGGAAGTATCCCATCGTCGTGTTGCCGAGTATATTCTTATGCGGAAAAGGGATGAGGCAAAAGCAGAGTCGAAGGTGCTGAAAGCCCTCCTTCCTGAGGGTACTCCGAATTGGTGCTATTGTATGATCAATTATATTGAGTTGTGTCTGCAAATGTTGGAGTTCGCTGAGGCAGCCGAGGCGGTAACACAGCTAGAAAAATATGTGAAGAAACGAGATACATTGCTGATGTTCAAAGAACAGGTCAAGCTCTATAAGGGATATTTGTGGTATGCGCATCAGAGCGGATGGGCTTTCAAGCTTGGCGCTGATCTTGGGCAGTATCCATTTGTACGGCGTGCACCGTCGGTCACGAAGGCAGACTTTACCTTTTCTCAAAAGGACAAGCAAGGCGCAAATTTTGCGTTTATTGTTCTGCTCTTTCTCAAACACCTCCACGCAGACACCTTGCACAAGATGAGCGAAAATTCCCTGAAAAAATATGAACAGCGCTATCGAAAGGATAAACCGACGAGAGCATTTACCTTTAGTAAAATTCTGCAAGCCGTACTGAGCAAGCAAGCATCAGTCGAGCAGATAATTGCTGTATGTACTCCATTATTAAGTAAATTAAGTGAATTACCTCGAACATTGGATTCGGCGGAGATTTTGCAGTTTGAGCCATTATGGGAACATATCATACAGCGGAAGATTCTTCATATTGAACATCAGCAAGCGCTCGAAGAGGCAGAGGCAGCGAGGTTAGCAGCGCAAGAAGCAGAGCAGGCGGAGGGGGAATTGAAAGTAGAGGTTGGTGAGCAGAAGTGATTTTTGAAACACTAAGGCACAAAGGTACTCCACAAAGTTCACTATAGATACGCCTATCTTGTTGTATACTTTGTGGTTACTTTGTGCCTCCTATGTTTGTACCCAGTAAATTACTCTACAGTGGATAGTTCAAGTATAGCTCTATAACAGAAAGTGTGTAAAGTTGAATTTTTGGAATTATCTGACTTCACAAAATTAATCATTTCAAGTACAATGCCTACAATATTTACATTTGATTAATAATAATCGATTATAACTTAACCATAATCAAACTAGTTAAGTTATTTATACAAAACATTTGGACATTATAGTTTCTATCGATTTGCTTCAAATTGGGTGAAAATTTAAACATTTACCAATCCAACTCTAGCAGTTATTAACTACGAGCTGGGCTGTTGATTTGATTGAAAATAAACCAAACAGTGTAGCAACATGGAGAAAAGTTCTCATGAAAATCCTTTTTAAAAAGAAATTGACCATCAACCATCGTGACATTTATAAGTCATTGCAATAAATTGAAATACTTGACTGCAAAATACAAAATGTCGTCCTTTGGAACAAAAATAAATTCACTATGATTTTTAGGGTCCAAATGTAGATGAATTCAATGTGCTTTCAGACTTCTCTTGAAACAAATTTGGTCAACGGACACATCTTCAACAAGTACTATAATCTTTTGACTTGCCAAGTAAAACATATCTTTTGGATTATCACGAGAATGGTAAAGTAAACGTCGAAAAAAAGAGTGTTAACAATATAGATTTGCGAATATCTCATCATTACAAGACGTCGAAACGAGAAAATACGAGTGTTCTTTTAAACATAAAAAAGCGTTTAACACTTTCGTATTAAACGCTTTATGTGGTCAGGGAGGGAGTTGAACCTGTTTAAATACTTCTTTAATATCAACGAGTTACGGGATGTTAAATATCAAGGGGACGGCATAGGGGTAAATAATTAAAATTATATGCTATAATGTAATCATTCCAGAATATGACAAGATACTATAAATATCAATCACAATGGTGTTAATTACTCCCAAAATGGATTTCTTACGGAAATTTTAGTTTTACAATCCAGAAATCAAAGCCGCCATGATTTCCTGTTACATCACCGTTATTTGATCCAGAAATACCACCTACTATGTATCCTCCATTGTTATTTTGTTGAAGAGTATATGCAGCATCAAAACTACTACCTCCAATTGATTTTTGCCAAATAATAGTGCCGCTTGGAGTTAGTTTTACTATCCAAGAATCACTATCGCCTTGGTTCCTTGTAACATCTCCATCGATTGAATTTACTGTTCCTGCAACAACAAAGGTGCCGTCACTTGTTTGTTGGATGTAAAAAGCTCCATCATACCCGCTCCCCCCTAAAGATTTCTGCCATTGAATAGTACCACTCGAATTCAGTTTTACTACCCAGTAATCAGTATACCCATGATTACCAGTTATATCTCCATTATTTAATTCAGAACTTCCGGCGACGATGTAACCACCGTCGCTTGTTTGTTGAATTGATGAAGCGAAATCATACCCATTGCCCCCCAATGAATTTTGCCACTGAATATTTCCACTTGAATTTAATTTAACAATCCAATAATCAAATCCACCATGATTCCCCGTTACATCACCGTCACTAGAACTTGATGCACCTGCCACAATATAACCGCCATCGTTTGTTTGCTGTACACTATTATATTCTTGCTCCTCACTACTTCCACCGAGCGATTTTTGCCATTGAATAGTTCCGCTTGAATTTAGTTTTACAACCCAGTAATCAGTATTGCCATGATTAATAGTAACATCTCCATTATTTGATGCAGAAATTCCAGCAACTATGTAACCGCCGTCGTTTGTTTGCTGAATTGATCCCGCACCATCATTCCCACTGCCACCCATCGATTTTTGCCACAGTATATCACCACTTGAATTGAGTTTTACTACCCAATAATCTCCTTGCCCATGATTCCCAGTCACATTACCGTCATTTGATTCTGTAAATCCCGCCATAACATATCCACCATCACTTGTTTGTTTGATTGATTGAGCACGATCTACACCACTACCACCGAAAGTTTTTTCCCACTGAATACTACCATTTGAATTGAGTTTTAATACCCAACAATCTTCTCCACCATGATTTCCTGTAACATTACCATCAATTGAATTAGTATAACCAGCAACGATATAACCACCGTCACTTGTTGATTGAACGGAAGTTGCTATATCATTTCCACTTCCCCCAAAAGATTTCTGCCATTCGATTGATGGTGCTTGATTAGCAGGTACTGAATTCACTGTTAAAATAGCTGGATTCGATGGTGTCCATGTAGAGGAAGAATGGTTGTTATATTTCGCATTGATTCTATATTTATATCCATTCATCCCTGAAGAATTACTTATTGTCAATATTGGAGTTGAAACGCCATTATAAACTCCTCCATTTTTCAAGTTCTGCCAACTTGTACCGTTTGCTATTTGCCATTGAAATACGGACGCATTCTTTGGATTTGACATAAATGTGGCAGATTGTCCATTATTCACTGTTTGGTTCGATGGTTGTTTTCCATTAAAGTCTATAGTTGTTGCTCCTACTCTGTATGCAATTGGGATACGACTACCACCTTTATTTACGTATCCATCATTGGTAATTTGTCCCAATAATAATATTCCGGCAACATGTGGTGCTGCAAATGATGTCCCCCTAATCAATTTAGGTTTACCTTTACTATCTCGAATACCTACATCTATACCATCTCCAGGTGCGGCAAAATCACAAGGGTCACTTCCATAATTAGACCAAGGAGCCAATTTACTATCTGTATCTATTGCTGCTACAGTATATATATTAGTTCCGTTAACCTTAGAAGGAATATAATTCTTAGCTAATTGCCCGTTAGAAAAATCCTTCGGTTGTCCAGCAGCTATTACTATTTTTATTCCTTTTGATGCAGCTGCTTTTATTGATTTTTCCAATGCATATGAGGTATAGGGATCAACAAAGGGGACGGGATTATTTGAACCTATACTTATATTTACAACATCACCTGTCTTTGCATTTCCAATACTAGTGATGTAATCAACTCCTGCCGTTATTGTAGTAAAATTGCCCTTACCTTTAGAAAATACTTTTACGGCAACAACCTTCGCTCCTTCGGCAACTCCAACAACACTATTGTAATCGTTTTTTTTACCTGCAATTATTATTACAACATACTTGCCATGACCATCTTCATCATTTGCATTCTGTTTCTGATCAAGAATATTAATACTTCTCGAATCAATATTTAAATATGGACTGTTTATATCAACACCAGAGTCAATAATCCAAACAGTTTTACCTATACCACTACTTGATCCACCAATGCGAGTAACTCCCCAAGGAGGTTGAGGTGTCTGGGCTTGAATTGTGGGTACAGAATTTAAAGCTGTTTTATCTGCTTCAATTTCAATTGGTTCTATAGATATTACTCTATCTTGTTCTATTGATTCCACTCGTGGATCTTTTGCAAGCAATCCTGCTGTATTTGCATCAATTTTTGCTGAGAAACCTTGTAAGGCTGATTCAAAGATAACCCCTATAGATTTTTCAGGGATGGCATACTCAGTTATAATTGAATTTACTAAAGTAGTTACCTTTTTAGAATTGTTTTGAATACCTCCCTCGGATTTGAAAACAACAATATACTGATTAGATATCAGGGAACCGGTTGAGGTAGAATCTACGATAGCATCTTTTTGATTGTCCGCTGTAGGCTGTAACGTTCGCTCTGGATTACACCCCCCAAAGAAAACAACTACAGACATTGCTGTAACTGCGAATAGAGTAACATTTCTTTTCATCTCATGACTCTCATAAAATTTAAAAAAAATTAATTTGTATGTATTTATATTAAATCCTATATATCCAATAGTATAGTATCAGGTTTCAAATATCACTGTATATACGCAACTTACTATGATATAGTGACATAATCAAGCATATAATTTCGCAAGTTCTGATGATGATGTATAGTTTCAGTATTTTGAATTATGGGTTAGGTTTATTCTTCACTTTTTTATTACAGAAATACAATTGCAAGTAATATTCTGTCAAATATATTTCATTCAACTCTATACATACAAATAACTTACTTTTACAACTCCACCCCAGCATACCTTTCATACTCCTTAAACCTCTCAGGTAAGTCGAATTCAGGAAATTCATAAAAACCTACATTGAGATCAAGTTGTGACGAGCAGCTCCGGATGGGTTCTTGCCTTGATACTTCTTCAGATTCATTTTCATCCCCCACCACCTCACCCACCGGAAACTGTATCAAATAATCAGCAATATCAAATCCTCCCTGCCGGTCTTCCTCACTCGCTTGCCGCTCTAAATAATCTGATACTTTCACGGATGCACAAATATTCCGCAGATCCACCGCTTTCACGCTCCAAAGTTCGAACTTGCCTAAATCTGGGTACAGAACTACATTCCGTCCTCTCAGGATTCTACATTTGGATTCGGTAAGACCCGATGCACCGCCACATGCTAACCAAATAATATCCGGGAAATAAACACTTCCTACGATAGACGTTTTTTCTGACTCCACGATTACTACCGGCTTATTTGCATTCTCAGGCTTACTCAACAAGTGTTCACCGAAAAAGCATTGCGAAAAGTGGAAGTTGCTCAGTTTGGCAACGGCATGAACCCAGTTGCAATGCTCGTACGGCTTCTTGACTCGATGCCCGTCTGCGCTATAAAGCATAATTTTACCGGAACGGTACGCTCCCTTACTATCGCAATACCAAAAGATCGTTGCGCCTCGCTTCTCCCAATGGTCTGAAGAGCCAATCTTGTACTTCTTGCATATTTCCGTCGCCTTATGCACACCGAATAACTCAACCAGCCATTGATAGAAGATATTTCGAGTATAGTTTTGCAATGATTGCTTGACTATCTCTTCCGATATAAAAGAAACTTCCCGTTCTATTTTACAATATACCTGTAATTTATCAGGCATTTTAATTTTACCATCAGGTAAAAATGTTTTCATACAGCAGAAGCAATATCCTTTGTCTTCATAGCCTTCAAACGATGCAAACTTCCCATTCGAATTGCTTCGGCCGCATGGACATTGTGGAATAGACTTTCGATTTCGATTAAATTCTAATTTTTCATACACTCTCCATTATATTCAAGACAATTTTTACGATTGAAGCTTCATTTTGTGAATAGATTCGATGGTTTTATTCAAGAATTCCGGCAACTGCACTTTATTTTATCAAATTTGTACACGTACGAACGTTTATGATACTCAAGTGCAATCAATTGACTTTAAATGATACAATATTGATACAGTTGCTGAAGTATTACTTGTTAATTTATATGGATTTAGGCGGTTACTCGCATTTATTGCTTGATAATTTAGACATCTCCAGCTTTTTCAGCCGTGCCTCTTCCTTTTTCTCCTGCTTTAATCGTTCTGCCTCAATACGTACTGCTCGGAACTTTATCTCGTGTTCCAATCTTTTGGCTTTTTTTTCCCTGTACTGTGAAATGACCATCGTGTAAATAGGACTACCAACGGCTTTTTCTAAAATCTGAGCATATCTAAGTTTGATTTTCCCTGCTTCATTAATCATTCTGCACACGGTCACCCTTGACTTGCCGATTGCTACCCCGAATTCTTTTTGGGTCATTCCGTATGCCTTAAGGACTTCTTCAAGCTCAATGCCGCTTATATTAAATCTCTGTGCTTCGAAATTAACACCAAGCTCACTCTGAGCTTTTAGAATTGAATTTTGATTTTCCATAGTTTTATAAAATGTAGTTAAATGTCTTTTGTTTATGATAAGATTTTCTTGGTTGCAACTGAACTGCAAATTCTGTCATTATAGTTATGTCCGTTATTTATTGAACACAGCAAATTTTAATTTGATTTGCCTTTTTATAATATTTCATTATAATATGCTGAATATTTGAACAAAACCATATAGACCAATATTTAACAATCAGTTGCGGTGTTCATTGATTTGAAAAAATTCTGAAAACTATGCTTTCAACATTCAATTAACCAACTGATTGTAAAGAAGTTGTATGTACTCTATGACTGTGTTTATCTCATACTTATTACTTGTACAAATGTTTTGAATACTGTTCAAGTCGTTCAATCTTTTTCGGCACACTTGTACACCCCAACTATATTTATAGCATTATGTTAGAACATTTGTTCATTAATTACTATGGTTTTTGCTTTGAATAATTTGTTATAGTGCCTATGGATAGTCCTGTCATCCCTACTATTTCACGATAGGTTTTTCCATTAGAAATCAGTCTATGTACTTTACTAATATCGAATGACTTCTTCATCTTGGCACTTAAATTAGAATGAACTTTCAAAGCTGTATTGAGGAAGTACTCAGCTAAATGGACAGCAGCTTTAGCGGATTCTGCATCCACTTCCAAGAACTGATGACTCTCTCCACATCCATAGCGGATTGCTTGTAGAATCAGAGCGAACCGATATAAATAAATTCGGAGTTTTGCGCAAATTCCACCAGTGGGGTTTTCGAGATCACTGATCGTATTATTTATCATTCCTCGCAAAACTTCATTGTATTCTGAAAGTATGACTTGTGCTTCAGCACTTAATCGAATTGGTATATGTGTAATCTCACCTGTTACCTCATCTTGTACAGGAGTTATCTCGTAAATCTTGGAAATGCAATCGCTCCATGCAGTACAATTGACCACTTCCATACTATCCGGCTGAGCTATGCAGGATTCTGGATAGCAGAACAAAAATCTATCAAGAAAGCCATCACTAATTCTACTTTTTTCAGCCAGCTTAGGGAGGATTTCCGGCTGGATTCCGCCTAAAATCGAAATGTGAGGACTATCAATTCGAGTCATTCCACTACCCTTCCTTGCAACGCTAATTGCCGATCCATTCCATATTTGCAAGTATTTTTGACTTTCTCCACCTTTGCTATATTGGTCAAAACTAGCAACCAAACCACTTAACTCGTCACGGTGTATAAGCAAGCTCTTAGGATTATTTTCATGAAGCGAAATCAGCGCTTCCGGCGTACAATCGGTCGTGATTGACAATTTTGGCTGAATTGGTTCCGGTTGTTTTGACTTTGGATTATGAATGAGTTCTTTCTTCCAATCAATAAGCTCTTGCTTGTATGCTCTCCATTTTATCCTATCCATCTCTTTTATAGGCTTTAAAATAAAATCAATCGGGTGAGTTTTACCGGTACCCCTTCTACCGATTACGCACAAAAAGATGACACCACTGGCTGCGTAATTACCAAAAGTAAGTTTCGCAGTATTACCAAGTGCTACACCGGCAATGGTAAGCATTGCCCCTCCAAGGAAACACAAAGGTGCGCCAGTAGCCCGCGCGTAATCGCGGGCTACTCTTTGTAATAGGTCAGGGAATATATGGACAGGAAATTCATCATCAACACTCGTAAGTTTATGCAAATCATCGCTTATACCCGCTTGAGTTATTTTGGTATTTGGGTGTTTATTCATTTTACTTTCCCTGAATGCCAATCCGATAGTGCGGCAAACAAACATCTTGCAAGATCACCAATTGCTAATTGCCGGTCTTTTTCTCCAATTAACTTAAATCTTAGGTGGTTATCGCTACTGTATTCATAATCAGTTATTCTTTTCAAATCATAGTAATTCACAGATTTTTTAACTCGAATTATAACTCCACCTGGTTCATTTTGACTCATTTCGTATAATGGAATACCATTATTATTAACTTCAATCATGATAAATTCCTCTAAATTAATTTGAACAATGTTTTTTTATTAAGTATTTCTTGTATCGAGATAATACGGCACAAAGTATTTAACCTGAATTCTAAAGTGTATATGTGTTATTTTATGTTTCTCCTCCATTTTTTTGTTGTAGTGCTTTTTGAACATCGCTTGCCCTATACCGAATACTTCTATTGATTCGTAAACATGGGAGAACATTCAATTTTCCCCAGCGAGCCAATGTAGGCAAACTCACATTGAATAGTTTTCTGACTTGTTTACGGGTCAAAAGCTCATTATCCGGTTCAGACTTCGCAATTTCCAATATAGGAGCTGCGTTGTCCATCGCTTCTTTGACGGCAATTTTGATCATTGTTTGGAGTTCAGCCGTCGGAATTATTACCATTTCCATATATCTATCCTCTTGAAATTTTTAAAAAGTATATTATTTGAATAAAAATTTTATTGATGTAAACGAATTAATATGTGTAGTTTTAATTAATCTATACATAATAGTTCTCAGTTAGACATGATTAGTGCTATGATAATTTTGTTAAGTTTGGTTTATCTAGTTTTTGTTTAGTTTTTGTTTAGTTTTTGTTAAACTACACGAATTTTTAAAAGAAATTAGGATACTGGGGTTTAATAATCTTATCGATACGCTTTATATTAAACTCGTTTCGAGGAATAATACAATCATTATTTACATATTTAAGTTGTTTGAGTCTTACATATGTAGCTTCTCGCGAAGTCTTAAATACATCCATTAAACCAGTTGTGACCATGAAAAAATTTTCAATATTACATTTTTGTTTATCTACATATAGACGTCCAAATCCTCTATTCCTAATGTCAAGTTGAGCTAATCTACAAATAAATACTTCATAGAAACTAGCTCTAGGCATCAACAAACAACTTGCAAAATAATTTGCTTGCCATTCTAATATATTTTCAAATCGACTATAATTGCAATCTATTATATCACTACTGCTTACAAACGTTAAAGATGGACATTTTGCAATTTCTTCAATAATACAATATTGCTGAATAAATAGAGGATAATGTAATATCAAATGACCAATCTCATGTGCTACTGTAAAGTTCTCACGACCTTTGTTTCCTTTCAATCCGTTATATATATAGATTGCTTTATTTGTAAAATCAAATTTACCTATGTGCTTTTCACTTAGACCTTCATTATTTGTAAAATCGAAATTATTAAACTTTCTTGAGATTACCACTTAAAAGCCCATCTTTTATTCCATTAGTTATTTCGTTAGAGAGTTTCCCTGCCAATAGTGCAAGTTCTGTCTCATCTGCATTAAGAACACTTGCAATTTTGCTTATATTTTCTTCTGATGGGAAACCTGAAATACTAAGTTTATTATTTTCTAATTGAGATAAGTAACCGGCAGACAATCCAACACGGGTCGCAAGATCTCTTAGAGAAAGTTTCTCTCTAATTCTCAACTCTTTCATTCGCTCACCAAATGTTTTTTCATGATCCATTTAATTTTTTCCTTTTTTATGTAATGTTGTTTAAGTTTAATAAATCTAAACAAAATTACTGTTTTTTATTTTAAATCCAAGAAAAAAAAATTTAATAATGATCATCTTCCCTCCATCGTATGGACAGAAATGGTGTAAAAATCAGATAAATTGACTTTATGTTAAACGCTTCTAAATCATGATCCATAATAAATTTCATACTTTGTTATATTGTTTAGTTTTGTAACTTATCGCTCTGTATTCACCAAAACAAGTCGTAACCTTTCGCCTGTACATTCACAAATCACTCCCTCGATGTAAGAGAAGTAATTTCTGCAACAATATCGAATATCCATTGGGGTATTTCTCTGTTCGATGGTGTGGCTCGCATTCTACCATTATTGTCAACAAATGTTGAGTAAGTATTTTCAGCTACTTCCGTATAAGCCAAGTATAGAAATCGTATCTCTTCGGGAGATATATGCCGATATGGAATACCGGCTTCGGGTGTAATAGAGATTAAATGAAGTGTTTCATAGATACATGGTATCTTATTGAAATTGAGAAATATTTCTGTTCCTACAAATCGAAAACATGACCGAAGTACAGTAGATGCAAGTTGTTGAGAAGTAATTGTTCGTTCATAATCTTCCATATTGTACTTTAATCGTTGAAATAATAGTATTCGTCTGTAGGACGAACTTCTCAAATGGTTTAAAAATCAAGATCAAGATCTATTTTTGTAATAACAACTATTTCATCATGTTTTGGTCTATAGCCTCTTATTATGCTTGCGGAGAACTTAGATTCTACTGCCCTAAAATCGAGTCTTGAAAGACATGAGATTAGTATCTGAATCTTTTCATCTTTACTAAATACATTCATTCTAAATAAGGGATTGGTTACAATTATATTTATTATTTCTTTTTGATCATCATTAACATCATGGTTTGGTGTATATACACTTATTGTGTTAGTGTACAACTTAGATTCCACAGCCTTAAAACCAAAACTTGCAAGACAAGAGATTAGTATCTGAATCCTTTCATCTCTATTGAATCCATCTAGCTTAGATAAGATCTTATCTTCGAATCTAATTATAAATTCTTTTGTAATATTATCTCCTTTTGTTTATAGAATGGTAGTTCTTTTTTTGAAATTATTGTTTATTTAGGAGGCACACAAAACACGGATCTGAATTCTTACATCCTTATATCATACTATCAAAAATTTACCAAATAGAACTACTAGCATCGTCATCATTTGTAAAATGAATGTAAACATATTTAAATCAAATCAATATCAGTTTTTTCAAATCAGTTATATGTAAAAGCTGATAGGCATCATATTAAATCTGACTAATAAATAAATCCACCCCAAATCTTAAATTCCTTTCTGAAGTTACTTTCTAAACAATCATATGCATTTTTCACATCCTCATAAGCACTACTGATATCTTCCAACTTGTACTTTGAAACCCCTCTCAAGTACAATGAAATAAAGTTACAATCACAATTTACACAGTCGATAATATTTTCTAAAAGGTAATTATAAATATATTCATCCGTATTATTACAATCATCTACTAGACAATTGTATGCATTTTTCATATCCTCATAAGCACCACGTGTGTTACCTGATTTGGATTTTGCAACACCCCTCATGTATAAAGAATAATGGTAAAAAGCGTTGAGCCTACCGAGACCAAGATGATTACCATTTATGAGGTAATCCATTACTAATGTGAAGTCATGGATAGCTCCTTCGTAATCTCCTGCTTTTTCTTTTACAAAAGCTATTTTTTGTTGAGTAGTGAAGGAAAAGGGCTTAAACTCAATTGATTTTTTGTAGTCTTGGATAGCACCTTCGAAATCACCTATTCGTTCTTTTATATAACCCAGATCGTAATATAAAACTTCATCTTTACCATAAAGTTCGATAGCTTTGGTAAAGGCATTTATCGCTCCAAGGTCATCTCCAAATTTACTTTTAACAAAAGCTAAGTTTTTATAAATAATATAATCATCAGGGCTAAGTTCTAATGCTATTTCGTAGTCATGAATCGCTTCTTCATAATGTCCACGCCAAGCTTTTATATACCCCCTATTAAAATAAGAGATATAATCTTCAGGATTAACTTCTATTGCTTTAGTAAAGTCGTTGATAGCTCCATAGCAATCACTGGTTTGTAATTTATCAATACCTGAAAGTTTATAATCAATCATATTCAGTTATATTTTTATTAAAACAAAAGTCTTTGTTACCATCTCTTTTATATGCAATGAGTTGCCAAATTTTCATCCGATAATTTTTCCATCTTAGAAATTCGTTCAGATAATGGTTCCTAATCAATAACAAAATATATTGCAAACTATTTATATATTGTAATTTGTTTCGCTTGAGAGTTTATTCTTCTTTTCCAATCTATTGAAATAATTCCTAGTAAATCAATTAAAGAAGTGGTAACCTATCAGGAAAATGAGTGCAACTTTCACCGATTTACCTTATCAAATTTATATTTCCAGTATATGGGGAAACATCAATCATTTATTATCACATGATTTAATGATAATATTTCTTGATACTTCGTAAACTAATGCTAATTCTGTATTTAGTTTTGCATTATTTTCAACCGAAGTAACGAATGGTACAGCCTTGCTTTCATCAAAGTCAGGATTTGAATGTACTATCGAACATCTAATAATATATATACGGCTTGCTAAAGAGTTATAGAAATTGTTATCATTTGTAAAATCTATTAGAGGGACTTTAAGTACTTTTGAGCAAACAAATATCTGTTCTTTCTCAAAATATTCCAATAAATCTATACTTGATAAATATTCTTTAAAATCTTGTAAGTCAATGTAATGACGCAACACACGTTCCAATTTATTTTTATCACTCAAGTGTTTTTCATTTTCTTTCTTGAATATATTTACAGTATGATTAACGTAACTTTCAATATTTTGATGAAAATCTGGTTTTAACAAAATATCTTTTACTTTTTTTGCAATTACTAAGTATGCGCTCTTATCAGAGAAGTATTCCAAAATATGGAAATAGCATAGGTATTTAAATGGAATATGCTCAACCTTCTCTGATAAATGAAAATATTGAATTAACTCTTGTATATAGCGTTTGTAAGTAAAATGAATTTCTATCTCTGGCTTTGGATATATTAATTTTCTTGATTTTTTTATACTTCGACTCAAACCATTCAACTCAATTGGTTCAACAGCAATGTTAAAACAATATTCAAAATCGAATAACACTGAACTCACTATATTATTTAAATCATTATCTTCACCTTTGTTAGTAGAGATATTATAATTATCAATCGTTAGTAAAATATTACTAGTACCTCCATAATATCCCATTAAATTGTCGCTAAAGTAAGTCCCAGGTGTTTCATTGGGATTACTTTCAATTGTTAATAATAAATCATTTCCAAAGTAGTGAATGTGAATTTTAATCGGACCTATTTTTATAGTACGTGGGAAACCTTTAGAATTGATTGGCGTAAGAAATATTTCGTATTTGTTATCATACTTTACTCCCAAATACTCGTTAAGCAATATTGGCTGACAACTTAAAACTCGTTTTAACTCATTTACTTCTTCAACACTTGATAGTGAAACTGAAATATTATCATTACCAATAAAATTTGAAACTATGTAATTACTTACTATCTCAATATCATCTTTGACAGGTGCATAATTTTCATCAAAGGCTCTAATTTATAAATAATTATATTCATTTTGAAGTTCATGAATACTTTCTTTCAATAATGAATCATCGTAGATTGAATTTGTCATAAGTTATTTTTGGTAACAAGTAGTGTCGAAAAATTATATTTAGGTATTTAAAAAAGTTGATAAAATGTATTCGACTTTTAGATTTCCCCTCCCCCCCCATCACCGCCCTATCCCCCTTACCCGCTGATCATAAATATCATTAAACCATAGCCGCTTGAACATCAAGTTTACTTTGTCCTCGGAGAGCTTGTTGTATAGCTCCAGTTTGGTGTTGATGAAATTTAATAATTCGTTGTCTATCTCCTCGTTGAACTTGTCCTGAATGTTGTCCTTACTGTTTTGAGTGTTGAAAAAGCTCATCAGCTCGTCGTTGGAATAGATGTTCTTTCTCATCTTGTCGAACTCTACCCTATCCTCCTCCTTCAAATCTAACCCGTAGGTTTCATTCAACACTTTGATGATATTAGTAAGCCATTCCATATCTTCTTCGCTTATCATACCACCTGCTCCCGGTTTCATTCCCTCCATTCCTGTGTCTTTACTCTCCAACTCTAAGTTCGTCGTAAATTGATGCTGTAACTTGTAACTGTCTAAATCAATCTCTTCCAACACACCCGTCGGCAATGCGCCAGGTGTTGCCGGTAACTTTTTGAATAGATCAGATAAGAATACATAATACTTCTCTAATTGAACATCGGTGAAGGTGATAATCTGAGATAAAAATCTGTATAACCTAACGTAATCCTTGATATTTGCCTTGAAATCAACCTTTTGATCTTCATCAAGGTCGGCTTTGAATCTCTCTACAACCGCATTCAAAATTGGCTGAAGCTTTTCCTTGTGATCGCCCTTTGTAAAAAAGAGATTCGCATACGCCTCGATATCATTCTTATAGATTATGTTGAATGAATCCACCAAATTTTGCACATCATATAAGCTGTTCGGGTCGGTCTGATCTTCCAGCTCCATGTAATTACAGCCATAATACATCTGAAAGTCTTCCTGCACCTTCTCAGGGTCGTTCACAAAGTCAAGAACCATCGTTGTGTCCTTGCCGGACATCGTGCGGTTGAGTCGGCTTAATGTCTGTACGGTATTCGCGCCACCTAACCTCTTATCAACAAACATCGTATGTAGCAATGGCTCGTCAAATCCCGTCTGATACATATTGGCAACAATCAGGATTCGATATTGCGGCAGCTTGAGTGCATCCGGCACTTCTATCGAACCTCCCAGATTATTCATGTTCTCCTTCGTGTAATCTTGTCCCGTTTCAGCATCGGTCACCGTTCCACTGAATGCTACTAATGCGCTGTACGGCAGCTTCATCTCCCGCATTATATCATCAAATTTCCTCTTAAATCGTACAGCATGTAAACGAGAACGTGTGACCAACATCGCTCGCGCCTTACCTTGTATTTCATGTTGAGTCTGTGACACGAAATGTTCGATCATAATCCTTGCCTTTTTCTCAATTGCATGGTCTTGCAGATCGACATACGACGAAAGCACACGCACTGTTTTTTTCTTGTCATACTCTTTATCATCTATCTCCGTACGCTTGATGAGCTTGTAGTATCGTTTCCAACTCATATAGTTTTTAAGTACATCCTTGATAAACTTTTCCTTAATTGCCTGCTCCATCGTATAAATGTCAAACGCTTCTTTGTGTCCGTTCCGGTCTGTACCGAAAAGCTCTAATGTCTTCGACTTTGGTGTAGCCGTAAAAGCAAAGAAGGAAATATTCTTCTGATCTCCCTTTTTCCTTATTTCTTCGGTGATAATATCATCAAGATCCTTGACCTCGCCATCAGCCGTCTCAGCTTCTTCGAGTGATAATGCCTTGCGTAAATGCCTCGCCGACTCTCCTGCTTGTGAACTATGCGCTTCGTCGATTATCACCACATACTTCTTGTCTTTATTCTGTGCAATCACATCGGATATGACGGGGAATTTTTGGAGTGTCGTCACGATTATCCGTTTTCCTGATTCGATTGCATTCTTTAAGTCTTGACTTGTTTTGTTTTTGTCAATGTATTCAACTGTTCCCGGCATTTGTTCGAATTGTCGGATCGTGTCTTGTATCTGCTTGTCTAATACTCGCCTGTCCGTCACGACTATTACACCATTATATAATGGCTTTTTATCGTCAGGATGTTGGTAGAAGTCCGACAATCTATGCGCTAACCATGCAATAGTATTTGACTTGCCCGATCCTGCCGAGTGCTGTATCAGATACTTTGTGCCGACTCCGTCCTTCCCGACTGCTTCGAGAAGATTTTTTACTGCTCTCCGCTGATGAAATCTCGGGAATATCAGCACTGCTTTCTCGCTCTCTCGAAGCGCCTTTGTCGTATTGTCGAAATATTTTTCTCTATTTATTTGCAGATTCACATAATTCTGAATCAAATCAAGTAACGAATCTTTTCGAAGTATATCTTTCCATAAATACGATGTAGCGTAGTCATCACTATCATGATTCACCAAAGCTTTATTAAATGGTAAGAAATACGTGCTCTTACCCTTGAGTTCTGTACACATGCTTACCTGCTCGGTACTTACAGCAAAGTGAACAAGACACCGCTTAAATTCCAACAGCGGCTCTTTTGGACTCCTATCTTCCATGTATTGCTTGATCGCATGGTGTAGATACTGTCCCGTCAAGGCGTTTTTCAGCTCAATAGTGATAATTGGAAGACCATTAACAAAAAGTACAATATCAATTGACTTCTTATCATCTTTGGTGTAATTGAGTTGCCGGATAATAGTAAACCTATTCTTGAGATATCCTTCTTGATGCTCAGGCGTTTTACTGTGGGATGGCTTGAAATACACGAGGTCGATGTATTGTCCACGGTCTTTCACCTTTTCTCGTAATACTTGAAGAGTTTTGAGTTTGCTCTTGGAAATACTGTCCGCTACCAGTTGTACTATTTTGGCATCTGTATTGTCCCCATATTGAGCGCACAATGCCTCATACTTCTTGGGCTGAGAATCTTTGATAAATCCCAGCAAGTCTTCTGGAATAAGGCATAACTCTTTATCATACGCTGATGTAGTTTTCTCAGAGTATTCTGGAGTTTCAGTATTTGCTACACTCGTAAGATAGTGTACTATATGCTCTTCAAGATGAATTTCTTTAGTTCCTGCTGCCATATATTTTAAGTAGTGTGCTCTGGTAACTCATTACCAATAGCTATATTTACAATATCCTTTGGAAGGTCTTTTTTTGTTTTTAATCCTAAGTTTTTGAGCTTGGTTGCTTGTATCACCAAATTATCATTACCGGTACTCAGTTGTTTATAAGCTTCCGAATATTTTGCTTGAGCTTTATCAAGGTGATCCCCAACGCTAACTAAGTTGTCTATAAATCCAACAAACTTGTCATACAGTTTAGCTCCTCTATCAGCAATTTCTATTGCATTTTGATTCTGATATTCTCGTTTCCAGAGATCAACAATCAATTTCAATGAAATGATCAGATTGGTTGGACTAATCAAAAGTATTCGCTTGTTATATGCAAAATTCCAAAGATCAGCATCGCCCTGTAAAGCTGCAATGTAAGCAGGTTCACTTGGAACAAACATCATCACAAAATCTAATGCTTTATCGTAATCATCATAACCCTTGGTGCTTAAAGAGACAATGTGATTTTTAATAGCAATTACATGGGCATTCAATTCATTTTTCTGCTCTTCTACATCATGCGATGCAATTAATCGAGTAAACGCATTTAATGAGACTTTGGAATCAATAATTACACATCTATTATCAGGGTATTTAATGACTGCATCAGGACGCATTTTCTTACCTTCGGAATCAGATAGTAAGGCATTGCCATCGGCATCCCTAAGCTCATGCTCCATAAAGTATTCTCTATCTTTCACTAATCCTGATACTTCTAAGATTCTTTCCAAAATCATTTCACCCCAAAGACCTTGAGTTTTGGCTTCGCCTTTAAGGGCTTTTGTGAGATTATAAGCTTCGTCACTGATTACTTTATTGAGCAGAGCAAGTTCTTTTACCCTTTCACCTAATGAAAACCTTTCCTTCGATTCTTTTTCATACACTTCTTCGACTTTGGTTTTGAATTCTGTTATATTTTTACCCAAAGGCTCTAAGATATTCGTAAGGTTTGTTTTGTTAAGTTCAGTAAATTTCTCGGACTTAGTTTCTAATATTTTATTGGCAATGTTTTCAAATTCAGTATTGAACTTTTTGCCTAATGCTTCCATTTCATCTTTTTGAGTTTGCAATTTTTCAATTAATGCTTCATTGTTTGCTTTAGCAGTTGCGAACAGTTTATTAAGATCATCATAGTCTTGTTTTATAAGCTTTAGTTCTTCTCTAATTGCTTCAATTTCTTGCTTCTTTTCAATGATAGTTTGATTAGCCGAACGTAAATCTGCATTTGCTGTTGATAAATTGTTGGTTATAGCAGATATCTCCAGAGCATCTTCTTGAATTGTCTCTTGTAATCCGGCAATCTCACTATTCTTCGCCTCCAAATTATCATTTGCCGTTTTCAATTGTGATGTAGTCGTTGCTTTATGGCTCACAAATTCTTTATCTAACTCATTGTATTTTTGTTGCGTTGCATCTTTCTCGGCTTGAAAAGCCGAAGTATGTTTCACTTTGAATAGTAAGTATCCAACAGCTACTCCTATTAGTAGTGCAAGTATTATAAATAGTATATTTTCCATCATGTTCTCAGGTATTTATTTTATAAATTTCCGTTATCATTACCTATACATTGCCAATAAATCAGCACAGTATGAGTGTCAACCAAACAGATCGCTATACTTCGTGTACGTTATCGGGTATCTGCCACTCTCTCACATCAATCTTTCCGGTCACTGCTTCCGAGATGATGGATTGGCGGTATTCTTTGAGTTTTTGGATTTGTATGTCAATATCAGATATGAGTTTATTTATTTTTGTATTATATTTTTGTATATAATCAATTATTTGTGACTGCTCATCTTTGCTTGGTACTACAACAGATAAATTTCCAATAAAACTCCAGCTTGCTCTTGGCATTTTTGCACCGTAAGTCGAACCATTAACTACTTCAATAAAAGATGAAGATAATAACCTGTAAAATAAAAAACCTGAGATAATTTCTTCCTTCGGCGAGAATACTAATAATTCTCCGACTGAATATCCATCTTGCTGTGCTAAGTAAACTTTTGCTAAATATGGGCGTAACTTGTTAAATAGTACATCACCTTTCTTAAAATAGTTTCCAACACCTTCAAACTGACTTTCTAAATTTGATTCAACAAATTTTCCTGTACCACTTTCAATGTTTTCAAGTGCAACTTTAAATGCTAAATACTGGGCATCATCTTCATTTGAATTTAGAGATACAAGATGTTTTAATTTTCTTATCTCCCACCCCTCCGGCACTTCCCCCAACCATTCTATCCCACTATCTTTCATCTTGGCATTTGGGTCAAGCCCTTTTGTTACTGCTTCGTTGATTACTGCTTGTCTATATTCTTTTAAGAGTTCAATCTGCTTCTCTTTTTGCTTGATAAGCTGATCGATGAGGTTTGTCTGGTGGTCGAGGTATTGGGCGATTTTGGTTTGTTCGGTTTTACTTGCAGGGAAAGGTATAATTTGATCCTTAACCATTGAGCCAGTAATTAACGGCTGAGCGTTCTTATTTGCAAGTTTATTTAGTTGTAAAGACTTTAGAAGATATGTTAAATACTCTAAATTCTCTTCAGTTTCAATTAACAATGCATTATCGCTTACCCATATTTTACCTTTAGCTAAATGAATATTACCACAATATGCTCCAACCCTTCCTACAATTATTTTATCGTTTTCATATATGTACCTATTCGTAAACCCCATTATCCCGTTTCCCCCATAAACAGGAAAATCATACTCATCAGATAACTCATTTGAGGTAATTGCATCTCCACTTTTAAGAGACAAGATGTACTTAAGTTTTATTTGTTGCCACGTAATAGGTATTTCATCAATTCCAACAATGTTGCTTTCAGTATAATTTTCATATTTCTTAATCATCCCAACAACTCCTTTAAAAGGTCAGCTATTCCTTTTTGTCCTAATGCTCCGAATTCCAATGCTTCGATTTCGGCTTTGATGACCGATGCCGGACGCAAGACCTTATATTCATAGAAGTACTTCGTAAAATTAATCTCGTAGCCGATGCGGGACTTGTCATAGTCTATCCATGCGTCGGGTACATGCGGGAGTACTTCGGTTTTGAAATATTCATCGATGTCTTTGCTAAGGGGTATATTCTCTTTATCTCTCTTTTTTGTATCGGGCTTGAGATTACCCTTTTTATCTTTTACCTTCTTGCCCTTGTCATCATATTCTGGCTGTTCGACGGTAATTTGATAGTAGCCAAAATCCTCATTATTGAATATTTTACAATACGTCCCTTCGGTGAAGCTGGTAAAGATTTCGACAAGTTTGTCGATGTGATAGGATTCAATTTTGTTTCGTTTGTTGCCCAAGCTTCGTTTTTCGGGACGGCAGAATCCTGGGATACCATTTGCTTTATCTTCCGGCACATTGGCATTAATGAGCTGTACTTTCCCCTTGCGGTGCTTTGGTTTATTGTTATTCAAGAACCATATATAGGTATTGATACCGGTATTATAAAACAAGTCTTTTGGCAGGGCTACGATACATTCGAGCCAGTCATTGCTTATGATCCATTTACGGATATCGCTTTCGCCTCCACCGGCATTGCCGGTAAAGAGTGGAGCCATTGGTGACGACGGCTATTTTCCCGCCTTCTCGTTCCATCTTGCTTATCATGTGTTGCAAGAAGAGTAACTGTCCATCGCTTGTTCCCGGAAGCCCGGCATAGAATCTTCCGGCGGGGTTAGCACTTTCATTTTGAATGAAATAGGCATCTTTACTCCATGTAACTCCGTATGGCGGATTAGCAAACTGATAATGGAAATGCTTGTCTTGGAATTTATCCTCGGTGAAAGTATTGCCATGTCTGATGTTGTCGGCATTTTCTCCGGTGATGAGCGCTTCCGACTTGGCAATGGCGTAGGACTGTTCGTTTATTTCTTGTCCGTAGGTCTTGAGTACGGGTTTGTGGGGAGAGTCGGCGCAGAGTACATCGAGTACATAGTTTTTGGCTAAGTTGATCATACCGCCTGTACCGAGTGTAGGGTCATAGATTGTACGAATGATGCCTGGTTGGGTGAGTTCGTCGAGTTCGGTACTGAAGACGATCTTGATCATCAGCTCGATCACGTCACGTGGTGTGAAGTGTTCCCCTGCGGTTTCATTGCTTTGTTCGTTGGAAATTCTGATAAGTTCTTCAAATATATAGCCCATATTATGCCCATCGACTTTAGTTGGACTTAAGTCCACTTGGCATATTGCATCTATCATTTGATAGAGGAGTTTATTTTTGACGAGGCGTGAGATTACTTTATCGAATTGGAAATTGTCAATAATATCACGAACTTCTTTATTGAAGCCATTGAGATAATTATTGAAGTCGATTTCGATTGTTTTAGGGTTTTCTTTGAGGGATTCGAGTGTATGCCGTGAAGTATTATAGAACTGCAATCCACCGGCAGCTTTTCGGAGAATGGGATCGAGTTTATCTTCGCTTACTTTGTCTTTGAAGTTCTCGTACGCGTTTCTCACGTTCACATTCACCGGATCGAGGATACAATCCAACCGACGAATCACAACGAATGGCAGCAGCACATCGCCTATTTCATTTTTCTTGAATACATTCCAGAGTACTTTATCAGTTATTTGAAAGATGAAGCTCACATCTACGGTAGAATTTGCCATTGGTATTTTTCTATAAGGTTTTGTTTGGACGGGAGGTTATTGTAATAATTAACACCCGTGAAGTACATTCAATTAATTTAACAATACAAAATTACCAACTAAGAGTGCAGTGGTTGTGCATTGTTATTTTTTTCATTCCACACATCATTGATGAGGCGATTTCTTATTGACTTATCTGCTTTGCAATCGCCGAGGATACGGTAGTTTTTATCATTTGGTCGTTTTAATATATACTGAGAAACACTTTTGCAAATTGTTTTAATTTCTTTGAGTAAAAGTTCTGCATTTGCATATACTGTATCACCCTCATTTTTATTAATTCTATGGAATACACTTTCAACTCTAATCTGTGTATTTTCATGTACTTTAGACAAGTCGCCGGATTTAAAAACTGCGAACCCTTTTTCAGTAGTAATTGTAAAATAATTAGACACAGCTATTCTATTATGTATTGACTCTGCAAGAACAAGTTCAAAGATAATTTTATATGGCTTGTTGAATTTCCTAATTGCATCCACTATATCTTTCAAAAGGTTATTACATAATGACTCATTCATATTTGTGTGTTCGTTTGCAATCAATAGAATATTAAAGTCTATTGCCAATTCATCTGGTAGGATTGTTTCAATGAACTTAACAATATTATTTCGACCTCTAATACCATCCTCATTTGCAAAAAGATAGTTGTCAGTAATAACAATTGCATTAATAGGCGGAATATTTACATTTACTAACTGATCCCAGCCATTAGAGCTTTTCGGATTTAACACCATATTGGCTTTCAAGCTTCGAAAATGATTATTTCTCAAGACACCATCATCAATGCCATCAATTCCTTGAATAATCACTCCGTATTCTTTTTGAAGTTGATTGGCTTTTTCTTTTGTAATATCCAAGAGATATACTGCTCTTGGAGTATCGGCTACTATAGAGAAATCATCCTTCAAGCTTTTAAATTGATACTTCAGCGGGATTGGTTCTCTTCCAGCATTGATTTTTATAAATTCTTCAATTATAGGATTGGTAACTTTAGCAAGATTGTATTCATCATCAGACATATTGATAAACAATTTGCTGTGTTCACAAAATATTTTATACCAATTGGGGAACTTATCTTGATATAAGACAATAGTTTCAAATTGCTCTAAATCTGAATATATCTGCATCATCGTTTTTTTTCTTTCTTCATTCGTATCAGTTTCAAAGTTTCTAATGAAGCTGTATCAAAGAAACCTGTCTCAAAATTTTTATCGAAGGTTCCATCTTCCAGATAATTTAATTGATACGGAAGCTGACCGCTTTCTCTTGGAAAATAATGGACACAAAAGGGATTTTCGTTCGGTGGAATTTCATAATCATTCTCAGCTACGAGTACTTGCGACCGTCTCAGAATATACTCGGAGTGAGTTTCTAAGATGAAATGAATGTTGTACTTCTCATACACTTCAAGAAATAAATCAGCAAGTTTGCTTTGGAGAGCTGGGTGTAAGTTCAGTTCGGGTTCTTCGATGATGACAATTTTTTTGAAAATCTCTCTGTAGAATGACATCCCATATACTTCTTTCGTAGTTTCATTCAACATATAATTCTCTTTTGCTTTTTTAATTAAACAAGCAATTTTCATAATTATAAGCATTGCTTGTAAAGAACCCATTCCTTTATCAGCTAAATGAATTATTGAGTCTCTTGAATGGATCTTTATGTCGTAAGCTTCACCTGCATACATAGTTATATTGAATTTACTTCCAATTTCAAATTCTTGCATCCACTTTTCTACAAAACGTTGTTCTTCTCCGCCCTCTGGAATATCAAGTTGTTTATATTCATGAATTGCTTGAGCCAAAGCATTATTTTTATCTCGAATTGCAAATAGTGCAGATTGCTTTGTAGGATTGGCGCCGATATAACAAATTGAATGACCGCCAAGTAGCGCCATAAATGTATTGAATGAAGCTGACACTACAGATTGTCCAATTTCTTTGAATGATCTCAAATCAACGAAGAAGTCAGAGGGGGGTTCACCATTTTGAACATTATTATAATCCGTTTGATATTTCAACATTGATTGTTCTATGAAATTATCTACAATCCTTATCAGATTAGTTTCATCTCCAAAATCCTCTTTCAATGAAAATTTAGCTAAATGTGCTACTGCAGAAATTATATCAGAGTTATAAGTATGAAGAATATTTTCAAGTTTTTCTAATCTTGAGATAAGTTCAATATACTCTACGCTTGTTTTTTTTAAGTCAGTCTCCTCTATCTGCTTTTTTGTTTCTAAAATCAGTTGTTTTGTGTCGGTTATTAGATGTTTCTGTAAAATTATCGATTCGCCTGCACTCATAGAAACTTCTATGTATTTACTTTGAAGATTAAAATAATAGTTGATATTAGCAAACAATTCTGATATTTTTAGCCAACATAGCTTAGCAAAGATTTATCATCATCACCAGTTACTATCATTTCAATTCTGAAGTTCTCAATTTCATGTAAAATGTATGAAATTTTCATTTGCTTTTTTATTTATTGCTCTATCATACGTAACAATGTTTGCATCTTCAAGAACGCTATTGCCAAAAGACAAAGTAAAAATGTTGTCAGAATTGAAATAATTGTCTATTAGCATAAGTGCTTTCACCAATGTAGATTTTCCAGAATTGTTCTTACCAACAAGAAATGTAATACCTCTATATTCTATAGGGGGAAAGTCTTGAAACCTTCTAAAATTTTTTAAAACCAATTTTATTCATAGTACAAATATTAGGGTTTAGTTTGCAGAGTATCTGCACTCTTATTATAATTGTTGTTAATTAGTTCAATACGCATTCTCATTTTATCTCGTAAGGAATCCGGTGCAAGCACTTCGATACCTTCACCATGTGACAGTATCACGGATTCAAGTTCATAATTTGGAATCAGGTCGAGGGTAATCGTGGTGTGAGTTGTTCCCCGATCTTTAAGCTTTTGAGAGCCGTGGAGTGGTTTGGTTTTGATATAGGGCAGTAATTCATTACGCACATTCAGGATAATATGCAGCAAGGTAGCTTCTGTACTTAGCGAAACGCCTACGATATCTTCGAAGTACTCGTTGAAGTCGATTGTGTTGTTAGGCTGGTATAAAATAGAACTGTCAGCAATTGAGATGATTCTATCGAGAGCAAGATTCAAAACAAACTGACTATCATCATTCTTGCCGAATACATACCATCGGTTGTTGTATTGTTTTAGAAAGTACGGGTGAAATGGCATGAGGTGTGGGGTATCTTGCTTGAAGCTTTTATATTCGATATGAATTGCTTTTTTATAGAGTATTGAATTGTAGAGAGGAGTGATATGTTCTAATCCCTTGAGATAATTATTTTGGTCAAACTCTATTATTTTCTCAGTAGTACGTGATATCCCAAGAACAGAATTCAACCGAGCCGTTATTTCTTCCACCCATTCAAACTGAGGCATCCCTTTAAAATTAGAAAGCGTCATTAGCGCTTCTTTTAGTTGATTTTCTTCTGTTTCGTTCAACGGCTGATTGTTTATCGAAAAGGATCTATCTGAATACTGATAAAAGATTTTATGCCCATCTCTACAATGTTCTAACGGAATATCCCACCCTTGAGGGCTTTCCATAAATTTAATATCTTCAAATATTTGCCTACGTTTTATACCGATGTCTGTTCCAGTAAACTCATAGATAGCATCATTACACGCATCGATCAAATCGTCAATAAAGTACTTCCGCCCATGATTGCGGAAGCACTTATCGAGCGCTTTGTATCTGATTATTGCATGTTTGTTGGTTGCCATAGTTGAATTTTATTCCATTTTATTGCAAGTGACATTAAAGTTTGATTTTATGATGTATTAGTCTCGAAGTACTTTTTAAATTTGAAGTAAAAGGAAGATTCTTACGAACCTTTTAGAATTGTTGAATTTATACTTTCTGTGGTCAAATATTAATAGCAGTTTTAAAAATTACCGTTGTTCCCAGTTCTTCTAAAAATTGCTTCAACTCATTCAAATCCGGAGTAATGGTAGATTTACTCACAATGTAAATTAACAACTTGTTTTTGTAAAACTTTTCTTTGTAATAGATTACTTGTCCAACGAGTCGTTGCATTTCATACGCTGATAAATTATTAGCAATTTTCAGCTCTATTCCAACTTGTCCATTTCCTACATCTATATCAGATTTAAGCCCAAGAATACCTCCAATATTATATTGCCGTTGAACATGTTCTTTATTAAACATTAATTCCAACTGTTCAGCAACATATTTTTCAAAAATCTTCTCAGTTTTAATTTGTTTTATCGGAATAACTAAATTTTTCAAAGCTAAGTGAACAGAATGAGTAGAAATGGGAATCTCTTTGTCATTATCGATTTTTTCCAAATCAATTAAATCGGTCTTACTATAATCTACTCCGTCTAAATCATCTTTTAATATTTTAATCCATTCATTAGATATTTTTAAAGATACTTCTTTATACTTCCGCTTTTGTTTTACTTCTTCAATTCCAAATTCCAAGTGGTTTTTTACGATTTTTATTTTCTGACGGAAGTAGTCACTATCAGTTAGAATCTTTTTGTTGTATAAATCTTTTATGGCTGACAATAGTTCTGATATTTCAGATTCAGTAGCTGTGTCTTTTGCTACCAACTCCAAGTATTTGTTAAAGATAGTTTTTTGTATTCTGTCTGTCATGGATTTGATTTGTTGATAATTAATAAAATGAACAGTTACTGTAAGCAATAAATAATATAATAGATTGCTTGTTCTTCAAATTTAATTGTGTGTTTAATATGAGAATCCAAAAAGTAGTCTTCCAACTCTAGATGATTTCTTCATACTGAACTAACCTAAATACTTTCAAAGCAGAATGCCACAAAGAATTCAACTCATAAGAAGCTGTGTCATAAATAAAGGAGAACAAAATATTCCAAGCAGGCGGTCAATCCCCAGAAGACCATCTGAAGTATGGGAGATAAGGGTACTATAAAAGCAGAGTATCATTAGCATCATAAGAAATCCTGCGAATAAAGGTTAGGTTTACAAGGCGATAGCGTTAGTTTGGTGCAAAATACGGAGTTTTGGTGAAGGGTGCAAGGTCGGTAGAGTTGGTTTTTCTTCCTGAAGGTATTGTTTCCTTGAATAGAAACCAGAGATGTGGTATATATATTGTCTATTCATATTGAAAGTGAATTTGAATTCAAGTATTCTAGATGCGAATAGAAAAAAAATGATAAATATACTTCGAAATATTCGTATTCCGGATTGAATTGACCTCAAAAAAAACATTTATTTAGCAATACATAGGATAGACAGGCGTTTTACCAAAAAATAGTACGTAAATTTTCAAAATTAAGGCACTTTTTACTTCTCAACACGGCTTGGTTTCAACGATTGGTCGGAAATAGTCGTAAATGATATATCACCAACTAATCAATTTGCATTCGAAAAACTATCAACATTCAATCGGTTCTCTATTGAAACACTAATATGAGAGCTGAAATTGAGCTATTAAAATGTATTTTTAACAAATTAACCGGAGAAATTCACAATGAAAGGACAAAAATTAAGGTTTGTTTTGAAAAAAGCGGGCTTAAAGTACAAGCAATTTGCAGAAATTGCCGGGAAATCGGTGGTGACAGTGCAAAGATGGGTGTCTATGAACGAAGATGTTGGTGAGATTTATATTCTCCCGCTCCGAAACCTACTCACTAATAAGATTTTCAATCAAATTGAGAAAGAATGGGATGAATTTCAGAAGGAAAAACTCAGGAAACAGAAGGAATGGGAAGAAAAGAGGAATAAAGCACTCGGTGAGAATAGTTAGACAAATCGATAAAGTTCTCATTCATGCATCGAGCATGAATATGAAGAAAATTTCGAGTTACTCAATCCATATGCGTGAAAATTAATCCAAATAGAATTCATCTGAGCATCAACTCGGTTGTCGGCAAATTATAGATAAGATTGGAAATAAGTAGAATTTTTTGTCATGCATACAGGGGGCTTCGTCAATTCGCTGTCAAAATACTCGATTGTCCATTATCATGCAATACATTCGGATCCAAATCATCAGTCAAACGATTCAAATTTGGCAATGTATCATGAGTGGTATTAGTAAGACGTGCCTCTCCTGCTACCGTAATTCGATATATATCATCATACTCATGGAAAGTAAGCCTGCCGAGTGAATCTTGTTCTGTAGTCTGTGTGAAACGTACATTTCAAACCTTGTCATAAGCATACGACAGTATGCCTAAATCAGGCTGACGCTTGTATTTCACTCTACCATAATTATCATACAAGTACTTCGTTTCCTGACCTGCTGGGTTCACTACTCTTGTCAAGGGTCCTAAAATGTCATAATCATACAATGTTGTATTATGTAAATGTTCAGTGTAACCTTGTACTAAATCTACAACTTCGCGTCTTAGTCTTCCGAAAGCATCACTAAATAGTGTGAAAATAATACCCAATTCATTCTTACTTGATTTCATCGAAACATAACCTTAAAAGTCTTTATAATCAGAATCACTAGCTACTCGCTGAATTCCAAACTTAGAAGGACTGCGTAAGTCATAGGTAGCAAAAACCTTTGTACTCACTCTGCTGACACTATCAGATTGTCTGCTTAAAGTACACGACCAAACTCATCATAAATTTTCAACTTTAAAAATGAAACTTTTTCATAAGGAAATCTTCAACTTTACACTATATGAGTCCATTATCTAATAGATACTGTCTATATGCATCAGCAGCTAATGATTTTACAGTATATAAACTGAGAACACCTGAGGTGTCATGTAATACTTTTTCAGAAGCCTTAAACCAATTCATTGGAATACCATCAACCTCTTTCGATGGTAAAAATTTAAAAACCCCAATTACATTGCCATTGTTTGCAAGATTTTTTACCGTTTTTGTATTTTCAGATAGAATTTTTACGTCTTCGCTTTGTTCAATCTCCTTGATTAGCTCTGGTTGATTTATAAATCTTTGTTCCGTGATTTTAATCATTCGCAGAAAATCTGATACAGATTTTTCATCGCTACTATCAAACCAAATATCTTTAGACATATTCTGTAATTGAATCACTTCCCTTTCTTTATCAGTTAAAATAAAAGATGGTCTTTCATAAATTCCTTTTGGAATATCGCCCCAAACTGCTCCGATTAAGGTTGTTTTTGATAAGTAATAATCTGCAGTAAATGCACATTCATAATATCTATGTATAGTTAGTCCAAGAGTTAAGTACAACTCATTTCGGATTTTTTTGCAAAATAGCCCTTGCCAACTACCTGTACTATCTTTGAATTCGATAAAACCTAGTTTTTCTAAATCAGACTTCACTAATTTAATCAGTTTTGCTTTTGTTAATTTCATGATAAATTTCTTTTACTTTTTGGGTCCAATATAGGTTGAAGAACCCGGTTGATAAGCAGGATCCTTAGGGTTATAAAATATAGTTTCTGTTTTATGACCATTTCTTTGCATTAATCTTTCCCTACTCGCAGCAGATTTCTGTCCAGAAGGGGTGTCTGGCTTTATTATACCTTTTGTACCATCGGGTCTAACAAAATCTTTACGAACTGTTCTATCCTTTAAAACAACATTCTGTTCGGTTTTTACATTAGGATCAATATCTTTTAATTTCTTCTGTATCTGTCTATGCGCTTCTTGTCCAGTTTCAGCAGATTTTTTCAGTTTCTGCATTGCATTTCCTGCTTCGACAGCATCATCTACTTTAGAAATCACCTTCGCTACTCCCTTGCCAGCAATCCCATATCCGCCACCCGGTAAAGCAAGTCCTAATACTAATCCAACACCAGAAATTGTTTTGTCTAAGCCCGAAGCATTCGGATCCATAATTGTAGAATAAGCATCTACTACATCAGTTACTGTCAATGCAACTTCTGCAACAACCAATGCTATTGCTCCAATAGGCCAAGCCTTACCATCTGGATCGCTAAGTCTTACTGGATTATTTCCACAATAATTATATGGCGAATATGCACGATAATTTTCCCACATTGGGTCAATCGAAGTAAAAATCCCCAAATCATCATCAAAACTCCTTACCCCAAAATTCCCAAGCCCACTCTCCCCATCCTTCTCCCGATCAATAAACGACTTCCGCGAATCCAAACCGGTCATAGCCAAAGGTTTCCCAAACGGCTCAAAGTCATAAGTACTCAAAATAGCTCCATTACTATCCAATACTACCCGAGTTGAACCCAAGTGATCCACAATCTTATACTCTCTAAAATCATTCGGGCGGGTAGTGATAAGAGCTGATGCACCATTGCCATAGGTAAGATATTCCACAGGATAAAAATGCACCCGATGAGTAGTATTATAGCAAGCATCACCTTCGGAAGTTTCTCGCCCATTATAAACCGCAAATTGTTGCTTATTACCACCGAGTAAGTAGTACGTCCACAAATGCGATATCGCGGAATGATCATCAAGCGGTGCTACGACCATTCGCTTGCTTTCACGCTCTCCACCTGCACTATATCTATACTGCCACTGCCATTGCGGTGCTGATAATGAGTCCCGCATACACGTAATTGAACTTCCATTCCATGAACTTGTTCCGAAAGTTTTTAGTAAACCATTGTAAACATAACCAAATACATCTCTTTGTAATGAATACATACTAGTGGCAATTTTTACTTCTTTTTCACGTAATCGTAGAGCGCCATCTTTATTATACCAGTAGTTATTCGTCTCGGGCTTTATGCCATACTTTACTTGCGTAAGTTGATTATTGCCATTACCATACGTGTACGCTGTAGTGTCATAAGGATACGGCAAGCCGTCATGATCATATAGTCTCTTCGATATTCGATTTCCTACTTTATCATAGAAATATGCATCACCAAAAATGAAATTACCATAATCCTTATTCCATAATTTGATACGGTTTATGTTGTCATATTCATAGCTCACTGCCAGTTCAAGAGCATCCTTCTGCTTCGTTATTTGTTTCTCGATATTACCAACTTTATCAAACTCCAATTTCTGGCTAAAAAGTATGCTGTCGCCTTGGGATGCTTTCATCGAATCCAACCATTTACGCGCTCCATAATGATACCGCTCCACTACTTGTGGTTCAATAAGCAATGTACTATCCACCAAACCGCGCTTGTCATACCTATATACAATCTCAGGACTTGAAGGCTTTACCAAAACAGAAGGATACACAGGATCCGTCAGTCCTAAACCAGTTCCGCTACCGCCAAGTTTCGTCCACACACTATCCATTCGCCCGTTACCATCATATCCATACCACGTACCATGTTGCCGCATTCCATCAGCCGTTATCAATCGAATAACCTGATTGGCTGAATTATATTTGTAATATACAGCATCAAAACCAATATTCCCTGTGAATCTCAGTAGTGCTTCCACCCTACCACGTTCGTCATAACTCATCACCACATAATGAAATGGCTCATTCACTTTCTCACGGTACGCTACTGCAACTTCATGCCCCTTCATATTCCGCACTGCACCCGTCGGGCTTAAATCATTCCACACATCTGTCAACGTCGATGGGGTGAAATTTCCCCAAATAACACCGGTTCTTGAGGGCAATGTGTCGTAATGGATCACCATTCGGATATTTGCCGGATTCTTACCGATATTCTCAAAATTCGTTACACCTGTGAGCGGAAGTGCATCCGAAACCTCCGTGCCGATATTCATCATAAACGTTGAACCGGTATAAGTATAAGATTCACTATCATATGTCACATTGGGTAGGCAATCAGATTGACTCGCATTAGTCGGAATCGATGGAGTTGAGTATGTACTACTATCATTCCACATTGTTTTATTAGCCGTCAGGATTCCCGATTGACCATTATCATGCAGTACATTTGGGTCTAAAACATCAGTAAGGCGATTCAAATTCGGTAACGTGTCGTGGGGGGTATTCGTAAGTCGTGCCTCACCTACTACAGTAATTCTATTCAAATCATCATATTCGTGAAAAGTAAGTTTACTTAGTGAATCTTGTTCAGAAGTCTGTGTGAAACGCACATTGCCAACTTTATCATAAGCATACGACAGTATGCCTAAATCGGGCTGTCGCTTATACTTCACTCTCCCATAGTCATCATACCAATACTCCGTTTTTTGACCTTCTGGATTCACGACTCTCGTTAATCGACCTACAATGTCATAATCATACAATGTTGTGAAATTACCTAGAGCAGCACCCGAATCGGCTATTTCTCGACGCATACGACCCAAAGCATCACTGTACTGTGTGAAAATTCTTCCGTTCTCATTGGTTACAGATTGCATCGAAACATATCCGTAAAAGTCTTGATAATCAGGATCATTTATCACTCGCTGAAGATTAAATTTCGATGGACTTCCTACATCATACAATCTGGTTACAAACGTATTTGAGTCGCCGGTTTCAGAGATACTATCTGGATTATTTGACCGTATAACACGCCCGAATTCATCATAATTAACCCTCGAAATATACCCTAATTGATCAGCCGTTTCTATCGGCTTGCCAACTCCATTATTCAAAAATGTCACCGTAGATTTAATTGTACTACTATTTGTTGGTTCTCCATGATACAAAGAGCTTGAGGTGAGAGCACCATCTCCTCGAAAAGTATTAGCAACTATTGAAATGCGTTTATTATCTGAAGCAGTACCGAGTGTTGCCATTTTATTGGAGGTATGGAGGGTATCATCTATCTTAGCTCGCACCCAAGTTGCTGAGCTGCCGTAATAGTCTTCGTAGGTGTATTTCAGAGAATAATCTGTGAGATCTACATCATTCTTGAATACTCCATACAGCTTTATTTGTGGCATGACATCATCTCCGGTTTGTGCAAAAGTACCGGCTTTGTAGCTCGATGATGCGTAGAGATTCACATCAAAAAAAGCAATGCCTGAACTTGCAGTCATTATCGAATTGACTATTGCTGCCGGTAATTTAAATTTAAGCTTATGCCTGTCGGGATTTACATATCCTGTATCTGAAATTGTTTCTTGTGATGTATCACTAAAAGCACTGTCGCAATTAAAATAGTAATTGCCTCCACTATATGTTGTAGGAGCGCTAGATCCATTTCTTTTCAATATTTTTATTACTAACGTAAAACAAGGATCTATTTTCTCAGGTGCTATTTCTAATACTACACTGTCTAAGGTTACTATGTTCTGGTTATAAACTTGGAAAGGAATTACTCCATAATAGACAGAATCACGTATTGAGGTTTGATTCTGCCAATCGCATGGTGTTGTTAAAGTTTGCTCACCTTTTTTGGGGCTACTTTCAAGTCCTCCATTATAATTTGAGTATAATTTTTCAGAATGGATACCTGAATAAAAATAAGTAGAGTCTATAAATGTTTGATAATGCCAAGATGTATCTGGAGGATTTTGATTACAAAATTTCTTTCTCCAAGTACTTTTCCTTTCCATAATAGTATAGCCGGGTTCACGTATAGTTTGAACTGTGCGGTCTTGTTCTATGAGATGTGCAGAAGAATTAAAATCATATGGATAGGATAATTTGAGTAATCGTCCAATTTCATCATACTTTGCAGCTGTATACCAACCATTTGGGTCTATAACTCCTTTATGTAAGCCGTAATATGTACGCTCATACATAGTAGGTAGGAAGGTCGTGTCTATTCCACTGTGAGAAGGAAGGAATTTGCGGATGACTTTTGATTCGGAAAGTGGCTCATGCCACCAATAGAGATTTTCGCTACTGCTGAAGAGTCCGATGCTGTCAGTATCATCATTACGACGGATTTTTCCTTCAGGAGTATGCGAACTGTTAATACTACATTGCCAAGAATCGGGTACATCTTGAAATCTATAGCGATAACGGGTAACTGAACCATTACTATTCATGATCTCTGAAGGCATTTGTATTTCAGGAAGATATGCATTATCCCCAAAGTTTGTTTTCGATGAAACAGTATATGTACCACCAAGTCCAAACGTAGTATCAGCGACTACCATTACTCTGTCTAAAATGCTTGTAAAATTATATGCTGAAATCGATGAGAATTTTTTGGATACTCCTTGAATAATTTTGCCTTTTGTTGCCGGATAACCTACTTCGTCTCCATCGGTGATAAACGATGCTTTTTCTAAATATGCAGCAGGTAAATATGAGAAAATAGTATCTCTCTTTCCATTGTTTGTGCTAACAATTACTCTTGTATCGCCATCTTCCAAACATTCTTCCCATGATTTGGTAAAGTTCACGTCGGATTTCTTTAAAGCGTAATACAATTTTAAACTCGCTATTTTATCCCAACCGTATTGAATATAAAATGTCTGAAGAGAATCAGGAAATACTTGCCAGTCCGTGAGTTTTCTATATAATAAGGATGTTGTACTATCGGGTCTGAAAATATTTTCATACTGTCTGATTACTCCAAAACCATAATGCTTTTTTGCTGTCTCGGTCGTGAAACGCACTACCGTATCAATGACATACTCAAATGTAGAATACGCTTTCGTTATTTTTGTAGAAGTATCTCCGTTAATATACTCTATAATTTTTCTTGATACCGGAAGACGCAGATTGAGAGAATCGCCTTCGTTGCTCATAAAGCTGTAAGCAGTGTAGGTTGCAACCCTTAAGCTGTCAGAGCCTTCGGTTGATACTAATAGATCCGTAAACCCGAGTCCCGGTATAAACTCAAATATACCGCTATACAAGTGCCGTTTATAACCGAATGTACTATATGTTTTTTTGTTGGTTCGTTCATCTTTGATAGAATTCCAAGTTGCCCATTCTGCTGCTGTAGCACTCGGAGCACTATTGCTATACGCAAATTCTTTAGTGAGAAGTTTTGTCCCGTTATACTCTTTTGTTACCATCTCTTTAGCTACTTCTGATAACGAATACGGATTGTCTGATGAAGTAGCGCCTGAATAATTACCCTCTTGTATAGTTACTGTGCCTGAGGTATCGCCATGATATAGTATTTCTGTGAACGAAGCCGGTTCATTGTATTTAATAAGTCTTTTTGTATTCGAAACTGCTATCTGATCATTACTATTATTGTCACAATCAGCATAATGATATTCTATAGGCCATTTGTAATTTGTAAATATACGCTTCCTTATTCCATAATCAAATGATACTTGTCTTCCCGCTGGATCGACAATTCGTTTTATCATCGGTAAACTTGATGCTTCCCATGAAGAGGTTAATATTGGATTAATTGAAGTATTATGATTGGGTGATCGAAGTAACGTATCAAAATACAACTCAGTCGTTTTGCCAAATGCCTCAATTCTACCTCGATATCCGCCAAAACTGAACTTGTGTCCAAAGAAATCCGTTAACTGTCTTCTCCCTTTGACAACTTGCAATTCAGGATCTGAATAGTGAAGAGTTAATAGTGAGCGCTTCTCACTTCGAACTTCATCTAAATAAAATATAGTTGGTGCAGCTAATAATCCCCCTGTCCAAGGATTTGTTGCCGAGTAAAATTGTGAACCATATGGTGCTACATCTTCACGAAATACATATTCCAAGCCATCTCCGGGGAAATAATGAACTATTCTTGGCGACAGAACAGCCATATCGCCTATTTCAAGACCTTGTAATGAAGGAGGGCGAGTATCTTGAAGCTCAACATACGCATAACCCTTAGTATTCGTACCTTTTTCGAAATATAAACCTGAATAGAATCTTGGGTCTTTGTCCAAATCCGGTGGAGTAGAATCATGTCTGTTACATAATTCAAGCACACTACCGTCTGAACGTAACAAGCGAATAATATCCAAAAAAATATAATTACAATCTTCATTTTTCAAACTTTTCATCCGGTTACAAAAATCATAACCATTAACTAACCAAACTTTTGGCTCAAATTTGACTCCCGAACTCTTGTGAATGAAATATTGATAAATTTCTTGAGGTGAAGTCATTGGTGCAGTATTTTGGGAAATAGTCTGAACAGCAAAACCATTTAAACCAATAATCCATAACGGCTTGTTTTGAGCTATTTTTGACCATCCACGATTGCAATTAAATCGATGGGTATTTTCATACGCTTGAAAAGCAGTGAATCCAACCGAGCCACAATAATTCAGTGACACATTCATTGGATAACTATGCAGATTAAAAGATGAAACTGGATAACTATAGCTTAGTATTCCATTACTATTATTGACTACTAAATTGCCATCTACGCTCAGCGATTTTCCCTTCATAAAGCCCCGCTCATCATAATGCTCTGAAGCTTTTTGGAGTTTAAATGTTTCGGCTGAAAACTGTGCATAAATATTACCTACACTCAAAAATATCTGTAAGAGGCATGCGACTAAAAGAATTCGCAATATTGATAGTTTAAGTTGTTTAAAGTTCATAATTATTCTATAAGATTAGTGGATAATAATAATAGGAAAAGTACCAATTGCAGCTTTTTCCGAATGAACTGAAAGATGATAATATCCTGTAGAAAGTGGAGATACATCGATTGAGAATATTATCTTCACCAGAGAGTGACGCAACTTGCTTACTCCATACCGATTGTCCGGTTTCTGTTAGTACCTCTATAGTGTATGTACCTGCCTGCAAATTTTTTCCAACAATCGTCGTCAAATTTACAGCCGGATTAGGATAAACTTTAAATTCTGGACGTTGTGTCTTTTCAGGATTCAAACCAGATGCTATCTCTTGAATAATTATAGAATCATGGTGTCCGTTTGTATCGGCTATTACAACCAATACCATAGTTGGTATTAAGTAACTTTTATGCCTTGAAAAATCCCTGCGTCCCTGATGCATAAAATTTATTGGACGTTTCAACAGCATAGCTCTCAACGGTGTTTGTTGTGTAGTATCAATCGTATGAAATGGTAAAATTCCGTTGGTATCCATTCCCTTCCTCCCAAAAACAGCAAAGGTTGTACTGGTATCTCGGTTTGTTGAGCTTGTATCAGTTTTACCCCATAAAAAACAAATCAAGTCATACATGGAATCATCATTAAGCAAAACATACGACAATAAGCCTCGCAAGCTGACAAATTCAGGATAATATATCGTACTGTAGGAATATTCTAAAGAATCCGGTACTTCTCCATCGACAGTATCTTCGCAAATTGGTATAGCTGTATCGGTTTGCTTACCCCAGATTACATATTTTGGAAGAATAAGATTGTTTCGCCAATTAAAAGTGCTGTCATTCAATGTGACTGCAATTACGGTATCATCATAACAATCTGAATTTATTTGTCCAACAAAAAGTACTATATAGATACTATCCAGACTACGCACTAAATCAGCATGTGACGGAGGGGGAGGAGTTGGTTTTGCTATCGATAATTGAGGAGAAACAAGAACCAGAAGGATTGAGAAGAGGGATATTAGGATAAGAGGAAGAAGTCTATGTTTATTCATTGTGGTCTTTCATGTGTTTATTCAAATAGTTAATTAGTCCTGTAGTTTCCAACCCTCAAGTGGGTCTCTTCCACAACTATGAAGGCATTCAATTGGAGGCGATACAATCACAGGGCAGGTTATAGCAGTATTTAGTGTTCGTATATAGGTAACTCTTCTGCCACATGTTCCAGGAGTTGCTTGAAAATAAGTAATACAACACTCAGCATCGGGACAACTTGTAAATGATTGTGCCTCAGCGGAATCAACCATCACTGTTGTTTTTTGCCAACAAGCAGGGCGCATAATACGCCAGTATGCTGTAGAATCTGTCGTTTCGTAAGGCGGCATTGATATTGAATAACCATAGAGCATTGAAGCGAGAGCGCGTTCAATTTGCGCGTAGTCAGTGATTGAGTCGCAAGTTGTACCACTTGAAACATATCCTGTTATGAAAAGATTAGAAAAACCCAAGCAAGTTCTTTTATAATATGTTATAGTGACATCACATCCATCAGCCAAAGTTGCATCAACTGATACCATAAGCGTAAACGGTCCCTCCAATGTGCCGCTACCATCACAATCATCACACGGAATATCTGAAAATAATGGGTTGCAAATTAGGAGAAAAAATAGTAGGAAAAAGGCAGGAAATCGTCGATGGTTGTTCTGCATTGCATACTCCATGAATATAAAGGAAAATGAGCATCAAGTAATTTCACATTGAAATTACTTGAATATAATAATCAGTGCAAAATAATCATAACACATTGAATATTAATACATTGAGTAAACGAATTTGATAAATTATTCAGAAATAATCTGACATCAAATATCAAAAATTAAAGCTCTAAGTACTAATAGTAATATATCTTAAATTATTTCTGCGAAAATAGTAATAAAAGTGGTTATGCGTATTTTAATGATTACACAAAGTTGTAATTAATTTACATAATCATTTCAAAGAATTTACATCTCTAAAATTCATCAATTTGTAGTTTTTCAGATATATAGTCAATGGAAAATAATTCCATTTTTAGGTGAAATCAAATTTGATGATATATATCAGCTTATGAAATGTAGGGAAATTTATTATTTATATGAGTAACTAAATTGAAGGAATAAGAAACGCTTTGGTTCGTAAAAAACGGGATTAAAATACAATCAAATTGCAGAAGTTGCCGGTAAAAAGGTGTTAGCAGTTTAAAGATGGGTGTCGCACAACGAAGATGTGGGTGAGATTTTAATTCTCAAGCTCAGAACGCAACACATCAATAACATTTTCAGTCAGATTAAAAAGATTGAGACGAATTGCAGAAGGAAAAACTCATGAAACAGAAGGTATGGGAAGAAAAGCTAAAAAAAACACTCACCTAGCAAAATTCGAACTCTTGATATTACTCAGAACACAGCATTGACCTCAATATTAAGGTGAAATCTTAACGGCAATAGATCAATCAAAATGAAAATTTATTCCCATGCTGAATTCATTTGAGCATCAACTTGGTTATCAGCAAATTTTACATACCGATTGAATGCCTTTGAGTCCTTTTTGTGTCCGCTGACCGACTGCACTGCCATTGGTTGTACGCCCTTCACCAATGATAATGTAATAAATGTTCTCCGAGAACAGTGCCAGGCAATCAAATCACATTTGGGTTTCACCTCCACTACCTTTTGCCCAAATTTATAAGTAACCATTTCCATCATACCGAGAATTTCCGCTTTACGAGCTATCAATTTCAAGTGTTCGTTTGCACGCTGTGATGATATTTTATTGAATATAAACAGTGGTGCATATTTCTCCAAAACTCTGCGTAGCCGGGGAGTAATTGGACATCGTACATTATCACCTGTTTTTTTTGTTGATAGCCGAATTTCAGTAGCACCGATATGTTCTGCACCTAATCGAGAAACATCACTGTACCTCAATCCTGTATAGCAAGATATAAGGAACAAGTCTCGTACTTTATCAAGTGCCGGTCTGTCTTTTAAATCCAGATTCTCAATAGCCCTCAGTTCATCATCACTCAATGCAAATAATGTCGTTTCATGCTCTTCAGGTAAGGTTAAGATTTGAGGAAATTCTTCAAAACTATAGAGATGAGTGTCTTTGCACCATAATAAAAATCTTCGTAATAGCCGTATATACTTGATTGAAGTAGCATCTGACCAATGATTTTTTCTGTATTCATTAAATTTTAAAGCGAAATCTTTAGAGATCAGGTAAGAAAATGGTGTTTTTTCTGGTAGAATTTCTGTGAGGAAATTATCAACTGTTTGAAAATGTTGAAGATAACTATAGGATACAGTAGTGCCCACTTTCCTTTTGTTTGGTCGTGTACCTAGCTTCAATTGCTTTCTAAATTCACCAATTGCATATTGAATTGTCGTAGTATCCATGCTACGTCTGTCAAGCAAGCCAGATTCTACAATAGCATTCTTCACATAATTGAAAAGCTCAGTAGTATCTATTATTTCCAAGACTCTTGCTCGATTATAAATCTCTCGTGAAGCTGCTTCAATTTTATCCAATCTAACATTCAGCTCTTGACCGGCATAGTTAGGTTTTACTCTTGCTTTGATTGAACTCCATGATTTGGTAGTTATAGTAAAGCCAGTTGAAATTTTAATGCGACTATCACCTACTCGTGCGACGAGATAAATCAGAGAAGATTCTTTTTTGGAGTCTTTTAAGAAAAAAGAGAATTTCATGGGAGATTACCTTGAAAAATTGATGAGAAATGATGCAATTTTCAAGGGGGACGGTAGAGGGGGACATTTTAGTATGATCCAATGTTATCTTATGTTACCTAATAATATCTCGATTTTGCTCCAACTTCAATAAATAAAGGTTTTACACTAACATTAGATAAAATAAAAAAAGCCCCGATTAAGGGGCTTCGTGGTCAGGGAGGGAGTTGAACCCCCGACACGAGGATTTTCAGTCCTCTGCTCTACCAACTGAGCTACCTGACCATTTTGCCATTTTTGAGAGCGCGAAAATACACCCTTTTCTCTATTTACCCAAATCATTTTTCACTGAATCGTATAATTTCATTCTATCATTGAAGTTAAAACGGCGTCCAAACAAAGCTCACACACGGAACAAATGCCGGTGCAGAAAAAACTGCTATTCCGAAATCTGCAGATACTGCTGTGTTAGAAATTCGTATGCCTAGAAGTGCGGCAGAATTAAAAGGTACAGAAATATCATTGTTCCACCCTTCGGCAATAAATCGTAAGTCATTCCATTCACTGAGCTTGGTGTCGATTCCTATGCCAAGGCCGAATGCGCCGTTCGGATATCTGACATTTACCGTTCCGAGCGTGCCAGCTGTTGCGTTGAAGAAGTCTTGCGCGCCTGCTTTGTAGAACAGCAATCCGGTCAGCTTTGTCTTGGTCATCGTGAAAGTAACAGCGCCAAATATATTCTGCAAGGCATTCTTTGCATTTAAAAATGCCAAGCTACCGCGAAGTGCGATCGATACGCCACCTGCCATGTAGTCATTCTCACCTTAAGAGGCCGTTGCCTTAGCTGTCATCACGGAGAACTGTTCAGAGCTTGGGACAGTAGGCACAAACGTCCTACCGGCAGTCACAGAAAGAAATTTCCACCCTGCCCCGGCGTACAAAAACACACCCTCGTAATTTCCAATAAAGTGATTTGATCCAATCGGCTCAGCAGTTGGCATGATATATAATCGATGGGAATGTCGGTTTGCTTCCTCTTGTAACCGCAAGTCAGCTATTTGTTTAGCATAAATCGTCGCTATGCCGATGGCGGTTTTGATTTTAATTCCCGCGCCTTCTGTCTCATCGGTCACCAATTCTACAATATACCCAGTGAGTATATCACCCGTTTTCAATCTCACATAATATTTTTTTGTGTCGGAGGGTTCTATATTTTGAAAATCGACGTTTCGTCCTTGTTTCTACTCTATTCATAGCAGTAAGTGAAGCATAACTCATCAGCATAATCGACAACAAACAGCACACTTTTCTGAATAATTTCATACAATACATCTTTCGATAATTTGGAAAATACTATCAATGACAGACATTTGGTAATGTATTTATTTCATAATATCTTATTGTAATTAGTTGTGCTGTTCGGCTACTCTTGAAAATGCTAATTGTCCGCATGCTGCATCGATATCTTCACCACTTGATGAACGTATCATTACCGTGACGCCGGCATCTTTTAATCGAGCAATAAAGCGTTGGAATTTCTCTTTTGAGGTTGGGGTAAGTTCTGCTGCGAATCCTTCGGGATTCGTAAATTCAATCGGATGGAATGGGATCACATTCACTTTGGACGGCACTCGACGAGTAATCTTAGCAAGTCTTTGTACATCAAGCTCTGAGTCGTTTAAGCCATCAAAGAGGATATATTCGTAGGTGATAGGTTTATGCGTTTTACGGTAATAATATTCGATTGCATCACCTAATTTTTGCAACGTAAATGCCTTGGAAATTGGCATCAGTTTTTCGCGTAAAACATTGGTAGTAGCATGAAGGGAAATTGCAAGCTTGACAGAACGGTTTTCATCTGCCATGCGCATAATTCCGGGCAAAATCCCTGCTGTCGAAATGGTAATATGTCGCGCACCGAGTAATTGCAAGTCAGGATGAGTGAAAATTTCGACAGCTTTCATCACGTTGTCGTAATTAAGCATTAGCTCACCCATTCCCATAAATACTATATTAGTGATAGGTTTATCTGTGCTTTGCTGTGCCAATAGATATTGATCGACAATTTCTGCTACCGTCAGATTTCTACGTAATTTTAGAGAAGCAGTTGCACAAAACTTACACCCTAACGGACAACCTACCTGTGAGGAAATACAGAGAGTTAAGCGCTTCGGGTGACCATCGTCAGCAACAAGCTCGCTCGGTATGAGCACCGACTCGACTGCCATACCATCGGCGAGATTAAAAAGGAATTTCCGGGTGCCGTCATCGGACACTTGGACATTGCCGGTCTCAATTGAAAATAGTGAATACGCCTCGCTCAGTTTTGTTCGTAATGATACTGGTAATGTGGAGATTTGATCAAACGATTGCAGGGATGGTTGGTACAAGGCAAGAAAACATTGTTTTGCTCGGAATTTTTGTTCGCCAAGACCGATGAATAGTTCTGCCAATTCGCTTTGATTATAATTCTTTATGTGATTTTTCAAGGTTGCTGTGTTAAAATATTGATATGTATGTAGATATTGCCGCACGAAGTAATATAGAATTGATTAAATCCATTGCATCATCGGCGAGAAATTGTAGAAGGAATTGGTAGCAATATTGTGAATACCGAGCCGACATTGAGAGTGCTTTTCACGGTCAGTGTGCCGCCATGATATTCGAGAATATCCTTTGCGATCGATAGGCCAAGACCTATCCCCGGTCTTGTACCAATATTTGAGGCGCGTGAGAAGGGAGTAAACAGCGTATGGAGCTCGTCCGGTGGTATTCCTATTCCTTCATCTTCAATTTTGATGGTAATCCATTGAGATTCATGAACATCAATTGACACTCGAATTACTTTTTCATTAGCTGAATATTTCGATGCATTGAGAATAATATTAGACAAACATTGACGCAACATCCGTTCGTCCCCTACTATTTCAGGAATAGTTGGAGCAGCATTAAACACAAGTGTTTGAAACTTACTTTTTATGAAATTACTAACATCAGTGTTGAGTATTTTTGAAATTTCACTTAAATGAATTGTCGTCGGATTGTAATAATCTTCGATAGATTCTATTGTCGATTGCATCGAAAAATCGTTCATGAGCATCGTCAAATCATGCACCCGATCTTTGATTTTGGTAATTTCGTTGATACGTTGATTAAAATCCATTTTGGCCGCATGAGATGAAAGTATTTCAGCGGATATTTGAATACCTGTCAATGGAGTCCGAAATTCATGCGACACAGTAGTCAAAAATCTACTTTTTAGTGAATATAACTCTCGTTCTTTCTTGAGGGTCTTTTCGAGTTCGGTTTCATTCCGTTTCCGATCCGTGATATCATAGAGGAATACACGGAAGGTATTAGACTCGGCTATATAAAACACTCTTTCTTCGAAGTAAAGCGAGTCATATTCAATTTCTATTGAGTATGAGCTCATTTCCCCGGACTTGATATCTTGCAATTTTTCAGGTAACGCACTTAACACTTTGTGATCAAATCCTGATACCGCAATTGTTGGGAAATAATTCTGCGCTTCAGGATTGAGATACGTCACAGTACCATCCTCTGATAATTCAATAATAGGATCCGGAATTTGCTCAGGAAAGGAAGCCAGATGTTGCAGTCTTTGCTCGACAATCTTTTTCTGAGTGATATCTACACCTGCTTGAATCCCAACTATCGTACCGTCACTTTTTTCGTAATTTGTCAGATATACTTCGAGCCAAATATACTTTCCGTCATCACGTAAAAATCTATACTCAGACCTAAAAGGTTCACTTCTATTGCCGGCATGCCATTGATTAAGTGCGTCAATAATCATAGGCTTGTCGTCAGGGTGAATGAATGACCATTCCTTCTCTTTAGATTTTTCGATAAACTTCTCGAGAGTGTAATATGACTGCCGGGTAAACTCAGGATTGACGTAATCAACTATATTTTCACCATTTAAGAGATGTGAAATTTGCGTGATACCAATTGGGATTACATCTGTTAGAGTTTGAAATTTGTTTTCACTTTCGTGGAGCTCTTTAATGATTTGTTTTTGATTGGTGATTTCTACTGCAGAGCCAACGATTTCTTGTACTAAGTCGTTCTCAAATAACGGCTCTAATGTAAAAAAGAAATATCGACCATCCGGTAATTCTGCTTCGAAAGAGACGGATTCACCATTGAAAGTTCTCTGTAAAAAAGGTAAGGTCTTTGTTTCATAATCTTTGCCGAAAAGGTCTTTCGGTGTTTTGCCATTGACTGCAGTAGTAGTTAACTCATTGGCAAGCTTTCCTTCACGCAACGAATACACGAACTCTCCATCTTCTCGGCGATACATTTTGACGACTAAGTTTTGGAGGTTCTTAACCGTTCTCCTAAAATCTTCTTGCTGTGCTATACTCAATGCCTCTTGCATTGCTTTGAGTTCGGTAATATCAACCGAAATTTGGGTGATTGATTCTAATTCATCACTGACACTGTCTCGCTCACCGTATATATAAGTATTTGACCATCGTATATTTCCATTTTTGTCAAATGTTCGGTATTGAATTACCTGAGGTGTATAAGCGCCTGACTCTATCCATTCATTAGCTACTTCTGTCGCGCGCACTCTATCGTCAGGATGGATTAACGCAAGTCGCTCGCTATGTGTAAGTGCTGTAAATTCATCTAATTTCATCGAAGATTGGCGTTCGAATTCTCTATTGGCAAATTCATATTTACGTTCGTTGATGAGCCAACGAATGATACCGACCGGCGCATTCAATACCAAATTTTCAAATTTCTCTTTAGCGGCGATTACTTCTTTTTGGGATTTCATTTGTTCGGTGATGTCATACATTGCTCCCACGGTACCAACGACTTCACCTTCAGCATTTTTATAAGGAGCAGCGCTTATTTCAATCACCCTTTCATTTCCGTCTGTATTGAATATTACTTCGGTATAACGTTCTGATATTCCCTGCTTACGCTTTTGTAATCTTGACTCAAAATCTTTCGAATATGAACCATTCGGAATTATCACTTCATGTGCTTTATAGCCCACAAGTTTTTCAATAGGTTTGTATAATAAATCGGCAGCCGGTGAATTTGCAAAAAGTATCGTATCCTCCAGATCGGTAATAACGATACCTTCATTAAGACATTCGATCATTGTTCGGTACTTTGCTTCGCTTTCAACGAGAATTCTTTCTGCGTGTTTACGAGCTGTAATATCTCTTGAAACAACTAAAATTGAGCTTTGTCCTTTGTAAGTAACAAGTGATATTTTTGATTCAACGGAAATATTTTGATTATCTTTTTTCTGTAGCTTTATGTCGATTGTTAGGTTAGCCTGGTCAGCACTTACTCGTTTCATCGCATTTTTAAACTCAAGTATCGATTCAGCATGAATAAAAGAAAAGATATCTCTTTAATCAAGCTATCAGCGTCGTAACCTAATACACATGAATGAGATGGTGACGCATAAGTAATACTGCCATTTTTATTGATGAGGGTAATTAAATCTTGAGAATTTTCAGCTAATAATCTAAATCTCATTTCACTGTCAATGAGAGAATCCTGTACTGCCTTCCGATCCGACATATCACGGAATGCAAATACTTCACCGATGACGGTATCGGGATTACTCTTTATTGGTGTGATACTTCCTTCGATAGGAATCTTACGCTTCCGTGAATTCATCAGCCATACTTGAGCAGGAAATTCACTGCGAATACTCTGTCGTAAGAATTCCATTTGAAGCTCAGGAGTCCATAGTTCATCTCCTACTACTACAAACACATCTTTATAATGCTTACCAATACAATTCGAGCTCGTACACGATAAAATTCTCTCCGCAAATGTGTTCATGTAGGTGACTTCACCGAATGAATTGGTAGCTATGATACCATCACCGATCGAATCGACAACAGCAGATATAAACTCTTTGTTTTCACGGAGCTTTTTTTCTGTCTGGTGCTTATAGACTGCCATTTCAATCACAATCTGAATTTCACGTTCTTGAAACGGCTTGAGAATATAACCATAGGGATTGGATAATTTAGCCCGTTCAACGATGGTAGAATTTGAAAATGCTGTTAAAAACACAACAGGCACATCAAATCTCTCATGAATCACCTTCGCTGTTTCGATTCCATCTAGTTTTCCGTCGAGAACGACATCCATCAAAATCACATCCGGTAACTCATTTCCTAATAGTTCAAGAGTCTTTTCACCGGAAGATACACACCCAATGACTTGATATCCTTGTTTGACAAGAGTTGCTTGTATATCTTTGGCTACAATGCGCTCATCTTCAACTATTAAGACACTATAATTATTCATATATGAAATCTATGAAGTTTATTCTATATTCTAGAGATTTTGGTAGTATTGAGCAAGAATTTCAATGGAAGTGAATCTGCCGAACTATGGAAATAGCCGATGTATATCCCAATCATTTGAATCAGTAATAGTATAGCAAATCCTATCATGAAGTCTGCTCGCTCTCCCCTGCCAGAATTCAAAATACTCCGGTAACAATCTAAATCCACCCCAAAAAGGTGGCAAGGGAATTTCATCTGTAAAATTTTCCATCATTGAGGTAAATGAATTTTCAATCTCTTCTCTTCCTGCTGCAATTTCACTCTGCTTCGAAGCCCACGCGCCAATTCTACTTTCCCGCGGACGACTCTTAAAATATTCTTGAGACTCCTCGATTGATACTTTCTCAATTATCCTTCGATACGCACTTGACGTTCTGCCTCTCCCCAAAAAAACAGCAGCGCGACGGTTGGGTTTTCTTCGATTTCTTCACCTTTGCGGCTTTCGTAGTTCGTGGCGAACATAAATCCACGTTCGTCCATTTCCTTGAGTAATACTATCCGAGCCGACGGCTGCCCATCTATCGTGGCAGTGGCAAGTGTCATAGCATTTGGCTCGGGTAATCCCTCTTTATTCGCCTCTTCGAACCACATCGCAAATTGCTCGAATGGTGAGTCACGACCGTATTCTCATCGAGTGTTCCCTTGATATAATCTTTCCTACTGTCGTGTAGATTTAAAGGTATTTCTCATAGTGTTGTGTCAATTCTTCGATACACGGTTTAAATCTATTCAATGCTTTACAGATAGTATCTTCGCTTGCTGCAAATGAAAACCTAACATACCCATCGGCGCCAAATGCTTCTCCGGCACCGAGCGCGAGATGATACTTATCTAATAAAATTTCACAAAACTCACCGGATGTACGTACCGCCCCTTTCAATACATTCGATATATCGACAAATATATAAAATGCACCATCCGGTTGTAAAAATCTGACAGTGGGAATTTCTGAGAGCAGTCTGCAGATTAAGTCCCTCTGCGCTCGAATGCCAGTCTCATATTTTCAACGGCTCATCAGCCCCATGTAGCAAGGCAGCAAGAGAAGCAATCTGTGCGATGGAATTGGGGTTGGAAGTAGTCTGCCCTTGTACCTTTGCTGCTTCACATAAGAGATTGGCAGGAGCATGCAAAAAGCCAATCCTCCATCCGGTCATAGCATACGCTTTCGACACTCCGTTCACCGTAATGACGCGTCCTTTCAGTGATTCGAACGAACCAATACTGCAATGAGTGACAGTATTATAATTGATCTTTTCATAAATTTCATCGCTGATTACATAACATGAATGGGTTGCGAGTACCTCAGCAAGTGCGTTTAATTCAGTCGGTGAATACATCGATCCGGTTGGGTTATTGGGACTGTTAAGGATAACGCATTTGGTGAGTGGTGTGAGGGCATCTGTTAATTGCTGAGGAGTGATTTTGAAGTGCTGATCTATACCGGCCGAGAGGATAATCGGTGTGGCACCACTAAGAGTGACCATGGCAGGATAACTTACCCAATAAGGTGCAAATACAATGACTTCATCTCCAGGATTACAAATCGCTCCGAGAGTATTCATAAGTGCTTGCTTTGCCCCTGTTGTGATAATCACTGTTTCAGGAGTAGCGTCAGTAAGTCCATTTTCATTTTTAAATTTTTCGGCAACTGCAGCTCGTAATTCATAGATACCGTTGGAGTCAGTATAATGCGTAAAGTTTGTGGTGATTGCTTCAAATGCAGCAAGCTTTGCACATTGCGGGGTATCAAAATCCGGCTCGCCTGTAGAGAGTGATACGACATCAATTCCGTTTTTCACCATAGACTTGGCTCTGCTTGCAATCTTGAGTGTCGCCGATTCGGCTGCCGCAAGTGCACGTCTTGAAAGATCAATTCCCATGCATTTTCTCCCGTATTTATTCACATATCTCAATTTCAAAGGCAAATTACGTAAAATGACCTCCTTACGCAAAATCGTTACGGAAATAATACGAAATGGTGGTGAAAGGAGGAATGATTGATAATGCTCTAAAAGTTGAAGCTTTATGAGACTATTTGACTACTTATCAACAGTACAGCTCCAAATAGTATTGTATTTTAGATTCATGTAACATCTTACACTGCAATTCAGTGAACAAGCGCTTGAAATCTAAAATCCGCCGAAGCTGAACAAAATAAATTCGTAATTTTGTACCAACATACAAAGCAAACAATATTTTTTCTATTATTTCAAAGGTTTTTTATGAAAACAATCGGGATTTTATTCGGGATGGAATCTACATTTCCACCTGCCCTCGTAGAACGTATCAACAGTATGAATGTAGATGGTATTTCGGCAGAATTTGTAAAAGTTGGTGGTGTGAAAATGGCCGATGTGATGAAATACGATGTGATATTAGATAGAATTTCTCAAGATATACCTTTTTATCGTGCAATGCTCAAGAACGCCACTCTCACCGGTACACGAGTAGTAAACAATCCATTTTGGTGGAGCGCCGACGATAAATTTTTTAACTATGCACTTGCTTCACAAATAGGTATTCCAGTTCCTAAAACTGTCCTTTTGCCAAGTAAAAATCACCCGCCGGAAACCACAGCCGACTCAATGCGCAATTTAATTTACCCTTTGAATTGGGAAGAAATCTTTGAATATATTGGATTCCCTGCATTCCTCAAGCCACATGCAGGAGGTGGGTGGAAACATGTGTATAAAGTAGACAACCCACGTGAACTCTTCGAAGCATACAACAAAACCAACGACTTAGTGATGACACTTCAAGCAGCAGTGGACTTCACGGAGTATTACAGGTGCTATGTCATCGGCAAAAAGTACATTCATATCATGCCCTACGAACCTCGTAACCCACATCATCTACGCTATGTAGCCGGTTTTACACTCACACCTGCCCGTAAAAAGCAACTCGAAGAATATTGCCTCAAGATCGTAAACGCCTTAGACTATGATATGGATACGATTGAATTCGCCGTTCAAGATGATATTCCTTATGCAATTGATTATCTTAATCCAGCACCTGACGCTGAAAAATCGTCGGTCCAAGAAGAAAATTTTGAATGGGTACTCCATCATACTGCTAAGATATTTGATAGAGCTCGCACAAGAAGGTCGCAAGATTCCTTCAGAATACAAGTGGAGTCGATTCATTGCACCGATTGCTACTTCAACTAAAAAAGCATCAGCGAATGTTACGAAGTCAGCATCAAAAACAGCAGTTACTTCACCTGTAAAGCCAAAACCATCTGTCGCTTCAAAGACAACAGTAGCAGTATCTAAACCTATTCCGGCAACTAAGAAAACTATCAAGAAAAAATAATTCATCGGAATTCTAACCCAATGAATTTTATTACGTTGCGTTCAATCAATTCTATAATGTTCCCTTCTGTATTATTACTTGTTGTTCTGCTTATTTTCTCGATACAACCATCAGATGATATTGAATTTCAAACAATGAAATTTAATGAAGATTCTCTCCCAAAGCAGTGCAGATTTGAGGGTGAATTGCTCGGCGGGACGAAGTGGCGGGATGCAAATGGAGAAAATTTTCTTATAATTTCTCAAAATTTCAAAACAGGTGTCGATGCCGGTATTCAGGAAATTTTCGGATATAATTATGTGATCAAAGACAGTAATTACCATTTACTATGGAAATGGTATGACGAAAGCGAAAATAGTTGCGAAATCGGCGAAGGATTGATAGGCCAGATACAAATTGAAGATGTTGATGGAGACGGAATCGGTGAAAGTGCGTTTATATACAACATAGAAGGCGTGTGTGATCTATCGCCGCGCCTTTTTACATTAGTATTTCATAGCGACACGACTTCACTTACCATTCACGGCACGAATCGAATACAAATAGATGACACAACTACTCGAGGTGGAGAAATTCAGACCGATAGTACGTTCGGCGCTGCTCCCATAGAATTCGGCGATTTTTGTACATCATTGTGGCAGAGAACCTTCGAATAGCAATTCTTCAATTTCATTAGCTTCCAAATATCAGGTAAATACTTTCATAAATGTTTACAATTATAAGCTTTGCGTAATTCCATTTAAATCAACAAGTAACTACAATATCAATAAATATATTACAACAAGGATATCCACATGTCTCCCTATAAATCATACCAAACAATTGAAAATCTTTCTCAAGCAGTCGGGCAAGTAGTCACTCTTCGTGGCTGGGTCTATGATCGTACCGGTAAGGGAAAATTGCAGTTTATAAAGCTCCGCGATGGTAGCGGAATTTGCCAGTGTGTGGTGTTCAAGCCAAATGTGCAGGAAGAAGTATTTACAAATGCCGAACTTCTCACCCAAGAGTCTTCGGTCGCAATTACCGGAACCGTCAGAGTCGAAGCCCGCGCACCGGGAGGATACGAAATCGACGTAACTGATATTAAAATATATTCGTTATCGAAAGATTATCCGATTACCCCCAAGGAGCACGGCACAGAATTTCTGATGGAACACCGTCACTTGTGGCTTCGATCATCCCGCCAACACGCCATCATGCGCGTTCGCTCATCAGTCATCAAAGCGATTCGCGACTTCTTTGATGGTAATGGATTTAGACTCATGGATTCTCCATTACTTACTCCGAACGCTTGTGAAGGTACTTCAACTTTATTTGAGACGGAATACTTTGACCTTGGCAAGGCGTATTTGTCGCAATCCGGTCAGCTCTATGCAGAAGCGAGTGCAATGTCATTAGGTCGTGTCTATACTTTCGGACCGACTTTCCGTGCTGAAAGGTCAAAAACTAGACGACATTTGACTGAGTTTTGGATGGTTGAGCCGGAAATGGCATTCTTTGACCTCAATGATGACATGGACTTAGCGGAAGATATGGTCGAATATATCGTTCAGTATGTACTCAAAACTTGTCAAAATGAACTCGCAATCCTTGGTCGTGATGTCCAAGCTCGAAGCTGTCCGTAGACCATTTTACAGAATGAGCTATACGGAAGCTGTCGAATGGCTGAACAAAAACAATGTAAAGCTGAACAAAAAACAACCGGACGGTACAGAAATTCAGATTGATTTTCCGTGGGGAGAGGACTTCGGAGCGCCACAGGAAGAAGCAATTATGCAGCAATTTGATAAGCCGTGTATTATCCATCGCTATCCCTCAGAAGTGAAGGCATTTTATATGAAGCGTGACCCTGAAAATGCGAAGTGCGCTCTTGCAATGGACATGCTCGCACCTGAAGGAGCCGGTGAAATTATTGGCGGCAGTCAGAGAGAAGATGACCATGATGCACTTTTAGAGAGAATACTTCATGAAAATTTACCGCAAGATGCCTTTCAATGGTATCTTGATTTACGGAAATACGGTAGCGTACCGCATAGTGGATTTGGACTTGGGGTAGAACGCACCGTCAAATGGATCACCGGAGCCGAACATATCCGTGAAGTAATTCCTTTTCCTAGAATGATTTATCGTATTGTACCGTGATGGTACCTTTTCTACATTGCGGATAGAGATACAATCAAAACACGTCTCAAAGTGTATGATAAAAAGTTGTGATATACATTTATGCCGATATTTAAATGAATTGTATGGAGGATGAATTCTTCAACGGTGATTGTTATTTCTGCACAACCAAATTCTCTGTCACTTTCTTACACACTCGACTCTACAACTATTATGTTCGGGTCACACTTACTAGTATTCAAGATTCTTTGCCCAATGCTAGTATACGTTCATAACACGGCATGATTATTGACAGTTTATCACCGTAGAATTTTCTGCAGTTTTGCAGTATCCTTATAACTCGTTCATGCACAACTATGACTTTTCGACTCTCACTTTTCTCTATAATGTTCTCTGGTCTTTGGTGTTTGTATTCATACTTTGGGGGTGTACACCTACAGAAGAGATATCACCTGAGCATCGAAAACTAATTCAGGATTCTATTATCCATGTTGATTCACTTCATCGTATTGATTCTGTGCGAGCTTACAAAATCAAATCTGCCAACGAACAATTCCCTATAATCCACTACAGAAAAGCTGTTCTTAATTCTAAATTGTTGGATTCAGTGCGTCATGCATACGGCAAAAAAGAAGAAACAATGGATGGTTATCGCGCGTTTACTTTGCTCAATCGTAAGGACATACATTATTACCGATTTGGAGACACGGTCATCATTCCTGATACTATTATCAAAGACTTACGCGCCTATTCCCTTTTCCCTCACTACTACACAGCCGCTGAGAATATTCATAAATTCGTATTTGTCTCGAATAAATATCAATGTTATGCATGCTATGACAGCGGTCGATTAGTCCGCTTTGCCGCCTGTAATTCCGGTGAAGAACGCAAGCCAACGTTCCCCGGCAGATATGCGATATATTGGAAATCTCGACTACGACATTCATCACTTGACAGTACGTGGATTTTGCCATTTACATGTAATATTCATTTACAGGCAGGGAGTGCTTTTCATCAGTTTGATATGCCTGGACGACCTGTCTCGCATTCGTGTATCAGGCAGTTCATGCCGGACGCTGAGTGGCTTTTTAAGTGGGGACGTGGTGCGAAATTAGATTCGAATAGAAGGTTCATTCCATTATCAGGAACGCCGGTAATAATTTTAGATTTGTTCGACTTCACCCGCAGACGCGGTGGACCATGGCGTGAGCTTACATCCAATAAAGAACCTCTCATACCTCTTCCGGATGACCCAATGAGCGTTGAAGAAGCTCTCATTCCGATATCGCAGATTCCGGTTGATTCCCGTGGAAGTTTGGTGAACCCTAACAGATATAAAACAGCCGAAGATACACTCAGGGAAAGAGGAGTAATTCGACCAAATATTACATTACGTGAAACGATTAATTACAACAAACTTCGCAAAGAAAAAGCTCGAGCAAAAGCACGAGCTTTAAAACAAAAGAAAGAAGAAAAATCAGCCGATAAACCCGTAGAAATACCTCTTCAATCGTCTGATACCAAATAATTCAGCTAACCAATATCTACATCCAAGCCCATACGGTTTACTGTATAGCAATTTTAGCCATATCTCTATAATTTTGTTAGAGTTATTAATAATACATAAGTGTAATTCTATACACAAAAAAGCTAAGTCCGTACGCAAGAATGAATGTATAGCCAAATGCAAAAGCCGGCCATTTCCACGAACCTGTTTCACGCTTGAGCACTGCAATTGTTGAAATACATTGCAACGCATAGACATAAAAAGCGAGTATTGATAACGCAGCCGGAAGTGGAATTGTTTTTGCAAGTATTTCACGAAGCGGCGCATCCCCTTCACTCACATCCGCGCTGTATAACTGCCCCATGACCGAAACGAATACTTCACGTGCAGCAAAGCTTCCAATTACCCCAATTGTTAGCTTCCAATCAAATCCAAGTGGTGCGAATATCGGCTGAATAAGCTTGCCCATTTGTCCTGCGTACGAATTTTCGAGTTGAATTCGTGATGCTTCAATTGGTGAAGTACCTGTCGGAATCGACGTCTGCGGAAACTCCGTTAAAGCCCATAATACTATTGACAATACAAGGATAATTGTACCGGCAGACTTCACAAATTCTTTCGATCTATTCCCAACGGTGATAAGTAGATTGCGGAATGTGGGTATTCGGTAGGGAGGAAATTCGATCAAGAAAGGTAGCTTCGATCCGCGGAACATCGTGCGCTTAAACACAGCAGCAATTACTAATCCTGAAAAAGCAGCAAGTACATATAATCCACCGAGAACAATTGCCTGCAATGAAAACAATCCGCCCAATAATACTGCAGGCACAAATGCGCTAATAAGTAATGCATACACCGGTAAGCGAGCAGAACATGTCATCAATGGAGCAACGAGCATCGTTGCCATGCGGTCTTTTTCGGATGGGATTATTCGCGCAGACATTATCCCGGGAATTGCACAAGCAAATGACCCAAGTAAAGGAATAAATGACCTACCCTGCAAGCCAAAGACTCCCATCATTCTATCGACTAAAAATGCAGCCCGAGATAAATATCCGCAGTCTTCGAGGACAACGATAAAGAAATTGAGCAGTAATATTTGAGGTAAGAATAGAAGGACAGATCCCACTCCGGCAATAATACCTTTAGTGAGGAAATTTTGGAATAATCCTGCGGGTAATTGTGATGATACAAAGTCTTGAGTCCATTGGAAGATACTATCAATTCCATCCATGAGCGGCTTTGACCAGGTGAAAATAGATTGAAAAAATATGGCCATTACTACCAAAAACACTAATGGACCTAGTATTGGATGTAAGAATATTCTATCCAATCGTTCGGTTCGTTTATCGTAGAAGTGTATATTAAGAACAGCATTAGTGAGTTCTCGCGCCATCGAATACCGTTCAGAAGTTTGTAACTCCTCGCTACTCCATACATGTGGTAGAGAGAATTCAGACAAACGAGAAAATTGTGCTTTGAGTTCATCTACTCCTATACCTTTTGACCCAACTATCGTAAGTACAGGCACCCCAAGCTGTTGCTCGAGAGTGATATCATCAAGCGCTCCGCCTTGTACTTTGATGGCGTCGATCATGGTAACGATTGCTATGGTCGGAATTTGTAATTCTGCAAAATGCGAGAAAAGAAAAAGTGCTTTTTCGACATTCGTACCATCAATCACAAACACTACTCCATCCGGCTTCGGCAGCGATTCTTCTTTACCTTCAAGTACAGAAAGAGTGAGCTCTTCATCTCGAGATTTGGGTTGTAAACTGTACGTTCCGGGTAAATCGATGAGCTGGATTTCTGAATTATCTACATGGAGGGTGCCGATAGCGGGCTCGACAGTAACGCCGGGAAAATTTCCGACTTTTTGGTGTAATCCTGTCAACAGATTGAAAAGTGTTGACTTACCGCAATTTGGAGTGCCGACAAATGCAATGGTAGTCTTGGACATAATACTTTTGTGAATGACGCTTGCGAGAATTCACTGAACATGCTTTACTTATTCAACCTGCCGAACATAGATAGCAGTGTTTTCATTCGGACGAACGGCAAGGCGTGAACTGTGACCGTAGGAAATTTCGAAGGGACCTTTGAATGGAGCTCGGCGGATAATTTTAATTTTTGTTCCGACTGTCAGCCCTAACTCTTGTAAACGTTCGGTAAACTCATTGGCAATCCCAAAACCAATTATCACTGCCAATGCCCCAACCGGTAGATCAGCAATATTTATCATCATAATTTGAGAGGAATACAAGGACAGGATGGAAATTTTCGCGCTTATTTATATCAAATCTACATAAAAACAGGGTGATGACAAAATCAAAATTCTAAATTGGGTGAATTACTTTACTTTGCCGATATAAATATAGGCTACTCCAAGAGTGAGAGAGTAGAATTTCTGTTCAGAAAATACCCCTGTCTCTTTCATTATTTCTATAAATTTTTCTCGACTTGGAAAAGCAGCGGAAGTATCTAATAAATAATGAAATGCATTGTCATTTCTTGTGACGATCAATGCTAGTAGCGGCATCATAGTCTTACGATAAATTTTATACAATACATTTAATATTCCGCGAGGCTGCCCAAGCTCCAGAATGACAACTTTCCCGCCGGAATTCACGACACGAGCCATTTCTTTCAAACACGTCTTCGGTGAGTCCACATTACGAATTCCAAAGGATATACTTGCTATATCAAATTGATTGTCAAGGTATTGGAGATTCATTGCATCGGCAATTTCAAACTGGACATCAAGTCCCTTTAGCGAAGCTTTATCGGGCGCTAATTCGAGCATTTCAGCGCAAAAATCGGTACCTATTACCGAACCTGATTTCCCTACTTTTTGTTTGAATGCAATAGCCAAGTCACCGGTACCGGTTGCACAATCGAGTACGTTCATTCCTACTGCAGCTCCTGATAGTCGAACAGCTTTCCGTCTCCAAAACTTATGTATCCCGAGAGATAGTGCATTGTTGGTCGCATCATACCGTGGGGCAAGCTTGGCAAACATACTTCTGATTTGTTCGCTCATACTATATCTTTCTTTGTGATTGTTCTATAAATACTTCGTAAATTTCCACTCATATCCGTGAATTTCCACTCTTTTTTTGTCAAAAATACAATAGTTTTGGGTGAATTTAACCGTGACAGAGCATATCCGACTTATAATCAGTACCAATTTTACTCTTAAAAATTTGAAAATAAACTATGATTGAGCTACGAGATCTACATAAATCGTTCGGTGATAAAAACGTTCTACGAGGAATAGATCTCACAATCCCAAATGGCGAAACTATGTGCATCATTGGGAAGTCAGGATGCGGTAAGAGCGTATTATTAAAGCATATAGTACGCTTGCTCGAGCCGGATACCGGCAGTGTATGGGTCGATGGGATCAACATCGCAACTCTCGGACACGACGATCTATTCGAGAAAAGGCGCAGTATAGGTTTTGTGTTTCAAGGCGCTGCCCTCTTCGACTCAATGACCGTCTATGAAAATGTAATAATCGGACTGTACGAGCACGGCGAGAAAGACTTGAAAATTCTCGATGGTGAAGCTCGCCGAGTACTCGCAGCCGTCGGCTTATTACCCGATATTTCCGAAAACGGTACACCGCTTTTCGAGAAAGAATATCAAAATTTAAGAGCTAAAAAACCTTCCGACCTCTCAGGTGGCATGCGTAAAAGAGTAGGTGTTGCTCGCGCGCTTGTCGGCAGCCCGACGTATGTATTTTATGATGAACCCACCACCGGTCTCGATCCAGTGACCTCAGAGCAAATCGACAATCTCATTGCAGACCTCGCTAGTAAACTCAATGTAACGTCGTTAGTCATTACACATGATATGTTTTCTGTATTTAAAATTGCCGATCGCGTGGCTATGCTTGAGGCAGGTATTGTACGATTCGAAGGAACAGCAGAAGAGCTCCAAGCTACAACTAATCCATCCGTTGTAGAATTTTTGGAACGCTATGTATAAAAGTGAGTTATTAATAGTGAATTATTTGATATTTTATTGAATTTAATAAAGTTAGGACACATATTTCTTATGAAACCGGTTGCAACCTATACAGTATCTGCTATATTACCCGAAACTATTTCTACACTCAAAGAACTCGCCTATAACTATTGGTGGTGCTGGAATATCGATGCTCAAGAACTATTCGAACGTATCGATTTTGAATTATGGGAAGAAGTAAATCATAATCCTGTTGCCTTGCTTAATCGTGTGCCTCTAGCACAATTAGAATCTCTAGCATCTTCGCCGGATTTTGTGAGTTTTCTTGCGCTTATATATGAAAAATTTCGAACATATATGGAAGCGAAGACATGGTTTTCTACCGCTACGACACAAACAAATAACTATATAGCATACTTTAGCTTAGAATACGGAATTAATGAAAGTTTTCCTAATTATTCGGGCGGCTTAGGCGTTCTAGCCGGCGATCATTTAAAGTCAGCAAGCGACCTCGGCGTACCGCTCATCGGCGTAGGTCTCCTCTATCAAATGGGATATTTTCGTCAAAGTCTATCTCAAAATGGATGGCAAACGGAAAGCTATTTTGAAAATGATTTTTATTCGATGCCAATGACATTGATGAAAGATCAGGATGGTAAGCCAATGACAATTGATCTCGAATATCCTGCAGGAAGACTGTATGCTCAGATCTGGAAAGTACAAGTCGGGCGTACTATCCTCTATTTACTAGACACGAATGTTCATCAGAATAATGCTGTTATCGAATATCGAGATATTACCGACCAGCTCTATGGCGGAAATTCCGAGACGAGAATACAACAAGAAATTTTACTTGGAATTGGTGGAATACGCGCGCTCAGAGCATTAGGAATTAACCCGACCATTATTCATATCAACGAGGGTCACGCAGCGTTTGCTACTCTCGAGCGAACAAGATTTTTGATGCAAGATTATCAGATGGAATTTTCTACTGCGATTGAGCTAACGCATGCCGGTATGATATTCACCACCCACACACCTGTTCCGGCCGGTAATGAAGTATTTACCGTCGGTCTCATCGATAAATACTTTACCGGTTATTGGAAATCTCTAGGAATTTCTCGTGAAGACTTTTTAGCTCTCGGGAATGTAGAAAAACGTGCATCCGAATCATTCTCCATGACTGTTCTGGCACTTCGTCTCTCTTCCTATCGCAATGGAGTGAGCCAGCTTCACGGTGATGTTGCTCGTCGAATGTGGCAGGAATTATGGAAAAACTTTCCACAGCATGAAGTACCAATCGGAGCTATTACCAATGGAGTTCATACACTTACGTGGGTAGCCGGAGGACTCGGCGAGCTCTATGATCGCTACCTCACACCAAGATGGCGCACAGAAACCGATGATCAATCAATTTGGAAACGTGTCGATGCTATTCCTGCTGAAGAGTTATGGAGAATTCATCAACGCTACCGCGAACGTTTAGTCCTATTCGCTCGTAAGTACTTACAGAAAAAGCTCGAATCACGTGTTTCTCCGCAGCAATTATCCCTCGTCGGTCAATATCTGAATCCTGACGCATTGACTATCGGCTTCGCTCGAAGATTTGCTACGTATAAGCGAGCGACTCTCCTTTTCAGCGATATGGAACGCCTCAAAAGATTCTCACGAATCCCCTGCGACCCGTACAAATTATTCTCGCCGGCAAAGCACATCCACATGATAATGCAGGCAAAGAAATGATTCAAACGATAATTCATAGTGTTCGGCAGCACGGTCTCGAAAATCATGTCGTCTTCCTCGAAGATTACAGCATGGCTGTAGCTCGTGCGATGGTAAAGGGTAGTGATATTTGGCTCAATACTCCACGACGTCCACATGAAGCAAGCGGTACAAGCGGTATGAAAGCCGGACTCAACGGTTGCCTCCACGTGAGTGTCCTCGACGGATGGTGGGACGAAGGCTATAATAATGAAAATGGATTTACGATAGGCCAAGGAGAAGATTATCCGAATCCGGCCGATCAGGATACGATGGAAGCCGGTACTCTCTATGAACTCCTCGAACAAGTAATAATACCAACATTTTACGACCGTCCCAAAAATCATACACCGTATGATTGGGTTGCCCGTATGAAAGCTTCTATTCAAAGTGTTGCCGGTAATTTTTCCACCATGCGAATGGTGCGTGATTATTCAAAACAGTTCTATCTGCCGGCGATGGAACGCTTTCGCACACTCGCTAATAATCACGGTGAACACGCCCGTACTCTCCGAGACTGGAAACATAAAACATTATCCGAATGGTCGAATGTAAAAGTACAAAATGTGCATCTCGAAAATACCAATGAAGCGTTCATAGGCAAACGTATCGAAGTGTTTGCTACAATTCAGCTTGGCAATCTTTCTCCCAATGATATAATAGTCGAAGCATACTACGGAACACTCGATTCTCACGGAAACATCTCCAATCCCCAAACAGTGACCCTCACGAAAAAAAGCGAAGCCCACGGACTCTTTTATTATCAAGGCAGTTATGAATGTTCGACCGGTGGCGTCCAAGGTTGTACCGTACGCGTATTACCTTCTAACCCCATGATAGCCGATAAAGCTGACCTTGGAATATGTGCGTGGGGTGGGAATTCATAGGTCTTTTTAAGTAGTAAGTAATAAGTCGTAAGTGAGTAAGTGAGTGAGTGAGTAAGTCGGTAAGTCATAAATATCAACGAAGTTAAATAGTTCCGTCACACTGAGTTTGCCTCTAAGTGTTCAATTATTACCAAAAAATAGAAAGCCCTTGAAATTAAATTCAAGGGCTTTTCCTATTGCGAACTCTGTGGTTTCTTTTGCCTTTGTGTTAAAAACTCATTGTGTAGTACATCGTGCAGGTGATTTTTTTAACACAAAGGCACAAAGTTAAGCCACAAAGAATACTACAAATACACCTATCTTATTGTGTACTTTGTGCTTACCTTCGTGTCCTTTGTGTTAAAATCTTACAAACACCTTCCCAACATATTCATACATCCCAGCCCGCATCCGACAATAATACACACCCACCGGCAAGTCAAGCTCAGCAGAATACTCACCGGCTTCAAGCGCACCATCCGACACTACAAGAACAGAATTCCCTACATAATCAAACACTTCCAAACTAACCTTCCCTGAAAGTCCTACGCCGAAGTCGATGCTTTTTTCTTTGACGGTCAAGAAATATTGCTTGCCGGTGCTGCTCACCATGCGGAAGTATTTGCCGCAATATGCGTCGAGCAGGAGTTTGGTGCCCTGCCCTGTTGCACGGTCGCATTGTGCGGTTTGTGCGGTGTCGATGATGAGATTCATTGCAAAAACAGTGTCGGAGTTGTGTGGTAAGAATGCTTTGAAATTCAATTCCACTTCCCCGTTTTCACCCGTGCCGTGCAATGTCAATTCACCGTTATGTTCTTTAATTAGATTGAGTTGCAGAGTGCTAGACAGAGTATTCACTCCTTGAAACTCTGCTAACAACGAACCATACTTCAACCGAATTTCCCACGTACTGACACCAGTCGGAACGTGTAATACAGTCCTAAACGGCGCGCCGGGTAAAATGACCACCATGTCTGGTGTTAACGTGAAAGCATGGCTAATTTTCGGAAAAACACTTACGCTCACTTCATCGGTAGTTGTACATCCGGTTGGGGTCGTCACCTGAACAGTATACATAGTCGTAGCTTGTGGCGTAACAATGGTTTGCGCAGAATTGGGGTCTTTGACTCCCGTGAGAGGACTCCACTGATAAAGATTCCCGGGAACAGATTGTGCACCAATCAGCGCCTCATCACCCTCGCAGATGTTGAGGTCTCCACCTGCTTTTGCAAACGAAAGTGAGTCGATCGTAATCGTTGTGAATGCTGAATCAACGCAAACACCCATCGTAATAACTACTTTGTAGGTGGTTGATATATTTGGGCTTGCAATTGGATTTGGAATAAATGCATCGCTCAAACCGCTTTTGGGGAACCACTCATAATTTGCTCCACCACTTGCAAATAATTGCACATTCGCTCTGGAGCAGATAGTCGTATCAGCTGATACGCTTGCTTTCAAATTTCCAACCGTGACTATGACAGTATCGGTGGCTATACACCCACCCGCACCAGTGACAGTGAGTACATATTGCGTTGAAATCGTTGGAGATGCGGTAGGATTAGCAATAGTCTCAGAAGAAAGTCCGGCTGACGGCTGCCACAAATACATATTCCCTGCCTTTGGCGCTTCCCCGATAGGTGTGCTGTTTCCTGCGCAGATGGATTGGTCTTGCCCTGCATTAGCTGTTGGCTGTGGGTTGACCGTGATGGTGACGGTGGCGGAGTCTTGGCAGGTACCGCTTGACACACGAACCTTGTAGATAGTTGTTTTCAAAGGAATTGCAATTGGATTTTCAATTGTTGAATCACTTAAACCCTCAGCCGGTGACCATTCATAGTTCGTTCCTCCGCTTGCGGTGAGTTGTGCGTGTTTTCCTTCACAAATCGATGTGTCATTTGATACTTTTGCGATGATACTCCCTACCGTGACGTTGACGGTATCGTGAGCATAACATCCATGTTCACTGACGACGGTGAGGATGTATTGTGTTGTATTACTTGGAGTTGCCATCGGTGATGACTTTGTCGGATCATCAAGCGCAGTAGCCGGAAACCAAGAATACGTTTCACCGATTGTAGGTGGAGCGCCTATATGAGCAGTCGCCCCTGAGCAAATTGTCTTGTCAAATCCGGCAGTGGCTACAGGATTTGGAAATATGGTCGCTTCTGAATATGCAGTATCGCTACCCATAGCATTTTCAACGACTAATCGTATTGGATACTTCCCCGGTGCTGGGTAGGTGACCGACTCGCTCATGGCAGTACTCGTACTTGGAGTACCACCGGTGAATGTCCAAGTACGCTTTGTCGCATTAGTACTTAGTTCAGTAAAAACAAGTGGATATCCGTAGCAACCTGAGTCGGATTTGATCATGGCAATCGGAGTAGAACATCGTGAAATTCCCGGCTGACCAACTTGATTGAAAATATAATCGAGACAATTAGGCAGTCCGAGCAACGCAAGTCGTGGTAATGCAATCACATCCTGCTTGTACATACAAGCATCGCCCTTGAGATTCGGGAGGTCGATTCTACCAAGATAACGAGTATTCTCTTGCGCAATATAGATTTTACCATCGGGTGCGAGCTGCAAGCCACCTCCCGTAATATTGAGAATTGATTGAGAGTTACGGATAGCAGTCTCGGTAGGGAGATTAATTTCATACTGAAAAATCGAACTGAGTAATCCTGTTGCATAGAGCTTAGAATTGTCCGGCGAAAAAGCAAGTCCGTAAGTAAAAAGCGGGCACGTATTACCGCCGTCGCTGATCGTCAGATAACCTGATATCATACCGGTCAGAGGGCTGAAAGTAGCGAGCGCAAGATAACCGGTCGGAATCTGTGAAGCGAGTGCAATCTTTGTTCGGTCAGGTGAAATTTTCATATAACCCGCCCGATAATCGGAATTATCAGCCGTATGCCTAGAGACAATTGGAGCAGAGCTGACTCCTGTTGAAGTGATATGAAATGAATAAAATTCACTGTTACTCACATGATGAGCGACGATCCAAAAACCACTTCCGTCGCAGTCGAGTGTACCTGTTAATTTCTCGGAAACATTAGTATAAAGCGGTGTATTTTTCGCGATTACTTCTCCTTTGGGAGTAGCCATATTAACAATTGAGTAATAGAGCGTACTTTCGCCGGACTCATACTCGGGAACGGTAAATAAATAGTATTGTTGGATGTTAGCAGGATTTGGAATGATAAGTGCACTTTGAGTCGAGGATGATCCACCCTTGAGCGATGTACCACCGGTCATTACTTCATGTTGGCTATTCCACACTGTTATGCCGTCGGTGTAGAAGAGCAAAGCACCCGTCTTTTTATCTGAAATTGAAGCCACACCTTCGCGGGTATTGATTTGTCCACCGAGTGTAATTACCGGTGAGCCTGATTGAAATGAAATTGAATTGTTGTCACCAAAGAACCAATTATCCGCTTCATGCTAAGCTGATGCTTGAGTGAAAAACGTTAGGAGAAGTAGTGCAAACAGTAGAATAATTCTCATGAAAAATATCCTTTTTAAATGTTATGAACAGCCGATAGCAGCGAATCGATAACCTATTGTAATAATTTGTAATTCCTTACAGACAAATTACAAAAAGCGTTTGTGTGTTGCAAGAAATAATTGAGATGGTGCATTAGAAACCAATGAGGTGTTGATGGCATGCAGATTTCGATGATTTTTTATGATTGAAGATGATTTATTACAATGAACGAAGCTTTGAAAATAGAAATCTTCTATCCCAGAGGGATACAACGTTTGTAGAAACGTATGTTCAATGAAAATGAAGGTTCCAAAAGGAATCGAAAAACATAACTTATTTGTATTATTAATATCTATCAATGTTCTCCAAACGTTTCATCCCGCTGGAATGAAGATTCATAATAGCCATCCTATATGCTATAAACATTTCATCCCACTGGGATGAGGGATTATAAATACCATCCATTTCTCTATAAATGTTTCATACTGCTGGGATGAACATATAAAAAAAGCCGTTCTGTTGAGAACGGCTTTCTAATTCATATAGATAGGAATTAATCTAACGTTTCGTAGTCCGAAGTTGGAGGACAGGCGCAGATAAGTGTGCGGTCGCCGTGGGTATCATTTACCCTGCTCACCGATGGCCAGAATTTGCGGTCGCGTACCCAAGGAAGCGGGAACGCTGCTTGATTTCTTGTGTAGCCATGTGTCCATTCGTCAGCGGTCACGACACTTACGGTGTGAGGAGCGTTTTTGAGCATATTGTCTTCGCGGCTTTGCGTACCATTTGCAATTTCCTCGATTTCACGTCCGATCATGATTAGTGCATCACAAAAACGGTCGATTTCATCCATAGGTTCGCTTTCTGTCGGCTCAATCATGAGCGTACCGGCGACGGGGAAAGACACCGTCGGCGCATGGAAACCGTAGTCCATCAGGCGTTTAGCGATATCGCCTACTTCGATGCCAGCTGTTTGTTTGAATTTGCGCATATCGACGATCATTTCGTGAGCGACTCGACCATTCGAACCCTGATAGAGAATCGGGAAATGTTTTTCGAGTCGTGATTTTATATAATTTGCGTTGAGAATTGCATACTTGGTAGCAAGTGTAAGTCCATCGCTCCCCATCATTTGGATATACGCCCAGGAAATCAACAAAATACTCGAACTCCCCCACGGAGCGGCCGAAACTGCTGATGCAATTGAGCGACCATTATCCACCACCGCATGTGAAGGAAGGAATGGCGCAAGATGTTCACGAACTCCGATTGGTCCCATACCCGGTCCGCCTCCACCATGCGGGATACAGAATGTTTTGTGAAGATTGAGATGGCACACATCGGCGCCGATGTTGCGTGGAGAAGTCAGACCGACTTGCGCGTTCATATTTGCCCCATCCATATAGACTTGCCCGCCTCGGGCATGAATAATTTCACAAATCTCGACGATTGATTCTTCGAATACACCGTGTGTCGAAGGATAGGTCACCATGAGGCACGAGAGGTTGTCTTTGTGGAGTTCAGCTTTGGCAAGCAAGTCCGGCACATCGATATTCCCCATATCGTCACATTTGGTAACTACTACTTTCATCCCTGCCATCACCGCGCTTGCAGGATTCGTGCCGTGCGCGGAGGATGGGATTAATGATACATTTCGATGCGAATCGCCACGGGAGAGATGATATTCTCGAATTGCCATAAGTCCGGCATATTCACCTTGAGCGCCGGAATTTGGTTGCAAGCTCATGGCATCAAAACCGGTAATTTCGCAAAGAGCAGCTTCAAGGGATTTGAAAATTTCCTGATAACCTTCAGTTTGGTCTAGAGGAGCGAACGGATGAATCGCTCCGAATTCTCGCCAAGTAACCGGAATCATCTCTGCTGTCGCGTTCAATTTCATGGTACAGCTTCCAAGCGGGATCATCGAATGCACCAACGACAAATCTTTATTTTCCAATGACTTCATATACCGTGTCATTTCTTGTTCGGAGAGGTATTTATTGAATACCGTATGCGACATGAATTCAGAAGTACGTAATAATTCACTTGGCAAGCCAACAACAACCGAACGCGAACCCGATATTGTATGATTGTTAATTGCCTCACCAAGAACAAATAATATTTGCTGTACATCCGCGTAGGTCGTTGTTTCATCGAGAGATATACCAAAGTTTCCATTCAAATCATAGCGGAAATTCATACCATTTTTCTCAGCAATCGAACGTAATGCTTCAATATTCACATCTGAAAAAGTGAGAGTATCGAAAAAGGTAGAATTCACTAAATTGAAACCAATAGTTGTGGCTGCACTTGCTAGCATTGACGTCAAGGCATGAATACGTTCTGCGATCTGGCGAAGACCGGACGGACCATGATACACTCCATACATACTTGCCATAACGGCCAGCAAAACCTGAGCAGTACAGATATTACTCGTTGCTTTGTCTCGGCGAATATGCTGTTCGCGGGTTTGGAGAGCCATACGAAGTGCGGGCTTACCGGTCGCATCAATTGACACACCGATAATTCTGCCGGGCATTTGGCGTTTGAAGTCTTCTTTCGTTGCAAAGTATGCAGCGTGAGGACCGCCATAACCCATTGGCACGCCGAAGCGTTGAGCCGAGCCAACGACGACATCAGCTCCGAATTCACCTGGCGGAGTAAGCAGGACGAGTGACATGAGATCAGCTGCGACGGCGACAAAAGCATGATTAGCATGTGCAGTGGCGCAAAAGTCTGTGTAATTTTCAATTGAACCATTTCCATCTGGATATTGCACCAAAGCTCCAAAGACTTTTGACCAATCAACGGACTGATGATTGCCGATGATGAGTTCGATACCAAGCGGCGCTGAACGTGTTTTGAGGAGATCGATAGTCTGCGGGAAGCATCGGTCGGACACGAAGAAGGCGTGTTTGTCAGCGGCTTCTTTGGGTCGTGAAGCATGGAAGAGATGCATTGCTTCAGCGGCGGCGGTCGCTTCATCGAGAAGCGATGCGTTTGCGATTTCCATACCGGTAAGGTCGAGGATCATCGTTTGGAAATTGAGCAATGCTTCGAGTCTGCCTTGGGCGATTTCAGCTTGATACGGTGTGTATTGGGTGTACCATCCGGGATTTTCGAGTACATTCCTGAGTATCACCGGTGGTGTGGTACAATCATAATATCCCATACCAATATAGGACTTGAGTACTTTATTTTTGGCAGCTACCGTGCGGAGATTAGTGAGAAATTCGGTTTCGGTTTGCGCTTGTACGCCGGAAAGTGGGGTTTTGAGTCGGATAGCGGCGGGAACAGTTTGGTCGATAAGCTGGTCAATCGAGTCAGCTCCGATGACATGGAGCATGTGCTTAGTTTCAAGAGAATCCGGGCCGATATGACGATTGACAAATCGGTCGGAGGCGAACATTTTTGGGTTCATTGAGCGAGTCTTTCAGAAATGATTTGAGGTTGGACGGACAATTTTGCTCACAAAATTACGACGTTTTTCGCTTTCAGTTGTCATTTGGCATGTTCAAACCATGAAAGAATTACACAAATCTTCTTCCCTGTTCAAAATCATTTCCGTAAGTTTGCAACGCTTCCTTAGCTCAGCTGGCTAGAGCAATTGACTCTTAATCAATGGGCCGGGGGTTCGAGTCCCCCAGGGAGCACAGCCATTAACCCTTTTGCAAATTAAATACTTGCAAAGGGGTTTTTTTATTGCGTCAGAAGCTCATTTTGCATTTTCAAATGTATATAACACAAATAACAATACTGATTTATAAAAATGCAAAGCTTGCATACTTAACCGCAATTCAGGTATTTAACAACTTGTGTAAGTTCACATTAGTGATAGTTTCAATCATAGTTTCCTTCATTTTAGATTTCGAACTATATGATATAAATAAATTCATTAATTTACAACATTATTGTTCTGTAAGTAAATGGTTCTCGACATCGTTAGAATTAGCTCTTATAGCATTTCTCACTCTTAAAGGATTATTATGGATACAAGCTAAAATACTTACCCAACTGATTCTGACAAATTTATCCTCAATTCAGTGAGATAGATATATTCTCAAAAATCATAATCATTGGTATCCTAATTATGAGATATCAAGCAATATTCAGAATTCAAATTTTATTAATAATACGAACAAACAATATAGTACTGAGTAAATGTAACGATAAACAACTTGACTTCCTATCAAGTAATTTGCACAAATATTACATGTGAAGCTTTTGATAATATGACAGCATCTTCAGGAACTACTATCGGTTCGCAAATAGCAGAATAGCACTGGTAGCTTTACTTCTCAAACAAATAATAGAATATTTTGTACTTGGACAGATACTCAAGGTAATGTTTACAAAATGGCTATGACTTGTCCTCGGACTCCGACAAGTACTAATTCAGCGTGTGGAATTAATGGAAATGAAGGTTTACAAACGTATAACGAACATGGTACTCCCGCGAACTTTACGTTTAATCTTGGTCAAGTTAATCAGGCTGATTGGGATAGCGGTAGTAATAATGGTCGTAACATTATACAATATGATGACTGTAGTGGTTTAGGGGGAGAAGTATAATAAAATTCTTTACATTACATTGCTGATTCCGGTATGATACACTTCATACCGGAGTTAGATTCAAAGAAAATTGCAAGAAAAGCAATAGCTATAATTATTATATAGTTAATGCGGTATGATTCAGGAAATATGTTTTCATATCTCCCTTACCTTTTATTCCCATTTCTCCCCGTAGTGTAAACTCATATAAAGTATTACCTAATGATTTTACGAATGATTCGCTTACATGAATTTTTCCTGCTACTCCATGAGATTCCATTCTACTTGCTAAATTCACTGCATCTCCCCATAAATCGTACGAATACTTATTCTTACCTATAATTCCAGCGACGACACTTCCGGAATGTACTCCGATTCTCATATTGATCGAAACACCATCAATCAGATTCTTCATTTTCTCTATGGATGCGAGCATATCGATCGATAAAGCTGCCAAACGTTCTGCGTGATTATCACACTGTATTGGCAAGCCGGCCACTACCATATAGCAGTCTCCAATAGTCTTGATTTTCTCACATCCATGTTTTTCAGCTAATGCGTCAAACGTATTGAATATTTTGTCTAATCCATCAACAAGCTCCTCCGGTGAAATTCGTTCTGATATCTCAGTAAATCCAACAATATCAGCAAAGAGCACAGATACACTATCAAAATTTTCAACGATTTTCTGGTCTCCACGTCTGATTCGAATAGCTATTTCTTTTGGTAAAATATTATGAAGAATACGTTCTGTCACCTCCTGCTCCCGTTGCATTTCTCCGATTTGTCGCTCATACGCTGCTTTCTGTGCCAGCTTTTTGGTTTCCTCAGATTGTACTTCTTTTTCTAAAGCATAGAATTTTTTAAAATATTCAAATGCCTCAGAATTGCGATTTGTTTTTTCTAATAATGACGAAAGCATTTTAAGTAATTCATATAAGCTTTGTTTTCGGCCAAGCTCTTCGCTCAATGCAATCGATTGAAGAAAGTATTTTTCTGCAAGGAGAGGAGAATATCCATCGAATTTTTCATCAGCATACAGTTCAGCAATATTCCCGGTAATGATTGCAATGCCTGATTTTTCACCTAATTCTTCATGTAAAGCGAGTGCTTTTGTAAAATATTCCAACGCCTGATTGTACGAACCTGTTGCTACATATACATTTGCGATATTTCCAATTGCACGGACTATTCCTGATTTTTCTCCAAGATTTTCATGGAGTGATAAAGCACGTTTGAAATACTCCAATGATTTGTCAAACATATCCAATGAATAATATACTCCACCAATATTCCCAATCACTCGAGCAGCATTGGTATTCGACCCAAGAGCGAGATGGACATCAAGTGCTTTGATGTAGTATTCGAGTGCCTTATCATACGATTCAAGAGCTGTGTATAAATTTGCAATATTGCCGGTAATCCTTGCAATTCCTGAATTATCAGATAGTTCGTCATATAGAACAAGAGACTTTGTATAGTATTCTATTGCCTTATCGTATGTCCCAAGATGACGATAAGCGACACCTATATTACCTAAAACCATCGCCTGTTTTGCTGAATCATCGGTTTTTTCATACACAGCCAATGCTTGCAAATAACATTCTAATGCACTATCATATTTTCCTAGACTCACAAAAGTAACTCCAATATTTCCGGTTACTAATGCTACTAATACAGGATCTTCTCGACTTTGGTATAATGCAAGAGCTTTATAGAAGTTATCAAGCGCTAATTCATACGATCCTATATGTAAATAAATTTTCCCTAACGTGTTCAATGCCTTGGCTTTGCTATTTGTATGATTATTCTTATCGGCCAATTGTAAAGCCTCATTTGCAAGTACTAGTGCTCGATCATGATTGCCACGCAGATCTTCAGTCGTCGCTAATACTGCTAACGCATAAGCATACTGATCTGATAATGAGTCCACCTGCTCCATCACGAGATGTACAATTTTATCAGATTCAACGTAATTGCCTTTCGTTGATTCCGAATCAGCTTGTATCAACAGATTAGTAATTTCAATTTCGTTCATTGATGTTAAGTAGTATATTTTCTACAACAATAATTAGTATTTTACAAAAATAAGATTTAATCTCTCCAATTCGTCCTATGCTTTTATTCTCACCCGCTTGGATGAAAGATCCGATGCACTTCCTTGATATAATCCCGATCAATATGCGTATAAATCTGTGTCGTCGAAATATCAGCATGACCGGGCATTTCCTGCACCGCCCGCAAACC